>NZ_JBXDSE010000001.1:562484-1082190 GCF_056844665.1 Chryseobacterium sp. FR048 | reverse complement strand
TCCCATTCCGAACACAGAAGTTAAGCCCACCAGCGCCGATGGTACTGCTAACGCGGGAGAGTAGGCCGCCGCCAGTTTTTATTTTATTTTTAAAAAATCCTTTATCGAAAGATAGAGGATTTTTTTTGCTTTATACTTAAGCCTACTCTCAGGATTTACCCCTCTTTACTCTTTGTTCTTTATTCTTTGTTCTTTGTTCTGAATTTATCCCAGTTCTATTCCTTATATCATTACTGTTGTTATCAAACTGTTCTCTTCCAAATATTAAATAATCACCTATTCAGGGAATGTTTTACTTGAGCCAGAATATTGATGGCTATAAGTTTAGGCTAAAGCCTATGGAATTATTTTTTTAATGAGAACGGGCTAAAGCCCGTCCCTATTGAATGATGAAATGTAAGTTCATTATATATTCTGCAGACCATTTTTTACTTTTCCTTTTACTAACATAGCAATCTTCCCTGTAAGACCAGCATACCTCTTCCCCTGCACTTTTCCATCCCGGAGGGATCCAAGACTACTTATCCACAATCCATTCTTTTACCTGATATACCCACAGACTAAACCTAACAGGTTTCTAAAACCTGTTAGGTTTGGAAATCCGCATCATGAGACCTGTAATCCTGTTTTATAATGGGCATTCTGAAATAATACTAACCCTTGAAAGGCTATAGAAAGAATATTGTTCAACTTCCCATTACTATTGATATATTACACGACCCCTAGCCCCGATAGTAACGGTTACCCCGCAACTTGGTTGGGCTGCGATAGGATTTGGTAGGGAAGAGCAATGGCGTGAGGAGTATGAGTGGATAGCGGGATGAAGCTCCTGAAGTTTCATGTGTGGTTCAAAAAACTATTTCCTTCTATTATCCTGTTTTACTCGAATAAAATCAATAAGTTTGTACTAGTTTTCCAAAAATAAATATGATGTCCGGAAACATTCTGATCATCGATGATGAGATCAAGCTCCTTAAGTTATTAGGAATGATCCTTTCCCAAGAGAATTTTAATGTAAAAGAAGCTTCTACGGCACGGTCAGCAATGACAATGCTTGAGCAGTATGATTTTGATGTTGTTTTGAGCGATGTCCGCCTACCTGATGCTTTCGGAGTGGAGCTGATAAAATCGATCAAGACGAAATATCCGCATTTGGAGATTATTCTGATGACGGCATTTGGTAATATCACGGATGCTGTACAGGCTATGAAGAATGGGGCTTATGATTATCTGGTAAAAGGAGATGACAATGAGAAAATTATCCCATTGGTGTACAAAGCCCTGGAAAAAGTAAAGGATAACAGATCAAGAACAGGTCAGCAGATTCATGTAGCTAAAGGATTTGGGCAGATTATTGGTAAGTCTCCCTCTATCTTACAGGCAAAAAAGCTTGCTGAGAAAGTTGCTTTGACGGATGCTGCAGTTCTTTTAACTGGAGAAACAGGTACTGGAAAGGAAGTTTTTGCCAATGCGATTCATGAGGGGAGTGAGAGGAAGAAAAATAACTTTGTAGCGATCAACTGCTCAGCCTTCAGCAAGGAAATTCTGGAAAGTGAACTCTTTGGTCATAAACAGGGGGCTTTCACGGGAGCAATAAAGGATAAGAAAGGTTTAATTGAGGAGGCAAACGGAGGTACTTTATTTCTGGATGAAATTGGTGAAATGCCCATAGAACTCCAGGCAAAGCTGCTCAGGGTACTGGAGACCAGAGAATTTATCAAAATGGGAGAAACGAAGGTCTCAAGATCTGATTTTAGACTTGTTGCAGCTACCAATAGGAACCTTGAAGAAGAGATAAAGAACGGTAATTTCAGAGAGGATCTTTATTTCAGGTTGAATGTATTTGAGATTATCCTTCCTTCACTCCGGGAACGAAAAGAGGACTTAAAAATGCTGGCTAAAAATTTTATTGACCAGTTTTCTCATAAATTGCATTTAACCTCTGTAGAAGTAACCGCGGATTATTATAAAACCCTGGAGAAAAACGATTGGAAAGGGAATATCCGTGAGCTGAGAAATGCTGTGGAGCGCAGTATGATTTTGATGGACAATAATGTACTGGATACAGATAGTCTTCCTCATTATTCAGAAAAAGCGGTTCCGGAAAGTGATTCTTTAAGTATAAGATCACTAGAAAAAATCCATATTCAAAAGGTTTTACAGTATACCAAAGGAAACAAAGCAGAAGCAGCCAGGCTTCTTGAGATTGGTATTGCCACCTTATACCGTAAACTGGAAGAATACGGATTGAAATAAATACATTTTATCATTTTAATAAAGAGCCTATCATTTTGATAGGCTTTTCTGTTTTTATACTGAAGTTAAATTGTGTTTAATATGTTGTAAATCAGTTTTTTAATTGATCCGTTTTCAATTTGGAATTTCTTTTGGCATATCAGGTTTGAATAAAATATTTAAAAATGACAATTTCAAGAAAAACGTTTAAAAAACGGGAGCATTCTACTTTTAGTTTGCTGATTGTATCGTACGTATTGTTTACTCTTTTAACCTTAATGATAAAGATATGATGCTGATAAGTTTAGTTCTGCTCTTTGCAGTATTGTTCTGGCTTTTATATAAATCAGTTGAATTTTTTGATAAGATATAAAATTATGTGGAGTCTATTTTTCCTCTCAATACTTGCCTTTGTGTACATCTGTTATGTTTTAATGAAACCTGAAAAATTTTAGAGATCATGAATACAGAAATTTTAGGCATCATAGCAATGTTTGCTATCACATTAGTTATCGGAATATTTTTAGGTAAATATATTGCTAATGTCTATGGATACAAAAGAACTTTTCTAGATCCGGTTTTCGAACCCATTGAAAAGTTAATTTATAAAATATCGGGAATTAACCCCCATCGTCAGATGAACTGGAAGCAGAATATGTATGCCATGCTGGCTATTAATCTGGTTTGGTTTATCATTGGTTTCATTCTTCTTCTGACTCAGGCCTGGCTGCCTCTAAATCCGGATGGGAATCCCAATATGTCTCCTGATCTGGCTTTCAATACAACCATTTCATTTTTAGTCAACTGTAACTTACAGCACTATTCAGGAGAAACGGGAGTAAGTTATCTGAGTCAGCTTTATTTGATGTTTTTACAATTTGTCACTGCCGCAACGGGAATGGCTGCAATGGCTGTTCTTTTCAAAGCTTTTAAAGAGAAAACAGCTACGGAATTAGGTAATTTCTATGATTTTTTCACCAAATCGATGATCAGAATCTTAATCCCGATCAGTGTAATTGTTGCTTTCATCCTTTCTATGAACGGAAGCCCGATGACCTTTGAAGGTAAAGATCATATTACCACGCTGGAAGGCAATAAAATAGACGTTTCCAGAGGCCCGGTAGCTGCTTTTGTAGCGATTAAACATTTAGGGACCAATGGAGGTGGTTTCTTCGGTGCCAATTCTGCCCATCCGCTTGAAAATCCAAATTATATAACGAATATGACAGAGATGGTCACTCAGATGATCATTCCGTTTGCATTGGTGTTTGCATTAGGTTTTTATTTAAACAAAAGAAAACTATCGTGGGTGATTTTTACGGTAATGACCGTTGGTTTTCTGGCACTTGCCGTTCCCAACATTGTTAACGAAACAGGAGGAAATCCTCTCATTACAAAGATGGGAGCAGATAACAGTCTGGGCGCAATGGAAGGAAAGGAAATCCGATTCGGAAGCGCTGCATCAGGATATTGGAGTATTGCCACAACCGTTATTTCAACAGGTTCTGTCAACTCTATGCACGACAGTACAATGCCTCTTTCAGGAATGAATGAACTGCTGGCGATGATGATCAACTGTTTCTACGGAGGCTGTGGTGTCGGAATTCTGAACTATTTCATCTTTATCATTCTCGCCGTATTTATCAGCGGTTTGATGGTAGGACGAACGCCGGAGTTTATGGGTAAGAAAATTGAAGCCAAGGAAATGAAAATTGCGATGATTGTAGCATTGTTTCACCCGTTCCTGATTCTTGTAGGGACAGCGTTAACTGCCTATCTGCCGGAATTTGGAGCAAAAACACTGAACAATCCGGGCTTCCATGGCTTCAGTGAAATGCTGTACGAGTTTACTTCTTCTTCAGCCAATAACGGATCCGGATTTGAAGGACTTGGAGACAATACCCCATGGTGGAATATCTCAACAGGAATTGTACTGTTACTCTCAAGATTTATCCCAATCATAGGCCCTGTGGCCATAGCAGGTTTACTGGCACAGAAAAAATTCATCCCGGAAAGCTCAGGAACACTGAAAACGGATACAGCTACTTTCGGCTTTATGACATTGGCGGTTATCCTGCTTATTGCAGCCTTATCATTCTTCCCGGCATTGACATTAGGCCCTATTGCAGAGCAAATCCAGTATTTCTCAAAATAAATATAAACAGTAAAAATTAAGATCAATAATAAACCATTAAGGAAGCTGAAATGTTTGAGGAAGTTAGTCTTATACTTACTGAAACGTTCACCATAATATTATCCATTTCCATTTCCCTGCAGTTCGCTGACCTTGATGGTTACTATTGATTTAATGATATAAACTCTTTCAAAAAAAATGAAAAATCAATCACAAACATTGTTTCAAAGAGATTTGGTAAACGAAGCGATCAAACAGTCTTTCGTGAAACTGAATCCGAAAATTATGTTTAAAAATCCAGTCATGTTTCTGGTGGAGATCGGAACAGTTGTGATGTTTATCGTAAGCATGTTCAGCCTCACTGGCGATAAAACCCAGGGAAGTTTCTCGTATAATTTTTTAGTATTCATCATATTATTTTTTACGGTTCTGTTTGCCAATTTCGCAGAAGCCATTGCAGAAGCCCGGGGAAAAGCACAGGCCGATACGCTCCGAAAAACCCGTGAAGAAACCCCTGCTAAATTAGTGCTAGATAACAAACCCGGATTTCAGGTAGAAACTGCGCTGAAAATGTCTGCAGAAATGAAATTGGGAGATATTTTCCTTTGTGAGGCCGGAGATCAGATTCCGATGGATGGCGAGATCATTGAAGGGCTGGCAACCATTGATGAATCTGCCATTACCGGCGAAAGTGCTCCCGTGATCCGTGAAGCCGGAGGAGATAAAAGTTCTGTAACAGGCGGTACAAAAGTATTGTCAGACAGAATAAAAGTAAAAGTAACAACAAGACCCGGGGAATCTTTCCTGGATAAAATGATTGCCCTTGTAGAAGGAGCATCAAGACAAAAAACACCCAACGAAATCGCATTAACCATATTGTTAGCAGGATTTACCCTGACCTTTATTATTGTAACCCTCACTTTAAAGCCTTTTGCAGATTATGCGCAGACTCCCATTACGATTGCGGCATTTATTTCACTTTTCGTCTGTCTCATTCCGACAACGATCGGGGGACTGCTTTCTGCAATCGGGATTGCGGGTATGGACAGAGCTTTGAGAGCCAACGTAATTACCAAAAGTGGAAAAGCGGTGGAAACTGCAGGAGATATAGACGTTCTTTTGCTTGATAAAACAGGAACCATCACCATCGGAAACCGTAAAGCAACACAATTTCACCCGGCTAACGGAATTCAGCTTGAAGATTTCATTAAAGCCTCTGCATTGAGTTCTGTAGCGGATGAAACACCGGAAGGAAAATCTATTATTGAACTTAGCCAGCTGAAATCAGAAGATTTACTGGTTCCCAATCCAATCTATATAGATTTTACAGCGGAAACCAGAACCTCCGGAATCGATTTTGAAGACACAAGAATCCGAAAAGGTGCCTATGACACGATAAAAAAACTGACTGAAAAAACCGGGAATCTTTTCCCTCAGGAAACCCAGGATGCTGTGACCAAAATTTCTGAAAACGGAGGAACTCCTTTGGTGGTCGCCGTTAATGAGAAAGTATGGGGAGTAATTGAACTTCAGGATATTATTAAAACCGGTATCCAGGAACGTTTCCAAAGATTGAGAAAAATGGGGGTGAAAACAGTGATGGTAACCGGAGATAACCCTTTAACGGCAAAATTTATTGCAGAGAAAGCAGGAGTAGATGATTTTATTGCCGAAGCAAAACCTGAAGATAAAATGAACTATATCAAAAAAGAACAGCATGAAGGTAAGCTGGTAGCGATGATGGGGGATGGAACGAATGATGCTCCGGCATTGGCTCAGGCAGATGTAGGTGTTGCCATGAACAGCGGAACACAGGCTGCCAAGGAAGCCGGAAATATGGTTGACCTTGATAATGACCCTACCAAGTTGATCGAAATTGTAGAAATCGGAAAGCAGCTGCTGATGACGAGAGGAACATTGACGACATTCAGTATTGCCAATGATGTGGCAAAGTATTTTGCCATTATTCCGGCGTTGTTTATCACATTTATTCCTTCCCTTCAGAAACTGAATATTATGAATCTTCACAGCCCGGAAACAGCCATATTATCTGCGGTTATTTTCAATGCGGTGATCATTCCGTTCCTGATTCCGCTCGCTTTAAAAGGCGTAGCCTACAAACCGATCGGAGCCAGTGCATTGTTGAGAAGAAATCTTCTGATCTATGGTTTGGGAGGAGTTATTGTTCCTTTCATCGGAATCAAAATCATTGATTTGATAATCAGTTTATTCTATTAAAATTAAAAAAATGAAAAATCATATTATTTCAGCATTCAGATTAACGCTTGTGATGTTGATTATTGTAGGTATTTATTTGGGTATTGTCTATGGAGGCTCAAAAATTTTACCTACTCAGGGAAATGCAGAGATCATTAATTATAAAGGGCAGAAGTTCTATGCCAATATCGGGCAGGAATTCAAATCTGACAAATATTTCCATGGGCGTCCTTCTTCCGTCAACTATAATGCTGCAGGAAGTGGGGGAAGCAACAAAGGTCCAAGTAATGAAGAATACCTGGAAACTGTACAGAAAAGAATTGATACTTTAAAAATGAAAAACCCTGGCATGGGAAATGAAAAAGTTCCGGTAGAACTTGTAACCGCAAGTGGAAGCGGCCTGGATCCGGATATTTCTGAAGAAGGTGCATTATATCAGGTAAAGAGAATCGCAAAAGAGAGAAATCTTTCTGAAGAACAGATCAAAAATGTAATCAATACTCAGACTGAAAAGCCATGGCTTGGACTTTTCGGCCCATCAAAAGTGAATGTCCTAAAGCTTAATATCGCTTTGGATCAATTAAAATAATTAACCATTAACCGTGTGCCAAGGTTTTAAACCCAGACACGGTTAACATCCTCTCAACTAACGTGAAAAAATATCTAGTTATAAGTGCTTTATTAGGACTATTTTTCTCCAAAGCACAGTCATCAGATTCATTAAAAACAGGAAATAAACTTACATTTTCCGCTTATGCAGAACTTTTTTATACCTATGATTTTAATAATCCAAATAATCATCTTCGTCAGAATTTTTTATACTCATATAACAGACATAATGAAGTGAATCTTAACCTGGGGCTGGTAAAAGCCGCCTATCAAACGGAAAACCTGCGTGCCAATCTGGCTCTGATGGCAGGAGCTTATGCTCAGGATAACATGGCTGCAGAACAGCAAGGGCTTCGATATATTAACGAGGCAAACATAGGAATCAGAATTTCAAAAACCAAAAATCTATGGGTGGATGTAGGGATCATGCCTTCTCATATCGGTTGGGAAAGTGCTATAGGAAAAGATAATATCAATCTGACAAGAAGTTTTGCTGCAGAAAATTCGCCTTACTTTGAAACAGGAGCTAAAGTTTCCTATACCTCAGATAATGGGAAATGGTTTGTAAGCGGATTGATCCTGAATGGCTGGCAGCGTATTGCAAAACCGGAAGGAAATCAGAGTATTTCTTTTGGTCATCAGGTAACCTATAAACCGAATGATAAAATTACCCTGAACAGCAGTTCCTTCATTGGGAACGACAAGGTAAAAGAAGATAAAAGAATGCGTTACTTTCACGATCTTTATGGAAGCTTTCAACTGACAGACCGGTTTTCAGCCTTATTGGGATTTGATATTGGCGCAGAACAAAAGATGAAAGGAAGTGAGCAGTATAATATCTGGTACAGTCCGAACGTACAGATGAAATACCAGCTTGATGATAAATGGGCACTCGCTGGAAGACTGGAGTATTATAATGATAAAAAAGGAGTGATCATCAATACCGGAACTCCCAACGGATTCCAGACTTTCGGGTATTCTCTGAATGTGGATTATGCTGTTTTCAAAAATGTGGTTTTTCGTACAGAGGCAAGAGGTTTTACATCTAAAGATGCTATTTTTGTGAAGAACGATGAATTTAAAAAAGGAAATTTCTTCATAACATCCAGTTTAGCGGTATGGTTTTAAAATGGGTTTAGCCACAGGAAAAAGTGCTTAAAATAAATTTAAAAAGAATAAAATCAATGTCATCAGCAAAAGATTTTTTAGAACTGATCCAAAAGTCCCGTAAAGGAAAATTCAAAATCTATATCGGGATGAGTGCAGGCGTAGGAAAGACTTTCCGTATGCTTCAGGAGGCGCATTCTCTTTTACGAAATGGCATTGATGTAAAGATTGGCTATATCGAAACCCACGACCGGGAAGAAACGGTAGCCCTTGTAGAAGGTCTTCCTGAGATTGGCAGAAAATCGGTTTTTTATAAAGGAAAAAATCTGGAAGAAATGGATCTTCAGGCTATTATCAATGAACACCCTGAAGTAGTCCTGGTGGATGAGCTGGCCCATACCAATGTAGAAGGCTCCAAAAATAAAAAAAGATGGCAGGATGTATTGGAAATTCTTGATAACGGGATCAATGTGATCAGTGCCATGAATATCCAGCATATTGAAAGCCTGAATGAAGAAGTAAAGAAAATTACCGGAATAGAGGTGGCTGAAAGAGTTCCAGATAAAATTCTGGCTTTGGCGGATGAAGTAGTAAATATAGACCTTACTGCCGATGAACTGCTGACCCGTCTGAAGGAAGGTAAAATTTATAAAAAAGAGAAAATTCAGACAGCCCTTACGAACTTTTTTCAAAGCGGACATATTCTGCAGCTTCGGGAACTGGCCTTAAAAGAAGTGGCTACTCACGTAGAAAGAAAAGTAGAAACTGAAATCAAGACCGAGAACTTTAAACCTATAAAATTCCTGGCCTGCATCAGCAGCAATGAGAAGATTGCCAAAACGATCATTCGGAAAACGGCGAGACTGGCTAGCTATTACAACAGTCCGTGGACGGTTCTCTATATTCAGAAACCTTCTGAGAATCCTGAAAAAATTGCTTTGGATAAGCAGAGGTATTTGATTAATAATTTTAATTTAGCACAGGAATTAGGGGCAAAAGTGGTCCGGATCAAAGAAAACAGTGTTCACAACGGAATTCTGGAATATGTGATCGCTCACAATATCACGACCGTCTGTATTGGAAAACCCCATGCAAAATTCTGGCAGCGGCTGTTGGGATATAGCTGGATCTATACCCTGATGAACCGATTGAATGAAAGACAGATAGATATTATTATTTTATCTTAAATGTAATAAAATCGCAATGATTTGGAAACACAAACACCGATAAAGATGACGCGATTGCATATGTCTTTTAAAAAGCAATAAGTATCTTCATATGAAACTTAAAACGAAACTTACCTTAGGCGTTGGCCTTTTATTTCTGCTGATCGTTTTGCTGTCAGTGATAGGTTCTGTATATATCAACAAATTAAAATCCGATACCGAAAAGATCCTTACCGCCAATTACAACAGTCTGGAGTTTTCCAAAAATATGCTTCTGGCATTGGATAATATCAGTACAGACAGTACCGTTGCCGTAGCCGATTTTCAGAAAAATAATAAGTTACAGGAAAAGAATCTTACTGAATTTGGAGAGAAAGAAGCCACTCAGAATCTGAATCTGCACTTCAGCAGTTACCTGAAAGAACCTACTTCCGATAAAGAAAAACTGATCCGTGAAGATCTGGCCAGAATCATGTCTTTGAATATGAAAGGCATTGAACGTAAAAGTGATATTGCCATCATTACGGCAGAAAATGCAACTTTCTGGATCGTGAGTTTAGGAACCGTATGCTTTCTGATCGCTTTTATTCTGTTGTTCAATTTACCTCAGACTATTGCGGAGCCTATCAATCAGCTTACGTTCAGTATCAGACAGATTGCTGATAAAAATTATAATGAAAGGGTACATTTCAAAGGAAGTGAAGAATTCAGTGGGCTTGCAGAATCATTCAACACAATGGCAGAGAAACTGCAGGAGTATGAAAGCAGTACACTCTCCAAACAGCTGATGGATAAAAAAAGGATTGAAACGTTGGTCAACAATATGCACGATGCTGTCATTGGTCTGGACGAAAATCATTTTATCTATATGATCAATGATGAAGCGCTCAAGATTACCAATCTTCATAAAGAAGAGATCATAGGAAAGACAGCTCATGAAGTGGCGATCAACAATGATCTGATCCGGGAACTGTTGAAAAATATAGACCATCCGGTAAAAGATCCTATTAAGATTGTCCGTGATAATAAAGAGAACTATTTCGAACAGGATATAGTTCCTATTAATATCATCAAAACAGGGGAAAAAGAGAAAAAAAATATCGGAAAAGTAATTTTGTTACGAAATATTACCCCTTTCAAAGAGCTTGATTTTGCCAAAACCAATTTCATTGCTACCATTTCCCATGAATTGAAAACACCGATTTCCGCCATAAAAATGGGAGTACAGTTACTCGGCAACCAAAAATTCGGGGAATTGAATGAACAGCAACAGGAACTTCTGAAGAGCATCAACGAAGACGGGCAGCGTTTATTAGACATTACAGGGGAACTGCTCAATCTCTCTCAGGTTGAATCCGGAAACATCAGATTGACGGTAGAAAAATGTTCTCCCAAAGATATTGTACAGGCAGCTGTGAAAAATGTTGAAAAGCTGGCCGAACAGAAAAATATTTCCATCAGTACAGAGTTCCTGCAAGAAGACAGTGACCTTGTAATGGCTGATTTTGATAAAACAGTCTGGGTAATGAATAATTTCCTTACAAATGCCGTGAAACATTCATTTCAGGATGAAGCAATACGGATCCTGGTGGAAAAATACAATACCTTCATTCAATTCAGTATTATAGATACCGGAAGCGGTATTGATGAAAAATACCATCGTCAGATCTTTGACCGCTATTTTCAGGTTCCCGGGGAACATCAGAATGGTACGGGGCTTGGCCTGGCCATTTCAAAAAATTTCATTGAGAAACAGCATGGCGAAATTGGAGTAAGGAGCTCTTTAAATCATGGGAGCACATTCTATTTCAGATTGCCGGTGTCATAAAATTGTTAGATACAATCAACCCTTATAGGTGAATCCTGTAAGGGTTATTTTTTGCAGAATAGTCCTGATTTTTCTAAAGTTTTATATATTTGAATCTAAGAAAATTCAATCCTAGTATAATAAGCATGAAGGAAGTTCATTTCTATTCCAGTAAAATCAAAAGCCTGTTCCTGATGATCCTTTCGGGGATTTTCACTTTGGGACTTTGGCGCATCGATTTTGGAAAGGAAAACTTGCCGCTTGCTGGTGTTCTTTATCTTGCCCTTGTCCTTTTTGCATTTGGATTTGTTTATGCTGGCCTGTTGCTATTCCGGAGAAAACCTTTATTGACCATTACTGACCAGCAGTTGATCATTTATAATGTATTGAGAAAACCGACGACCATCGATTTTGATGACGTTCTTCTCTTTTGCACCTCGGACATAAAGCATTTCTGGATCAAAACAGCCGAGTTTATTCATATTGTCCTTAAGCACCCAAAGAAAAATTCCAGTTTATTGAATGCTATTTTTTCAAAGCTGGCCCTGAACTCGGAGAGTATTCAATACAGTATCCAGACAGATATGCTGAATGTAAAAGTGAAGGTCTTACTGGAACTGCTTCAAAATAAGATTAGGCCTTACAGTCTTTTGGATAAAAGAAACCCAAGAAACTATTATAAAGGGTAAATGAAATTTTATAAATTTGATTATCAATTCATTGATGATGAACACATCAGATTTAAAACTTGACTTAATCAATCGCATTACTCAACTAAAAGAAGCCAGAATAGTTGAAGAAATTCAGAAAATCTTAGATTTTGAATTGGATCAGAATGACTATATTCTTAATGAAGCCCAAAAAGAAAGAATAGCCGAAGCAAGAGAAGAATATAAGAACAAAACATATCTTACCGAAGATAAAGCTAATTATATTTGTGACAAATTAATAAGATGAAGAGAACTGTAAATGGGTTACTTGCATTATTTTGTATTTTGAGTGTTCAGCTTTCTGCACAGACCTTCACAATAGAACAGTTGAAAGGGTTCAACAAACTGGGGATGGCTGAGTTTAAAAAGGAAATGAAGCAGTTGAATTTTAAATTTTATGACAGAACAGAAGGTTTGGGATTTGTATTGAATGAATATGAAAGTCCGGATTATCAATCTAAGGTCGGAAAATTTGAATATGCTACAGAAAAATCAAGTGACAGAATTGAATTTGAATTTAAAACTAAAAACGAATACGAACAATATCTAAGAATTATAAAAGAAGCGGGATATAAAGAAAAGGAGAAAGGAAAAATCATTACTAAAGAACCTTATGTTGACTATTACAATAATAAAGAACATATAAGGTTGATTTTGCCGAAAACAGAAGAGACCATTTCCTATACGATCATTGTTTTTAAATAATATATGAATGCATTAGAAAGATCCGTTGAATATCTTTATGAGACGTTCTCTACTTATCCGCTTGTGCCTAAGATGAACGGATGTCCGTGCTGTGTTTCGGAAACAGATAAGGAAAAGCTTCACATCAGGCCATTGAGAGATTTGGAAGAGCATGATCTTTTAAGGTATGTATTTAAAGCTTTGACCACCTGGGGAAATGTTGAAGATTTTAAACATTTCCTCCCCAGAATACTGGAAATTTATGCGAAGGGAGGTTTTATAGCCTATACTGATACCCTGTTAGGTAAATTAGAATATGGAAAGTTTGGAACGTGGCCGGAACATGAAAGATCTGCCGTTGAAGCTTTTCTTTGGCAATGGTGGCAGCATCGTATAGAAACCCAACCTTATTTTGATCATGAAGCCTTTACCGGGATCTATAAAATAACCGGAGACCTTGACCGAATGTTGAAATGCTGGGAAACTGATTTTCAGAAAAACGGATTCAGAGTTCTTGTTGATTGTATTGATCATTATTACTTTGATCTGATTTATGAAAGGAAAAATTTCAAGGACTTCAAAGAAGACGACATAAAAAAAATCAATTCCTGGATTGGAAAAAACAAGACCAGTCTTGAAGAAGGATTTTTTTATTTTGAAAATAGAGATCCAGAATTTGCCGGGAATATTTCTAATACATTGTTTAGTGTAGAAAAGAACTATAAAAACCTGAAATAAATACCGTTAGCCAATGGGAATTTTTATTATTTATGTCCTTTCAGTTTTTGGGCTGGCCAATCTGTATTATTTTCAGTTTTCCCGTAAAAAGAAAAAGACCTGGAAAAAGACGATGCTAAGACTTATGTTGACTTTTTCAGGGTTAATCCTTATTACGGCATGTATTCTGAGTGTCGTAGATGTAGATAAAAAGATTGAAAATGTAGGTACTTTTTTTGCTTTTCTGGTGATCGGGAATGTGATGATGATCGTTTACCTGCTATTCCTTTTGTCAATTAATAATATGGTTGATAAACTGATTCCATTTGTTAAAACGTACGGAACTTACACATTTGTATTTTCTCTGGCCGCATTTTTTGGAATTCCTTTACTTACTTTTTTTATGGTATATGGACTTCAGGGGCTGTTTGAAACCTGGAGTAAATATTTTACGATTACTATTCTTCCTTAATTTTACGTTTGCAGCGGCGTTAACACTTAGCCAAGAATGCTGATTGGATCCTCTAGCTGAATGAAATGCCTTTGCGATCAAAAACGGGCATCATGTTGTATAGTCTCTCTGTGTGTAAAGAAAATGTACAAATCAAATAATACAAAAAAACCATTGAAATTGCTCTCAATGGTTTTTTGATAATATATTAAAAAATCTTATTGCTTCTCAATCAGGTCCAAAAACTGCTGTTCATCAAGAATACCAATAGTTCCAATATCCTGAGCTTTTTTCAGTTTGCTTCCGGCTTTCTCACCTACCACAAGATAGTTGAGGTTCTTAGATACGGCAGAAATATTTTTTCCGCCATGCTTTTCTACCATTTCTTCAGCAGCTTCTCTTGTGAATAGAGACAGTTTTCCGGTGAAAAGGAATGTTTTTCCTTCCAGAGCGTTGGATAGTACTTCATTCGTGCTTTCTCCCTTAACAAGCTGTACTCCATAAGACTTCAGACGTTCAATCATCAGTAGATTTTCAGAATTCTGGAAGAAGGCTTCAATGCTTACCGCGATCTTGGTTCCAATATCTTCTACCTGGCAAAGTTCTTCAACAGTGGCAGCCTTCAATTCCTCAATAGTAGGGAAGTTCTTGACTAATTTCTTGGCAACGGTCTCACCTACATGTTTGATTCCGATTCCGTACAATACTTTTTCAAAAGGGATCTCTTTTGATTTTTCGATTCCTGTGATGATGTTCTGTGCAGATTTCTCGGCCATTCTTTCCAGAGGAAGAAGCTGTTCTTTAGTTAAAGCGTACAGGTCGGCAGGGTTTTCAATTAATTTTTCTTTGTAAAGCTGCTCGATCGTTTCACCACCCAGATTTTCAATATTCAAAGCTTTTCTGGAAACATAGTGAATCATTCTTCCTACCACCTGAGGCGGACAGTGAAGTTCGTTCGGGCAGAAATGGATGGCCTGATCTTCAATTTTTACAAGTTCAGTACCACATTCAGGACAGTGTTTGATGTATTCTATCTCCTTGCTTTCTTCAGTTCTTTTCTCTGTATTGACACCAACGATCTTTGGAATGATCTCACCGCCTTTTTCTACGTACACGAAATCCTGCTCATGCAGATCAAGTTTTTTGATAATATCTTCGTTATGCAGAGAAGCTCTTTTTACAATTGTTCCGGCCAGGAGAACAGGTTTCAGATTGGCAACAGGAGTAATCGCTCCCGTTCTTCCTACCTGATAAGAAACACTTTGCAGTTCAGTTTCTACCTTTTCAGCTTTAAATTTATAGGCCATTGCCCAACGTGGGGATTTTGCCGTATAGCCAAGCTGTCTTTGCTGCTGTAAAGAATTCACTTTTAATACAATTCCATCAATCTCGAAAGGCAGATTATGACGTTCCGTATCCCAGAATGTGATAAATTCCTTTACCTCATCCAGTGTTTTGCATAGTTTGGCCTGCTGGGAAGTTTTGAAACCCCAACCTTGTGCCTTCTGAAGCAGTTCCCAGTGTGTTTCTGCAGGAATATCTTCAGCAATAAATTGATAAAGTACAGAAGAAAGGCCACGTTTTCTTACTTCGCCGCTATCCTGCATCTTTAAGCTTCCACTTGCTGTATTTCTAGGGTTCATAAACGGATCAAGACCTTCTTCTTCACGCAGTTTATTGATTTTGTCAAAATTCTTTCGGGTCAGATAAATTTCTCCACGCATGAAAAACGGTGATGGATAATCACCCTTTAATGTCAAAGGAATATCTGAAATCGTACGTACATTCGGGGTAATTTCATCTCCCTGGAAACCATCTCCACGGGTTACCGCCTGGGAAAGCTTTCCGTTTTCATAAAGAATAGAGATAGAAGCACCGTCGTATTTCAGTTCAGCGACAAATTCTACCGGTTCATCAATCGTTTTGATGATCCTTTTCTCCCAATCTTCCAGATCGTCAAAATCATAAGAATTATCCAGAGAATACATTCTGAATTTGTGTTGAATCGTAGGAAAAACCTTTGTGATGCCGCCTCCTACACGTACCGTAGGGGAGTTTTCATCATAAAATTCAGGGTGTTTAGCCTCCAGATCCTGAAGCTGCTCAAGGAGCATATCAAATTCATAATCAGTAATGGTAGGCGTATCCAGTAGGTAATAGTTTTCGTTATGCTGATGAAGCTCTTTGCGGAGCTGTTCTATTTTTTGTTGAATGTTTTCAGACATGGGTTGTATATCTTTTGAGCAAAAATAACTAAAGTAACGTGAATTTGGGATAAAAACCGGAGGTTTTTAGATAGGTTTGAAGCTGGAAGAAGGAAGCTGGGAGATATGAAGGTTATAAAGACTAGTTATTCTCTATGTTTTCATTATTTTTAAGAAGGTTTTATAGTACAATTAGTAATCATATCATTGAGGTTCTGCTAAATCTCATTTAAAAAATAACGGAATTAAATAGTACACGAAAATTAAAAATACGTAACACATCTCAACAAGCTGGTTGTGTACAGAATACAATGAGTGTTAAAAGTAATTTAACATAATGTTCCGATTTAATTAAAAAAATGTTAAAACTCCCTTAAATAGCCAGCTTTTAAAGTAAAAATACCTTTGCACATCTAATTTGAAGAAATGAGAAAAGTAAAGATTGTACTGGGATTATTGTTTTTAGGGCTTGGAACAATGGCTTATGCACAAACCACGCAGGCCTCTATTGTAGGGAAAGTAACCGGACCGGGAAGTACCGCTCAGGAAAAAGTGAAAGTAACCATCGTGAACGAATCTACGGGGTTCAGAACGGAAACGGAAACCAACTCAAAAGGGGAATATATCTTCAAAGAAATCCCTCTTGGCGGACCGTATACAGTCATTGTAAATGATGATAAGAAAGAAGGATACAATGTCAACTTTGGAGACCAGGTTACAGTAAACATGAATCTGGATGGAGAAAAGCACATTGAAGAAGTAAAGATTACCGGAAACCTTAAAAATAAGATCGGAAACCTTGGTGCTGCTACTGCCATCACGGCCAAAAACATCAGTATGCTTCCTGTAAACGGAAGAAACTTTGCCAATCTTACAGAACTGTCTCCCCTAAGTGGAAAGGGTGGAAACCTATCAGGGCAGCTTGGATCTTCAACGAATTTTACCATTGATGGGATGACGGCTAAAAATCCAACTTCAGCAGGAGCTACTACCAGCCGAAGTGGAGCTCCTTTCTCTATCTCCATTGAAGCAGTGCGTGAATTCAAAATTACCACCAACCAATATGATGTGACACTCGGAAGAAGTGGTGGTGGTACCGTAAGTGCCGTTACCAAATCCGGAACCAATAAATTTTCAGGAAGTGCCTGGGAATATCTGAGAACCAACTGGCTTTCCAGTCCATATGACATCAGAGGAAACAAAAGACAGAATGACTTCTCTACCTCTCAGTTCGGATTCTCTTTGGGTGGGCCGATCATTAAAAACAAATTACACTTTTTCGTTGCCTGGGATCACCAGTTGGATTCAAGACCATTATTGATTGCAGATATAAAATCGCCGGATGATGAGAAAAGACTGAATACCACTACCCAGACTCTTAATCAGTTTTTGGATATAGCTAGAGCAAAATATGGAGTAGGGAACAGCCCGCAATTCGGAAGCTTCGATAAAGTAAGAAACTCTGACGCGGCATTTTTACGTTTAGACTGGCAGATCAATGAGAAACACTTATTGACACTGAGAAATAACTTCACGTATGACCTTAATAAAAATGGGTTAGGAGATAATACCAGTATCAATTTCTTCGAATCGTACGGAAATGATAAGAATATAGATAACAGTTTATTGCTTACCCTGAGATCAAATCTGAAATCTAATTTAACCAACGAATTAAAAGCTCAGTACTTGTATACTTTTCAGGACAGTTATCAGAACAACCAGCTAGGAAAGCCGGTACCAAGAGCGATTGTTGAAAATGTGTTGTCCCCGGGAGTGGGTTCTACCAATATCCAGATCGGAGGTCACCGTTTCGCACAGGAAAGCTTTAGAAATAATGTATTCCAGATTGTAGATAATTTATATTATAATACGGATAAAGTAAAATATACCTTTGGTGCAGATCTGATGTATACCACTTCAAAATCTATATATGGAAGTGAAGTGAATGGAAGATTCTATTTTCAGGGGATGAACAACTTTGATGCGATGACTCCCAACAGATTTTACAGAGAAGTACCTTTGGTGGATGATACTTCTGTGAGATCCAATATCTGGAACCTTGGTCTTTATGGGCAGTTTCAGACGAAAATCGCCACAGGGCTGGATTTGATGGCTGGTATCCGACTGGATTATGGAGGTTATCCGAAAGCAGAATTCAACCAGAAGCTATATGATGAAATGGGAATCAGAACGGATAATAAAATCAAGTCGTTCGTGATCCAGCCGAGATTTCAGTTTGACTGGAATATCAATGAAGGAAATAAAGACTTCCTGAAATTTGGTGCCGGAATATTCTCTTCAGACATCAACAACTATATGATCATCAATAACCTGGTATTTGACGGAAAGCATCTGGCAACCGTAGATGTAACGGGGAAAGATGTTCCGTTCCCGGATTTCAACAGTTATAGGAACGACTACAATACGGTTCCTACACTTTCTCAATATCAGATTCCTACCATCAACTACACAGGGAAAGATGCAAAAATTCCGATCGTTTATAAGGCGAACATCTCTTATACCCATTTCTTTAACGAAAGATTCAGAGCCGGGATTGCAGGATATATGGCGTTGGGTAGAAACAACTATTATTACTATGACAGAAATATGGTGGCAAATCCTTTCTTTACTTTAGACAATGAAGGAGGCAGAGGAGTATTTGTTCCGGCAGAATCTTTAGCAGAAGGTAAGATAGATTGGAAAAAAGGAAGAATTAATGATAAGTTCGGTAGAGTGCTGGAGCTTGTAAGTGATGGTAAAGTCAATCAGTTTTCATGGGTAGTAGATACAAGCTACCGTTACTGGAAAGATGGTGAGATCACGGCAAGTTATACCTGGTCGGATATTAAGGACAATACTTCTTATAACGGAAACGTAGCCAACTCTGCAACATTGTCTACCATGATCCAGAGTGATCCGAGAGACCTGAGAATGACCTATTCAGACAACCAGTTCAGAAATAAAGTGGTCATCTATGGTAACTCGCCTACGATTGCAGGATTCACCCTTGGGGTAAGATACTCGGGAATCGGGGGAACCCGTTTCTCTATGACGGCAGGAGGAAATGTTAATGGGGACTTTGTAGACAGTAATGACCTGGCTTATATCTTCCCTAATATTGCTCAAACCATTCTGGATGATCCGCAAGTAGGACAGGCATTGAAAAATTACATAAGTGATTACAATGGCAAGATTGCAGAACGTAATGGTGGAAAAAACGAATTTTTCGGAGTTTGGGATGTTCGGGTAGCCAAGAAGATCAAGTTTGACAAAGTAGGGGCTTTTGAGCTTTCCATAGATATATTCAACGTAGCCAACCTTCTGAATAAAGAATGGGGAGTAAATAAATCTTACGGCAATACATCTCTATACAGGATTAATAAGTTCAATCCGGTCACAAGACAGTTTGAATATACGAAAAACATCAGCGGAAACGGATTGACTCCTCTCTCAGGAAATCCTTACCAGATCCAGATCGGAGCAAAGTATAGTTTTTAATCCATACCCATTTTTTACCACCACAAAAGAAAGAACTTATACCAACCGAAGTGTTCAGTGAAGGACTTTCTTTTGTGGTTTATATTTCTCAGTACGTCCGATAATAACTACCTTTATCAAAAGTTTCAGGACTTTGTTTTAATTTATCTCCATTATATTATGAAAAATTTTATCTTAGGTTTAGCAGTTTTAAGTACAGGTTTAATGAAAGCACAAACCCAGATCATAGCCCATAGAGGATATTTCCAGGCACAGCCGCCAACAACGGAAAACTCCATCAAATCTTTAGAAAACGCTCAGAAATTAAAAGTTTATGGGTCAGAATTTGATGTAAGAATGACAAAAGATGGTGTACTCGTTATCAATCATGATGAGCATCACGGTAAAATGGACATTTCCGAAACCTCTTTCAAAGAATTGGAAGCATTGAAATTATCCAACGGAGAAAAATTTCCTACTTTAAAAGAGTATTTGAAGCAAGGAAAGAAAGATCCGTCTGTAAAGTTGATCGTTGAAATAAAGCCGGCTAAAACTCCGGAAATAGAAAACGAGATCACTGAGAAAACCATCAAAATGATCAAAGAGATGAAGCTGGAGTCTCAGAGTGAGTTCATTTCTTTCAGTCTTAATATCTGTAAAGAGATCAAAAAACTGGCCCCTTCATTTAAAGTTCAGTACCTGAACGGAGAACTGTCGCCGGAACAGATCAAAAAAGAAGGATTAGACGGGATGGATTACCATTACAGTGTTTTCCAGAAAAATCCTACCTGGATTGCCGAAGCTAAAACATTAGGACTGATCACAAACTCATGGACGGTAAATGATACCGCTGTATACGATGAATTGAAAAAGCAGGGAATCGGGTTCGTAACCACCAATATTCCTGAACAATTGAAAAATAAATAATACGGTATTCCGATAGAGATTGCTCTCTCTCTTTATTTTCCAAATATTACAATCGGAAACCGCAATAATTCCCCTCCTCCGGAGGGGTGGCAAAAATTCAAAGAATTTTTGACGGGGTGGTCAGCTCACCCTTACAACACTCAAGATATTCACAGTCTGCCTTGTATAAAGGGCAGACTGTCATTTTTTACAGGAAAATCCCCGGTTTTAGCGGGTAATCAGGCCCGTAAATAAATTAATTAAAATTAAGTGTTTGATTATCAGTTGCATGTGTTTCGTTTTGTGGTATTATCTCAAGGGAAGACAATAAAGATACGTAAATAAAGCTGTAAAATGGCATTAAAAATACTTAATTCCCTAAGGTACTGCTAAGTAGGTGTTTGTCTAATGTTGTTAAGGAAAAATTAACATATTATTCAATAAACTTTTAAAAAACGTTATAATCGTGTTAAAATCCTACTCATAATGTCGTTTTAATTTTGCGCAAACAAAAAGGAAATGCGTAAAGAGACACAAAAGTTGTTGGTTTTGTCGCTGTTAGGATTAGTAAGCGTCAATCTCACGGCTCAGCAAAAAGCTAAAAAAGACACGATCAAAGGAATTGAAGAAGTGGTGGTCACCGCTTTGGGGATCAAAAGAGATGACAGATCTCTAGGATATTCTACACAGACTGTTAAATCTGAAGAACTCTTACGGACCCAGAACAATAACTGGGCGCAGGCTTTGGAAGGTAAAGTAGCCGGACTAAAGATTCAGACTGCAGGAGCCGGCCCTCTGGGAACGAGCCGTATTACCCTTCGTGGAGACATTTCGATGAATATTGGAAATAATGATGCGCTGATTGTGGTAGATGGCGTTCCTTTGAGTGGCAGAAAGACCGGAACCGGCACGAATGCTTATGGTGCCGGTTCAGGAGGAGATCTTCCGATAGATTACGGAGACAGTTTCAACAGCATCAATCCGGATGATATTGAATCGGTATCTATTCTGAAAGGACCTACTGCATCTGCTTTGTATGGATCAAGAGGATCAAGAGGAGCGATCATGATCACAACAAAATCCGGGAAGACCAAAAAAGGAAAAGTTCAGGTGACTTTAAATTCCTATACCAGTTTTGATAGCGTTCTGAAATGGCCGGATTATCAGTATGAATATGGCCAGGGAACCCAGCAGAGAGATAAAAACGGAAATTACTACTATTCTTACGGAGCGTCCGTAGATGGAGTGAATACAGGATCTACCAGCAGTGCTTTCGGGCCGAAGTTTGATGGACAGTATTATTTTCAGTATGATCCAACGATAGAAGGACAAAGTTTGGAGAGAAAGCTTTGGAGACCTTACACAAACAATATCAAAGATTTCTGGCAGGTAGGTTCCAACTATTCGAACAGTTTGTCTATAGAACATTCCAATGAAACTACTTCTTTCAGAACCTCGCTTTCTTACCTGAAAAACGAATGGATGATGCCGAATACAGGCTTCGACAGATTAAATGCCGCCCTGTCTTTGGATCACAAACTAAGCAGCAGGCTGAAGATCGGAACCAAAATCAACTTCAGCAATACCAAAAGTGACAACCTTCCTGCAACCGGGTACAACAATCAGTCGATCTCTTATTTCATGATTTTCCAGAATCCGAACGTAGATCTCAACTGGTATAGACCCATCTGGAGAAACGGATATGAGCAGATAGATCAGGTGCATCCTTTCAGTTCCTATATCGATAACCCTTACCTGATCGCTTACGAAAACCTGAATGGTACAAACAAAAAAGTAATCACCGGAAATATCAACATCAGCTATCAGCTGGCCAAGAACTTTGATATAGCCTATAAAACAGGTTTGGAATGGAGTAACGAATTTCGTTCCCAGAGAAGACCGTGGAGCTCTGCCAATTACCTGAAAGGATATTACAGAGAACAATACATCAGGTATTTGGACCTGAATAATGATGTTTTGCTTACCTATAAGAATAAATTCGGTGATGTGGGAGTCACCGCTTCTGCCGGAGGAAACATCAGGTATCATGAGTATACCATGAATGATTACAGGGCAATCGGGCTTAACCGGGCAGGTCTTTATCAGCTTTCTAATGCTGCTTCACAGGATTTCAGATTGGCAAGCCCTAATGACTATCAGGTGAATAGTGTTTATGCATTAGCCAATTTCAGCTATAAGGATATGATCTTCCTGGATGTGACCGCCCGAAATGACTGGAGCAGCACACTTCCAAGCCGCAACAGATCCTATTTTTATCCGTCAGTAGCTTCTTCATTTGTCTTATCAGACATCTTTAAACTGAAATCTGATAACCTGAATCTGTGGAAAATGAGACTTTCATGGTCACAGGTGGGTAATGATACGTATAACTATATGCTTGAAAAATACTATGAGAACAGTGTCTTCACAGGCTCAGTAGAAACTCCGCTGCTATACCCGAATCCTGGTCTGAAACCGGAGATTATCACCAATATAGAAGCCGGAATGGATTTCAATATTCTTAAAAACAGGTTGACGTTCAACTTCACAGCTTATCAGAACAATTCGAAAGATCAGTCGATTATTATTCCGGTATTGTACGAAACTGGTTACAACAGAAGGATCGTCAACTCCGGTGAGCTGAGAAACAGAGGGATTGAAATGACCTTAAATGCTTACCCGATAAAGACTAAAAACTTCTCATGGAACGTTAATGCGAACTGGTCTATGAACCGAAATAAGATTCTTTCTTTACCGGAAGAGTTTAACGGAGCTCCCTATATCATGGGAAGTATAGGTGGAGTAGTGTATTACAATGCTATGGTAGGTGGATCTTTGGGTGATATGTACGGATACGGACTGATGTATTCACCAGACGGAAAGGTGATCTATGGGGCTGATGGGATGACCGCAAAGCCTAATGAAATGAAAAAAATAGGAAATGCCTATCCGAAATGGAGAGCAGGTCTTCAGAATGAATTCAGATATAAAAATATTACCCTGAGTTTCTCATTCGATGGACAGTATAAAGGAACAGCCTATTCACAATCGCATCACAAAATGTCTGAACAGGGTAAACTTACCCATACGCTTGTGGGAAGAGATAATCCTGGCGGCCTTATCGTAGGAGATGGAGTAGTCCAGAATCCGGACGGAAGCTTTTCACCTAACACCAAAGGAATTCCTGTTTATACTTATTACGGGGATTATTACAGAAGAGCCAATGTGGAAACCAATTCATTTGATACCTCATTTATTAAGTTGAGAGACGCCAGAATCTCTTATTCTTTCCCAAAATCCATTCTTGAACCTTTAAAAGTGACCGATATTACTTTAGCTGTATTTGGAAGAAACCTGTGGATGTGGTCGAAGTTCCCATTATTTGATCCGGAAGTGGCGGCACTTGATAATGCAACCATTACACCGGGAGTGGAAATGGGACAGCTGCCACAGTCCAGAACAATCGGAATTCAGTTAAACGTTAAATTTTAAAAATCAGAAAAATGAAAAAACTAGTCTATATATGCTCATTTCTTGCCCTTGTAAGCAGTACCGTTTCGTGTGACAGAAGCCTTGACGAGATCAATAAAGATAAAAGCAGAATCAATGTGCCTGTTGCCAGTGCCTTGCTGGTTCCGGTACAGTATAATATGTCTGTAGTAGGCTACAACAGAGCCAATGACTTTACCTTTGATATTATGCAGGTTTCACTGGATTTTCCTAATGAAGGGAACTCACTGAGCCGTTATTATATCACAGAAAATACAGGATCAGGTTTCTGGAATAATTCCTACAGATGGCTGAAGCAGGTAGATGATCTGAAAAAAGCGGCAATCGCTGAAGGAGACAAAAACTACCAGGCAATTTCTATGGTACTGAATGCGTGGATCTATTCTAACCTTACCGATACCTACGGAGATATTCCTTTTTCCCAGGCATCACAATTGGATGAATCTATTATGCAGCCTAAATTCGATAGGCAGAAAGAGATTTATTTACGTCTGCTGGATGATCTTAAAACAGCTAATTCCCTTTTCATTACCAATAAAACACTTACCGGAGGAGATTTATTCTATAAGGCTGATACAGACCCTAATGGGATCACTAACTGGAAAAAATTCTGTAACTCACTTTCTTTAAGACTGCTAACGAGAATTTTAAGCAAAGAAGGAGAAGTGAACGTCAAAGAAAGAATTCAGGAAATTGTCAATAACCCAGCGTTATACCCTGTTTTTCAAACGAATGCAGATGCTGTAAAAGTTGATATTACAGGAGTTTCTCCACTGATGCCCCCTATTGCAAGACCTCAGGATTTTACAACAGGAAGAGCCGCTTCAGATTTCTTTGTGCAGACCCTGAAAGCCAATAATGATCCCCGTGTTCCTATGTTCTTTACACAGGCAAAAGATTTGAAAAATAATAACATCGGATATGTAGGAGCACCATCAGGCTATCCTTATGGAACCGTATTTACCTACCAGCCTTCAAATCTTAATCAAAACCTTGCGAAAGCACCATTGAAAATTTTTGTATATCCCTATGCCGAACTTCAGTTTACCCTGGCAGAGCTGGCATTTAAAGGAATTATCAACGGAAGTGCAAAAACGTATTATGAGAATGGAGTAAAAGCTTCTATTGAACAGTGGGGAGCAGTGGTGCCTGCCAATTACTTCGATAACCAGAATGTTGCCTACGAAGCAGATATGAAAAAAATTATGCTTCAGAAATACATTGCCCTGTTCTTTGTAGACCAACAGCAGTGGTTTGAAAAAAGAAGAACAGGTTTCCCTGAGCTTCCTAATAACGGTGGCTTTTTGAATGGGGGTAATCTTCCACAAAGACTGATGTATCCACCTAACCCTAAAGTTTTGAATACATTGAACTACCAGAATGCAGTACAGCAGATGGGCGGAGATGATATTAATGTGAAAATGTGGTGGAATAAATAAATCGTCAACAATTAAAAGAAAATAAAATGAATACCAGAATAAAATTAATCTTGCCATGTATGCTGATTTCAGCAATGGCGTTCTCCCAGTCTTCTGTTTCAGGATATGTATATGAAGACATTAATAAAAACCAGAAAAGAGAAAGCCGTGAAAAAGGAATCGAAGGAGTGGCGGTTTCCAATGGAGTTCAGGTGGTACTTACAGATAAGAACGGACGTTACAGCCTGCCTGTTCAGAATGATCAGACCATTTTTGTCATCAAGCCTTCAGGATACCAGACCGCTTTGAACAGCAATAACCTTCCTCAGTTTTATTACCATCACAAACCTCAAGGTTCTCCGGCAGATTTTAAATATAAAGGAGTAGCCCCAACAGGAGAGCTTCCCAAAGAACTGAATTTTCCACTTTACAGACAAAACGAAAATAAAAACTTTGACATCCTTGTTTTTGGAGATCCACAGCCTTACACAGAAAAAGAACTGGATTACTTCAAAAGAGGAATTGTGAATGAAGTGAAAAACACCAGGAAAAATGCGGTGTTGGGAATCAGTCTGGGAGATTTGGTAGGAGATAACCTGAATTTACAGAAACCTTATGCCGATGTGATGAAGGAAGTGGGATTGCCATGGTACAATGTGATGGGAAATCACGACATGAACTATGATGCAAAAGAAGATAAGCTTTCCGATGAAACCTTTGAATCGAATTTTGGTCCTGCAAACTATTCTTTCAATTATGGGAATGTACATTTTATCATTTTAGACGATATTCTGTATCCGGATCCGAGAGATGGGAAAGGCTATTGGGGCGGTTTCCGTGAAGATCAGTTGCAGTTTATTGAAAATGACCTGAAACTGGTAGATAAAAATAAACTGATCGTGGTTTCTTTTCATATTCCGTTGGAACACCAAAATGAAGACAGCTTCAGAAATGCTGACCGCCAGAAGTTATTCGACTTTTTAAATCCTTTTCAGAATGTATTGCTTTTATCAGCACATACCCATATCCAGCAACAGATTTTCTACGGTAAAAAAGCAGGCTGGAACGGGATAAAAGAATTGCATGAATATAATGTGGGAACTACCTGTGGAGATTGGTATTCAGGGACGGCCGATGAGGCAGGGCTTCCTACTTCTACCATGAGAGACGGGACAGCAAAAGGATATTCTTTCATCAGCTTTAATGATAACCAATATAAAGTAAAATATAAGACGGCTGGGAAACCCGAGGATTATCAGATCAAACTATACGTTCCGAAAGTGATTCCTTTCCCATCGAAAACCTCAGCAAAAATATTGGCCAACTTCTTCATGGGAAGTAAAAAAGACAAAGTAGAATACCGAATTGATAGCGGCAAATGGGAAGAAATGGAATATGACGAAACCATAGATCCGAACTTTGCCCTTTCCGTTTTCAAATGGGATGCTACAGAGAAAATTTTACCGGGAAGAAGACCTTCCAATCCTGAAATGTCAAAACATATCTGGGAAGCAGATTTTCCTAAAAAATTATCATTAGGAAAACACAAAGTGGAGGTGAAAGCCATTGATATGTATGGAAATGAGTTCTCTGCTTCAGAAGAATTTGAAGTGCAGAATGCAATCCAGATTCCTTAAACTTTTCATTTTTTACAATACTTTTTTTAGATTTTGAAGCCGGTTCTACAGAGACCGGCTTTTATTTTTTTTTGCTGAGGTTGAAAAATGACAAACCAACAAAGTCACAAAAGATTATTTTAAAACACTTTTTATTAAAAATTGAGAGGCAACATCTTATTTTAAAAACACTTTAGTACAACTAAGCCAGTTTATAATACTACTAGTAAGTTCACTTTAGATGAAAACCATAGATTTTCAAAAACTTTAGTGTACTTTATATGCGCAAAGTTTGTCCCTTAAAAATACTTAAGTGTTTAAAGATTTTTGTGCTTTTGGTGGTTAAAAAAATTGTAATCCCAACCATTAAAAAACTATTAAATCTATGTTTTCACCCTTTCGTCAAAATGTTCTTTCGTAACTTTGTACAAAGAAAAGTATTACTACTATGAATATAAACGGAAAAAATGCCATCGTAACAGGTGGTGGAAGAGGATTAGGGAAAGCCGTAGCATTAGCTTTGGCCAATGAAGGAGTAAACGTTGCCATTACAGGAAGAAATGAGGAAAACCTTAAAATGACGGTTGAAGAAATCAAAAAATTAGGGGTACACTCTACCTACGCGGTTTTTACTGTAGACAATGAAATTCAGGTAAAAGCAGGAATAGAATCTTTAGCAGAACAACTAGGTGGAATCGATATTTTGATCAATAACGCAGGAATCGGAGATTTCGGAACCATCGAAGAGATGCCTTCTGAAACATGGGAGCAGGTTATCAAAACCAATTTATTCGGAGTATACTATGCTGCTAAAGCCGCTTATCCATTTATGAAAGCTAAAGGCGAAGGAGATATTGTAAACGTAGCTTCTACAGCAGGACTGAAAGGCGGACCCAATATGTCAGCGTATGCAGCCTCAAAAGCAGCGGTTGTTTCCCTGTCTCAGTCGATGATGGCAGAATGGAGAAAGCAGAACATCCGTGTGATCACCTTGACTCCAAGTACCATTGCATCTGATATGAGCATCCAGGGTGGTCTTACAGACGGAAATCCTGATAAAGTACTTCAGCCTGAAGATTTCGCAGAATGGGTGAGAGATATTCTGAAAATGAACAGAAGAGCGTTAATTGCTAATGGCTCTATTTTCTCTACCAATCCATAAGAGATTTAAAGTTCAAGGTTTAAAGCTGTCAACAAAGAACTTTTCATCTATCTTGAACAATAAATTCAATAGAAGCGGGCTTTAGCCCGCTTTATTTATAATCGTTATTCCGATGGCTTTAGCCAAAACTTAAATATCAAATATATCCTTGATCTGCGTAATGAGCAGACTCATAGAAATATAAATCTAGTGATTGACTCCAAAATCATTTCACAAATATCAATACCTCAATATAAACGGGCTTTCGTTTATCAAAAAAAACACAAAATCTTCCGACTTTATCCAAAACTTATCCCTTGCATTTTTTTAACCGTAATAACATTAGTATTTTTGCAGCAAATTACTCACATGCAAAATTATTTAGAATTCAATTTCAAAATCTCTCCACTACAACCATGGAATGAGATATTAATGGCGGAACTTATCGAAATAGGTTTTGACAGCTTTACAGAAGAAATTGACGGAATTTTAGGATATATCCAGGCAGATTCATTCCATGAAGATCAGTTGAAGGCGCTTCCGATCTTTGAAAACGAAAATGTAAAGATTGAATATTCTTTCGAAGAAATGCCGAATATCAATTGGAATGAAGAGTGGGAAAAGAATTTCTCACCAATCAATATTGATGATAAAGTATTGATCAGGGCAGAATTCCATGAATCGGTACCGGGGATGCATGAAATTATCATTCAGCCAAAAATGTCTTTTGGAACGGGACATCACCCAACGACCCATTTGATGATCCAACAGATGATGGATATTGACTTTACGGGTAAAAAAGTGTTGGATATGGGCTGCGGAACCTCTGTATTGGCCATCTATGCAAAACAGCAGGGAGCCGGAGATACGAAGGCAATTGATATTGACGAATGGTCAGTAGAAAATTCAAAAGAAAATGCAGTAAGAAACAGTGTAGAACTTGATATTGAGCAAGGGACCGCTGAGAATCTGGGACAGGAAAATTTTGATATTATTTTAGCAAACATCAACAGAAATATTCTGATCTCGGATATTCCTACCTATGTTTCAGTATTGAATAATGGAGGAAAACTATTGCTTTCAGGACTTTGTTTCTTTGATGTAGATGATATTCTGGAAGTGTGTAAAGAAAGTGGTCTTGAACTGAAAAAGCAGCTGCAAAGAGAAGAATGGGTAAGCCTTTTGCTTGAGAAATAACCAAAAAGAAAACCACTAATATTAAATATGAAAACTTTATGGACGGCTTTGTTATTACTGACGCTGCAGTTATTGACAGCGCAGGAAAATGAAGCCTATGCAGATGGCGTTTTTGAGTTTGAACAAAATAAAACCCAGAAAATTTTTACAGATTGGACGAGAGTGAGAAAAGATCCGGCTGTCAATGCCCAGATTTTGGACTCATTACAGACCAATCAACAGGTAATGATTCTTCAAAAAGAGGAAAGTATGCCGGTTTTGAAATTAGGAGAAAGAAGTGCCAATTGGTATAAGATCTCTTATAAGAAAGGGGAGGCCAATGTAGAAGGATATATTTGGGGAGGCAATCTTTGTATTGGTTACCGTAATAAAAACGGGTATGATTTTCTTTTTGGGCTGTCAAAAACAGTGGAAAGGAAAAACAAAGAAGATGGTTTTATTGACAGGCAGAATATTGCAGGGATAAAAGTAATGGAGGGCAATACTCTTATTGATGAGGTGTATTTTAATACAGGAAGAGGAGAAGAGCTCAACAGCACTGCTTTCAATATTGAAAGTAATCATAAATTGCAGAATGTGGAGCTTACTCTGAATGCTGAGGTTTCCGGAGACGCTTGTGCTGTAGCTACTTATAATCAATATGTTCTTTTTAAGGATAAAAAACTGATTGCCCTTCCACAGCTTATGAATGTAAGCGATGCGGGGGTCTATCATCACAGTGAACAATATGTTTTTCCCAATGATAAAGGCGGAATTCCGAACGCATTTATCTTTAAGGTAGAAGATTATGAGACGGATGAGAAAGGACGGGAAACAAAAAAAGGCTCTTCCAAAACGTATCTTTGGAATGGAAGCTCCTATAAACTGAAATAACAATACGTATTCAGATATACATTAAAACCGCTATAGAAAATATAGCGGTTTTATTTTTTAGAAGTAAAAGAGTCTTTTACAGTTGAAAAAAATCGAATACATTTAGAGTCGTAAAAAAAATGAATCTCCATGGAGTTATTTGAAGATCTGCTTCCTATCTTATTTTCGGTTTTTGTAGGTGGAATAATAGGAATCGAAAGAGAGTATCAGCTGAAGTCAGCAGGGTTGAGAACGATGATTCTGGTGACGTTGGGGGCCTGTATATTTACGATGCTTTCGATAGGTTTGGGAGAACCGGGAAGTCCTGACCGTATTGCGGCCAATATCATTACCGGAATCGGGTTTGTGGGAGCAGGGGTTATTTTTAAAGAAGATAACAGGGTTTCCGGCCTCACAACAGCGGTTACAATATGGATCTGTGCTGCTCTGGGAATGACAATAGGAGCCGGGCATTACCAGGAGGCTGCCATAGGATCTGTGGTGGTATTTTTGCTGTTGATTATGTTTAAATATATTCAGGATATTATTGACAAGATCAGTGTCCGTTATATCTATCAGATTACACTTCCTTACGAGGAGGGTATTTTAGAGAAATATGAAGCTCTTTTCAGAGAACATGATTTAAAATCGATCAGAGGAAAGCAGATAAGAACCGGAGGAAACTATACGGTTATATGGCGGGTACAGGGAGCTGCAAAAAAGCATGAGATCTGTACAAGAGTTTTACTGAACGATACCTCTATTGAAGAGTTTAAATTTTAATTCATCGCATACAATATAGACAAACATATATCTATATTCGGTTTAGAGCTTATCTTTTAAACGTATAAAATCTTTCAGAATATAAAAAATAGGATTGGAATCAACCAATCCTACCCAAACATGATTAAGTGTATAGTTAAGCCATCAAAAATGGCTACAAGGAATTATAAAGTGCACAAAAAGATTTTTATTGACCCTTAATCAATGTTATCTTACCTAATTAAAACTAACTTTTTTAACGACCTCTCGGTCAAACTTACTGTAAAAGTACAGGGATTTGTTATCGATAGGTCCAAAACTTCTGCTGACTCAGCAAAATAGGCAGACGAAACAGCGTTTTTATAGGGTGAAGTGTAGAATTGTTATTTTATTTTCTAAACTTAATAGATATTCTAAACCTAACAGGTTTCAAAAAACTGTTAGGTTTATTGATGGAACCTCCAAATTAATGACAATTATAAAATAGAGGGTTCACAATATAATTTTCTGGACGCCTATGTAGCTATGTGGTTTAAATAACAAAAAACCTCACCATAAAAATGATGAGGTTCTTGTGAGCGCGAAAGGATTCGAACCTTTGACCGTCTGCTTAGAAGGCAGATGCTCTATCCAGCTGAGCTACGCACCCTTAAAATTTTGAAAAAAAGTCGGGGCGGCAGGATTCGAACCTGCGACCTCCTGGTCCCAAACCAGGCGCGATGACCGGACTACGCTACGCCCCGATGAGGTCATCTTAACGAATTTTACTTCGTATTACCATTGTAAAGTTACAATGTTTTGAAATAAAAAACCCACAAGAAAATGTGAGCGTTTTTAGTGAGCGCGAAAGGATTCGAACCTTTGACCGTCTGCTTAGAAGGCAGATGCTCTATCCAGCTGAGCTACGCACCCTTGAATTTTAATAGTCGGGGCGGCAGGATTCGAACCTGCGACCTCCTGGTCCCAAACCAGGCGCGATGACCGGACTACGCTACGCCCCGAAGTGGCCATCAATAACGATTTTTATTTCGTTTTTGCGGTTGCAAAGGTACAATACTTTTTGGAATAAAAAAATAAATTATAGGATAAATTTTAATTAATTTTTTGAACAAACTTTTTTATTAACTTTACTCAATTAATAACCATCGACTTATCTTATTTTGAAAATGAAATGATTTTTTCCAGTTATTTTCTTCCAACCTCCTTTTTCTGGTTTTCCAGAAGTTTTAGTCTCTTGATATTTTAAAAAAATTACACCCCTCATTAAAATGAAATATATACGTTTTTTTCTGATTGTACTGCTGTTTTCCTGTAATCAGAAAAAGGAAAATAATGACTTTATTGAAGATTTTGAAGTCCTGTTCTTAAAAAGCAAAAGCGTTGGGGATGATCTTGAAATGAAAATGAATATACCTGATACTACATTGAGCTACCGTTTTATTTATCTTGGCAAATTAACCGCTGATGGCAAAGATTATAAGCTTTTGCATAAGTCTGTTCTAAGTGGGGACAGTTCTCCACATCTGGAAAGTGCTTTGATCTTGTATGACAGTACTTTTAAAAAGGTAGGTGGCTATTATACCTCAGGCTTCAATATTTCAGTTTTGAAAGGAAACATCCTCTCTTTTTCAAGTATGGATAATAGCTGTAAACAATTTAAGAATGTCAATTTTTCAGCAGGAATACCTGAAGAAATATTTATACCGTGTAACAATAATCTGGGGGATATGATCAATTTTACCAGAGAAAAGTAATATTTTTATTTTAAAAATCAACTCAACCCGTTAAAGCCATGATAGAAGATGAGATCTATGATCTGAAATACGTATTGTCAGATTTTATGTACCCCAGGCTGAAAGCTTTTAAATCAAAAATTGATAACAATGAAGCGCCTACACTCCCGGCTTTCAACGATGACTTTCCGGATCAGAATATAACGGTAGAAGAAAGAAGCCGGTTTTGGAGTCAACAACTGGAAATAATGATATTCCCTTTTGAATATCACAGTTGTCCCGAAAATTTTGAAGCCCTTAGTGCAGAAGAAATTAAAGAGAAGGTTCAGAAAGGATTGGAGATTTTTGCAAAATACTTTAAAGATCTGTGGATATAATGTACTTTTCAAATAGAGGTTTGTAATTGCGGTTCTATATCAATAAAAGAATTCTGGAGAATGATAAAAAATATAATGATATTGCTGTTGTTTATAGTTTCCTGCAAAGAAACTGAAACATACAAGGACAACCGAAATGCTCTTGTTGCCCACGTCGATCAAAAAGATAATTTACTGATCTATTCCTATGATAACGATGAAGCGGAAGAATATGCGATAAAAGTAGAAGATTTAAAAACCGGTAAAGAGATTTTTTCTTCAAAAATTGAACAGAGTTGCTTTACAGAGCCCCGAATCCAAGATGAAAAACTCTATTTTCCGGACTCAAACCATAGTTTTACCTGTATAGACTATAAAAATAATAAGATACTTTGGAAATTAAAAACCAAAGGAAGAATAAGAGAATTCCAGTTGGTGAATGATGATATTATTATCGCCAGTGTAAATACCGATGGATTGGTGGCAATACACTCAAAAACGGGGAAGATAATCTATGAATTGCCGTTGCATTCTGACCATTGTACCGTAGACAGCGCACCCCGCCCAATAGGATTTGATGAAAACTGTTTTTATGTAGCAGATTTCAACTGTGCTCTGATGGCTGCCTACGAGATTTCTTCAGGAAAAAAAGTATGGAGCAGAGAAATGCCGCAGACAGGATTTTCAAATTTCATAGTTGCAGGGAAGTATATTTTTCTGGGACGTGAAAATAGTGATAAAGACGGCGAAATAATGCTTATGGAAAAAGACACAGGAACTGTCATATACTCCCACGCATCAGCAGCGGTTGACATCATGGTAACGCCTGTGCTATATCAGGACAAAATATATTACTATACCCGGAATTCTAAACTAAACGAATTTGATCTTACCAAAAGAGCCTCTAAAGTAATTGATAAAGGCAGTGTAACCGGCAATCAGATGTATAGACTGGGCGACTTTCTGTACATTCAGGATCTTGATTTTAACGTCAATAGAATCAATCTGCATACTTTTGAAAAGAAAACGGTAGCGAAGTCCCCTAAAGGCTTGTTAGGTGTGTATAAACTGAACAATGAGGTTAGATTTATTTATTAAGTAAGTATTGATCATCGGGAGATGCGTTGGTTTAAAAAAATAAATGAACAAGGTTTCTGATTTTCGCTGATAGCAATAAAATCCCGTAAAATATGAGGTTTTTATATTTCTCAAAACGACTAATTCCTATATTTGCCTCATGAAAAGATTAATGTTGATGTATTTGTTTTCCCCGGTACTGATGTTTGCACAGACCAGCGGAAAGGTGATCAAAATTTCAGATGGTGATACTATTACTTTACTTTTAAAAGGAAACCAACAAAAAAAGCTCAGGCTGGCCGAAGTCGATTGCCCTGAAAACGGACAGGCCTTCGGAAAAAATGCTAAACAGTTTACCTCTGCTCAGGTATTTGGTAAAACCGTAAAATTTGTAGAAACCACTACAGACCGTTATGGACGCTCCATTGCCAAAGTATATTATGATGATAATAAATACCTTTCCAAAGAGTTGATCAAAGCGGGAATGGGATGGTGGTATTTCTCTTATTCTAAAGATACCACTTTAGGAAAATTACAGGAAAAGGCACAGGTTAAGAAAATCGGTCTATGGCAGGATGTCAATGCTATGGCTCCCTGGGAATACAGAAAAATGAAGCGGGAAGCATCAAAAAATAAAAAGTCCGAAGCTTCTAAAAACGAAGTCAAAGCAAAAATAAAAGGAGTGATATAAATCGCTCCTTTATCTTTTTAATAAAATATAGAAATCTGAAAAAAGTTATTCTTTATGACTTGAATAACCTCCCTCTTTCTGCTTCCAGCTCTCAACTTTGATTAAACTGAAAAGCTCTTATCCCAAACTCAGGTTAACAACAGGGTTCTATCCACCTTTCTTTTTGATAAACAGATAAAAACTTAGAGCCAGAAATATAAGGATAGCAGCAATATTAGAATAATCCAATCTGTCAAAAGCGATATTTTCCATGATAAAATTATCAAGAGATTTGTATCCGCCGGTATAGATCAGGAAGTCTGAAAACTTTTTTTCATGAACAATGGTTGAGAAAAGCAGCAGGAAAACCCCGCCTCCGATAGGATAAATGAAATTTTTGAATACAAGGCTTAATGTCAGCTGCACCATGGCAATTGCAGAAAGAGTAATGAAAAGCTTCAGAAATATATAAAAGATAACCTCTCTGAAATCATAATTCTGGAAACCCAGATCAGGAAAAACAATACCTAAAAGATAACCGCTCAGCAAAAAGGCCAGATAGGAAAACAGCACCGAGAAAAAAACGGTGATCTGAATAAACAGAGCCTTTGAAAAGAAAATCTTGGTCTTTGAGACAGGAAGAGTAAACAGAATTTTGTAATTGTTATTCCGATATTCCACATCGCAGCACCCATGTACAAAAAGAGCGACGAGAATAGGAAAGAGCAGGTAAAAGAACATGAATACAGTTCTGCCTAATACCATTTTCCACGGGTTGGAAGTTCCGCTGCCAGGGTCGGTTCCTGAGCTGATAACATCGTAGGCTATATAAAGGTCAATGGCAAAAATAATAAGAACAGGCAGCAGCAGTATTCCGAAAATTTCTTTGTTTTTGGAAAGTTTGTATTGCTCTGATGAAAATGCCTTGGCGAAAGTATTGGTATTAGTCATGGTTCTTAGAAATTAAATTAATAAAGATCTGTTCAAGATTGGTACTTTGATATTCCGTATCATAGATTTCAATTCCGTTTTGAATAAGACTTTTCAGAAGGGTGTTGAAACTTTTATCATCACTGATCTTTAACGAGATTTTATTGGAAGTATCCAGCGTGGCAGAAAAAGATTCCTGCAATACAGATAAGGCTTTATCTGGCTGGTCCACTTTCAACGTTACCTGTCTTTCAACCTGATTAAGCAGTTCATTTTTTGTTCCCTGAAAGATCATTTCACCTCCTTCAATGATTCCGATATGAGTTGCCGTTTTTTCAAGCTCGCTCAAAATATGACTCGAAAGAAAAATGGTTTTTCCCTGTTCGTTCAGGTATTGGAAAAGCTTTCTCATTTCAAAAATACCCTGTGGGTCAAGGCCGTTGAGAGGTTCATCCAGGATCAGAAGCTTAGGATCATTAAAAATGGCCATCGCAATTCCCAGCCGCTGCTTCATTCCCATAGACAGAGCACTCGCTTTTTTCTTTTTCTCTTTGTGCAGATCTACCAGTTCCAGCACCTCATCGATCCTTTTTGACCCTTTTCCGTAGATAATATCCAGATATTTCAGGTTTTCGGAAACGGTCAGTTTAGTATAGAAACATGGGGATTCAATCAGATTTCCGGTGCTGGCAAGGATTTCTGTGCGGTGTTGTTTTAAACTTTTATTCTGAAAGAAAATATTGTCACGGTCTGATTCCAAAAGTCCCAAAAGCAGTTTGATCGTGGTTGATTTTCCGGCACCGTTTCTTCCCAGATAGCCATAAATGCTGCCTTCAGGAATATTGAGGCTGATGTTATTCAGAATGGTTTTAGAACCTATTTTATAACTGAGATCTCTGGTGGTAATGCTTTCCATTATTTTTTGATAGGTGTTAAAGAAGTATTGATGTCTATGTAGAAAATTCCGTCAAAAAAACGGCTCCAGACTTTTTTCTGGTCTATTCTCTGATTAATGGTAGAAGTGAATTCCTTTTTTAAGATAGAAGTATTGGGTACTGCTCTCAGATCGATAAAGAAATAAGGTGTTTTCATCGCATGAAATGTATTTTCAATAGCCAGTTTTCCGGGTTTATTGATGAGGCTTCCGTTACGATCATTTAATAAAGCATACGATGAGAAGTCGATCATATAAGAGGCTTTTCCATACTTAGTTTTGATATAAGCTCCCATAGGGCGGTAATCTTTGCTTTCCTGGGCTGCAAAAGAATGAATGTTGGAACACCATACTATGATTTTCTGATCCTGGTAAACAGAATCGATCTGGTGGATAAGATTCTGAGCCATCAGGGAATCTCTGAACTGCATGCTGGGGATTGTTCCGGATCTGTATTCTGTGATTTTGTAGAAGTAATTTCTCATATCATGTAAATACCTTGCGTAGATTCTGTTTTCCGAGGTTTTTTCAAGTTTCAGAACCATCTGTTCAAGTTGACTGATCTCACTCAGAAGCAACTTTTTTTGATCCCCTGCCAGAATTCTTTTGGTAGCCCCTTCATAAATAAATGCATTAAGCTGATTGACATATTTGCTGAAGGTTTTAAACTGCTTGATATCAATCTTATTTTTGTTTAAAAACTCCTTTAATAGATTATTCCGCCTGCTATAGAGTTCGTCACCGGAAAACTGTATATCAAATCCGCCAAGCTCTATGGGATGCTTTGAAGCTTTGGTTTTCTGATAATAATTGATCAGGGGCCGGGTTTCTTTATTGTTCCACCAGAAATCAAACAGTCCGAGACCGCCTATAGAATCTGAAGGAACTTTCAACGAATGATTTTTCATTTCCTCATTCATGATCCAGGTATCATATTGCCCGGTTTCATACAGTACAACATTGTATCCCAGGTTTTCATGGAGGTATCTGATCATTCTTGCTTTAGCCTGCATGGTAGCACCGTCATAATGAGTACTCTCTCCAAGAACCAAAATCCTGTTGTCTTTCAGTGCAGAGTCCAGAACCTTTAGATCACTGTTGTCAGTATCATTCATAGAAATACTTTTGATAGGATGCTTATACCGCCGTACATCCTGCAGGAGTTCCTGCTTTTCTTTCTCAGAGGTTTCTTTAAAAACAATTTTATTCAGGGCTAAAACTGCCATCATAGAAATGATAAAAATGGATAATATTTTCTTCATTCAATCAGAATTGTAAGGTTATTAAATGTATCATTTATTTCCTTTTGTGTTTTTAATTTAATAAATTATAGATGTTTTATATATTAATTATTGATGATTAAGTCGAAAATGATGCCATTTGATATATTGTGTCAATTCGTCACTTTTCCCTTATGTTGGGAAATAGAAGGAAGTGCCATAGGATAACAATAAAAAACTGTCTCAAAAATGAGACAGTCTCTTTAAACAAAAAGTAGTACAAGCCTTATCAGGCATCATGTATTCTGATTAATTCCGGTTTTTTACAAGAATCCACCCTGTGTAGTTGACCAGTTTCTGAGTGTCCGGATCCATCCATTTTATTTCATACCAATAGGTGTCACTGCTTACCGGGCTACCTCCGATAGTGCCGTCCCATCTGTAATTATTGTTTTTCTCAGAGGAGTAGATAAGCTGCCCGTATCTGTTGAAGATACCAAACTTCAGGTCTTTCAGAAATGCCAGCTCCGAATAATCCAGAGTATCGTTGATGCCATCGCTGTTTGGCGTAATGGCGTTAACGAGATTAGGAACCAGTATCTGAGCTTCCACAGGATTACAATTGCTGGTGTCTTTTACATAGAACACATTTTTACCTCTTGTAAGATTGGTGAACACATTAGAGTCCTGCCAGATCATTCCGTCCTTCGAATATTGATAAGGAGAAGTGCCATCCTCTACAATAATAGTCGCTGTATTGTTCGTTACATTAATCTTTTTAATCTTCGGGATAGGAACAGACATTACTTTTACCAATTGTTTCGTCTCACAGCCACCGGATTTAAGAATCACCCAATAATTACCTATAGAAACAGTAATGGAAGGTGTTGTTGCTCCGGTACTCCATAAATAGGAGGTATATCCTGGTCCTGCATTCAATGTGATTCGGGCTTCAGGGCATATATACTGATCCGTCAACAGAGGAGAAGGCTTAGGAGGAGTGATTGTTAAAGTAATTTTAGCAAAATCAAAACATCCGTTAGCTGTGGTTACTTTTACGTATACCGTTGTATTGGGAGAGATATAATTAGCCGGAGTCATTATTTCATTCGTTCCATTGGTGACATCATTAAGCGTTGGATAGTATTTTTTTGTTACAGGAGCTGTAGTGGTGACCAGGGCTGAAGTTAGGTCAAAAGTTCCTGTATTCGGGTTGTTGGGAACGAAACATCCTGTAATTGCGGCATCCTGTACATTAGGAGCAGGATGAAACTGAAGAGTGATTTTTGCATTTGCAGTACAGCCGTCCACGGTGGTTACTTTTACATAGACACTGGCCGGGACTGTTGAAGGATATGCGCCGGCAATCATAATTTCATTCGTTCCTGCGTTGAGGTCAGCCAGAGTCGGGTAATATTTTTTGACAGTATTGGCGGGACCTCCTACATTGGCCGTTGTCAGATCAAAAATACCGGTTCCGTTGGTGCTGCATGTTTTTACGATAGCATCGGTAAGGATCAGAGGTTGTACCGTTACGTTGACTTTTACCTGCTCACAATCTGTAAAATCCGGGTCGTTTCCACAGAATTTATACGTGAAAGTATCTGTCGTAGTTCCTGCATTAGCGGTATAAGTAAGGATTCCTGTTGTTGAATTTACCGTTAAAGTTCCATTCGCAGGGGGAGTGATGATTTGCACCGTACCCGGTACCGGAGTCTGGGTAGAATTGGTAAAGGCCGGTGTAATAGCTGTAGGAGTTCCGGTACTACAGATATTGAGCTGCTTTGTTGTATTGGCTAGACATGAATATACTTTATATGGATAAGTGACAATAGGTGAACATGTACTTTTGGTGATCGATACTGTATAACTTCCTGCCTGAGTAGGTGTATAGGTATTTGAATTTGCCCCCGGAATAGGATTGCCATTGAGATTCCACTGATAATGATCAAAACCGCTTTCTACTTCCAGGCTAATTCCCGGAACACATTCCCCTGCAGATTTGCTGATCACCGGGATAGAATTGAATCCTGCGAAGTACCCTCCATATCCCAGATTTCCGCTTCCACCTATAATTCCGGCGGTGACAGCTTTTGTAGAAGCTACCGTTACATTTCCTGTGATGTTGGGTACAGAATAAGAAACCCAATCTTTGGTTCCGGTTACCGGAAAAGGTCCTTGTGCGACTGTTGTAGGAATACCGTTCACCGTTACTGTAGCTCCGGTCTGGGTAAGAATATTGAGCTTTACAGTAAGTGGCGGATTAAAGGTTGTATAATAAGGCAGTTCTCCTATTTTTCCTATTTCATCAATAATTGTAGGAAGAAAACAGTTTAATGGCGGAATATAATTAAAGCCTTCCGTGGCATCATTATCTGCAATCCCTGACAGAAGCTGATATACATATACATTCTTTGAAGATTTGATATACATATTGTGATGGGAAGGCCCGTTCAATACATAATTCATGGCGCTTACACGGTAGTATTGTCCTTCGTTGAGGGTTGCAACAGGAGTGGGATTATCATTGAGCCTGATCTCTGTATTATTTTCTGTAGCTACAATGATAGCTCCTTCAATTTCCGGAAGCAGGTTTCCCATTCCTTTGATCATGACAAATTCCTGCCCTAAACGTTCCACAGGAACAGACTGATCCATGATAATGTCCTCTCCGTTATAAGGAGGAGTCATTCCGAACTGTCCGTGATAATTTCCGTTGGTAACGGACACTGGTTTTGTGGCTTCAATTTTAGCTCCGATAAATCCGTCTTTGTTTCCCGGTTTATTGGCTAATCCTGCAAATATGTAGGATTGCCCTTTGTTCAGAGTAATGGTAATACTGGGATGAGTGAGTCCGTTAAAATTATTATAAAACCAGGTCGTCATACCGTATCCTGAAACTTTAATTTGAGTATTGTCCTCAGTCGCAAGGATACCGCAGGAAAAATTCTGACTGCTCTGATTATTCATCAGAGGAGCATATACTGCATAGAATTTCTTACCGATTCCGGCTTTACCTTTTGAGGTTAAAATTTCACCGTGATTCACTTCTGAAAACCTATACGTAGCAAAAAATGGTATATCACCATGAAGGTAAAGCCCCCTCGTTTTCACACTCATTGCATCCGTTGTATTCTGGCCTATCATCAGATTCATCGGAACATCAAATGCCTGTGGATTTCCTTTGCTGATGGTGACAGTTCCTATTGCCGTATTGTTGTTGTAAACAGTAACAGGAAATGGAATGGTACTGTCTGTAGATAGATATAATGCCTGTTTGGGTGAGCCATTGCTGGCGCTGGCTACCATAGGAGCAAACCAGTGGTCCGTATCCCTTTGTGCGGTGACAGTGGAAGAGATGAATAGCAGTATAAGAATAAATAAAATCCTTTTCATAAGTTTAAGGAATATTAAATTAAGTTGAATAGATCAGCTGCTCCCTAAGAGCAAGCTGTTGTATGATGACAATTGTATGATCCTGAAATCTGGTTTTAATTTTTCAGTAGGATCCATCCGGTATATTTGATGACAGCATCTTTCAAAGCTGGTTCTTTCCAGGTGATGACATACCAGTAAGTTCCTGTAAACAATTTTTTATTGCTGAACATTCCGTTCCATGTGTAATTGTTAAAGCGTGTCCCTGTAAAAACATTATTTCCGTACCTGTCATATACTGTAAAGGACAGGTCTTTCTTATAGGCAAGGTCTGCGTAAGAAATAACATCGTTCACGTTGTCCCCATTCGGTGTGATGGCATTGATGATATTGATGACAGTCAATTCTGCTTGTACCGGCTCACAACTGTAAGAATCCTTTACATAAAACTTATTTTGACCATTGGGAAGCCCTGTAAACACATTTGAACTTTGCCAGTTGATACCGTCAGTAGAATATAGATAAGAAGGAGTTCCTCCGGTTACAGTAAGTGTTGCTTTATTGTTGTCAATATCAATTTGTTTGATAACAGGTTCAGGGGCTTTTTTCACAGAAATAGTCTGCTTGGTAAAACAGTTATTGTGTCCCAAGATAACCCAGTAATTTCCTACTCCTACATTGGAAATGGAGGAAGTCGTAGCTCCCGTACTCCATTCATATGATTCATAACCCGTTCCTGCATCCAGTGTTGTCGTAGCATCAAAACAGATAAACTGATCCTTAAGAAGCGGTGACGGATGAGGTAATGTCACTGTAAGAGTGACCGCCGCAATGGAAAAACACCCTGTAGCATTCGTTACTTTTATGTATACTGTTCCACTGGAAGACAAATAAACATTTGGATTAAGAATTGCGTTGATCCCGTTTGAAGCATCCTGCATGGTTTTATAATATGCTTTTGTAATCCCTCCTTCAGTAGTAACCTGAGCTTTGGTAAGATCAAAATTTCCCTTATTAGGACTTGTGTCAATATAGCAGGAAGTTAAAGATGCGTTCTGCACCTGAGGAGCAGGATTAAACAGGAGACTGATTTTAGCCTGGGCAAAACAACCTTCAGGGGTCGATACTTTTACATAGACCTCTTTAGGAGCAGCAGATACATAGGCATTGGCAGGAGTGATTTCATTAGTTCCTGCGGCCAGGTCAGCAGATGTAGGGAAATATTTTTTTGTACTTCCGGCAGGACCCCCTACATTGGCAGAAGTAAGGTCGAAAATTCCGGTTCCGTTATTACTGCAGGCTTTAAGAGTAGTATTAGTTGCTGTTACGGACTGTACCGTTATATTTACTTTCACCTGTTCACAATCTGTAAACTCAGGGACATTACCACAGAATTTATAAGTAAAAGAGTCGGTAGTTGTTCCCGTATTGGCTGTATAAGTAAGTATTCCTGTTGAAGGATTTATCGTAAGACTACCCTTTGCAGGAGGGGTAATAATTTGTACACTGCCGGGCAAAGGTGTTTGAGAAGAACTGGTGAAAGATGGAGTAATGCTAACAGGAGTTCCCGTTGAGCAAACCGTTAAAGCTTTTGTCGTATTGGTAGTACAACTGAACGCTTTATAAACCGGGGTTGTTGCCGGAGGACAGCTTCCGCCTACTGATACCGTTGCCGTATAATTTCCGGGCTGGGTAGGAGTATAGGTATTGGATGTAGCTCCCGAAATAGGACTTCCATTGAAGTTCCATTGATAATATACATAGCTGTCATCTACTTCAAGTACCATTCCGGGAATACAATCGCCATTCTTTTTAGAAATAACAGGAATAGAAGAAAAACCTGCAAAATAACCGCCATAACCTACGTTTCCTTCTCCAGCAGCAATTCCTGCAGTCACAGCTTTTGTTGACTGAACGGTAATATTACCAGTAACATTCGGGATAGAATAAGACACCCAGTTGGCATTTCCAGTTACTGGATAAGGTCCTTGTGCGGGGGTCACCTGATTCCCGTTTACCGTTACTGTAGCCCCTGCTTCGGTGATAATATTGAGTTTGACAATCGGAGTAATGGCTGTGTAATACGGTAATATATTGATCATTCCGATTTCATCAATTTTTTTAGGCAAGAAACAGTTGACAGGAGGGATGTAATTTGCTCCAATGGTAATTTCACTCATCGTTTGAAGTCCGGCCATTAATTGGTAGATATATGCATTCTTAGTGGTGCGGATTCTCATATTGTAATGTCCCGTACTATTCTGATTGACATACGAAGAAGAGCCGATACGGTAGAACTGGCCCTCATTAAGGGTGGCAACCGGAGTCACATCATCATTGAGGTATATCTGCGTGTTGTTCTCTGTTGCTGTTACTATAGCACCTTCTACATTCGCTGCGATCGGAGCCATTCCCTTAACGAGGACAAATTCATCCCCTAACCGTTCTACCGGTATCGACTGATCCATTAAAATATCACCACCATTATTTGAATTGATAATCTGGCCGTTAAAATTTCCATTAGTAACACTTACCGGTTTGTTGGATTCTATTTTAGCTCCTATAAAACCGGTTTGATTTCCTGCCTGATTTCCTATTCCTTCTATAATATAAGATTGCCCTTTATTCAGGGTGAAAGTCATTGTTGGGTTTGTGGTTCCGCTGGTTCCGTTAGAAAACTGAACCGAGGGACTATAATTGGATACCGTTACTACAGTATTGTCTTCCGTAGCCAATACCCCACAGGTGAAATTGAGATTTGAAGCAGAAACAGCCACAGGTCCATAAGCTGCATAAAATTTGGTTCCTACACCCGCTTTTCCTTTCGATGTAAGTATTTCGCCATGATTTTTGGTGGAAAACCTGAAGGTACAGAAAAAAGGTTTTTCCCCCTTTACATAAAGCCCGCGTCCTGTTACCTTAAAAGCTTCAGTCTGAATTCCTGTGATCATATTGTCCATTGGAATCTCAAAAGACTGTGGATTACCCTTGCTGATCGTTACGGTTCCAATTACGGTATTGTTATTATAGATCGTAACAGGAAAAGGAGTCGTAGAATCTGTAGACAAAAATAAAGCCTGCTTATTGGAGTCATTGAGCCTGGACATCATAGGAGCGAACCAATGTTCCGTATCTCTCTGCGAAAAGAGTTTATTGCTTGCTACAAGGAGAAGTAAAAAAACGAACAAAAGCTTTTTGATTGATAACAACCATTGATTTGTCTGGTAGGGGATATAGATAGTAATCATTGAATAACGTTATTTATAATGATACAGGATGAAAACTGAAAACTGCTTTCCGGAATCTTTATTCCATGAGAACAGCTGAATAAAGATGACCTCCTGAATATTAATGGTGAATGAAGTAAAGATTTTCCATTGAATAGATTTAGAATGGTGAAAAAAACTGCCATAAAAGCGACGGGTAAATTTTCGCCGCTTTTGATGACAGAGACAACATTTATTTTTTAATTGCTTTTACGGTTTGGGAAGTACCGTCTTTCATGATCATTTTAATGAAATACAGACCTGATGAGAGATCCTTTAATGAAATTGTATTTTCAGAATTTTTGAATTCATGAATAAGCTTACCTGATGCATCGTAGATTATCACGAACTGCAGATTCTTGCTTTCTGTAATATGGATAACATCCGTGAATGGGTTAGGATAAATACCAAACTTTGACTTTGATGCGATGTCATTTACCCCCATCGTTTGTGTAGGTGCCCATGAAACATTATCCCAGAAATACTGGGCATTTCCTGAGGCAGCATACGTATTACGGATTGCAAGTCTTGCCCCCGCAGGAACCGTATCCGGAATAGCAACAGCATATTCGCTGGTTCCGGTACTTGGAGTATAAGAGGTATTGGTAATGTTCAGTTGCTGGATCAGGGTAAAAGTAGAAGCGTCCGTAGGATTGGTTACGTATCCTATATCTAATTTTCCCGTATTGATACTGCAATACGCATTGAATTTCAAGGTATGGGTTCCTGCACTGACATTGCTCATCTCAGGAAATACTGCAATAGCTATATCACCGGCAGATATGCTGCGCTGCAATATATGTCTGCTTCCGGAAAGTGCACCGTTTCCATTAATATTGATACCGGCTATCCCTGTTGTAATCTTTCCCCAGCATGGAGCGTTGGTGATTAAACCGATATTATATGAGTCAAAATTTTCAGATAAAGTAGTTACAGGGGCACAAAGAGTCAATACAGAGGTAACATTGCTCCATGCGCTTTGGTCAGTACTACTGCATCTCGATCTTACCCAGATGTAATAGGTTGTTGCAGAATTTAATCCCTGTATGATATATGGATTAGCCGTTATTCCTGTCAGGTTGGGTTGGGTAGATGAAGTAGGAGGAGTATTGCTGGTACTGTAATAAATATCGTATCCCATTGCCGGGGCAGGTGTAGGCGCTGTCCATGTTGCGGTTACCGTGGCGCTGGTAGCATTGGATAACACTACATTCGTTGGGATAAAACATGTAGGTTTGGGTTCCCAATAGACATTATCCCAATAAATATTTACTGATGGTACCCCTCCGTGCTTTATAGCAAGTCTTGCATTGGCAGGAACAGTATTAGGAACTATTACATTATATTCGTATCCATCGTAGACCGTATTGCTGATGTTTACAGACTGGATATTTACAAAAGTGGAAGCATCCGTATCATTGGTAACATAACCTATGTCTAATACACCTGCCGTACCGCTTACCTTTGCCTTGAATCTCAGCCAATGGGTACCTGCATTTACATTGGTGAACAGGGGAAGTACTGCAAGGGCAGCATTCGCAGCTCCATTGGCACTTTGAGAAATTCCTTTGGTATTATTGACTCCGCTTCCCGAAGAAACCGTCTGGTAGCCGGTGCCTAGAACGATTCTGTCCCAGCAGTCAGCGTTAGTGGTTCCCGTTGGGGTGCTTTCAAAATCTTCAAACATGGAAGTTTTAGCATCACATTTGGTTTTGAATGAGCCTCTTAAAGACCATGCGCTTTTATCAGAAGTACCGCATACCGATCTTACATAATAATAGTAGGTAGTAAAAGAAGCAAGTCCATTGATGGGTTTTGAAAGAGTCGTACTGGTTCCTGATGCAGGAGTGGAATTATCCGGAATCGTGGTGGAAGAAGTATAATAATATTCATAGCTTCCCGGTGCCGTATCAGGTGCTGTCCAGGAAATCGTTGCAGAATTGTTCGTGATACCTGAAGAAACAAGTGTTGTAGGAACAAAACAGGTAGGCGTAGGCACTATTTTAAGACCGAAATCTACGAAATTACCATAATTGTTGGGCCCGCAAGGATTCGCAGGATTCGGGATTGATGTTCCGCTCTGAACTCTGATTCTGTACATTCCTGCCGGCTGAGAGGGAGGAATATAGAATTGATCATCTACAGAAGTATAAGGAGAAACTCCAATCGGATTTTCATAGAAATCATCAAAATCTCCATCCGCATTCCAGTCAACCCAAACATAAGATTTGACTCCTGATCCTGCAAAGTCCAGATGCACATTCACCGTTCCTCCCGGATAAGAAGTTACAGTTTGACTTGAGGAATTATCAACATATGCCTGATATGCTGATGCGCTATAATATAATGCTCCCTGATCTGAAAATATGGCATTTTTCAGGTAGTTGTTCTGGCTGTTGGCCCCTGCTGTAGGAGTACAGTAAGTCTGTGCATTCAGTTTAAAAACCGAAAGGAGCAAAATCATCCATAAGTAATGTTTTCTCATTTTATTTCTATTTTTAATTTATGGTCAGATTTTATTCTGATCATGGGTGGTAGAATGAATTTTTATAGGGTATCTCTATAGATTTTTGAATCTTTACTCATTGCCTTGCTTCTTAAAAATCATATATTAGGTTATTGTAAGATTATCTTTTATTTTTTATAATAATAATCTATGATAGATGTGATGATTTCATTGAAACTTGAGAATAAGTCTAATATTTTTAATCAGGTTGAAGGTTTGAACAATATTAGCGTTATATTTGCCCCTTATCAAGAAATGAGCTTGCATAATTCATTGAATTTACAAGGATTTAAAAATTAAAATACTGTAAATCAGTATTGTATATTAAAAGGGGTTTAAAGGTGTAATGATAGAAATATCAAATAAAAACAGTGGGAAAATGATCCTTGTGTTAAAAAAAATACTGAAAAGTGATCTGTTGGTATTGTTCTTCATACTGCTGTGTCCGGTTTTAATAAATGGGCAGGCAGCTCCGGATTTCAGTCTTCTGACAGATAAGGCTTTTCAGAAATTATATCAAAATCCTGAAGAATGTATCAGCTATTCCCAAAGTCTTCTGATCAGTGATAAGAATGTTGAGCATAAAGTTATTTTACGAAATATTATTTCTCAGGCTTATGCTTTACAGGGAAATTATGTACAGTCCGTAAGTATCTCAAATCAGAAAGAAGAAAATGATGAGAAGGGGAGTCTTTCCCATTTTATTCAACTGTTTGATGATTATAACCTCGCGGATCAGTACCAGAACTTAGGATTATACGGACAGTCGAAAAATATTATTGCAGATATTTTAAAAGATCCCCAATTATTAAAAAGCAACAAGGCAAAAGAACGCATGGTTCTTGCGAAACTGTTCCAGCTTCAGGCCATCAATGCCGGAATTACCAGGAATTATGATGCCACTCTGGTAAACCTTGATAAGAGTGACTCTTACCTGAACATCAATAATGAGGAAAACAGAATTATTAAATGGGAGAATATTATTTTCCGGTCCAATTTTCTGATGCGGAAGAACAGGCTGGAAGAAGCAAAAAAACAGCTTAATGATGTGATTGAGGATATTGAAAAACACAATAACAATGCTTTCATCACTGCTTTTGCCTATGAAAGTCTCTCCCGGTATTTCTTTCTGAAACAGGAGTATAATACGGCCATAAAAAATCTGGAAAAAGGATTTTCTGAAATCAGTGACCTGCCTTATAATGATCTCAAGATCATATTTTATGAGCTTTTTGCCCGCAATTATTTGGCACTTCATAATGACGAAAAGTATTATTACTACAATAATTTATACACGGATCAGAAAGCAAAACTGGATGCCAGCAGGAAAGAAGGGATACAATATGTTGTGAAACTCATGGAAACCTATCATGACAAAAACATAGAATTTGAGAAACAGAATAAATTAAAACAATTCAGAATTGTAATTCTTGTTATTCTGATACTTATAGCAGGAAGCATCGCTTATTTTTACAATGAGTTGGCTAAAGGTAAAGATCTGAAAAAGCAGATCGGTTTTTTTGAAAAACTGAAAATGAAAGATGAGCCTGTACAGATACAGGTAGCTCAACCAAAAGATGAGGGAGGAAAAGAGAGCAGAAACCAGGAAAAAGATCCGTCCAGAATTTCAAAAGAAAAAGAGGAAGAAATTCTGCAGAAACTGAAAGACTGGGAGAAATCTGATAATTATCTGAATAAAAATATGTCGCTGGCGATCCTTTCTGCCCAAACAGGGATCAATACCAAATATCTGTCAGAAGTGATCAATGCCAATAAGGGGAAGAATTTTAATGGATATATTAATGAACTGAGGATTAATCATATTGCACGTCTCCTGAAAACAGACCCTGCCTATCTCAATTATAAAGTAAGTTATCTGGCAGAATATTCAGGATTTTCTTCTCACGGAGCATTTACCAATGTCTTTAAATCTCTGACCGGGATGTCTCCTAATGCCTTTATACAGGAAATTATTAAAAATAAAGAATCATGAAATTATACCTCCGTATTACCCTGTTGGCAGCGTTATTTTGTCATGTAGCATTTTTCGGGCAGAAAATTTCCGATGATTCCCTGATGAAAATTGCCAACCAGGAAATTTATAATAACCCTGACCAATCTATAAGCATTGGGAAAAAACTACTTCAAAAAGAAAAAGACCCCAATAAGTCAGTTAAGATCTATCTGCTTTTGTCAACAGCGGGAATTGCCAAAAGAAATTTTGATGAATCGCTGCAGTATATTTTAAAAGCCAGAGAATTGGTTCGAAAGACTAACGATCCCAAAATAAATACCAGTTTTCTTATTGCAGCGGCGGTTCAGTACCAGCAAATGGAGCTTTTTAGTAAAAGCCTTGAGGCCCTGGACGAAGCAGATGAATATTTGGTGAAACTTCCTGAAAACTCTTATCTGAGAAACTTTGAGACAGCCAGAAGCTTTGCATTGAGAGGAATGATCTATAAAAGCCAGTCTAATCCTGAAATTGCCCTTCAGGAATTTACCATTGCGATCAAAAGTTTAGAAAAAATAAAAGAAAAAGAGAAAACTTATTTTAATCAAAGTATTATTTATTACAATATTGGTCATTGTTATCTCAATCTTAATCAGCCGGAGAATGCTGGAACCGCTTTTATGAAATCCAGGAATCTGGCGGGGCTGATTAAGGCCAAAAGTCTTGAAGCATTTGCGCTGAAAGGGCTGGCTGAGATGAATAAACAAAAACATAAAAATCAGGAAGCATTAGATTTATTGATCAAGTCTGAAGATTTGGGGAGAGAATCAGGAGATCTTATGCTTAATGAAGGAATCTACAAAGAAATGGCAGATAACTATCTTGCTATGGGAAATCCGGCGCTTTATCAGGTATATAGCAAGAAATATATTGAAACAAAATTCAAAAAAGAAGAGAGCGAGCTGAGGTCTATCAATCACGCTATTGATGTTCATAATGGGGAAACTCAGAAGAAGAGCGAAAGAGTGACAAATCGGTATAATTACTTTATTGCAGCTGCAATTATTGTTGGCGCTTTTATTTTGATCATTATTCTATATCTAATCATTAAAATCCGGAAGCAGAACAAAGGATTCCGGGAGGAAATTAAAGTACTTATCAGAGATTAAGAAAATAATTAGAAAGGGGCGGTCTCAAAAAATGCTTTTCCAAACATAATGAAGAATCAGCGATCTGCTTAGAAGGCAGACGTTCTTTTACTATGTACGTTTAACAGATTGATTTTGCTAACTTTAATAAGTTCGTCAAAACAGCTATTTACAAACAAACCTAACAGGTTTCCAAAACCTGTTAGGTTTATTAATTTATATCCAAGGCTTTGTTCAGGGTAATTCCACTTTTATGCAGTCCCTAAACTTTGCTTAACCTAATATTTATTTTAAGGAGCAGCCTTCACAGCATTATACATCATTGAATCTTTCTGCTGATTGGTATAATCATATTTGTACTGATAAAATGAAGACTCCCAGTCTCCGTAACCTACATTAGGAATAATGATAAATTTTTTACCGAAATCTTTCGCGGAACTTTTCACTGCAGCAGAGCGACCCTCCTCCGATTTTTTATCAAAGATGTCAGCGAAATCAGCAAGATTATCTCCTAGAAGAAGTACAATATTGTAATTTTTAGCAATTTCTTTTCTTCGGTTTTCCTTGCTGCTTTCCTTAGAGCGAAGAATCAGGTTGGCGTCACTTTGAAGCGGATAATTATATTTTTTTAAATTTTTCAGCGTCCCTGCACGTTCCTGTTCTACACGGTTGGTAACATAAAAGACCTGTATCCCTTTGCTGGCTGCATACTGATAAAATTCCTGAGAACCGGTAAGTGGTTTGGCAATTCCTTTGGCAGTCCATTCTTCCCATGTCTTCTGATCATAATCTTTTCCCATTTTTGAACGCTCAACAGCATAATAGGAATTATCAAGGAAAGTCTCATCAATGTCTGAAACAATAGCCAAAGGCTTCTCTGATTTTTGAGCTAAAGCTTCATCCAGACGAAATTTTGCAATATTATATGCCTGCAGGCAAAGCGCTTCATATTCGGCTGCTCTTTGCTGATAGAATGCAGCATATATCTTTCCGCTATGCCCCAGATTTTGGTAAGGAGTATTCCCGTTAGAAACCTGTGGAGCCGGAACTGCTGTTTTGCATGAGACAATCAAAGCCAGAAAACAGCCTGAGACGATGTATTTAAAATTTTTCATTGAATTAGAATAGAGATTGCAAAATTATAACAATTTGATTTTTGCTGCAACTCAATACGTTCTATTATTAGGAGTAAATGTTCTCTTTTTTACGCAGACCTAACAGGTTTTCAAAACCTGTTAGGTTTATAAAATTGCTTAAAAAATTTGAATGCATCCTTTTTTGAATGTACAATAATAGCTAGATTTGGACACAAGATCTTATATTCGATCCATAGACTGCTAAGGAAAAAGCAAAAGGACAAAAAAACAGAAAAATGACTGACATATTTGAAAATTACCTGCTCTCGACAGGAGGACTATCAGCTGAGGAAATCCATTTTTCTATGCAGTTCTTCAAACCGATCCGATTAAAAAAAGGTGATTTTTTTATCCGTGAGGATGAGTCCTGCCAGTATATTGGATTTATCGCTAGTGGTGCTGTAAAAGCTTATGCTGTCGACAAAGAAGGAAAGGAAAATATAACCTGCTTCAAGTTCGAAAATGAATTTGTCACCTCATTTCCAGAGTTTGTGAAGCAGGAAAAATCCAGAAGAAGTATCAGGGCTATAGAAGATTGTGTGATCTACAGGATTGGCTACCTGGATTATCAGCATCTGCTTGGTCAGATGACCTCATGGAATGGAGTGATAAAATCGATAATGGAGCAGGAGTATCATCAAAAAGAAAATTATCTGCTGAATTATAATAATAAGTCAGTTGTAGATAAATACCGTCATGTTCTGTCTGCCGAACCTATGCTCATTCAGCGCACAACAACACAGGATCTTGCTTCGTACCTGGGTACCACGCAGCGATCACTTACACGGGCAAAGGGACAAATACACAGATCGAATATATTATAGGACAAATGTCCTTATGAAGTTCTGATCAGCAATATAGATTTGCAAAAAAAAATTATGCTACGTCAAATTGCTCCCGAAGTATTCCAGATTCCACTGATGCCACGAAACAGCATCAACTGCTATATTATCGAAGGTGTATTGGTAGATTCCGGAATTCGGAGTTCATACACCACAGTAAAGAAAGCTCTACGGAAAATCCCTGTTGATCAACATATACTTACGCACGCACATGCAGACCATCAGGGCTGTAGCGATCAGATATGCGCTGAATTCGGGATTCCTTTACTATGTCATCCCGATGAAATTTTCAGGACTGAAACCGGTATGGTAACCACCGATTATCCAAATTCACAACATTGGGTGGCAAAACTTCAGCAAAAGTACTGGGCAGGGCAGGGGCATAAAGTAGACAGAACAGTCGTTGAAAACGATATGATCGGAAACTTTCGGGTAATAGAGACACCCGGACATTCGGCAGGTCATATTTCTTTATTCCGGGAGAGGGATGGCGTACTGATCATCGGAGATGCGGCGACAAATATGAACTTACTCACGACAGCGACAGGTCTTCGGCTTCCACCAAACATATTCACCTCAGACCAACAGCGCAACATCAGATCGCTCCAGAAGTTGGCCAAACTGAACCCTTCTATTATCTGTTTCGGTCACGGTCCGGTTATGCAAAATACAGATCGGAAATTTGAACGATTTGTAGCTAAATGCAGTTCGGCCGTTTAAAGATAGATCATAGTGTAAAAATGTTAAAAAGAGGTATTTAGACTTCTTTTTTAACCTTTGGATTGTAAAATTCAGATATACAATGAAACAAAAAACCTCACCATAAAAATAATGAGGTTCTTGTGAGCGCGAAAGGATTCGAACCTTTGACCGTCCCGATTGAAATCGGGATGTTCTATCCAGTTGAGCTTTTAATGAGCTTCTGAATCAAAGATTTACTTTTCCAAGCTTTAATTTCCAATTCTCTTTTATATGCTTCTGCTTTAGAATTAAAATTTTCGAAATGAATAATGATCCAGTCTTTAGCTTTTGAAGTAAAGCCTTTATGATTTGATAAATGCTTTTTTAACCTTTCCTGTAGGTTATCACAAGAATGGCCTACATAATATTTATCTAATGATTTAGAATAAAGAATATAGCAGTAACACATAGAACTAATATAAACAAAAAACCTCACCATAAAAATGATGAGGTTTTGTGAGCGCGAAAGGATTCGAACCTTTGACCGTCCCGATTGAAATCGGGATGCTCTATCCAGTTGAGCTTTTAATGAGCTTCTGAATCAAAGATTTACTTTTCCAAGCTTTAATTTCCAATTCTCTTTTATATGCTTCTGCTTTAGAATTAAAATTTTCGAAATGAATAATGATCCAGTCTTTAGCTTTTGAAGTAAAGCCTTTATGATTTGATAAATGCTTTTTTAACCTTTCCTGTAGGTTATCACAAGAATGGCCTACATAATATTTATCTAATGATTTAGAATAAAGAATATAGCAGTAACACATAGAACTAATATAAACAAAAAACCTCACCATAAAAATGATGAGGTTTTGTGAGCGCGAAAGGATTCGAACCTTTGACCGTCTGCTTAGAAGGCAGATGCTCTATCCAGCTGAGCTACGCACCCTTAAAAGTTGATTCTTGCTTAGTCAATAAGCACATTAAAAAAGTCGGGGCGGCAGGATTCGAACCTGCGACCTCCTGGTCCCAAACCAGGCGCGATGACCGGACTACGCTACGCCCCGAATATATAGAAGAGCGGAGGGTAAGGGATTCGAACCCTTGCGACACTTTCGCGTCGACAGTTTAGCAAACTGCTCCGTTAACCACTCCGGCAACCCTCCTTTTTGTTTATTTTTTAATGATCGTTGTTCCGTTATTGCGAGTGCAAATATAGAACAGATTTCTTTATTTACCAAATAAAATTCAAGAAATTTTTGTGTATTTTTGAAGTAATAAATCATTCAAAAACCAAACTGATGCGTAAGACATTATATATCATCGGATTAAGCACTTTTGTTTTTTCATGTACTTCCCAACAAAATGTGAAAAAAAATACTTACAAACCGAAAACCCCAGTAACACAAGCAAAACCGACTGTTCAGACACAGGCTCCGGTAGCTCCAAAACCAAAAGTTGTATCTGATCATGGCGTCGACTTTTTTACTACGAATATAGCAGATCCTACAAAAAATGATAATACGGCAAGCTACGGTTCCATTGTATCGGCAAAACCGGCCGGATATAAAGTGGTAAAAACATATTTCCCTGCCGTTGCGCAGAATTTCAGACAACGTTATCTTATATTACATTATACAGCACTTCCGGATGATAAGTCGATTACCGTTCTTACCCAGCAGTCTGTAAGTGCACATTATCTGGTGAATAATACAGGAGATAACGAGATCTACCAGTTGGTGGACGAAAACAAAAGAGCATACCATGCAGGGGTAAGCTCATGGAGAAGCGATAAAAACCTTAATGATACCTCCATAGGAATTGAAATTGTAAACGTTGGTTTCCCTAACGGAGCAGGCAAAAGAATTTTCGCTCCTTTTAGTGATGATCAGGTGAAGAAAGTAGCTGCATTGGCAAAAGATATTATCAACAGGTATCAGATTCCTCCTACAAATGTGCTTGCTCACGCGGATATTGCGCCTACAAGAAAACAGGATCCCGGACCTATGTTCCCATGGAAAAAGCTATACGACGAATACCAGATAGGAATGTGGTATGATGAAGCGGCTAAGCAAAATTACTTTGATCTTGCTCAGACAGAATTTGTGGCAAGATATAATGAGCCTGCTTTTATATTCATGATTCAGACTGCTTTGCAGAAATTCGGATATGGATTGGAACTGAGCGGGAAGTGGGATGACGCTACCAAGAAGACAATTGAAGCCTTGCAATATCATTTCCGTCCACAGAATTATGACGGAGTTATGGATGCCGAAACATGGGCAATACTGCAAGCTTTAAATCAAAAATATCCAACAAAATAAATTCAAATTAAAGCGCATCGTTAGATGCGTTTTTGCTATCTTTAAACGATCAAAAACAGTAAAATATCTGTAATGGAAAATTTCAGAAAAGAAAGCGATCTATTGGGCGAACTGAATGTGCCGCTAGACGCTTATTATGGGGTTCAGACACAAAGAGCTATCGACAACTTCAAGATTTCAGGACAACTTCTGTCTTCATATCCGGACTTTATCAAAGGGCTGGCTTTTGTAAAAAAAGCAGCAGCAAAGACCAATTATGAATTAGGACTTCTAGATGAAAACCTGTATTTCAAAATAGCAGAAGCGTGTGATGAAATTGTAGACGGGAAATATCATGACCAGTTTCCGGTAGATATGATCCAGGGAGGGGCAGGAACTTCCATCAATATGAATGCTAATGAGGTGATCGCGAACATCGTATTGGAAAAGCTAGGGAAAAATAAAGGTGAATATGAATTCTGTTCACCTAACGACCATATCAACCTTTCCCAGTCAACCAATGATGCTTATCCTACAGCCATCAAAATGGGATTGCTGCAGATGAACATTGCACTGGTAGAAAGACTGGAGAGCATCGTAGCTGCATTCCGTGCCAAAGGTGTGGAGTTTCAGGATGTAATAAAAATGGGACGTACTCAGCTTCAGGATGCTGTACCAATGACATTGGGACAGGAATTTGAAGCATATGCTGCGACTTTAGAGGAAGATATTTCAAAACTGAATAACAATGCAAGCCTTTTTGTAGAAGTAAACATGGGGGCAACAGCCATTGGAACAGGATTGAATGCTCCGGTAGGCTATGCAACTCTTTGTGCTAAAAACTTAGCTCAGATTACAGGTTTCCCGATTATTTCAGCACCTGACCTGGTAGAAGCTACACCGGATACCGGATCTTATGTGATCTATTCTTCCGCAACAAAGCGTCTTGCTGTGAAACTGTCGAAAATCTGTAATGACTTAAGATTGCTTTCATCAGGGCCAAGAGCTGGTCTTTTTGAAATCAACCTGCCGCCAATGCAGCCGGGATCATCAATTATGCCAGGGAAAGTAAACCCTGTTATTCCGGAAGTAGTCAATCAGGTTTGTTTCAAAGTGATCGGAAATGATCTTACAGTGACGTTTGCTGCAGAAGCAGGACAGTTACAGCTTAACGTAATGGAACCGGTACTTTCTCATGCCATCATGGAAAATATCAACTTCCTTCGTAATGCTTTAGATACCCTTCGTGATAAATGTGTAACAGGAATCACTGCGAATAAAGAAGTTTGCCTGAATATGGTAAAACACAGCATTGGTATTGTAACGGCACTTAACCCTTACATCGGGTACAAACAGTCTACGCAGATTGCAAAAGAAGCATTGGAAACAGGGAAGAGCGTTTATAATCTTGTCTTGGAGAAAGGAATTCTTTCTCAGGAGAAATTAGACGAAATTCTTGATCCGAAAAATATGCTGAAGCCGCATAACAAATAATAAAAATCAATAAGTGATAAATGGTCACTAATAGAGATCATTTATCACTTATCATTCATCATTTATACTATAATTCGTGAGGTTTTTAATTATAATTCCCGCCCATAACGAAGAAGATAACCTCTCATTTACCCTTGATTCTTTACAACAGCAAAGTCACAGGGATTTCAAAGTCGTGGTAGTGAATGACGGCTCCACAGACCATACTCCCGAAATCATCAGGAAATATACAGAGACCGATACCCGTTTCGAAACCATCAACCTTCAGAAATCTGAACACCAGCCCGGATCTAAAGTCGTTAATGCTTTTAAAAACGGATTGAAGACACAGGCTGCTGATGAGTTTGATGTCATCTGTAAATTTGATGCCGATATTATTCTCCCTGAAATTTATCTGGAAACAATAGCCAAAGCTTTTGCGGACCATCCACAGTACGGATTAGTAGGAGGTTTACTGTATATAGAAAAGGACGGAAACTGGGTCTATGAAGGAAATTCTAATAAGCACCATGTAAGAGGCCCTATGAAGGCTTATCGCAGAGAATGTTTTATGCAGATAGGAGGTTTAAGAGAAACACTGGGTTGGGATAATATTGATTCCATACTGCTTGATAATCTGGGGTGGAAGGAAGTTGTTATTCCCGAACTTCACGTAAAACTGATCAAAGTAAAAGGAGCAGATTATACGATAAGACCAGCCGATTATTATGGCCGATATTTTTACTTTTTAGGGCTCAACAGATTTCTGGCTTACGTCGCTTCCTCTAAAGAAGCAATGAAAAGCAAATCCCCATCATTTTTCTTCGAAATCATCAGATCATATGAAAACTGCAGATCTGCAAAGCTTGAACTTAAGATTACAAAGGAAGAGCAAAAAGCGGTGAATAACCAACGATGGAGAATGCTGAAGAAAAAATGGCTGAAGATGTAGAGGGAGAGTGAAATTGTAAAAAGGTGAAATTGCGAAATTGCAGAATCGTGAAATTACGGAGTCTCGGAATCATAGAGGTTTCATGAAAAATTATCGGTCAATTCAATAGAAATGGGCTTTAGCCCATTTAATATAAAAAAATAAAATCCATTGGCTTTAGCCAAAACTTATAAAACGAATAGCTTTAATTCAGTGAAAAAAATAGCATACATAGAGATCGATACCCATGCGGAAATAGCCCAGGCTTTTATAGATATTATGAAAGATTCTCAGGCTTTTGAAGTAGACTATTATTTTTCAAAGAAAATCAAAGATCAGGTTGATGAAAAAGGAGAATCTGCATTTTTGTCAGACAGTTCAATGATTCTGGATCAGCTTAAAAGAAAAAAATATGATCTGATCATTATAGGAACGGTTCATCGCTATTTCAATACGTTTTGGGCTGTAACGAAGAAATATAATACCGCTATCATCACCCATAATCTCAACTTTACAAAAGCTTCAAAGCTGGTTCTGATGAAAAGCATTTTCAAAGAAGATGTAATCTACAGATTGAAGCTGTGGCTGAAAGAAGGATTGCTCTCTACACCGAAAGTCTATCAGAGTGCCCAATCCCTTTTGATTTTGGATGAAGCATTGAGGTCAGACAGGCATCAGTTTTTGCCTCTTTTTTATACAAGACCCTTCGACAAAATAAGTAATGAGGATCTTACGGTAGTTATTCCCGGAGGAGTTTCGCAGAAGAGAAGAGATTATCATGCTGTGTTTAAGACAATTCAGAATATAAAGACTGATAAAAGGTGTGAGTTTATATTCCTTGGGAAAGCAAAAGATCACGAACTGGAACAGCTTAAGCATCTGTCTGAGCAACTCCATGACAAAGTCAAAATCACCTATTTTTCTGAAAGAGTATCTTCTGACGATTTTGAAAAATGGATGCAGAAAGCAGATGTCCTGTGGTGTCCTATTCAACAGGAGACAGCGTTTTTCAGTATAAAAGAAACTTATGGCGTTTCTAAAATGACAGGGAATTTTGGTGACGCTATTGCCTATGGAAAATTGGCTGTTTTTCCTTCAAATTACCCATCAAAACTCGATTTTATCATTCCTGAAAAAGAAAATATTCTGGACCAGTTGAATGAACTTACCCACCTTCATTTTGATTTTCAAAAATATTATAGCAAAATAGAAATTCAGAAAAAAACAGAGGAAATGTTATTCAGTCTTATTTCTAAATAACCCGATCTGATTACAATATTTGCATATAAAAAGGAGCTCTACCTATGATAGAGCTCCTTTTTTGATATAGAGTATAGTTTTCACGATGTGGTGTATTAATTGATTAAATCGAAATTTTTTGTTGTAATTATTAAAGGAATGATAAATTTCAATACTCGATTATTTTTATTTAGAAAAATTATAAATAACTTCGCGGTCTAATTATAAAAAATTGAAACGAATTGTATTAAGCGCAGTCCTATTCATGGGATATGCTACTATTTTGTATGCTCAGGAGAGAAATATTGACCTGAATACGGGTACTTTCGAAGTGAAAAAATGCAAAATGATATATGCTAATAGAGAAGATATTACATATACAGGAGGATGTGAAATTATTATTAAACATCCCGGGCAAGCTCCCCAAACCATCTTTTTAAAAAAGAACGAGAAACTTGTTGTGAAAGATAAGAAAGCAACAATAGTTTATACAGATGTTGTTTCAGATATTAGAATAGATGGAATTGAGCTTACTGCTAAAAAGAAAAATTTCTCTGAAATAGAAATCAAGCAGGAGGCTCTTCAGAATATACAGTCTTTTTCTATTGGTGACGTCCTTCAGCAATTACCGGGTCAGTATATACAGCCATTTGATAATGCAAAATTTAAAAATATTGTTTTTCGTACAGCCAGCGGAGCATCAATAACTTCGAGTACTACTACTTTAAGCGGAGATGAGGCAGGAAACAAAGCTTTTGGGGTACAGGTAATGGTGAATGATATTGCATTGTCTAATAATGAAAATATGCAAAGCTATAATTCTGCCTATGGCTCACCATTCGGAATCAGTTTTACCACTACAGCAGGGAAATCAGGTACATTAACGCCTTCGCAACCTAATTTCGGGGTAGACTTACGAGAAATTCCCACAGAAAATATTGAAAGTATAGAAATTATCCAGGGAATTCCTGATGCCAAATATGGAGATCTGACTTCGGGACTGATTAAGGTGACCACATTTGCCAAAAGGTCTCCGCTGCGTCTGGATGCTTCCATCAGGGAAGGAACCTACCAGCTTGGGCTTGCCAGAGGATTTTCTTTAAAAAATGACCAGGCACTCAACGTTTCGGCAGATTATATGAATTCTATTGTTGATCCAAGGACAAGTCTTGTTGGTTATAACCGGTTTAGCACGAATGTTCTTTGGGGTATCAATAAGAACAGAATAAAAAATAAGCTTTCTTTTGCATTCTCCCAGAATACGAGTAATGGGAAAAAAGATCCTGATGATCTTCAGGGTGTTGTACTCAGCAGTAACAATAAAAGCTTTACCATAAGTGACAATTTTAAATATATTTTTAAAGGAACTAAAAAAATATTTAAAACTATTGGAGCAGACATAGGACTGAGCTATGCCACACAGCTTACAGAAAGAAAGTATTTTCTGAACCAGGGAGCCCGCCCCTATGGTAATGCAACGGAAAACAGTGTGTATTATGCACCTTATACCCCGCCAAGTTATGAGAATATGACCTACGTGGATGGGAAACCGATAAACGTTTACCTCAATGCAAGTGCCGATGGCGTATATACTACGTCTAAAAAATGGGTTCATTCCTATTCTGCTGGATTTAATTTTAGATATGGAGATAACCTTGGAAAAGGAAAATATGGTACCGCCGGACAGTTTTCTACCATTGCCACTGCTGGAGGAACAGCAAACGGAGTAAGAGACTATAATTATCAGGATAATGTACTGGCTACTACACAATATGCTTTTTACGTTCAGGATAATATTTTTAAAAGATTAAATAATAAACATGGCATCCGGGCCAACCTGGGAATGCGATATGATATTCAAAATGGAAGATCCACAGTTTCTCCGAGGGTAAATACCTCTTATCAGATGGGAAACCTTACCCTTCGTGCGGGAGTAGGGCTAACATCCAAAGCTCCTTCTCTGAACCAATTGTATACAGGGCCAAGGTATTTTGACCTGTTACTGGGAGATTATCGCCTTCCGGGATACTATACAGTGGGAATTATGCAGACCGTTGTGACTCCAGGTGATAATGTGGATTTGAAACCATCAAAAAGCTGGAAAACAGAATTTGGGATAGATTATAAGCTTCCTTTTGCCTATGTAAATCTTACCGGATATTATAATAAACTTTTCGACGGTTTCAGCACTATATCCGTTGCAAAAATGATGGATAAAGCCAAAGTGGAAATAACAGCAGTGGGAACTGAAATTCCTACTTTTGAAATCGTAGGGAAGGATAAGTTCTATTACCTGCAAAACAGAATCATCAACGGTTATGAGTCTACTGATAAAGGGCTGGAGCTTATGGTATCTTTTAAAAAGATAGAAGCACTGAACCTGATAACAGGCTTTAATGCTTCCTACGTAAAAACGAAAAGTAAAAAAAACGAAGGTATACCTACAATAGCAACCCTGGATATCCCGGATCCTGCATTTCAGTACGGATTATATAACGATACCTACTCAAATGCCAATATGGCAAGAGCCAGCTTTAGTTTTGATTACCATTTACCTTCTTCTGGGTTGATCATAGGTCTCCGTACCGACCACTTTTTAATTGATGAAAGGATAACGTTAGGCCAAAATATTTATCCCATCGGATATATAGATAAGAATCTTAATACAGTGCTCATTCCGGAAGAAGAAAGAAGTAATCCAAAATATCAGCCTCTTTTTAGAAAGGAATCTAAAGAATCTCTATCCGGTTTGGGAAAGAAAACATTACACAATATACATCTTAGGGTCACGAAAGATTTCTTAAGCGGTTTCAGAATTTCCATTTATGTGAATAATGTTTTCAACCTTAAAGCATACAATGAATACGGAACTCTTTACGAAAACTTTAGCCCAGCATCTTTTGGAGCTAATATTTCATATAAATTTTAATAAAATACTTTTTGTATTATGAAAAATATAATAACTTATTTGGTTTTACCTCTTATTCTACTTACAGGATGTAAAAGAGACGATGATTTCGGAAGTGGCAGTGATCTTCAGCCGGTACCTTTCACAATAGCCGCTAAATACGACGCCAAGTTGGAAGGCAAAGAAGCAGCCAATGTAAATATCATCCTTGAAAATACTTCTACAGGAGATAAAATTATAGGAAAAACCGATGCCAACGGAGAATTGAAGTTTAATGCTATTCTTCCCGGAACATATAACATTACTGCAGACATGACGATGTCTAAACAGGATTACGAAGATACGTTTGAAATACCTACCGTCAATCCTGAAGTTTATTTTGGCGGAATGCAGGAGAAAGTGATTGTTAATGTGAATGTTTCGGCAACAGTAGTCACACTTTCTTCAGGAAGGATAGAAGATCTTGTCATCAAGCAGGTTTATTATGCGGGTTCTTCCAATACTGAAGGGGCCAGTTTCAGAGATCATTTCCTTGAAATCTATAATAATTCTGATGAAACAGTATACGTAGATGGTTTATATGTGGGCCTTTTAGAAGGAAATACAAATAGTAATGTTACTTCTTACACACTGGCAAACGGACAATATGACTGGAGTAAGTCTACAGGAAATACAATTGGTGGAAGTGCCAATACAGATTTTGTATATGCAAATACCATCATCAGAATACCTGGTACAGGGAAAGATCATCCTTTACTACCGGGAAAGAGTATTGTTATTGCTCAGACTGCTATCAACCACAAAGCGCCTTATGATAATCTTAACGGACAGTCTGTAAGCATTAAAGATCCTGAAAAGACCGTAGATCTGAGTGGAGCAGACTTTGAAACTTATCTGGGGGATTATTTCACTGCCAATGGCGGAAGTCCTTATTTGTATGATATTCAAAATATATTGGTTCCCGATATGGAAATTGTGCATTGGGCAGTGAATTCCAGAGATATGTTACTGGTAGTTACTTCAAGACCCGCATTTATTATTTTTAAAGCAAAACCGGGTGAGATTGCTTCTTTTGCAAAAGTACCGAGTCCTAAAAGTTTAAACGGAGCATTGTTTGTAAGAATTCCCAAAGAAATTATTATTGATGGAGTAGATACTACAGATAAAGAGCAGAAAGCTCCGAAAGATTTACCGGTAAGTATTGATGCTACAAGAGCTTTCATAAAAAATGCTGCAGGAGCCCCTTATGCAGATTACAGTTCTTACTCTATCATTAGAAAAACAAAGCAGATCATCAAAGGAAGAGTCGTTCTTATGGATACGAATAACTCACAAAATGATTTTACCACTATACAAGCTAATCCAAGAGGAAATGCACAATAACTATAAAAATAGACGATCACTCAATAAATGCCTATTGGTTCTCCTGCTGTTAATGGTCAATCAGAGGCTGTTTTCCCAGGTTACCAGGCTTGATAGTATCGATATCAGTACAGTAGAAAAAAATATCAGGCTGGAAAATCCATATCTGAGTTTCTTTCACCCATTGGATTTCTCTGCGACATCTTTTAATTATTCGGTTAATAAACAAGGATTTAAAAGAATTCAGTCTCCTGAGAAATCTGAAGGCTTTAATTTCAATTCACAAGGTGTATTTCAGCTTTCTCCGAAGGTTGCGCTTTCCGGAAGACTTAATGCGGTTCGGGAAAAAGAATACGCCGTTCCTTTTATCTTAACAGAAGAAAGAACTACCAATCAGTCCTTTATCCATAATCCGTCCTATTTTTATGCTCCACGGGCAGCAGATTGGTTGAAGCAGGATTATAATATTTATGGAGTCCTGGCATACAGACCTGTAAATTTTCTGATTACCCAGCTGGGAGTGGAAGGTAACTTTACAAAAGCATATAGAGATGCAGATCCACGTCCGAAAACAGACCACTATGTATATAATGTATTTTCAAAAATTGGTCTGAACTGGAAAGGGCATAGCCTTTTTGCAAAAGGAAAATATTTTAATGATTATAGGGCAAACGACATTATGTATGTCAATCTGAATACCAATGTTCCTTCCAATGACAGTGTATATATCCGTTATAATGAAGGATATGGAACCCAGTACAAAGGAACTCTTTATTCTTCAACTGAGTATAAATCTGACGGTTATATCTGGGGAGGGGAGTATGCATTCAATAACAGAAATATTCATTTCAGCGCCGGGTATGATTATCAGTATTTTATTGAGCGGTTTTATAAAATTTATACTTATAAAGATACAAATAATCGGAATTACAGAGTTTATGATAAGTATTCAGGATTAAAAACCGATAGACATAGTATATATGCTAACTTTTTAGGAAGGTTTAATGGATATAACTGGGCTTCGAGATTTGATTTCTGGGATCAGCTGGATGATAATTTTAATTATGAGCTTAAGTACAGAACTTACAGGCTGCATCAATACCAGTTGGGATGGAATAATAGTGTAAGTTGGTTTAATTCAAAAAATGAATCTCAAAAAATTCGCCTGGATCTGTTGTATGGACAGAATAATGTAAAGGATATTTCGGTTGTCCTGAACAGGAAAATTAATTATTTCCAATACCGTGTGGGGTATGAAAAAGAATTTCGTATTAATTCTGATGATAAACTGGCATTAGGAGTGGACCAGTATCTCTATCTTCCTGTTGATAAAGACTTTGTATACACTCCTTATGAAAGTAATAAAGAAAATATATTTGTACAGAAAATTGCCATTCCGGATTATGCCTACGATGCTTCTGAAAAGCTGGGGCTTACCCTTAATCTGAAGTATAAAATGAACAGGGGAAAGATCCGATATGAAATGGAAGGAGTTTTAACACAAAACTGGCTTGCTGCTAATGACTATAAACAGGCGGTACCAGGCTATAACGGCAATGCGAACTTTATTGCTAGTTTCGCACTGAAAGTATTTTATTAAAATGAAGGAAAGATATCTGGTAATACTCGCTATTGCATCAGTGATCATAATGTCTGCGCATACCTCGAATGATCCTACAGGGTATACTGTTACAGAGCTGCGCGAAATGTATGGAAGTGGAAATCATGCCTTATGGCCTAAGGTCTCTCTCTTTGATGAGGCTAAAGAAGGATTTCAGGATATAGGAGCACTTCCTAAAATGGAGTTTCCTAAAGATAATCCCTATTCTGAAGATAAAGCAGAATTGGGGAAAATGCTTTTTTTTGATCCGCGTTTATCAGGATCCGGGCAGATTTCCTGTGCCAACTGTCATAATCCGGATCTGGGCTGGGCAGATGGAAGCAGGGTTTCTTTTGGTCATAACAGGCAGACTGGTACCAGGAATGCCCCTACTTTGGTGAATATAGGGTATGCTAAAACTCTATTTTGGGATGGAAGAGCCATGACGCTGGAAGAGCAGGTGAAATCTCCGATTGAAAATCCTGTAGAAATGAATCTTCACTATAAGCTGGCAACAAAAAATATACGTAAGATAAAAGGATATAGAACCTATTTTGAAAAAGCATTCGGAACGAAGGACGTTACTGAAGACAGGATTTCTCAGGCAATTGCAACTTTTGAAAGAACATTGGTGAGTCCTGCCTCCCGTTTTGATAAATTTATTGGCGGAAAGAAAAATGAACTTACCGATGCTGAGATCAACGGACTTCATTTATTCCGTACTAAAGCGAATTGTATCAATTGCCACAATACACCTTACTTTTCAGATCAGAAATTTCATAATCTCGGTCTTACCTATTATGGCAGAAAATATGAAGATTTGGGAAGATATATGGAGACTCTGAAAAATGAAGATGTCGGGAAATTTAAAACACCTACCCTGAGAGAGGTTACAGATAATAAACCTTATATGCATAACGGTCTATTTCCGGAACTGGCCAATGTTGTGATGATGTATAATGCCGGAATGGGAAGAGAAATTCCCAAAGCAAATCAGGTGAATGACCCGAAATTCCCTCATAAATCTGGAATGATTGTCAAACTGAACCTTACAGATGATGAGGTTTTTAATATTGTAGCTTTTTTAAAAACACTTAACAGCTATAAATATAAAATGAGACCTCCTGAACTTCCTACTCAATAATAGACAGAGATACTGCATTCAGAAATAAGAAAACGCTCTATTTGGAGCGTTTTTGTTTTATATGATAGTACTTAATTGAAGTAGAAGGTTGATATTCCTGATACTGCAAGTGTTTTAAGCGGTACTGTATCTAAATTACATCTTAGCGTTCTATTTAAATTTGAAAATGCTTTTGATGAAATTCTTGTTGAGATAATTCTCAACCGGAAATACTTTGGTGAAATAATTTCCAATGAAAATTAAAAGCAAAACCACAGCGGGCTTGTAAATAAGATTGATAAAGTTATTATCGAAGTTCGGAAGAACAATTGCTACCGTAATCGCCAACGTACAGATAATGGAAACAAAGATCATCTCGATGGTGAAAGGAGATACTTTAAACACAAAATAATTGAAAACAATTTTAACCACATTATACGTTGTTAAAGAGATAGCCGTTGACAAAGCAATACCTATCAGTTTCAGGTCTGTATTCTTCAGAAAATAGAAATTTAATCCAATAGTAAGACCAGCAAGAATAAGCATCACGAGAATATTAAATCTGTAATGCTTGGAAAGTGAAATGATGTTTCCGTTGAATCCTGTTGCCAAATCGATAAGAACCGCCGATCCCCAGATCCAGACCACAGGTTCATATTCCCTGAGCATTACCCCATTTTTAGGCATAAAATGAGTCAGATAAGGAAACCCGACCATGATACAGGAAAATAATACAGCCCCTAAGAAATAGAGGGTTAAGGAGGTTTTTTTATGGAATTTATCCAAGCCCTCCATATCACCATCCGCAAGATTTTTACTGATAATAGGTGCTGAAATATTGAATAAACCTAACTGAGGAATAGAGATCAAAGAAATGAGCGCATAAAGCGTGGAATAGATCCCATTTTCTTCCATTCCCAGAAATTCACCGATCATAAAATTGTTGATGGCCAGGTAATTTCCGAATGTTCCTAAAAAGCCAAAAAAACTGTAGGCAGCAAATTCTTTATAAAAATCATCTTTCTTGAAATAGTCTGTGCTGAAATCAAGTGTGATTTTTTCGAGTTTATTCGTATAAAAAACATATCCGGCAAACATTAAAACAAACATTCCGAAGAAAAAGGCCAATGCAGCCGTTTCCGGTATTGATGATGCTTCCGTGTAGCGGGAAACCAAATAAATGAAAATCAGGAAAGCCCCCAGATTCGCAATTTTAGGGAAAAGATTATCAAAAATATTGGAAACAACAATCCTTTTATAATTGGAGGTGTATTTATTGAAAATAGCACAGAATGAAAGGAGCAGGGTAAGAGGAAGAATGACCTCTTTAATCTTCCATGCTTTCATATTTTTAAATCCCGGAAAAAAGTATGGAATCAGAAAAAAAACAACCAAAAACAAAATGAAATTGATAAAAACAGCTGCTAATGAAAGTGAGAGCATATTTTGCCGCTTCCCATCTTTATCCACCTTATTGAAAAATTTTACATTAGAATAAGAAATTCCAAAAACTACAAAAGGCACCAGCATTTCGGCGGTTGGCATGATGTATCTCAGGGTTCCATAGAACTCAAGATTGTTCATGAAAATAAAGATCGAAACAGTACCCAACAAAAAACCAATATAACCGATAATGGAATATTTGAAGCCTTGTCTCGCTACTACACTCATAAAGTTGTTTTAAATGTTTTTAGGTATAAAAATAATATTGTTGATGTACTGAGTTTTATTTTTTTCGTCGTTTGTATTTTGTAATATGATTTCTTCTGTAAGCGATTCCAGCGTAAAGCTGTCTCTGTTGAGATATTTGGCTTCATATCCCCAGCTTATCACTTCAGAAATTTCTTTCCATATAGGAGTTTGGTGGTGTCTCTGTTCCATTTCAACCATTAAGGTAGGATGGAACTGTCTGATGGTTTCTCGGGCTCCTGCAAGAGTCTTTATTTCATTGCCTTCAACATCTATTTTGATGAAATCCAGTCTGTTGAAATGTTCCAGAGCCGCCCATTCATCTAGCTTGATGACCTTTACTTTCTCTGTATAGCTTTTTTCTTCTCCTTTTTCCTTATAAGAAGTATTTAAAGTACCACGGGAGGCAATCGTTCTCCCGTTGATCACCGGAACTTTAAATTCCGCTGTCATATTTTCGTCAGAAAGGGCTAAAGGAAGTACCCGCATAGAGGGGAACAGTCTTTTCAATCGTCGGTACAGCTTTTTGTTAGGCTCAAAACCATAGATGTGCTCATGATTCAATTTGTTTTCCAACTGATAAAGGAAAGTTCCTACATTCGCACCAATGTCCAGTATTACAGCATTTTTAGGAAGGTATTCCTTGATCCATACCAGTTCCGGTTCTACATTACGTTCTGAAAAATTATTTTTATTAAGATTGTTTAAATTCTTAAAATATCTTTTTTTATAAAAATTCGGACTTATGTATTGTAGTTTTTCTGCAATTTTTTGGTATAAAGACATCCTTAGCTTTTTGACGAACAGCAAAGATAAACAAAAATGTAAAACTTATCTTAAAAAACGTTAAATATAATTTGTTGATTTTCAGTTGTTAAAATTAATGATGTTTAATTAATGAATTGGAATTTAGCTTCTTTTGGATTTACTTTATACTCATGTGGCAGGTGAGTCTGGCTGGAAATATAGGAATGAATTTTTATATTTGATAAAATTAATAAGCCGTGAGCAAAAATATTCCTGTTTTAGAAGAGAGGCCACTCAATTATCTATTGGATAAAAGAGAAATGAAACTCTCGATCCCCAATTACCAAAGACCCTATAAATGGAGGAAAGAGCATGTGATTCAGCTGTTAGACGATTTATATGAAAATATATATTTAAAAAAGCAGAATGTTGTCTATAGAATCGGGAGTATTATTATTCATCAGGAAGATGGAATCAATAATATCGTAGATGGACAGCAAAGGTTAGTAACACTTTCTCTGATTTTACATTATTTAGGAGAGAGAGATGTTTTGTTACAAAACGAAAATTTTGAAAATAAAATTTCCAAAAACAATATCAAATTCAATTATCAGCAGATAGAAAACTGGTTCAGATCGAAAACCCTTAGCAAAGAAGGTTTTCTTAGAAAAATCAAACAGGGATGTGAGCTGGTGCTGATTACTGTTTTTGATGAAGATGAAGCTTTTCAGCTTTTTGATTCCCAAAACTCACGGGGGAAATCTCTTTATCCACATGATTTATTGAAAGCATTTCATCTTCGTGAAATGGAAAAAGATCTGCATTCTGAATCTGAAATGGAGAAATATACGGAGAAATGGGAAGAATATATTATGAAAGAAGGAAATCCTCTTCTTGAAATTCTGCAGGAGCATTTGTTCAGAATAAGAAACTGGACAAAAGGGAAAAGTAAATATTTTTTTACCAAAAATGACATCAGCGAGTTCAAAGGAATCAGCCTCCATGTGCCAAGACAATTTCGATATGAAACATCACTTCGGATATTGGATGGGGCAGTAGGTAACGCACAAAATGACAGACTCCTTAAAAATTTTAATATTTCTCAATCTTTTCCTTTTCAGATCTCGATGCCAATTATCAATGGAAAAGCCTTTTTTGATTATGTTTTCCACTATATTGAACTGAAAAAAGAGCTTTTTGATGAAGAACTGAATAAAGATTTTTTCGAGTTCAACAGAGAGTATTGTTTCGGGTATCATGGTTGGTGGAGAAAAGGTGATGAGAAGGTTCGGAATATGTATAAAAATATTTGTCTCCACTTTGTTGACAGATTTGATGTACAGTGCTTAAACAGGACTTTCTACGAAGAATTCTATAAAAATTCCTATCAGCTAAGACTTGAAAATAAGTCTATTAATGAGATCAGTATAATGAATTTTTACAATGCTCAAAAGTTTTTTTCTTTAATTGAAGATTCTTATACGCCGGAGGAGCTGCATTCTGATCTTTACTGTTCTTATGATAAGGAATGGGACGAGGATAAATATGTGAAAGGAGCAAAGGAAATACATGATTTTATAAACAAAACTAAAAAACCGGTTCTTGAAAATGCCAATTAAAGAAGCTGTATCCATTGCTGAGATTCTAAGCAATGACACTTATATTATTCCTATTTATCAGAGAAACTATGAATGGGAGGAGGAACAGATTTCCAAACTTATAGAAGATATTAACGATATTGGTCCCGGACAAAAATATTACCTCGGAACACTGGTGACCTTCAAAAGAAAAGATGGTTCTTATGAATTGGTAGATGGGCAGCAGCGTCATACAACACTGAATCTGATCCAGGCGGTTCTTGATGAAAACAAAAAAGACTTTAACCTGAAATTTCAGGCAAGAGCAGAGTGTGAGGTCTTTTTAAAACATATTTCCAAAGAAGGTTCAGCCCTGAATAAACTTCCTAAAAATGAGAAATCACAAAACCTTGCCCGTGGAGTAGAAATTATCAATGAAGTTCTGCATGAAAAAGGAATTGATAAAAAAGAATTTTCTATAAAGTTTTTCCAAAACACATTTATTTTCAGAACCGAGTTGCCATCAGAAACAGAGCTTAATCATTATTTCGAAATTATGAACAACCGTGGGGAACAGTTGGAAAAACATGAAATTCTTAAAGCCCGGTTGATGGGAGTTTTGAATAATGATACACTCAAATCTAATTTGTTTTCTGCTATATGGGATGCTTGTTCGAATATGGGAGATTATATTTGGAATAATTTTGAAAAGAATTTGAGTCTGAAAATATTTGCCGATCCGGACAATCTATCATGGGAGAAGTTAATCTCAGAATATGCTGATTGGGAAAAAAAAACAAGAGAAGCGGAGGGTGCTGGGTGCTCACAGGATTTATCAGGTATTATTTCCAATTATTCCATTCCGGGAGGCTTTACGCAGGATGAACAGGAAAAAGCTGATGTGTTTCGCTCTGTTCTAGATTTTCCTACTTTTCTTCTTTATACTTTTTATCTTACTGATACTGAAAATAACTTAAAAGAGTTTGATGATAAAAAACTGTTGGAAGTATTTAAAGACTATGAGAATTCAGAAGCTTTTATCGTAGAATTGCTGAAAACAAGAATTTATTTTGATCGTTTCGTTATAAAAAATGATCTTTTCCATCAGGAGTCAAAATGGGGAATCCGAACATACAAAATAAATGATGGAATAGAAACTGAAGAATCTGCCTTTAAAAACCATGAGACTGAAGATAAAATAGAAATGCTCCAGGCTATGTTTTATTATTCCACAGTTTCTGAAAACAAAAAAGACTGGCTTATTTCAGTTTTAGAGGTGAAACCTAAAGAAGATACCCAACTTTATGATGTTTTATTTAAAACTTTATCTGATAAACTATACCAGCTGGATATGACATCTCTGAACTATGGGGAGGTAACCGCTAAAGTTTTCTATTATTTTGAATACATATTATGGGAAATTTATTTTGACTTCTTAAGGGGCAGCCATGAAGATGAGGATCCACCGAAAGAGATTGCTTCTATTCTTAAGAAAGTTGATAAAGCAAGCTGGAATACCTATAGGTTCCGTCAGTTAAGTTCAAAAGAACATTTACTGGCACAATCAAAAGCAATGGATGTAAAGCCGGAAGTTCTACATTCCTTTGGGAACTTATGTCTTATTTCAGGCGCTCAGAATTCTTCGGCAAATGATCAGCATCCGTCCTATAAGAAAGAATTCTTTAATGACAATACAAGCTTAAAAAGATTGTTGATGTATAAGTGTTTTTCCGGTGAAAAAGAAGATCATTGGAGTACTGAAGAAATACAGACACACCAGGCAGAGATGACATCTTTACTGGAATTTTATAAAGGTAAATAAATATAAAATCCTCGTCTTTATGGCGAGGATTTTTTTCTATAATAAGTGCTATTGATAAATAAGAAACTACTGAAACGGCGTATTCAGAAAATCATTAAAAGGTTTCATCAGTTTGAAAATCTTGGTCATATTCTTTACGGCATTCTTATCCAGAACCTCTTCATCTTTCAGAGAATAGACTACGATAAAGTTTTTAAGCTTTAAATATTCTGCCATAGGATCTTCCTTTTCAAATCCCTGAGGAACTTTTTTGAGTTTATCATCCTGATCAAGCTCCGGGAAATGCTTTTTAAAATCCTTGTTGTTGACAATCTTAAGAAAATCCTCGCCATATAAAGAAATTTCTTTACGTACCTCTTTCAAAACAGAAGATTCCGGCATATAGATTCCGCCTGCCAGAAATGATTTTCCGGGTTCCATATGAAGATAATAACCGCCTTTCTGATTGCCTTTTCCCATTCCCAGAGAAGCACCGAAATTGGTTTTGTAAGGTGATTTATCTTTTGAGAATCTTGTGTCACGATAAATTCTGAACAATGATTTTTTGCTGTCTATTTTAGCAAGCTCTTCATCGAAACCGGACATCTCCTTAATCAGTTCATCAAGAAAGGAAACTACATTCTGCTGTGCTTCCGTATAAAGACCTTTATTTTCATTAAACCATTCACGGTTGTTGTTCTTGCTTAGCTTCTTTAAAAAATCAAATGTTTTGGAAGAAATGTTTGCTGACATATGGTGTAAGGTGTTTTTGAAGATTTGCTGTTTTTTTGAAATAATGCGCGATTCTATGTTCACGTATTTCAAATGTACAAAAACTATTCATACCTCAATGCTTCAATAGGGTCAAGTTTTGACGCTTTCAGGGCAGGATAGTAGCCAAAGAAAACTCCGGTAACCGCACATACAATGAAAGAGACAATAATAGAAGATTCTGTGATGAAAGTAGGCCATGAGAGGAAGATGGTGACCAGTTTTGAGGTGAGTAGGCCCAAGCAGACCCCGATGATGCCTCCTGTAATGCTGATAAGGACGGCCTCAATAAGAAACTGATACAGAATATCCTTTCCTCTTGCTCCGATAGACATTCTTAAACCGATTTCCTTAGTTCGTTCAGTAACAGAAACATACATAATATTCATAATTCCGATTCCCCCAACAATCAGGGAGATCCCGGCGATCGCCGATAAAAGAACGGTCAAAAGCTGGCTGGTGGAGCTCATTGTGGAAATCAGTTCAGCCTGAGTTCTTACACTGAAATCATCATTACTTCCGTCAACAGGTAATTTGTGCTGTTTTCTTAATATCTCCGAAACCTGATCTGTAGCCTGCTGTGAAGTATTTTCGTTGGTAGAGGCAGCATAAATGGTCTGAACATAGGTGATTCCTAAAAACCTTCTCTGAACCGTATTGAAAGGAGCGATAATGACATCATCCTGATCCTGCCCGAAAGCATTGGAGCCTTTTGAAGCCAGAATTCCGATCACCTTCATCGGGACTTTGTTGAATCTGATAATACTTCCTATAGGATCTTCGCCATTGGGAAATAAATTGGTGTAGACCGTTTGTCCTAAAAGACACACTTTATTTGAAGAAGTCACATCCTTTCGGGAAAAAAGGTTACCCTCTGCAATATTCCAGTCTCGGATTTTAAAATATTCTTCATTCACCCCTTGTAACTGAGTAGGCCAGTTGTTGGGACCGTTGATAGATTGCCCGTTAGCCTGTACGGCGGGAGAAACATAAGAAACATCAGGGGCGCCTTTTGAAATCGCATCCGCATCCTGAGGCTTCAGAGTCTGCAGCCCCGAAGCTCCGATTCTGGCTCCACCGGAAACATTCACATTGCTGGAAGGACGTATGGTGATCATGTTGGAACCCATAGAAGAAAGCTGATCACTGATGCTTTTTTTTGAGCCTTCTCCAATGGCAGTCATCGCAATCACTGAAGCCACCCCGATAATGATACCGAGCATGGTTAAAAATGCACGAAGCTTGTTTCTTAAAAGGGCTTTCCAGGCAATTCTGAAGAGATTGGAGAGGTTCATATCAGTAGATTTTCAGTGTAAAACTATTTGTAATCATCATTCACCGGAAGGTTTTCCAGGGCTTCTTTGGCTGATTTTATATTATCGTTCCGAACGTCTTTGATAACTTTTCCGTCCCTGAGGGTAACGGTTCTGCTGCTGAAAGTGGCAATGTCAGGTTCATGGGTTACAAAAACGATGGTTCGGCCCTGACGATAAAGATCCTGCATAAGGGCCATGATCTCATAAGACGTTCTGGTATCCAGGTTTCCGGTTGCTTCATCCGCCAGAATCATTACAGGTTCATTCACCAGAGCGCGGGCAATGGCAACTCTCTGCTGCTGACCTCCGGACATCTGGTTGGGGAGGTGATCAACCCGGTTTTCAAGCTTTACAGCGGTGAGAGCCTTTAAAGCCCTTTTGTGGCGTTCTTCTGTAGAAACCTTCGAGTTGTACAGAAGGGGAAGCTCCACATTTTCTCTTGCAGTAGTCCTGGGAAGAAGATTATAGGCCTGAAAAACAAAGCCGATCTTTTGGTTCCGGAGAACAGCCAGCTCATCCCGGTCAAGATTTTTAATATTGACTCCGTCCAGAATATAATCTCCACCTGAAGGCTTATCCAGACAGCCTATGATATTGAGCAAAGTAGATTTTCCGGAGCCACTGCTTCCCATAATGGTTACGAATTCGCCCCTTTCTACAGAAAACGTTACCCCTTTTAAAGCATGCACAACTTCTTCGCCCATTTTGAATTCTCTTTTAAGATCGATGATCTCCAGAATTTTTTCTGCCATGACTTTTGTTTTAGGTTTGCTAGTTGCTAGTTGCTAGTTGCTAGTTGCTAGTTGCTAGTTGCTAGTTATTGGTTTAGCTGTTGTTTGATTTATAATTGTTTTTATCGCGGTCCACCGCCACCTTTATTGTTGCCGCCACCTCTTCTTTGAGGCATGAACGGGCTTTTTGCTTGCGCGTCGGAGGATTTTTTAGACAGAAGTTTATAGCCTGTAATGATGTTGTCATTTTTAGTCAACCCTGAAACAACCTGTATTTCGGTATCATTATCCATTCCGGTTTTGATTTTTTTACGGGATAGAGTACTGTCTTTGGCGATAACCCAAACGGCTGCTTCATCTTTTGGCCCTGTACCTTTATCTTTATTCTTATTTTGTTTCTTCCATTGTCCCTTCTCATGTTTTTTACCGTTGGCAAATGGAGAGTTGATCTTATATTTTTTGATGATCAGACTGTCTGGCCGGAAACTCGTTGCTGCGACCGGAATTTTCATCACATTTTCCAAAACCTGAGTATAGATCGTAATATTGGCCGTCATTCCCGGTTTAAGCTTTAGACCGGAGTTATCCGCATTGATGATTGTGGTATAATTCACGACATTCGAGGAAACGGTAGGGTGAAGGCGGACTTCCGAAACCTCTCCTTTAAAGGTTTCATCAGGAAAAGCATCAACAGTGAAGCTGGCTTTCTGGCCTACTTTTACATTTCCAATATCAGCTTCATCTACCGACGCGCGAACCCTCATTTTGGTAAGGTCTTTGGCAATACTGAAGAGCGTAGGGGTACTGAAACTTGAAGCAACCGTTTGACCTTCACTTACATTCCTGTTGAGAACTGTGCCGTCTATAGGGGAGTAAATATTGGTGAGAGAAAGGTTTTTATTGGCTGTAGCAAGCTGAGCGGTTACAGTACCTACCTGTGCCTTTGCCATTTTATACTGATTGGTGGCATTGTCGAAATCGGCCTTGCTGATCGCCCCCACTTTATAAAGCTGGGATTGTCTGTTGATATTGATTTCATTATAAGCAAGATTACTCTTAGCATTCTGTAAATTAGACTGATATTGATCTGATTGGAACTTAAGCAGATCAGGATCCAAAGTGGCCAGTAGTTGCCCTTTTTTCACAGTAGAATTAAAATCTACATAAATATTTTTGATGATTCCCGATACCTGGGTACCCACGGCAACGGTATCTACGGGTTGAATGGTTCCTGTGGCGGTAATAGAATTGGAAATTTCCCCCATTTCAGGTTTTACGGTTTCCAGCTGAATTTTTATTTCTTTCTCTCTGATGAAGAAAAACCATACGGCAACAAGGGCAATAATGCCACCCACAACCCAATACAACCATTTTTTATTCTTTGTTTTCATAGCTTACTTCAGATTTATAGGATTACCTGCATAAAATTCGTAGATCTGTTTATTGAGAACTGCAGTGTATTTGGCCTGCAGATAATTTTGAATAGACTGGATATAAAGCAGTCTCTGCTGTTGAAGCTGTACATAATCAATACTTCCGATCTTCATTTGTGCGTTGACAATGTCATAGCTCTGTTTGCTGATGTCCATTTGTTTGGAAGCAGCATCGTATTGTGATAAAGCATTCTGCAGATTGATATAAGACTGCTCAATTTGCTGATTAAGGACCGTTTTGGTGTTCAACAAATCAAGGTTGGCTTGCTCAATGGCAATTTTTGATTTTTCAATCTGGGTTTTATAGATTCTGTTATTGTAAATCGGAATTCCGAGACTTAGACCGACGGGCATATAAAAATTATTTCCCAATTGATTAAAATAATTGCCGTTTCCATTCGAATAATTGGTAGAAATATTTCCGGTCAGGCTTAAAGTGGGCTGAATGGAGGCTTTTGCCATTTTCAGATTGGTGTTTGAATTTTCAAGGTTCAGTTCACCGTACTTTACTTCAGGACGTTGGGTTTGTGCCAGATTCTGAACTTCCTGTAAAGATTGTAGCTGATTGTCTACTACTATCGTGTCCGGTTTTACGATCTGAAAATCATAGTTGGAAGGCAGCTGCAAAATTTGTTTAAGATTGACAATATTGGTTCGCAGATTGTTTTGGGCTGCGGTCAGATTATACTGATCCTGGGCCACCTGTGACTGAATCTGGAGGTAATTTAATTTGGAAAGGCTTCCGGCACCGTAAAGTTGATTGCCCTGTTTCAGTTGGGTCTGTGTCGTCTTCAGAACATTTTCCAGAGAAACAATATTTTCCTGATTCATCAGAATATTCAGATAAGCCTGGGTGATGTTGAGGGTGATATTGTTCTCGGATTCCTGTACAGACAGATCAGCCATCTGTACCAATAAGTTTTTTGAAGCTTCATTATTTTTGATATAGCCGGCATGATAGAGGGTCATGGAAGAATTGGCTCCTATACTTTGAGATTGGGCGCCGTTCATATGGAGGCCGTCACTTCCGTTTAAGGCAAAAAGACCTTGTGAAACAGTTCCGCTCAGGTTCGGATATTTTGCATCTTTTGCCTGAAGCAGATCCTGCTGTGCAGAATTTTTTGAAAGCCTTAGAGAATTGATGGAAATATTATTCTCTTTTGCATATTCAATACAATTTTCCAACGTCCAGGTGGCCGGATAATTGGGTGTTTGTGCAAATATTTCAAAGGCTATACATGAGAATATCAAAAAGAAAAATTTGCTTTTCATAGTTTTATTTTTGAAAATTCATAAATAACACTGAAAAAATTAATCCAATTTAATAAAAAAAAATAATATTTAACAACTTTTTAACCTAAGGCTTGATTTTTTAGATTTAATTTTCTAAAAATTAAAAATATATTAAAAGATTCTGAATTTAAGTTTGCTTATTTAAAACTTTGTTCAAAAACAAGTCAAATATTTATTGTATCTTTGCAAAAATTTTAAAATAGTTAATGAATTTATTTACGGAAACCAGTTTAAGTCCTGATATTCTTAAGGCAATTGGCGAACTGGGCTACGAAAGCCCAACAGAAATCCAAAAACAGACTATCCCTTTTATTCTTTCAGATATTCGCGACTTGATCGCACTTGCGCAGACAGGGACAGGCAAAACAGCAGCGTTTTCGCTTCCGATTTTGGATATGATTGACGATACGAGTCGCAAAATCCAATTATTGGTGCTTTGTCCGACACGGGAATTATGTCTTCAGATTTCGAAAGACATAAAAAATTACTCTAAGTATATGAAAGACATCAAAACAACTGCGGTTTATGGTGGAAGTAGTATTGTAGAGCAGATGAGATCTCTGAAGGATAAACCACAGATCATTGTGGGAACTCCTGGTAGAGTAATCGATCTTATCAACAGAAAAGCATTAGACTTTTCTGCGATTCATTGGTTAGTATTAGACGAAGCTGATGAAATGCTTTCTATGGGATTCAAAGACGAATTGGAAACCATTCTAAGCGAAACTCCGGAAACAAAACAGACTTTCTTATTCTCTGCAACGATGAACAAGGAAGTGGAAAGAATTTCCAAAAATTATCTTACAAAACCACACCGTATTTCAGTAGGTTCTATCAACGAAGTGAAGAAGAACATTACACACGAATACTATGTGGTAGGATACCGTCAGAAAAAAGAAGCGTTGAAGAGATTGATCGATGCTAACCCTAACCAGTATTCCATTATTTTCTGTAGAACAAGAATGGAAACTCAGGAGGTGGCAGACTTCTTAATGCAGAATGGCTATGCAGCTGATGCATTACACGGAGATCTTTCTCAGGCGCAGAGAGATACGGTAATGAAGAAGTTCAGATTGAAAAATATCGATATTCTTGTAGCGACTGACGTTGCAGCAAGAGGATTGGATGTAAACTCTCTTACTCACGTTATCCATTTCTCTTTACCGGATGATCCTGAAGTATTCGTTCACAGAAGCGGAAGAACAGGTAGAGCTGGAAAAGATGGTATTTCTATGGCTTTGATCAAGCCTGAAGAAAGCAGAAAACTGAAGCAAATCAAATCTGCTACAAAAATTGAAATCAACGAAAGATTCGTTCCTACAGGTGATGATATTATCAAAGCTCAGGTAGGTGGTGTATTCGAAAAACTATTGACGGAGCACGAAGATCTTTTCGAGTTTGATGATAGCTTAATCCCGGATCTGAGCAACTTTACAAAAGAAGAATTGGTGCACCAGTTGCTGCAGTTCCAGTTGAAAGATCTTGCATTGTACTACAAAGACAAGCATGACCTGATGGAGCAGAAGCTGAGCAGCAGAGACGATGACTACTCAAGAAGAGATCGTGGACGTGACAGAGATAGAGACAGAGGTCGCGACAGAGACAGAGATCGTGGAAGAGACAGAGACCGTGGTGGAAAGCCAAGAAGAAAAGATGAAAACATGGTAAGATTCTTCTTCAACCTTGGTAAAAAAGACCATTTGAAGAAGCTTGATGTTTTAGATATTATCAATAAAGCTACTGCTGGTGGAAAAACCAAGAAAAGAGCAGAAATTGGTGATATTGAGATTTTAGAGAAATTCTCTTTCTTTGAGGTTGAAAAATCATTCAAAGACAATGTTTTAAGTAACATTCAATCGATGAAGTTTAAAGGAAAAGATATGAGGGCTGAAGTAGCTAACTAATTCCCTTTTTTATATCATACAAAACCGGCAGTAATGTCGGTTTTTTTATTTGATAATCAGTGGGTAACCTAATGTTAACAAAACTTAATGTTATATAGTTTCACGTACAATCCTTTTTTAAGAAATTTGCACACGAATTATAAATACTAAAAAATGGGAATTGGTAATATTTTCCACGCATTTCAACCAAAAGATAAAATCTTCTTTGTACTTTTTGAAAAGGTAACTGAAAACCTAGTTGCAATGTCAGAAGAATTCAACACAGGAATCAAGGATTTTGATCTTAATGACGACTCAATGTTGAAGAAGATGAGTGACTTCGAACACAAGAATGATGAGCTTACTCACGAAATTTTCGTAGAACTAGGGAAAAACTTCATTACTCCTTTTGACCGTGAGGACATCCATACACTGGCAACAGGATTAGATGATATTGCGGATTATATCTACGCTTCTACAAAATATATTTTCTTATACAAATCTCCGGAGATGAAGGCTTATTCAGACTTCTCTTTACTGATTCATAAAGCATGTCTTGAAATTCAGAATGCCATGAAGAATCTTAAAGGATTCAAAAATATGGAGCAGGTAAAAGAAGCTTGTATCAAGGTGAACTCTATTGAAAATATTGCAGACGACCTGCTTTCCAATTCAATGGTAGAATTATTTGAAACCAATGATGCGATCAACATTATTAAAGTTTCATCTGTATTGAACTATCTTGAAATTGTAACAGACAAAGCAGAAGATGTTGCCAATACGATTGAGAACATCATGATTAAATACGCCTAATACATAGCAAAAATGGAATTTCCGATTTTACTTATAGTTATTATTGCGTTGGCTTTGATCTTCGATTACATCAATGGATTCCATGATGCTGCCAACTCGATTGCAACTATAGTTTCTACAAAAGTTTTAACTCCATTCCAGGCTGTACTTTGGGCGGCGCTTTGGAACTTCGCAGCGTTCTTTATTGCTGCTTATATCATTGGAGAATTCAAGATTGGTAATACAATTGCCAAAACCGTTAATGAGAATTTTATCACCCTTGAGGTAATATTTTCCGGCCTTGTTGCGGCAATTGCCTGGAACCTATTAACCTGGTGGTTTGGGATCCCTTCATCATCATCACACACATTGATCGGAGGATTCTTAGGAGCGGCTCTTATGCATGCTTTCATGATGGATTATCATGCAGTAGCGGCAGCACAGCCAGAGCTTGGGATGTGGGAAACCATTAAAGAAGCTTTCAGCCAGGTAACTCATCAGGGGGTAGTGAAGTTTGATAAAGTAATTCCTATCTTCCTGTTCATTTTCATGGCACCGATCATAGGGATGGTCATCTCAATCATCATTACATTAATTATTGTACACCTTTATAAAAGATCAAACCCACACAAAGCAGACAAATCTTTCAAAAGATTACAGCTGGCTTCATCAGCATTGTTTAGTTTAGGACACGGTTTGAATGATGCTCAGAAAGTAATGGGGATCATTGGGGCAGCGGTAATTTATTATCACGTGAATATGCTTCAGGATGCACAGTACCTTGATATTCCTTCTGCAGGACGTTTTGATTATTTTGCACAGCATTATATCTGGGTTCCTTTAGTATCATTTATTGCCATTGCATTAGGAACAATGAGTGGGGGTTGGAAGATCATCAAAACAATGGGAACGAAGATTACAAAAGTAACTTCATTAGAAGGTGTAAGTGCAGAAACTGCAGGAGCTATCACTTTATTCATTACAGACCACTTCGGTATTCCTGTATCTACAACACACACGATCACAGGTTCTATCATTGGGGTAGGGTTGACGAAAAGAATTTCAGCAGTAAGATGGGGGATCACGGTAAGCCTTCTTTGGGCTTGGGTATTAACCATTCCAATCTCTGCCATCGTAGCAGGAATTACCTATCTTGTGGTAACTTTCCTTTTTTAAAATACAAATCATATTATCATACAAACTTTGTCCAAACGGACAAAGTTTTTTGTTTTATAAAGCCTCGAAAAATCGTATTTTTGTTCAAATTATAAGATTTTATGGAATTTTTAGACAGATACCAGCAGATTGTTGCAGACGCCATCACTAAATATACTTTTAAAGATAAACCTTCGGAGTTGTATGACCCGATGAACTATATTATTTCCCACGGTGGAAAACGTCTTCGTCCTATTATGGTGCTGATGGCGTGTGATATGTTCGGTGGAGATCTTAAGCAGGCAATCAAACCGGCGCTGGCGATCGAGTTTTTCCATAATTTTACGCTGATTCATGATGATATTATGGATGAAGCGCCTTTAAGAAGAAATAAACCTACCATTCATACTTTACACGGACTCAATGTAGGAATCCTTTCAGGAGACGGGCTTATGCTTAAAGCTTATAAATTTTTTGAAGACCTTGAACCTGAAATCTTCAAAGCCTGTATCAGAATATTTACCCATACCGGACTTCTTTTATGTGAAGGCCAGCAGTATGACATCAATTTTGAAACTCAGGAGAATGTTACTTTTGATGATTACATCAGAATGATCACCTACAAAACAGGAGTTTTGAGTGCTTCCTCATTTGAGATCGGAGCGTTGATCGCCAGAGCTGATTTTAAAGATGCCAAAGCGATTTTCAACTTCGGAAAACATATCGGAATCGCATTCCAGATTATGGATGATTATCTTGATGTATTTGGAGATCAGGCTCAGTTTGGGAAAAAGCATGCCGGGGATATTTATGAAAATAAAAAGACCGTTCTATACCTGTTGGCAAGAGAGCATGCAACAGATGAGGAAAGAAAAGAACTTGACTACTGGTACTCTAAAAAGACAGAGAATGTGGACAAGGTGTATGGGGTAGAAAAGATTTTCAGAAGAACAAAAGTTGACGAAAAAGCATTGCGTCTGATCGAAAAGCATAACGAGATCGGACAAAGCTACCTTCAGAAAATTGATGTTCCTGAAGAAAAGAAAAAACCGTTCATCGAATTGGCAAATTACCTGCTGAGAAGAGAAAGCTAATATAGGCAGCAAAGACTAGGTGGCAGGTAAAACAATATTTACCTGCCACTTATTTCCTGCCACCCAATTCCTATACAATGAAATTCAGAACCGAAGTTGACATCCCTGTATCAGAGAAGAAAATAGAAATTGAGGATAAAATATTTTCAATAGGGTCATGTTTTGCCTCTGAAATGACCGATCTTCTGAAAGACGGACAGCTTCAGACCCTTAATAATCCTTTTGGAACGATTTTTAATCCATTTTCGATCAACAATGCGGTACAAAGGCTTCACGATTCATCTTTCTATGAAGAAGAAGAGCTGATTACCTATAACGAAGAATATATCTCTTTAGATCACCATACAAGCTTTGATACCCGGTATATTCATCAGACTCTGGATAAGATCAATAAGTCCATTGAAGACGGCAATGCATTTCTGCAGGAAGCTGACTGGATCATTATCACCTATGGCTCTTCATTTATCTATGAATTTTTGCCCAAGAAAAAGCTGGTTGCCAATTGTCACAAGATTCCGCAGAAGTTTTTTGAAAAAAGACTGCTTACCCATCAGGAACTTACAGGTTCAATTTATAACACGATCCTGGAACTGAAAGATATTTGTAAAGAAGGGGTACAGATCCTTTTTACCGTTTCTCCTGTAAGACATACCAAAGATGGAATGGTAGAAAATCAACTCAGTAAATCTAAGTTAATAACAGCTATTCACGAATCGATCTCTCTATTTGAAGACTGTCATTATCTTCCGGTGTATGAGATTTTGATGGATGACCTGCGGGATTACCGTTTTTACAAAGAAGATATGATTCACCCGAGTACCCAGGCTGTTAATTATATTTTTGACAAATTTGGGAATGCTTATTTTTCAGGCGAAACCCAAAACTTTATTAAAGAAAATTTCAAAATCATCAGAGCCTTAGAACATAAGACCAGTGATAAGAAAGATCCGAAATTTATCGAATTCAGAGAAAAATTGGATCAGAGGATTGAAAACCAGCGCAAAAAGGTAAAACATAAAATATTTTAAATGATTGATTTTACCAGGATTGATTATCTGAAGGACGGAAATGAAAGACAGAAAAAGGCTTATGAAATTCTGACAAAGCACCGTATTTTTGAGAATTTGAAAGACTATTCTCCAATTCTGGCAGGAACTGTTCCTATAGAAATTGACATCAATGGAAGCGATCTGGATATTATTTTGGATGTAGATTTAAGATTTGAAGAAGACTTTCTTGATGATTTAATGTTGAGCAGGTTTATTCCTTATGATGTGGACGTACAATATCCGATCATAAATGGCGAAAAATGTATTACGTTAAATTTTATACTGGAAGAGTTTCCCATCGAGATTTTTGGACAGAATAAGCCTACAACACAGCAGAACGCATACCTTCATATGATTGCCGAACACAAAATATTACAGGAAAAAGGAGAAGAGTTTAAACAAAAAATAATAGAGCTTAAAAAACAGGGAATAAAGACTGAACCGGCTTTCGGAATATTGCTGGGACTTGAAAACCCTTACGAAGATCTATTGAAAATTTAAATAAAATGATTGATACACATACCCATTTATACGCAGAAGAATTTGATGAAGACAGAAAAGAAGCTATTCAACGAGCTTTAGATAAAGGAATAAATGAATTTTATCTTCCGGCCATCGATTCTGAATCCCATGAAAAAATGTTGCAGCTGGAAGCAGAATATCCTGGACAGATCTTTTCAATGATGGGACTGCACCCTTGCTATGTAAAACCGGAATCCTGGGAAAAAGAACTACAGATCGTTAAGAATTACCTGGATCAGAGACATTTTCCTGCAATAGGAGAGATCGGGATTGATCTGTACTGGGACAAAACAACGTTGGATATTCAGGTAAAAGCTTTTGAACAGCAGATTGACTGGGCCATCGAAAAAGACCTTCCGATTGTGATTCATACAAGAGAAAGCTTTGACGAAACATTTGAGGTGCTGGAAAGAAAGAAACACCCTAAATTAAGAGGAATCTTCCATTGTTTTTCAGGAAACCTGGAGCAGGCACAACACGCTATCGATCTTAATTTCATTTTAGGAATCGGTGGAGTAGTGACTTTCAAAAACGGGAAAATTGATCAGTTTCTGAATGAAATTCCTCTAGATAAAATTGTGTTGGAGACCGATTCACCTTATCTGGCTCCGGTACCGCATAGAGGGAAAAGAAACGAGAGCTCATACCTTGATCTGGTTGCGGGTAAACTGGTAAACATTTACGGTAAGGATTTCTCTGAAATAGACAGGATTACGACTGAAAATGCCCGAAATCTATTTAAAAACGACTAATAATGAACGGATTGCTGAAATCTGTGAAAAGTAATCAGTTGAATAGAGGTTTACTGTTTGCAGTTTATTTTATAGTCAATCTTTTATTCCTGACCAAGTACGGAATCAGGCAGTCTTTTGTTCCGGTCAGTGTTTTGGTAGCGGTTTTCTTTGTAGCGAATTTATTCCTGTTTTCTTTGGGAAAATGGCCGCCGCTTAAGAAAATATGGACCAGGAAACTGGTTTATATCCTCATTGCCTGTATCAGCATAGCTTATATTGGTCTGTGCCATGTCATGAAAGATCCTTACAAGATGAATATCGACCGATGGCAGACCTTAGAATTTTCATTAGAATATTGGTTCAAAGGGAAATACATCTATGATACCCCTAATTTTATGGGAAATCTGTCTTCTTATCTTCCGGGGCAGCTGCTTTTATCGAGTGTATTTTATTTTCTGGGGAATGTAGGGTATCTTCAGGTGGGGGCCTTCCTATTATTTTCCTACACGATTATGCTGGAATTCAAAAGCAATCTGGTGCGTTTTACTGCTATATTAATGTTGGGAGTATCGCTGGCTTATATTTATGATGTTGTCTGTAAAAGTGATTTTATTTCATCATTTATTGCCGTTGCTGCATTTATTCTCTTCTGGAGCAGTAGATTCAGACAGGATTATTTCCAAAAGCCCATTCTGTTGGGGATTTGTGTAGGTGTTTTGTGCCTTACGAGAAGCGTGGTGATCATTCCTCTTATTATTTTCCTGTTACAGCCTTTCTGGAATACCAATTGGGAGAAGAAAATAAAGTTTGGACTCAGCTTCTTACTGACCGTAAGTTTATTATTGGCAACTGTATTGCTGCCGGCTAAAAATCTTGACCATCTGATGCAGTATAATCCTTTAACCCTTCAGGGGCAAAGCAATAAATTGGTCATGCTGTTTTTTATTGTACTGGCAATAATAGCCTCATTTTATGCAAAAAAGATAGAAACCGTATTTTATTTTTCGGCGTATATTACCTTTTTGGTCATGGTGAGCTTTCTGGGTGAGCAGTACTTTACTTTAGGAGTATCCTACCAGAATAACTTCTTTTCTACTACTTATCTGGCAGCCTGTTTACCTTTCTCTATTATCGGGTATTGCTATACAAAACAAAAAATAGTCGGATAGAAACAGGTCATATTTTATAAAAATAAAACCCCTCTCAAAAAATGAGAAGGGTTTCAGTTTATTTCTTTCTGGTGAAATTCTTGTTTTTAGGTTTTTTGAATCCTACAGAAGCTGTTGTAGAAGGCTTCTTACGGTTTTTATTGGACCTTGAGCTATTGGAGTTAGAAGTCTTGGGCTTTTCACCACCTGCTGAAACAGGTTTGTTATTAGAATCCCTTTTCTGAGCTACAAGATCATCTGTATGGAACGGGTGATTCTTGATGACAGGAATTTTCTTCCCGATCAGTTTTTCCGTATTCTTTAAATTCAGAAGGTCAAGTCCGTCAACAAAAGAAATGGAGGTTCCTTCTGCTCCGGCTCTACCTGTTCTTCCGATTCTGTGTACATACGTTTCGGAAACGTCAGATAACTCGAAGTTGATTACGAATTTCAATTCATCAATATCAATTCCTCTTGCTGCAATATCCGTAGCGACCAAGACTCTGGTTTTCCCTGATTTGAAATTATTCAGTGCATTCTGTCTTGCATTCTGGGATTTATTACCGTGAATCGCTTCAGCAGATATATTGTCTTTTTGAAGTTTTCTGGCAATTTTATCAGCACCGTGCTTCGTTCTGGCAAATACCAGTACAGAATCTGAAATATCGTTTTGAAGAATATGAGACAACAGATTCAGTTTGTTATCCTTTTCAACAAAATATACGGATTGCTTGATGGTGTCAGCAGTGGAAGACACAGGAGTTACCTCTACCTTTACAGGATTATTTAGGATGGAGTTAGCCAGTTTCTGAATTTCAGCAGGCATTGTCGCTGAGAAAAACAGAGTCTGTCTTCTCTGAGGTAAAAGTTTGATGATTCTTTTCACATCATGTACAAATCCCATATCAAGCATTCTGTCTGCTTCATCAAGGACAAAGATCTCAAGATTCTTCAGGCTGATAATACCCTGAGCAATAAAGTCAAGAAGTCTTCCCGGAGTAGCTACCAGAATATCAACTCCTTTTCTCAGAGCAGCTTCCTGGTTTCCCTGTTTTACCCCTCCAAAAATAACAAGTTGTTTTAAAGGAAGGTATTTCCCATAAGCATTGATATTTTCTTCAATTTGGATGGCCAATTCTCTGGTAGGGGTAAGAATTAATGCTTTTATATGGTTGTTCGAAATTTTATTCTTCGATAAGTTCTGTAGAATTGGAATAGAGAACGCAGCAGTTTTCCCTGTACCGGTTTGTGCACAGCCCAAAAAATCTCTGCCTTCTAATATATCAGGAATAGATCTTTCCTGAATAGGAGTTGGAGTCGTGTATCCCTGTTCCTGGATCGCTTTCGCAATAGGTTCTATTAAGTTTAAGTCTGTAAAATTCAAATGAATGATTTTAAAATTTAAATAAAAATTCCCTCTGTCTGAAAGAATTACGTTTTGCAAAGGTAGTTTAAAAAAAATTAAGATTTTCTTGCCGGTTTCAAGTATTTATTGGTTTTCAAGCTAAAGAATCGGTGAGACTCTTCTTTAAGATTATTGCTGTGTTATTAAGGATTTCTCTTCGTTTTTATACTTTTTAAGGTGAATTTTTATTAATCTGTAATTTTTTTATGAAATTATATAAGCCTATTTAAGGGGCTTATGTATATATTTGGAGGACTAATAATCTTAAACATGAGAAAAACAATCATTTTACTTGCAGCTGTTGCAGGTATACAAGCGAGCGCGCAATCCTGGAATCTTACTGGAAACTCAGGAACCAATTCAACCACCAACTTTATCGGAACTACAGATAACCAGTCTTTAATTTTAAAGACCAATAATGCTGAAAAAATGAGAATCACTCCCGAAGGAAGATTTATTTTTCACGGTGTAACAACGGCAGGACAAATCTGGGATAAAAACTTATTCTTTGGAGGCGGAATGGACCAGACAACGACGAGCAATAATGCCGTATTTGGAATGGGTGCCCTTACTCAGCTTACAGATGGAGGAGGAAATACTGCAGTTGGAACGAATGCTATGTCATTATTTACCAATGGGACTATGAATGTGTCAATAGGATTTAATTCTATGAGAAACACCATATCTGGTAATTATAATACAGCTGTAGGAATGAATGCCTTGGAGTATTTCCGTACAGGACTAGGAAATGTTGGTATTGGAAATTCTACTATGGGATCAGGAAACTTAGTAGGAGATTTTAACCTGGCTGTTGGAACAAGTACTTTGAGATATATTGAATCCGGAAACTATAATAATATTATTGGAGGGGACTCATTCAGAGCACTCAAAAAAGGGTCTAATAACATTAATGTAGGATTTTCTAATGCCAAATTTATTACTGAAGGAGACAGCAATATTTATATAGGAAATAATATTGTTCCTGTGGCAGCGATTCCTTCCAATGAACTGAATATAGGAAACTGGATTGTAGGAAACAACGGAACAATAGGCATCGGCCAGTTCACCTCTCAGCTACCTGCTGACGGAGTAGCGCAGGATGGCGAGAAATACAAACTTTTTGTAAAAGACGGAATCAGAACTGAAAAAGTGAAAGTAGATATTGCTGACAGCAATGGTTGGGCAGATTATGTCTTTGAAAAAGATTACAAGCTGATGCCGTTGAATGAGGTTGAGCAGTTTATCAATAAAAATGGCCATTTACCGGAAGTTCCTACTACAGAAGAAGCCATCAAAAATGGTATAGAGCTGAAAGCAATGAATATTCTTCTCCTGAAAAAGATAGAAGAACTTACCCTTTACAATATCGAGCAGCAAAAGAGAATTGAAGCTCTTGAAAAGAAAGTGAAATAATGAGTATATAAAATGAAGAATATGAAAAAGTTTTATATAACATTACTACTATCGATACCCCTGTTTTTATTTTCTCAAGGTGAGAATGATCATTGGTATTTTGGGGATAAGGCTGCTGTCAGTTTTTCAGCTTCTACACCTGTCTATTTAACAAATAGTGAGATGGATGCTTTTGAAGCATGTGGTACAGTAAGTGATAGCAGTGGGAAATTGCTTTTCTATATGAATGGTCAAAAAGTATGGAACAGAGAACACGAAATTATGTTGAATGGTGTTTTGGATTTCAGTTCTAATAATAGTTCACAGCAGCTGGCCATTGTTAAAAATCCGGAAAATAGCAATCAGTATTACGTTTTTATCACGGGCGAAAATTATGTAGGGCAGTACGCTATTAATTATTCAATTGTTGATATGAGTTTAGGAGGGACTGGAGCAGACGGAGCTCCATTAGGTGATGTGGTAAAGGATAAAAAAAATATTGCAGTTCTTGATCAATTTGGGAATAAATTATATTCAGAAGCGGTAACTGTTGTTGCTGATTCAAACAAGAAAGATTACTGGGTTTTAATACCTAATGGTTCAAGTCTGAATACCTATAAGATTGACAATACCGGATTCAGCAATGGGCAGCCCATTGTGAGCGATCTGAGTCTTCCATTAAATTTAGGTGCCGGGAAATATTATAGCATTAAGGCATCTCCCAAGGTTAATAATTCAAATTATTCTAATCTTCTGTGTATTTCTTTCTGGCTGGATGGTTATGCAGGAAATGTACCGAATACCTATTATTTCAATCAGGTATATTCATTCGATAACTCTACAGGACTCATTACCAATGATTTTTCTTTGCATGTACAAGGACTGAAATCATATTTACCGGAATTTAATAGGGATGCATCTGTATTATTTCTTGGTTATGGCAATATTTATGCGGTGGATCTCGTCAATTCAACATCTTCAAATGTTCAGTATACAGAAATTTTTCACGATACATCCAACACATCTTCTCCAGCCACAGGGATTCAGAGGAATAAATACGGAGACGTTTATATTAGCAGATATGGTAAATCATACTTGGGAAAAGTATTAAATCCTGACGTATATAATTCCAATATGAGTGTAAATCTGAATGCAGTAAGCCTTGGGAAATCAACAACTAAATATGGACTGCCTCAACTGGTCCCTATACATGATAACTCCGGATTCGAAGGATATTATCCTTGTATAGGCTATATGACGCTTCTCTCAGAACCTCACATGGCTTTTTACTACAAAATAGGTAAAATGATAACAACACAGGATCACTATATTCTGGGCGGAAAGCATAATATAACCATGCAGGCAGGCGCAAGCATTAATCTTTTACCAGGTACCTTTATTGGAAAGGGCGCATCCTATTATGGTTTTATAGCACCCTGCGATAGGCTATCGAGATCAGAATATAAAAAATCAGCGCCTGTAAAAATGTTTTTAGAACTGGATAAGAAGGAGAAGGCGGAAAACAATAATGATATTCAAATATATCCGAATCCTGCATCTGATTTTATCAAAATTCAGTCAGAAGCTAAAGTGACAGCCTGGGAACTCTACGATCTTTCAGGAAAAATGGTGCTGAAAGGGGAAGGCAATACTATCGATGTGAAATCCATGGTCAAAGGAGCTTACGCATTGAATATTACCCTTGAAAAAGGAACGAGAGTGACAAGGAAAATTATTGTAAAATAAATTGAAGGATCCTGAAAATCTGATGCAGATGATAGGATTAGAAAAATTAAGCAGAAGGGCTGTCTCAGAAATGAGGCAGCTTTTTTTAAATGTAGACCCTGCTTCAATCTGTAAGTCTCTATTGAGTTTGGAGCGTATTTGTCCAGTCAGATATTAACAGTGTTTATTTCGTGTTAAATTATTGATTTTTGCTGTTAAACTTAATTAATCTTTTCGTTTTTGTTCATATTATGTTTTGAAAGTCGTAATGATTTATTAAAGTTTTAGAGAAAGGCAAAATAGATTTTTGATCTATATTTGAATCAACAATAAATCAACCATGAAAAGAAAATACTATTCTACTGATTGTTATGAAAATACACAATCATGGAATCTTACCAAAAATGCAGCGATTCAACCCCATTTTCTCATAAAAAAGATGAAGTGATATTCTAAAACACTGATTCTTTTATAACTATTCTTAAGCGGTTCTAGCACGACCCGATAGTAAGATATTAATTTATCGGTATTTACTCATTCTTTTGTTTAAAAGACTGAAGGACTGTCATTGCCTATTCATGAACAGCAAATAGATAGAAGCACCAAAAAACTAAACCTAACAAAATAGAAAAATGAAAAAAACTCTTGTAACACTTTTATTGTCTGCCCCGTTATTCTTATTCTCTCAGCTAGAAAATAATAACTGGTATTTCGGAAACAATGCCGCCGTTAATTTCACAAATCAGGCCGCTCCGGTAGCACTTACCAACAACCAGCAATCCGGACCTGCTACAGGATCAATAAGTGATCTCAACGGAAATTTACTGTTTTATACCAACGGAAAGCAGATCCTGACAAGACAGCACCAGCTGATGCAAAATGGAGACCTGCGAAGTGAGAATGCACTAGGTGTAGCTATTGCACAGCATCCGGCTAACAGCAGTTGGTATTATGTTATTACAATGTCTAAATCTCACCCTATTGGAAATACTCCCTTTTTAGAATATTCTATTGTAGATATGTCACAAGGGAATCTGGGAGCGGATGGTTTACCATTGGGAGCTGTTCGCAGTGATTATAAAAAGGAAGTGCTTTATACAGCATATCAGGATGAAAATATTGAACCTCAGTTCAGTATCGTAAGACATGCCGACGGAAAAGCATTTTGGATTGTTACCAATGATGGAAATTCTATTATTTCTTATCTTGTCAATGCCCAGGGGGTAACATATGACTCCCGTACTTTACTGAATGCCGCAATGACAGTAGGAAATTATAACAGTGCTCTGAAGATTTCTCCGGGTGTGGGGCAGTCAAAGAATTTCTCTAATTATCTGATGTATGCCAGATGGCCTAATTTGGATACGAAAGTATTTTCTTTCGATAACAAAACAGGACGTGTTACGAATGATTATGAACTTACCATCACAGGGCAGGCTCCCAACATTGGAGAATTTACCAGAGATGCCTCTATACTATACGTAGGAAGAAACTATGAATCCAGAATATTTGCATTTGATCTTGCCAATTCTACGAATACTGCTATTTACAGACAAGTATACTATAATTCAAATTCAAGTTTACGGACTAACGGAATGCAGATCAGCAGATATGGAGATATATATTTAGATCTTAACGCTTCAGGGTATTTAAGTAAAATTACCAATCCGAATACATTTTCTTCAGCATCTGTAGATTTAAATAACCTTTACTTAGGAGGTAAAACCGGGTGGAAGTATCTTCCTAATTCTGTAATTACCTTCAGAGGCTGTGCAGGTTGTAAAAACGGTGGTGAAGCATCCGGTACAAGTGAAAATTCTGCGATCAGACAGAACTTGAAGGAAAATATAAAACAGCAGAGGGTTTCCCTGACAGTAAATCTTGGAGAATCTGAGGCCATCAATACTGATATTAGTATTCACCCTAACCCTGTTAAAGATTTTCTGAACATTAAGACTTCTGCAAAAATCAAAGAAGTGGAAGTATATGATATGGCTGGTAAAAAAGTAAAGGTGGAAGTAAGCGGCAATAGACTGGATGTAAGACAACTTCCGTCCGGATCTTATCTTGTTAAGATGACGACAGAAACAGGAATGATAACAAAACCATTTATTAAATAATAAATATAGGTTTGATTGTGGAAATGGCTGCCTCATTTGAGGCAGCCATTTATTTTTTATTTAGATTCAATGTTATTTAAATTTATAGCCTACACCTGCCTGCAAAAAGCCTGCTTTTATTGGAATTGCATTGGTTTTATTCATTTCTATGAAATTGAAATTATATCGTGCATCTACAAAAAACTTTTCATTGAGCTTATATTCTGCTCCCAGGAAAGGAAATAAATTAAGCGTTTTTACTCCATCAAGTGTGGGTTGAGACAAAAAGCCAAATATACTGTTTGTTTCTACATTCTTTGAGATATTAAATCCAAAGTTCATCCCTACTGAAGCGGAGAGATTGGGAATGAAATAATATTTTAATGAAATAGGAACCTGTATCTGATTAAAAAGGTAGTTGTAAGTTACATCTCCGGCATTTACCACCTCATTTCCTACCACTGTTACCGTTGGATAGGCAATCTTACCTCCAAGCTGTGTATAAAGGACCTCTGCCTGTACTCCTAATTTTGGAGATAAAGGTTGTTCTGCTACAATACCTGCGTAGAAATACGATTTTGAATCCAGTTGATTACCAAAAATTTGCATATTGGATAAATTATATCCTCCCTTTACACCAAAGCTCATGGATTCTGAGCTCTTTGTTTGTTCCTGTGCATTAAAAATTGTTGAGAAAGCAAATGTTAAAAGAAAAAAATGTTTTTCTTCTTCATGTTTTTGAATGATTAATAATTAAAAAAAATTCCTCCCAAAAAGAAGGAATTATTACGGTAAAGATAATTTAAATATTTTTATAAGGTCTATTTCACCTTAGTCCATTGCTGATTCTTTCTGAGATTTTCAAAAAACTGATACACTTCTGAAAGCTTTTCATTGCCATGTTTTCCGTAATCTTCCACATTCTTGGTAGTGCCGTCTGCAAAACCAATTCTCAGGTAAGACGTAGGAAGGTCTGTAATATTTCGTTTACCATATTTATCATTCAGGCTTTTTACATTCAGCCCGTTCAGGAGACTGATCAGCTTATGGTAATCTTTTTCTTTGATGGTTCCTTTGAACGTTCCTTCACGAGGTTTGGAAAACTCATCTTTTGAAGGTTGAGTTGTGAAGTTGAAGTGCTCTGCTTCAAAAACGGAAGTTCTGTCCGGGTTAATCGTGATCTTAAAAACAGGGCAGAACCCAAAACACGGGGTGGCTTCATATTCGATTTTAGAATATTCTGAATTTGCTTTCTGAGAAGTACAGGAAAACAATAATATAAATGCACAAAGGCCTAGTAAATATTTCATAGCTTATTTTTTAGAGAGTCTTTCAATATTTGTTCCAATTAACAGATAATTTTACTTTAAGAGCTTTGGGCACAAAAAAAGAGAAGCATTATTGCTCCTCTTTATTGTATTTTATCGATCATATTTTTATCCGTGCAGATGTTTCCAGATCGTATCTTTCAATTCTACAAGACCTTCTCCTGTAACTCCTGAGAAGAACAAAGGTTTTTTGTTCTCAGGGAATTCAGCTGAAACTTCCTTCTTCAGTTCATCATCCAGAAGATCGGATTTTGAAATGGAAATAATAAAGTCCTTATCCAGAAGTTCAGGATTGTATTCCTTAAGCTCGTTTTCCAGAATTTTAAACTCCTGGAAGTGATCCTCAGAATCGGCAGGAATTAAGAATAAAAGGATAGAATTTCTTTCAATATGTCTAAGGAATCTGTGTCCCAATCCTTTTCCTTCCGCTGCACCTTCGATAATTCCCGGAATATCAGCCATTACAAAAGATTTGTAATTTCTGTAGTCTACAATTCCAAGATTGGGAGTTAACGTGGTAAAAGCGTAATTGGCAATTTTAGGTTTTGCCGCAGAAACAGATGCTAAAAGTGTAGATTTTCCGGCATTTGGGAATCCTACCAATCCTACATCTGCCAGAATTTTAAGCTCAAAGACAATATAGCCTTCTTCACCAGGAAGACCCGGTTGTGCATATCTTGGCGTCTGGTTGGTAGAAGATTTGAAGTGCTCATTTCCCAGACCTCCTTTACCACCCTGCATCAGGATGATCTCCTGCTGATCTTCCATGATCTCACCGATGATTTCACCTTCTTCATTCTTGGCAATCGTTCCCACCGGAACATCAATATAAACATCAGCTCCGTAAGCTCCGGTCAGCTGGTTTTTTCCTCCGTTTTCACCACGTTCTGCTTTTACGTGACGGGTGTATCGGAGAGGAAGTAAAGTCCACTCATTCGCATTTCCTCTCATGATGATATGACCTCCACGACCTCCGTCGCCTCCGTCAGGACCACCTTTAGGAATATACTTTTCACGGCGAAGGTGGGCAGAACCAGCACCTCCGTGTCCGCTTTTACAATGGATCTTTACGTAATCTACAAAGTTAGACATATAGTATTTGTTACGAGTTGCGAGCTACGGGACGAAAATTTAAATCCCGTATCCCGGACCCCGATTATTTAATTTTCTCTACCTCAGCGAAAAGTTTCTGGGAAATTTCATCAATTTCTCCTACACCGTTTACCTCTACATATTTTCCCTGCTGCTTATAAAGTTCGGCTACCTCTGCTGTTTTAGCGTAATATTCTTTAATTCTGTTTTCGATGATCTCTACATTGCTGTCGTCTGATCTTCCGCTGGTTTCACCTCTTTTCAGAAGTCTGTCAACCAAAATTTTGTCCTCTACTACCAAAGCAAGACAAAGATCAATTTTGTCATTCAGCTCTTCCTTAACGATTTTTTCCAAAGCTTCTGTCTGAGCAGTAGTTCTTGGGTATCCGTCAAAAATAAAACCATTGGTATCCGTAGGTTTTCTGATCTCGTCGATCAGCATATCTGTTGTTACCTGATCCGGAACCAATTCTCCCTTATCGATATATGACTTAGCCAGTTTTCCAAGTTCAGTGTCATTTTTCATATTGTATCTGAAAAGATCACCGGTTGAAACCTGTTTTAAATTGAATTTTTCGATTAGATTCTGAGCTTGTGTTCCTTTTCCACTTCCTGGAGGGCCGAACAGAACAATGTTTATCATAATGTTGATTCGCTGCCAGCAATTGACATGTTGCTTCGGGCTCTTGGCTTTGAGCGGCTTGCTTTTTTTGCTTTTAGCTTTTTTAAGTTAATATTTTACTTTTTTTAGATATTTATTTTAAAAGCTAATAGCCAGAAGCTAGAAGCTAATAGCCATTTTAATGGTTGATTTGTCCGTCTGCTAATTGGTAAAGATTACGTAGGTTTCTTCCTAATTCATCATAATCCAATCCATAGCCAAGTACAAATTTGTTGGGAATTTCCTTTCCGATATAATCCAGCTTGAAATCTTTCTTATAGATCTCAGGTTTCAGTAAGAAACTAGCCAGCTTTACAGATTTAGGACGTTGTGTTTCCTTGAAGTATTTGAAAAGACTTTCAACCGTGTTTCCTGTGTCTACGATGTCTTCCACAAGAATGATATGACGGTCTTTTACATCTTTAGTAAGCTCCATTTTCTGATAAACGATTCCTGTAGATTCTGTTCCTACATAAGAACTCATTTGAATGAAGGCAATTTCGCACTCACCCGGATAATACTTTAAAAGATCTGAGAAGAACATGATGACCCCATTCAAAACGCCAATGAAAACAGGAACTTCATCCTTGTAATCTTCATAAATTCTTAACGCTGTCTCTTTTACAATTTCCTGAATTTCGGCATCCTCTAAATAAGGAACGAAAGTTTTGTCGTGAACTTTAATGCTTTCCATAAAATTTTTAGTAGGTGGCAAAGTTACGGATTTTTGATTTTTGAATAAAATCTTTTTGTGTTTAATCCGGGATTTATACTATCTTTGTTCTTTCAAAACCCATAAATACAGACATGTAGGATATAATTTCTTTCAGCTTTCATCCAACGATAACCCAAGAGTTGTCGGTGTTTAACCATTATTAAGAAAGAAATCATGATTTTACTACATTATATATCCTTTGGGTTTCCGGGAGGAAATCTGCTATTCAATCATATCAATTTAACAATACAACCGCACACCAAATCTGCTTTGGTGGGAAGCAACGGCATGGGAAAATCGACCCTGCTGAAAATGATGGCCGGAGAACTACAGCCTTTAGAAGGGAATATCAATATACAGGGCGATATTTTCTATGTTCCGCAAATGTTTGGAAACTTTAATGATCAGACCATTGCCGAATGTCTGCAAATAGATCAGAAATTACTCGCTCTCCAAAAAATTACAGAAGGAGAAGTCGATCAGGTCTATTTTGATCTGTTAAATGATGACTGGGAAATCGAAGAACGCTGTCAGAATGCTTTACAACATTGGGGACTGGAAGGATTTGAACTTAGCGATAGGCTTGAAGGCTTAAGTGGCGGTCAGAAGACGAAAGTTTTTCTGGCAGGCATTCAGATCAGCCAGCCTGAAATAATCATTCTGGATGAACCCACAAACCATCTGGATCTCGAAGGGCGAAAATTATTATATGATCTTATTGAGACTACAGCTGCAACCGTTGTCATCGTCAGCCATGACCGGGTATTGCTCAATCTTGTGGATACGATTTTTGAACTGAGTAATCAGGGAATTTCAGCATATGGTGGGAATTATGACTTTTATGCCGAACAAAAAGAGGTCGAAAATGAAGCATTGCAAAACGATATTCATGCTAAAGAACGGGCATTGAAAAAAGCCAGAGAAAAAGAACGTGAAACATTGGAAAGAAAGCAAAAACTTGATGCAAGAGGGAAGGGAAAGCAGGAAAAATCCGGTGTAGCGAGAATTATGATGAACACGCTGCGGAATAATGCCGAGAAAAATTCTTCAAAATTAAAATCTGTGCACGCTGAGAAAATCAATGATATTTCCGGTGATCTGCGGGATCTACGCTCGTCAGTGAGAAATGCGGATCAGATGAAAGTGAATTTTAATGACTCAAATCTGCATACCGGGAAATTTTTAATTTCGGCAACAGAAATTAATTTTCAATACCTTGAAGATAACCTTTGGAAAGAAAATCTCAATCTTGAAATCAGAAGTGGCGACAGAATTTCCATTAAAGGAGCGAATGGTTCAGGGAAAACTACCTTGATCAAATTATTATTGGGAGATTTACAGCCTTCCACAGGGAAAATTGAGAGAGCAGATTTTCAAAGCATCTATATTGATCAGGAATATTCTTTGATTGATAAAAATGCGACGGTGTATGATTTTGCCCAACAGTTCAATGATAATGCATTACAGGAATCTGAGGTGAAAACATTGCTGTCAAGATTTTTATTCGGAAAAGAAACCTGGGACAAAAATTGTGATGTCCTGAGTGGGGGAGAGCGGCTGCGTCTTCTGCTGTGTGGGCTTTCTATCAGTAATAAAGCTCCCGACATGATTATTCTTGATGAACCAACGAATAATTTAGACCTTCAAAATGTAGAAATCCTTACCCATTCTATTAAAGATTATCACGGAACTTTGCTCGTGATTTCACATGATGAGGTTTTTCTGGGAGAGTTGGGAATGAGTGGTGAAGTATTGTTGCAATCTTAAAAATATTCTATTGGACACTCCGCAGGAATCTGAATCATTGAAAGATCCCTGCGGAATGCTCATTATTTAACTTCTGATAAGGTCCAATCGAGATATATATTGGTATTGATAAGATCAACAAGAAGATCTTCCAGTTTCTCACAAAAATGACTTTTTAACAGGAGCGGGCCTGCCCTTAAAGCTTGTTCCAACTCTTCTTTAGTATAATAATGACTCTTATTGTTCTCATTATCATAACGGGAAGAATCCCAGATTTTATGTTTTAGAAGAACCTTTACAAAATCTTCAATGATGAAATCCTCAAATCCTAACTCCTGATCATCAGTAATCTCATTGATGATCAGATTGTATTTGCCTTCCCAAATATCATAATCTTTGTAATAAAGTCTGATGAGCCTTTCTTTGTTTAATTTGTTGATTAAATGAACTTGGGCAGTTATTCCTATAGAAGCACTTCCGTAAGAAATGACTTTCTTGCTTGTTTTTAAAACGAATAAAGGGCCGGGTCCCATATATTGATGTTCAAATATTCTGGTTTCTAAGTACTTTTTAGATTGGTAATAAAAGCGAAAAGCATATTCATATTCCTCAATTTCATCTTCGAATATATCAACAGTATCCCCGAAATTCTCTAAAAGATAGTCTCTGGCTATTTTTATGAATTCATCTCTGTAATTTTCATGCATGTTTTTATGGGTATTAGTTCAGTATATTATTTATATTGAAAGTTATCTTGAAATGGAGAAACATAAATTTTAGAAAGTTCTACTTTTAAGGAGTAGAACTTTCCATTTTCTTTATTTCATTAAAAACTATTTCTTCGTCTTTTTGATAGCATCAAGGTAAATTTTCCTGATACTGTTCTTTTCCTCTTTTTCACTGATGTTCTCAAGTGCAGGAAGCAGAGTCTTATTGTGCTTCGTTTTCATTTTCAGAATTTCCCCTAACGCAAATGCAGCACTCCAACGGACAACAGTTCCTTCATGTTCCGTATTGGTCATTAGATTCGTAATAGCATTATCTAATTTTTCAGGAAATAAATGAGCGGTATTGCCTATGACCTTGGCACTTTCCCATTTTATTCTGGGCGCTTTTTCTGTAAGGGTTTGAGTGACGAATGTAAATACAGTCTCGTCTGCCAGTTCAGGTTTCTGTTTCGTTGCATATTCCATAGCTTCTACGCAGGTACCTTTTACAGGATCCTTTGATTTTTCAGCAAAAGCAATGAGTTCATCAGTCGGTAGGGAAGTGTCGAGAATCCATTGGCTGATAATCTCTGTTTTTTCTTTTGCTTTCGTAGCCTTGTCTTTAAAAAGTTCTTCTATGGTCATTGTGATTAATTTTGATTTTTCCAGTGTTCCAATTTAGGAATTCCTTTCGAAAATAAACTGGCCAGAAATGCTTTGATGTCTGTAAACCGTTCTGATACTGATTTCATATTTTTCTGCAATATAATCAGCGGTTACAAATTTTTTAGATTGCAGAGTAGTGAGTACAGAAATAAGCCTGTCGATTCTGTTCATTGTTTAGACATAAAGGTCAAAATTATAAAAATAATGAATACCTGATCATGTAAGATCAATTACTGGAGTCAGAATTGTTCTGACGAATGTGAGGTAAGCTAAAAGCTATACTATTTAAGAGATCATTTTGCCTGACGGATCGCGTCCAGAATGATTTCCATCTTTTGATTGATCTCATATTCACCGGATAATTCAATAAAAGGAACTTTTACCCTAGAAAGCCACTCACGATGAGCATTTAAAGTCCTGTTGGCAATGCCTGTATCGTAATCATAGTCCTTTGCCCATCTCATAAATTCCTCAAACTTTTTTACCCTTTCCGGATTGATGATGATTTCATCGCCATACCTTTCATATTCTCTTGCTCTCAGTCTTTCCAGTCTTATTTCCGGAGGAAGGTAAAGAAAGACAACGAGATCGAATGCTGGGAAAATATTTTCACCCCAATGGATCATCGAACCTCCGAAAATCCAGTTTCTGGTATGATGAAGAATATCAGAAGCCTTTTGATTCCTAATTTCAGGACTTTGTTTTTCGGTGAAAGGAGGCTCTGTTTTAAGCCAGAAAAAATCATCACTGTCAAAGTATTCAATATTGAGTTTTTCAGATAGCGCTTTTCCCAATGTAGTTACTCCGGAACCGGATGCCCCGAAAATATGTATTCTCATGACTTCTTATTATTTATAAATCTTCGGAATTTACAAGAGATTTTAATGTTTCAGCATCCAATGGTAGATTTCATTCAGTACCTCTGCACGGATATTTTCATTCAGAATTTCATGGCGCATTTCCGGATAAATTTTTACTTCCACATCCTGGAAACCATCAGCCTTTAAATTGTTGACGGTATGCATTACCCCTTTACCAAAATCACCAATCGGATCATTTTGCCCGCTTACAAACAACAAAGGCAAAGATTGGGAAATAGAGGCGGCCCAGTTTCTTGCCGTAGCCTTTTTATAGATCGTGAACAAAGTATAAAATGCATTATGAGTAAAAGGAATTCCACAAAGATCATCCTGCTCAAAAGCTTTTCTGTTTTCAGTATTTACACTCAGCCAGCTGGTATCACTAAAGTTTTTGTCTTCTTTAAAATGCTTATTGTTGACCTTAGTAAAAACAGAATTTAAAAAAGTGCGGTGACGGGGAGCAATGGTATTGGCCAACGATAAATATCCTCTTAATAGATCAATTCCCGGTAATGGGCCACCTGTTCCCGTAATAATAGCTCCTGAAAATTTGTTACCAGCCTTTTGAAGCAGACATCGGGTCACAAAAGATCCCATAGAATGCCCCAGAATAAAATGCGGAACATCCGGATATTGCGCTGCAAGATGATCTGCCATCATTTCTGCATCTGAAATAAGCCTTTCGTCCGGTTTTTCAAGTTGGAAAAAGCCAATCTCTTTTCTATCTTTTACAGATTTTCCATGTCCCAAATGATCATACGTCAATACAGCAATTCCTTGATTGGTAAAATATTCAGCAATTTCTGAGTACCTACCACTGTGTTCCTGCATGCCGTGGACGATGAGTAAAGTGGCTTTTGCTGTCTCAGGAGAAAACAGAGTGTAGTATAGCTGGGAGGCTTTGTTAAAGTTGGAGGGATGATATGAGGATTTATGAGATAAAAGCATAATAAAATATTAATTAAAAACATATCTAAATAACCAGTATATGCTATGTCCATTTAAATTTGAGTTTATGTCATTTAATTCTTCTTTTAAGGAATTAGCTCTTTTTGTATAATTTGTAATCTTAGAAATGTATAAATCCGTATTTTCTTCAAGGAAACTACAATTTTTGAAATGTTCAGTGGTTTCTTCTGGTTTTAAATTTTTATATGATATATGCTCTTTTACTTGTTCTGTGAAATCAGTTGAAATATTTAAAGGTGAATTTTCTTTTAAATAGTCAATACTGTAGATTATATCAATAAATTTTGAATAATCATTTCTTACTGTAAAGAGTCTAAATAAATACTCGCTTGGAATTGATTTATAAATTTCAGAGTTAAACATTGGCATAGCATCGTAAGTTAGTTGTAATTTTCCATTGAAATTATTTTTTTCAAATACTATCGAATAATAATTGAGAATGTAAAATTTTGTTTTATCAAAGTCTGAAATGTATGCAGTTGATTTTGGAAGAGCAATTTCGTCGTTATATTTTAAGATTAGTTTTCTATAATTATTTAATTTGTTTGCAATTGATAATCTATTAAAAATGTTTGTTAAAATAATTCCAATTAGTGAACCAAGAAATATCTTCATTTATGTAATTTATTAACTTCAAATATAATAATAAATGTCAAAAATATGGCTTCAACCTTATGATTTCCACCCCACCCAAAAATAAAATTCCCCTCAAATTTGCCCACCCAATTTTTTAAAAGTAATTTTGCATGAATCTAAAAACAAATGTAAAATATGTCAACTTATGTAGTTGTAGGTCTTCAGTACGGAGATGAAGGCAAAGGAAAAATCACGGATGTTTTATCAGCAAAATCGGACTATGTAGTGCGTTTCCAGGGTGGAGACAACGCAGGTCACACGGTTTATGTAGGTGATGAAAAATTCGTTCTACACCTTCTTCCTTCAGGAGTTCTTCAATGCAAAGGGAAATGTATCATTGCGAACGGAGTAGTGGTAAACCCTAAATCTTTCATTAAAGAAGTTGGTCAGATCGAGAGCAAAGGCTTGAGAACAGATCACATTTTTATCAGCAGAAGAGCGCATGTGATCATGCCTTACCACATCCTTTTGGATACTTACCGTGAAGAGGAACACGGAGGAACTCAGATTGGAACTACCAAAAAAGGAATCGGACCTTGCTATGAAGATAAAATCGCAAGAGTTGGTATCAGAATGGTAGACCTTTTGAATCCTGAGATTTTAAGAGACAAAATCGAGAAAAACTTAAAAGTTAAAAATTCTCTTTTTGAAAAATATTACGGAAAACCGACATTAGACGTTGAAGAAATTTACAACGAATATTTAGAAATCGGAAAACAGCTTCAGGACAGAATCGTTGATACTGAATTAGAGCTGAACGAGGCGATCAGAGACGGTAAAAACGTTTTATTCGAAGGAGCACAGGCATTAATGCTTGATATTGACTTCGGAACGTATCCATACGTAACTTCTTCTTCTCCATCTACAGGAGGAGTATGTTCAGGAGCAGGGGTTCCGCCAACATCACTTCAAAACTTAATCGGTGTTGCTAAGGCATACTGTACAAGAGTTGGAAACGGACCTTTCCCATCAGAATTAGATAATGAGTTGGGAGAAAGCATCAGACAGATTGGTGGTGAGTTCGGAGCGACTACAGGTAGACCAAGAAGAACAGGTTGGTTAGATCTTGTTTCTTTAAAGCATGCTTGTATGATCAACGGAATCAACAATCTTGTTATCACTAAGCTTGACGTTCTTACAGGAATTGAAAACCTGAAAGTAGTAACGCATTATAAAACTGAAGACGGAAAAATCATTGATTATTTCACTTCTTCAACAGAAAAATTATACAACTACGAACCAATCTACCAAGATTTACCAGGTTGGAGCGAAGACATTACCAAAGCAAGAAGCTATGATGAACTTCCTGACAATGCTCAGAAATACATCGAGTTTATCGAGCAATATTTAGGAATCAACGTATATTTGGTTTCTGTAGGTCCTGAGAGAAGTCAGAACATCATCAGAAAAGAATTATTCTAATATTCCTTAGAGATAAAATAACAGAGAGGCTATCATTTGATAGTCTCTTTTTTTTACCCATGTCAAGGTTTAAAACTTGACATGGGTAAAAAATCTTATCTTTAATCTTAAATATTAATCAGATGGAAAATAATAAAGTGCCTCAACGTATCCTGGACCATATTGTAATCAGTCTGTATTTTACGATTGCATATGCTGTTTTAATAATTGTTTACCTAGGACTGCCGATTAGCGTGTCTTCTGATTTTTTATTGATATTATTTATTGCCTGTACTTTATTGTTTAGTACTGCTGCTATTTATTTTGCCGTTAAAAGTTATAAGAAAGCAAAGGTGAGTTCAATTATTCTGATCATTGTAAATTCTTTAGGATTATTAATCCCACTGATTCTTTTACTGATGATTTTTACATAAAGAATCAATTTAAATAACCTCAATTCGTACTAAGTATAGATTTCCTGATTTATTTAACGTCATAGTCCCAAAGATTTTTACCCAAACCAGAAGAAATATTCTCCAAAGCATTTTACTTACAAAGACAGTACTTAGACTTTGCTGAACAGAGTGCCTTCGCGATCGGAAAATAAAAGCTACCTATTGATATAGCTTTGCGAACCTTGCGTTAAAGTAATGTATAGAAGTAATGGATATGAATGAGTTTGAAAGTCTTTGTTTTTATCCTCAAAACAATGGTTTGTAAGACCCTGAATAATATAAGTAGCCAATTTTTCAAGACTTAATCAACCAGCTTTAAAACTTTCTTCTTTTCAGTCTCTATCATATTTTTCTTTTTTAAACATTTTTTAAAAAGTAAAGTGGTTTTACCAATATATATTAAATTTCAAAATGTTAAATTTTATACTTTATCATAAAATTTTCTAATATTATGTTGTTTTGATAATTTTTTGGCAGATCTTTTGATATTGAAACATTGCTTATCGATAAGAACTAACGAACTAATAATCATTTTTTTTAACAGTTTAAATAGTAGTAGTGATGAAACAACAGAATCAAAACCAGGAATTTCGTTTCAACGAAGTTCTCTTTGAGCACCGTAACAGGGAATACGGAGCCTATGTATTAAGAACCGAATCAGATAGAATATTAACCAAAGCACTTTTTATAGGAGCCAGTTTAATGGCAGCAGTGTCGATTACACCGTTTGTGATTTCAGCATTCAAACCTGCAGAAACACCTGCAGGGCCAGTATTTGAGCTTCCAAGAGTTGTCGAAATTCAGGAAGTAGAAAAGCCGAAAGATCCTCCTGCACAGATTGTAAAACCAGCCACTCCGCCTCCAGCTGTAAAAACTTATGATAATACAGTGCCGGACCCAAAAGCGATTGTTACTAATGAGAAAAAAGAGTTAGAGGACAAAACAAATGCTGTAGCAAGTGTACAAACATCAAAAGGCGAAGACGCTAAAACAGATGTTTACATTCCGATTGTTCCCCGTACCATCGGGGGAGATGGGCCGGTTGTAAAAACTCAGCCTGTGATTTCCGATCCGGTGGATAAAAATAAAATTGCAGAAGCTGGAGAATTAGGCTCTGAAGCTAATTTCACAGGAGGAATAGATTCCTTCAGAAATAAAGTAATGAACAATTTTGACGGTTCAGGATTTGAATCAGAAGAATTGGTAAAAACAACAGTAACCTTTATTGTAGAAATGGACGGTACGATTTCGGGGGTAAAAGCTAATGGAACCAATGCCGATTTTAATAATGAGGCAATTAGAACAATCAAATCAATCTCAAACAAAGGAAAATGGATTCCTGCCAAAAATAAAAAAGGCGAATTCGTAAGAAGTTATTTCAAATTTCCGATTTCTATGAAGTTTGATTAATTGTTCAGAAAACAATTTTTAATAGTTATCCACAAAGATTTTTTTTTGTGGATAATTTTTTTTATCGTTAAAATGCTTATTAACAATATTTTAACTCAATTTTGATTTTCCCCATTCACCGGGAGCAAAGAAAAAAGTGTATTTTTGAAACTTAAAGTTCGAATAATGGCAAAAATCATAGGTATTGCTAATCAGAAAGGAGGTGTTGGTAAAACAACCACCGCTGTAAATTTGGCAGCAGCATTAGGAGTGTTGGAAAAAAGAATATTAATCATTGACGCTGATCCTCAGGCGAATGCTACATCCGGTCTGGGTGTTGAGGATGTTCAGTACTCTACATATAATCTTTTAGAGCACAGTGCAGATACAAGACTTTGTATCAAAAGAACTGCGACTCCGAACCTGGATATTATTCCGTCACATATCGACCTGGTCGCTGCGGAAATCGAATTGGTAGACAAAGAAGACCGTGAGTATATGCTGAAAAAAGCATTGGCAAGCGTAAGAGATGATTATGACTATATCATTATCGACTGTGCACCGAGTTTAGGTCTTATTACCGTGAATGCCCTTACAGCGGCAGACTCAGTAATCATTCCGATCCAGTGTGAGTACTTTGCATTGGAAGGATTAGGAAAACTTCTGAATACCGTAAAAAATGTTCAGAAAATCCATAACAAAGACCTTGGAATAGAAGGACTTCTTCTGACGATGTATGACAGCAGATTAAGACTTTCTAATCAGGTAGTGGAAGAAGTGAACTTACACTTCCCTGAAATGGTTTTTGAAACCATCATCAGCAGAAACGTAAGATTGAGTGAAGCACCGAGTTTCGGAGAAAGTATCCTGAACTATGACGCTGAAAGTAAAGGAGCCGTTCAGTACATTCAGTTGGCTGAAGAAGTTCTTTTGAAGAACGAAAATTTAGTAAAGAATTAAATTAATAATAAATGGCTAATAAGTGAATGCTGGTCATCACTTATCCAACATCATTTATATCTATGAAGGACAAAAAAAGAGCTATGGGACGCGGCTTGGGCGCCATTTTAAGTGCAGAATCCAAAGCAACTGTCAATTCAGCTACCGATGAGGGAGCAGATAAGTTTGTGGGAAATATTGTGGAAGTTGCGCTTGAAGATATTTATCCGAACCCAACGCAGCCGAGAACTTATTTTGATGAAAAAGCATTAAACGAACTTGCACAGTCTATCAAAAACTTAGGCGTGATCCAGCCGATTACCTTGAGAAAAGACGGTGAGAAGTTTGAAATCATATCCGGGGAAAGACGTTACAGAGCAACTAAAATTGCCGGTTTAACGACTATTCCTGCCTATATCCGTTTAGTAAACGATCAGGAACTTCTTGAGATGGCTCTTGTTGAAAACATCCAGAGAGAAGACCTTGATGCTATTGAAATCGCTTTGACGTATCATAGACTTTTGGAAGAGATCGGTCTTACTCAGGAAAACCTGAGCCAAAGAGTAGGAAAAGATAGAAGTACCATCACCAACTCGATCAGATTATTGAGACTGAATCCGGATATTCAGAATGCCATCCGAAGCGGAGAGATTTCTGCAGGACACGGAAGAGCAATCATCAGTCTTGAAAGCGAAGAAGATCAGCAGGTTTTATTCGATCTGATCATCAAAGAAAAACTAAACGTTCGTCAGGCAGAGCAGGCTGCTGCTGCATTGAAGAATCCAAAGTCTCCGGCTGCAAAAAAAGCAAGTGTGGAGCTTTCCAATAATTATAAAAAGGCCCAGAAGACCATTGCTGATATATTAGACGTAAAGGTAGAAATCAAAACTTCTGGAAATGGTAAAAAAGGTAAAATTGTTCTGGACTTCAAAAATGAAGAAGAGCTGGAATATATTTTATCCCATATTAAATAATGAAGAAAATATTTTTCACATTTTTCTTGTGTATTGCTGCATTGGCTTACTCACAAGTTAAACCAATCGATACCGTTCGGATGCAGGCTCCTCCGAAAGAAGAACCCCGTACGATAAAACCAAGTAAAACGGAGGCAAAGATCATTGAAGATCTGGAGAAAGCGAACGGTCCCACAAAGAAGACTGTAAAACTAAATCCTACCAGAGCCGGTTTATATTCAGCAGTTTTACCAGGATTGGGCCAGTTCTATAATAAAAAATACTGGAAAATCCCTATTGTTTGGGGAGCTGTGGGAGCGGGAGTAGGTATTGCAGTATGGAATGATAACCAATACAAAAAGTACCGTGAATATTATGTGGCTAAGCTTAATGGAACACCTAATGAGTTCGTAGACAGCCACCCATGGCTGGATAAAAGAGCTTTGGGAAATGCCCAGGACAGATCCAAAAGACAAAGAGACTATGCCATTGCCATTACGGGATTGATCTATATTCTGAACATTGTAGATGCGGTAGTAGATGCCCATCTTTACGAAAGCCGCCATGATCCGGACCTGAGTTTCAAACCATCACTTATTCAGGATCAGTATGGATATGATACCCCGAAAACAGGGTTTAGTTTAAGTTATAGATTTTAGTATACAACACAGACGTACAATTCTTTAGGAAGAGTGTCGCATTAAAAAATAAAAAGATTATATGAAAATAGCATTAGTCGGTTACGGTAAAATGGGTAAGATCATTGATGAGATCGCACAGAAAAGAGGTCATGAAGTAGTTGCCCGTCTGAAAGAAACCCCAACTGCTGAAAATCTTAATAATCCGGATGTTGTGATTGAGTTCTCTCTGCCGGAAGTGGCGTTTGAGAACATCAAAGCCTGTCTGGAAAATAAAATTCCGGTTATCTGCGGAACGACAGGATGGCTGGATAAAAAAGCTGAAATAGAAAAACTGGCTGTAGAAAATGATACAGCATTCCTATATGGTTCAAACTTTAGTTTAGGCGTAAACCTGTTTTTTGCTTTAAACGAAAAGCTTGCTGACCTGATGAAAAACGTAGATGAATATTCTTGCCAACTGGAAGAAATTCACCATATCCATAAAAAAGATGCACCGAGCGGGACTGCAATTTCCATCGCAGAAGGCATCATCCAGAACAATCCGAAGTTTGATGCATGGAAACTTGAAGAAACGGAAGGGCATCAGCTTGGAATCTTTGCCGTACGTGAAGATGAAGTTCCGGGAACCCACAGCGTATATTACAGAAGCGAAGTAGATGAAATTGAGATCAAACATACTGCGTTCAACAGAAACGGGTTTGCATTAGGAGCTGTAGTAGCTGCTGAGTGGATCAGAGATAAAAAAGGCAACTTCGCAATGAAAGACGTTTTGGGACTTTAATTTGTAACAAATTCTGTAAATTGCAGACAAATAAACAGGATAATGATGAATAGTGAATTGTAAATAGCGAACAGCTGTGATCATTTATTACTCATCATTTATCATTTATATCATAAGAATAGGCACAAAAAATTTATGAATTATTTTTTAACTTATACAGTGTATGTCCTCATTTTATCCGTATTGATGGGGATTTCATCCTGGAAGATGTTCAAGAAAATGGGGTATAACCCTTTATTGGCTTTTATCCCTTTCTATAACTATTTCATTATTCTGAAAGAAACAAAACATCCGAAATGGTGGGCTATTTTGTCTTACCTTCCGATCGTAGGACCGATCATGATGTCTGTTTTTCACCTTTACTTAGTGAAGAAGTTTGGAAAAACACTTTTCAAAGACCATATTCTTACTGTGATCCTGCCGTTTATTTATATGGCGGTGATCAACTATTCGAAAGATTTAGAATTAGAAGATGAAAATGCAAACGAACTGTTCCTTACAGACGAAGAGAAAAATGACAAAAAGAAAGATACCTTTATCGGATCTATTACTTTTGCAGTTGTTTTTGCAACCATCATTCACGTTTTTGTAACCCAGCCGTTCGGGATTCCTACAGGATCTATGGAGAGAACACTATTGGTAGGAGACTTCCTTTTCGTCAACAAATGGAGCTACGGATACAGATTGCCGATGCGTCCAGTTGCAATCCCGTTCCTTCAGGGAACCATTATGGATACAGGACAGAAAGGAAACCCTAAGGATGACCCGAAATCTTATGTAGACGGAGTAAAATTACCTTATACAAGAATATTACAATTCAATAAGCCACAAAAAAATGACGTAGTTGTTTTCAACTATCCTCAGGATTCTGTACATACAGCGATCGATAGAAAAGATCCATACGTAAAAAGATGTGTGGCTACAGCAGGGGATACTTTCGAAATGAGAGCCGGAAGACTTTTCGTGAACGGAAAGCCTGAAACAGTTCTTGGAGATCAGGAAGTACAACATGCATATATAGTTAATACTTCAAGCCAACTTGATATTCCAACATTATATAAAGGCTATGGTTTTTTGCCTGTAAGAGAAGAACAGTCGGATAATGGTTTTACGTATACTTTTCAGGGATTAACAGATAAAGTAGCTAAGGATATTAAAGCATTGCCAAATGTAATTGATATGCAAGAAAGTGTTTTACCCAAAGGCATGGCTGCAATTCAATACAAATTGAATGCTGATAAAACAGCATATACTAAGAGTATCGATACCACTCAGTCTATTTTCCCGGTTAATAAACCTTGGAACCAGGATTGGTATGGGCCGGTGAGAATTCCTAAAAAGGGAGATGTTGTCGCAATCAACAAAGAAACACTTCCTATGTACAGATGGATTATCTCTGAATATGAACATAACAGTTTAACAGAAAAAGATAATCAGATCTTCATCAACGGTAAGCCAGCATCCAGCTATACGATCCAACAGGATTATTATATGATGGTAGGGGACAACAGAGATGCATCATTGGACGCAAGATTCTTTGGTTTCGTTCCGGAAGAAAATATCGTTGGAAAACCAATGTTTACATGGATGAGTCTTCAGGGAGCATTCTCTGACAGCAGCTCTTCTTATCAGGCACCATTCAAGATCCGTTGGGACAGAATGTTTAAAGCAACCAATACAGGAGAAGCAAACAAAACTTCTTACTGGTGGATTGCAGCAATGATCCTGATCCTGTTCTTCGGATGGGAATACTTTGTGAAATTATTCAGAAAGAAAAACACGGAAGAATAGTGTTTAAAAGTAAAATATTTAATAAAGTCCTGCTAACAGGAAGCTTTATTGTAACTCTTTTTATTATTGCAAAACTCTCAGGGGTTTTGCAATATGCTTTTGTGCCACAGGCTGGAAATGAGCCCACCATTAAAAGAGGATCATTTGTTTTTATGAGTAATATTTTACCGTATGATCAATTTACAATGCTCGCGTATAATCAAAGAAATCCGGCCTATCCGGAAGGAGTCTATGTACAGAGATTAATAGGAGTGGAAAATGATAAAGTATGGATTAAAGATGGAAACGTATATGTCAATGGAGTATTGATTGATCGATTTAATGTTAAACATACTTATAAAATAGACAGGGCGTACGCGAATGACCTTATTTTCAAAGGAATTGATGAACATGAAATTTTTCAGTTGGATGAAAATTATTTTCTTACCCAATTGAGTGATAAAGAGCTTAACGGTAATTTTTTTCATGAACGGTTTATAGATTCCAATCCCAGCCCGGATATTGATAAAGTATACCATCATAAAGAATGGAATGCTGATAATTTTGGGCCTATAGTGGTTCCGGGTGGAAAGTTATTTTTACTGGGAGATAATCGTAATGCAAGCTTAGATTCCCGCTACCTTGGCTTTGTTGACGAAAATGAGGTCGTCGGAAGGATTTTTTATCCTAAAAATTAGAATTTATTATTATGCAAAATATTTTATTGCCGGCATTTTATATGCCCCCAATTTCATGGTTTTCAGTGTTTTTGGATGCTGAAAACGAAATTATATTTGAACAGTTTGAGCATTTTCCTAAACAAACCTATAGAAACAGAGCGAATATCTATGGGGCCAATGGAAAACTTTCATTGATCATTCCTATGAACCATAATGGGAAGAGAGAAATGAAAGACATCGAAATCTCATACACGGAAGACTGGAGAACCCTTCACTGGAAGTCGATCAAGACAGCTTACCAAAGCTCGCCTTATTTTGAGTACTATGAAGATAAATTCAGAAAAATCTTTGATTTGAAAGAAAAATTTCTTTTGGATTTTAACCTTAAAGGATTAGAAGTAATCCAACAGGTACTAAAAACAGAAAAGGCACACTCTTTGAATGAAGAATATATCAAAAATCCGGACGGAATCAATTTAAGAGAAAAATTCTCGGCAAAACATCCCTCAGAATTTGAAATGGAGGAATATTACCAGACTTTCTCAGATAGATTAGGATTTCAGAAAGATTTATCGGTTCTGGACCTTATTTGCAACAAAGGCCCTGAATCGCTTGCCTACATAAAAAAAGTAAAACAGTCATAGCAGTACACACTCTCCCTGTCAAGGAAATTTTCAACCATAAAACAGAGAAATGATACTGATTGTATATGACTTAAATTAAATATCAACATATGAAACGCCTGTGGCAAATTTTGACACTCAGAATCTGAAGATAAGGCGTTCCATAAGACTAATTAATAAATAAAAATATACGAATGAAAAAGGTATTATTAGCTGCCGTTTTTTTAGCAGGTTTTAATCTCTCCTTTGCACAGGAGTCTAAAGCTAAAAGTATTGACCCCAAAGAAGATAAAGATCTGATGACCTGGTATCATAAAGATTTTGCCACTTCAAAAGTATACGGTGTAAATACAGCAAACGCCTATAAATATTTAGAATCCAAAGGTCTGAAACCTAAAACCGTTATCGTTGGAGTTTTAGACAGTGGGGTACAGGTAGATCATCCGGGGCTGGTGAAAAATATATGGACCAATCCTAATGAAATTCCGGGAAATGGAAAAGATGATGACGGAAACGGATATATCGATGATGTACATGGATGGAACTTTATAGGAGGAAAAAACGGAGATATTGGTATCGACAATATGGAAGTGACAAGAGTGGTGGCCAAATACAAACCGATCTTCGAAGGTCCTGATTCTACAAAGAATAAAGCCAACCAGGCTAAGATGAGAGATGAGTTTGAGATGTACATGAAAGCCAAAGATCTTTATAGCAAAAAAAGTATTGAGGCTAAGCAAAACTTCCGAACCTATTCTATACTGAATGAGCTGATCCCTAATATGGTAAAACTGCTGGCAGGAAAACCTGTAACAGCAGAAACAATCAGAGGAATCAAAGCCCCTACAGATCAGAGAGATGCTATTGCCCTGGATTTTTTAGGTCAGATTTCTACGAGCCCTGATTTCAAAGGAAAATCAGCAGCTGAGTTTGAGAAAAAAATGAAGGAGGATATGAAAGAGGCGATAGATAACTTTGCCCCTGCAGAAAAACAGTATGACCTGAATTATGATCCGAGAAAAGAAATTGTAGGAGATAACTATGATGACTATTCTGAAAAAATCTACGGAAACAACCACTACGAAGGAACAGATGCAGAGCACGGAACCCACGTGGCAGGAATCATAGCTGGTCTTCCACAAGGAAAAGAAGTACAGTATGGTGTAGCTTCCAAAGTAGCCAAGATCATGTCTGTAAGAACCGTTCCTAACGGAGATGAAAGAGATAAAGACGTTGCCAATGCGATCAGATATGCTGTAGATAATGGAGCCAAAGTTTTAAACATGAGCTTCGGAAAACCAGTGTCTCCAGGTAAAAATGTGGTCTGGGATGCTTTCAAATATGCAGAAGATAAAAATGTTCTTCTGGTAAAAGCAGCAGGAAATGAAAATGAAGATGTAGCCGAGCATCTGGCATATCCTACCAACTTTAAAAATGTTAATGATGAAAAACCTTTTGTCAATAATGTTATTGTAGTAGGCGCAAGTACTAATAAAAATAATGCCTTAAGAGCAGATTTCTCTAACTTCAACAAAAAAATGGTTAATGTTTTTGCTCCGGGAGAAGAAATCTATTCTACCGTACCCAAAAACGAATACAAATACCTTCAGGGAACTTCAATGGCTTCACCTGTTGTAGCAGGAGGGGCAGCTTTGCTGTTGGCATATATGCCGGATCTAAAACCTTATCAGATTATTGAGGCTCTGGTAAAAAGCAGCAATCCAAGCACCGCCAACGGATTTGTAAATGAATCACAGGCCGGAGGAGTAATCGACCTGAAAAAAGCAGCAGAATACGCCTACACTCATTTCTATAATGATAAAACATCCACCAGTACGGCCAGCCCTTCGAAACGTAAGTCCAGCGAAGTCAAATCCGTAAAAAAGGCTGTTAAAAAATAGTTTATCTCCCTGTGTTTAAGGAGAAACCATAAAAAGTCCGGATTTTTTCGGACTTTTTATTTTTTATTTTCAATTTTGGCACGGTTTTTTGTAACTTTATACTAACAAAATAATAAACAACAAAATGAAAAAGTTACTACTTGCAGGGATGTTAGGAACATCACTTTTTGCAGTGTCGTGTTCCTCTGTAAATAAAGCAGCTACATCTCAAAATCAAAGAGCAGATTTCCTTACCATGAAAGGAGATTGGCAGATCGTGAGCGTAGATTACGAAAAAGGATATAAAATTAAGCCTTTTGACGAAGGTGCAGATGCACAGTGCTTTGTAGGCAGCCACTGGAGACTGATTCCTAATAACTGGACAGGGGCGTATACTTTAAACGGTGGTGGAAATTGCCCGGCAATTACACAGCCTATCAAATTTGAAGTAAAAAACGGTAATACGTTTATGTTTAAAAAAATTGCTTCAGGTACGAAAGCTAAACAAAATACAGCAGGGTATACACTTACTCTGATCAATCAGACTACAGATCAGTTTTCACTGGAGCAGGACGTTCCGTTTGAAGGAGGTAATGTAAAAGTAGTTTACAACTTCCAGAGAACAGGAATGAAATAATTTATCAACATAAAAGATCAAAAAAAATGAAATTTACTAAAACATACGTAGGAGCTCTTTTCTTGTCATCAGCATTATTATTGACAAGCTGTGAAGCCGTTCAGAATTCTAATCACCAACAGAGAGGTACTGCAGTAGGAGCTGCATCCGGAGCCGTACTTGGAGGAATCCTTGGAAACAATGTAGGAAAAGGTGGAAATGGGGCAATCGGTGCCGTATTAGGCGGTATTATCGGTGGTGTTGCAGGTAACGTTATCGGTAACAAAATGGATAAGCAGGCCAGAGATATTAAAGAAACATTACCGGGAGCTCAGGTAGAAAGAGTAGGTGACGGTATCAAAGTAACGATGAATGAAAGTATTGTAAACTTTGCTTTCGACTCTTCAAACCTTACTTCTGTTGCTCAGACTAACCTTGATAAATTAGCTACAGTATTAAGTAATAACCCAGATACTAATATCAACATCTACGGACACACAGACAGCGTAGGTAAAGATGCGTACAACATGGCCCTTTCTCAAAGAAGAGCTGACGCTGTAAAAGCTTACTTAGTTGGAAAAGGAATTGCAGGTAGCAGAATGTTCACAAAAGGTGAAGGGAAAAACATGCCGGTTGCAAGCAATGATACTGACGAAGGAAGAGCTAAAAACAGAAGAGTTGAATTCGCGATTACTGCAAATGAGAAAATGATTAATGATGCCAAGCAAGGGCAGTAATTAATTTAACATATAAATATTTTCGTAAAAGACCGCCCCGGCGGTTTTTTTTGTATTTTTATGCTGGAAATTTTGAATTTGTTATTTTTGCAATTGAAATCTTTATGATTCAAAATCCCTTTCATAACACAAAAGATGATATAACCACCAAAAAGAAATAAAGATTTCGAAATAAATAACATAAATGAAGAAAAATTTAAAACTGCTCCGAGCAGAACAACGGCTAAAAAGCCCGTTTGTATTTGTCCCCCTGTTTTTTTTAGGTAATATTATCAATCTTGATTTACTTCCAGAAAGTATCCTCCAGTTTTGATACAATAAAATTATATCTGTATGAACAGAATAACATTCAAGTTTCTGGCAATATTGCTACTTTTTTTATATATCCTGTTTTCTCATTTTATCATATCTTATGTTGGTTCTTACGCATGGGATGATGGAGCCATTACGCTCGCTTATGGGAAAACTCTCGGTACTGTCGGGAAATATGCTTTAACTGCAAGTAGCGAAATCGTAGAAGGTTCTTCCAGCAATTTTATTGTATTTCTGACAGCGATATTTGTCAAAGTTTTTTCACCTGATTTTTACCAAACTATCAGGTTTTCTCAATATAGCACATTATTTTTTACATTAGTGACAATGTTACTGACTTTTCGGTTTCTGAAAAAACAGAATTTCAATGATTATGTCAGTTTGCTGATTGTTGGGATTTTGGGAATTGTTCCAATGTTTCTGATGGAAATGTGCAACGGGATGGAAATGACGGCGCTATCAGCTTTTCTGCTACTTTTTCTTTGGTGTTATGAGAAAAAAAGTCAATGGATTTTTCCTGTAATTGTAATATTGTTGTTAATCCGTTTTGAAACCATTTTTTATCTGTGTTCTGCGCTTTTTGCACAGATTGTTTTTAATAAAAGTGAACGGAATTATCTTATTAAACTACTTGTTTTTACATTGTTGATGTTTTCTGTCACCGAAATAATCCGCTATTTTTATTTCGGAGCATTAGTACCTAATACAATCACCGCAAAGATGAACCCACCCTATTCGAGAACAAGAAGAATAAAATGGGAAGGGGGAATTGAATTTATTAAAAACTATTTTTTTCCTCTAATATTGTTGTTGTTTGTGATCATTACAACACAGCTTAAAAAAAGTTTTGGAGATATAAAATTCTGGTTTATTATTTCTTTTCTTGTTTTTTCATTAGTTTCGGGAACAAATTCGGGGTATTTGGGAAGAATGACATTTGCAATCTATCCCTTCATTATTATAATGCTGTGCGAAAAACTGCAGCAAACATCATTTTCTTTTAGAAAGAAATATTTACTGGTTGTAGCCGTATCCATTTTAACATTAGCTTCTAATTGTTTTTTATACAAAAAGATCTATGAAACCGCCATATTCGGAGGATTTTCTCAAAATAAATTCTTACCTGAATTTTTTAAAGATAAAGTCAAGAAGTTAGACCTGTCAAAGTATGATAGTGAATCTGTTTCTATGGTTACTCCTGAAAATTATAGACTTACAGGAAAATCCGTTGATTCTTTGAGAAATGTACTTAGCCTTAAAGAAATAAAATTTATGGTTCCCGATGTAGGAGGTTTAGGTTTGGGCTTTGACAAAATAAATATTATCGATTCTGCATTACTCACGAACAAAGAATTGGCAAAAAAAGGATATTCTTATTTTGAAACATATCTACCTTTGTCAAATCCGGACGTTATTGAAACTCATGGGGTTTGGACAAAGTGGACAAATATTTATTCTTTAGAATATTTCAAAAATAATTTTGTACCGATTATATTTGATAATAGTTTTTTTTGGCTCAACAAAAAATATATTGACAGTATAAGGAATAATAGAAATTTATCTGTCAATTATTTGGAAATGAATAATATAAAAAATGGGGTTAGATATTTTTATAAAGATGAAATCCAAAATTGTCCACCACTTTTGAATATTTCCAAAAAATAAATTTTTATTTTATTATTTTTACATCAGAAACCGCATAAATGAAGAAATATTTAAAGCTGCTCCGAGTAGAGCAATGGGTAAAAAACCTGTTTGTATTTGTCCCTCTGTTTTTTTCAGGTAATATTACCAATCTTGATCTGCTTACAGAAAGTATTTTCGCCTTTGTCATATTTTCCCTTGCAGCAAGTGTCGTTTATATTCTGAATGATTATAATGATATTGAAGCAGACAGGAAACATCCTGAGAAAAGAAGAAGACCTTTGGCCAGCGGGGCGATTTCAAAATCAAAAGCAATAGGAATTCTTATCGGGTTGGTGATTACGGATATTGTACTTGTATTCTTAGCACAGACGTACTTTCATCAGTCATTATGGAAATTTGCCACCATCATTGGCTTCTATGTAGTGATGAACCTTGCCTATACTTTCAGACTCAAGCATGTTCCAATCATTGATATATTCATCATTGCGATAGGATTTGTATTACGCGTACTGGCAGGTGGATATATCACCGGGATCAGTATATCACAATGGGCTATTCTACTGACCTTTGTATTGGCATTGGTATTGGCCATCGGAAAAAGAAGAGGCGAATTGATCAATGCACAGGTTTCAGGAAAAACAAGAAGAGCTTTGGATGGATATAACGTTCAGTTTGCAGATATTGCATTATCCATTTCCATTACACTGGCTATCGTATGCTATCTGATGTTTACCCTTTCGCCGGAAGTTCAGGCGAGATTCCATCAAAGGGTTTTTTATACAGTAGTTTTTGTTGTATTTGCATTATTGAGATACCTTCAGCAGACGCTGGTGTACAACAGAACAGAATCACCTACCAAAATTGTATACAGAGACCGTTACATACAGGTCACTTTATTACTTTGGGTCGCCACATTTTTAATCCAAATTTATTTTAAAAAATGAAGCCGAATTTCACACAGAAAGTTACAAACTGGGGAAACTTCCCGGTAGTGGAAAAAGAAATGAGATCTGAGGACAGCTTCAAAAAGATAAAAGAATTTGTACTCAATCACAATGAGATCATCGCAAGAGGAAACGGAAGATGCTATGGAGATGCCTCGTTGGGAGAATCCATATTTTCTACCAAAAAATTAAATAAATTCATCAGTTTCGACCGTTTAAACGGAGTGATAGAATGCGAATCCGGTGTACTTCTTTCCGATGTACTGGAGATCGCCGTTCCGCAGGGATACTTCCTGTATGTGACTCCGGGCACGAAGTTTATTTCAGTCGGTGGAGCTATTGCTTCCGATGTACACGGTAAAAACCACCATGCAGAAGGTTGTTTTTCAGAATATGTGATTGAATTTAAATTAATGACTGAAAATGGAGAAATCATTACCTGCTCCAGAGAGGAAAATTCAGAAAAGTTCTGGGCTACCATTGGTGGGATGGGACTCACCGGAATTATTCTTACCGCAAAATTTAAGCTTAAAAATATAGAATCTGCCTACATTCGTCAGGAAAGCATTAAGGCGGAAAACCTTGATGAGATCTTTAAACTGTTTGATGAAAGCGAAAGCTGGACCTATACAGTAGCCTGGATCGACTGTCTTCAGAAAGGAAAAGATATTGGAAGAAGTATTTTGATGAGAGGTGAGCATGCCTTTCAGCACGAGCTGCCTCAGAGTATGGGTAAAACTCCTTTAAGATTAAAGAAAAAACTACAGCCTACCATTCCTTTTTACTTTCCCGGATTTGTATTGAATGCACTGACGGTAAAAATATTCAATTGGCTGTATTATAAAAAGCAGTCTAAAAAAGAGGTTAAAAACTTTATCGACTACGAAACATTTTTCTATCCTCTGGATGCGATCAATGAATGGAATAAGATCTACGGAAAATCAGGATTTATACAATATCAGATGGTAATTCCGAAAGAAGCAGGGAAGGAAGGGATGAAAAGAATACTGGAAACCATTGCCAAAAGTGGAAACGGATCATTCCTGGCAGTTTTAAAACTTTTCGGAAAACACAATCCGGAGGCCTATAATTCATTTCCGGTGGAAGGATATACCCTGGCTCTGGACTTTAAAGTGAATTCAAAGCTGAAGAAACTGGTAGATCAGCTGGACAGTATCGTACAGGAATTTGGAGGAAGAATTTATCTTACCAAAGACAGTATGAGCAGATCATCACTGACCAATTATCTGAAAAATATTCAAAACCCTAAATTTGTGTCTTTGCAGCACAAAAGAATCATAAACAACAACTCATAATGATAGTTCTGGGAAGTACGTCTGAAGTGGCACAGGCTTTTGTGGAGAAAACACTTCAGGAAGGAGAAAAATTTGAAAAAATCTATCTTTTCACCTCAAATAAAGAAACTACAGAAAGATTTGCACGGCATATTGATGTAAAGTTTCTGCAACAGTCGGAAGTCATTGAAATTGACCTGATGAAAGAAATTGATTACAATAGATTTGATAATATCAACTCAAATGTATTATTTTGTGCCGTAGGATATTTGGGAGAAGGAACTGAAGAAGGGCTGTATGATAACAGGAATACAGAGCGTATCATTGATATTAATTATTCAAAGCTGGTACCTCTGATGAACTATTTTGCCCACAAATTTGAAAGCAGAAGATCAGGAACAATCATCGGGCTCTCGTCCGTGGCAGGAGATAGAGGAAGACAGAGTAACTTTATCTATGGAAGTGCAAAAGCAGCCTTTACAGCTTATTTAAGCGGGTTAAGGAATTATCTGTTTGATAAAAAAGTACATGTTCTTACCATAAAACCTGGATTTATGGCCACCAAAATGACTGAAGGTCTGCCTTTGAATCCTAAGTTGACTGCTACCCCAAAACAGGCTGCTGCCTGCATTTATAAAGCCTTTAAAAAGCAAAAGAATGTAGCGTATGTTTTGCCGGTTTGGAGTATCATTATGTTGATCATCAGGAATATTCCTGAATTTATATTCAAAAAATTAAAGCTTTAAAAAAATGAAAAAATTGTATTGTTTTGATTTTGACGGGACACTGACGTATAAGGATACCATGTTTATGTATCTTAAATTCTACGATTCTACAAAATACCGGATACAATTTTTGAGACATGTGCCGCTCTTCATTCTGTTGAAACTCAAACTGGCTGAAACAGAAAAAGTGAAGAAAAGCTTTATCGGCTCCATTCTGAAAGGACAAACTCAGGAAAAAATAGAGCTGAAGTCTAAACAGTTTTTTGAACATCACTATCCTAAAATCGTACGGGAGAATGCACTCGACTTTATAAAAAATATCGATAGGAATAATACACAAAGTTTATTGGTAACCGCGTCACTGGATATTTGGGTGAAGCCTTTTGCCGATGAACTGAAAATGCAGCTTGTTTCTACACGGGCAGAGTTTAAGAACGGTGTTTTCACAGGAAACTTTATCGGTAAAAACTGTAACGGAAAAGAAAAACTGGTGCGGATAAAAGAAGAAATCAACGATTCCAGGTACGATAAAATTATCGCATTTGGTGATACTTCCGGCGATCGGCCAATGTTGAAGTGGGCAAATGAGGGACATTACCAATTTTTTCATTAATTTTGGGAGGTAAAAGTGTAAAAAATGAAAAGTCTGCTATTTGCTTTGATGATTATTCTGATGAGTTGTGCGAATGCACCGTCTCAAAAGGATTCTTCTATGCAGAAAAAGGCAGAACTTCTTATATCGGAATCGCAGGGCGGGGCAGATCAGCCTGGCTTTAGAATCCTTAAAGACGAGAAGGATTTTCGTAACACGATAAAAACAGGTTTCGGATGGGTGAATCTCGGGAAAGAACCCGCCACAGATTATCCGAAATTTCCAAAGAATAAAAAAGTTGTTGTATACAACTTAGGCAGCTTCAGATCAGGAAGTCACAGGATCACAGAAATCAGAGATGTATCCGTGAAAAACAAGATCCTATATGTTGAAGTTCCGGCCGGGGAACCGTCCGGTGGAATGGAAATTCAGGTGATGTCTAATCCCTGGATTATTTTTACCGTTCCTGCAGATTACCAGTTTACCTCCGTAGAATTAAAATATTCAAAATAATAATGGATAAAGTATATTTAGATAATGCCGCAACCACTCCGCTTGCAGAAGAAGTCATAGATGCAATGGTGGGCACTATGAAAATGAATTTCGGAAACCCGTCTTCAACGCACAGCTTTGGGCAGGAAGCAAAAATCCTTATTGAAAATGTAAGAAGACAGGTTGCAGACTATCTTCATGTAACTCCTGCTGAAATCATTTTCACTTCCTGTGGAACCGAATCAAACAACATGATCATCAAATCCGCTGTAGAACATCTCGGCGTACAAAGGATCATCAGCTCTCCTCTGGAGCACAAATGTGTTTCTGAAAGTATTCTGGATATGAAAGCCAGAAAAGGAGTAGAAGTGAGCTATATCCGCCCGAATGAAAAGGGTGATATTGATCTCAATAAATTAGAAGAACTTTTAAAAGCTTCAGATAAAAAGACATTGGTAAGCTTGATGCACGCCAATAATGAAATAGGAAATCTGATGAACCTTAAAAAGGTAGCGGAACTGTGCAAAGAACATAATACACTTTTCCATTCAGATACAGTACAGACCATGGCTCATATGAACCTTGATTTCTCTGATATTCCTGTAGACTTTGCTTCTTGCAGTGCTCATAAATTTCATGGGCCTAAAGGATCAGGTTTTGCTTTTATAAGAAAAGCAACAGGCCTTAAAGGAATTATTACCGGTGGGCCTCAGGAAAGAAGTCTGAGAGCCGGTACAGAGAATGTAAGCGGTATCGTAGGACTTGGGAAAGCATTGGAACTTTCATTGAATCATATGGAGGAATATACCCAACATATGCAGGACATCAAAGATTATGCTATCGAAAGATTATCTGCTGAAATAGAAGGCATCAAATTCAACGGAAGAAGTGCTGAGAAAGAAAACAGCCTTTACACGGTATTGAGCGCTTTATTGCCTTATAAAAACCCATTGATCGGGCTTCAGCTGGATATGAAAGGAATTGCAATTTCTCAGGGAAGTGCATGTTCTTCGGGAGCATCAAAACCTTCCATGGTAATGATGATGGTACTTTCTGAGGATGAAATGGATCACTGTACGCCGTTACGTATCTCTTTCAGCCATATGACGACCAAGGCAGAGATTGATACCTTAGTGGATGCTTTAAAGGAAATTTCAAGCGATTACACTATAGAAAAAACTAATGTTGAGCATAGATAGTCTTATGATGTAAAAGTCGTAATTTTGAGGACTCAACAGATGGGAAAAAGAAAATAATATTAATTAAAATAAAAGAGACAAAAATGGCTTTAGAAATTACAGACAGCTCATTTCAGGATACGGTTTTAAAATCAGAAAAACCGGTATTAGTAGACTTCTGGGCAGTATGGTGTGGACCTTGCAGAACTTTAGGACCAATCATCGAAGAAGTTGCATCAGATTTTGAAGGAAAAGCAGTAGTAGGAAAAGTAGATGTGGACAACAACCAGGAAATTTCGATGCAGTATGGTATCAGAAATATCCCTACAGTTCTTATTTTTAAGAACGGTGAGGTAGTAGACAAACTAGTAGGTGTAACTCCAAAAGAGGTAATCGCTGAAAAATTAAGCGCTCACTTGTAAAAAAACAATTGTGATAATGAATACCTTCCGTAATTGGAGGGTATTTTTTTTGAAAATAATTTGCAGGTATTAAAAAAAGGTGTAATTTTGCAACCACGAAAAAGAAACGAAGTTCTTTCACACAAAACATGATCCGGTAGTTCAGCTGGTTAGAATGCCGCCCTGTCACGGCGGAGGTCGCGGGTTCGAGTCCCGTCCGGATCGCAAAAGTTTATCAATTTACTTTTAAAACAAAATTAGATCCGGTAGTTCAGCTGGTTAGAATGCCGCCCTGTCACGGCGGAGGTCGCGGGTTCGAGTCCCGTCCGGATCGCAACTATTTAATCAAAATAGTACAAAATGCTGTAAAATAGATGTTTTACAGCATTTTTTGTTTTGTGCCTGTTCCAAATGGAGCTAAAAAACCACAATCTGAAAGTGACCTATTCAGTGACCTGTTTAAAAGGTTGAAAAAAGGTCACTGCAAAGTAAGAAAAAAGCCTGTTCATGGGCTTGTTCAGAAATTGAACATCTTGTGGGATGTTTTTAATGATTTTAATTTGAAATTTTTAAAAACGGCACATATGAATAAGACATTCAACCTACTTTTTTATCTCAAAAAAGCTAAAATCAACACTCAGGGAGAAGCACCCATCTACATGAGAATTACTATTGACGGAAAAATTTCTGAAATCAGTACAAAACGGACTGTATTACCTTCTAAATGGAACTCCCCGGCTCAAAGTGTAAAAGGGTCTTCAGAAGAATGCAAATCACTAAATTTTTATCTTAAAACATTTGAGCAGAAAATTTATGATACCTATCATGAACTAATAAGAGAAAGTGAACCGGTAAGCTGTGAAATTATTAAGAACAGACTATTGGGCAGAGATCAAAAAAATCGAATGTTGATCCCAATATTTCAGGATCATAATGAGAGGATGGAGAAGTTAGTAGGGAAGGAGTATGCTAAGGGAACCTTAACCCGCTATAAAACCTGCTTAAGCCATACCAAAGAATTTTTGCGGTGGAAATATGATATTTCTGATATTGATATTAGAAAAATTAATTATGCCTTTCTCAATGATTTTGAATTTTTTTTACGAACTGAAAAACTTTGTGGTAATAATACAGCCGTAAAGTATGTTATGAACTTTGGGAAGATCATCAGAATTTGCTTGAATCATGATTGGTTGGAAAAAGATCCATTTATGAATTATGATTCAAAATTTGATGAAGTAACAAGAGTATTTCTTAATGAGCAGGAGTTAGAAAAACTTTTTACCAAAGATTTCAAAAATATGAGACTATCATTGGTCAGAGATATCTTTTTATTTAGCTGCTATACGGGGCTAGCATATATTGATACTCGAAAGTTAACTACCAACAACATCAATATTGGATTAGATGGAACCCGATGGATTTTTATCAAGCGACAAAAAACGAAAACAACCTCTAATATTCCATTGCTTGCCCAAGCAGAATATATCGTTGAAAAATATAAAAATCATCCGACCTGTGTAAATAGTGGAAGATTACTTCCTATTCTCAGCAATCAAAAAATGAATGCTTATCTGAAAGAAATTGCTGATTTGTGTGGTATCAATAAAGAATTAACCTATCATATAGCACGTCACACCTTTGCGACAACAATAACTTTGGCTAACGGAGTTCCAATGGAAAGTGTAAGTAAGATGTTAGGGCACAAAAACATGAAAACCACACAGCATTATGCAAAGATTTTGGATAAGAAAGTAAGTGAAGATATGTTGATTTTGAAGAGTGTTTTGGAGAAAAAGGGGATAATGAAGAAGATTGGATGATGGATTTATTTTCAGAAAATAAATTGTACTAATGACAGAATGCAGAAGGGACATATTACATGCGAAAATTATCAATCTTAAAATAATTACCTACTATCCCTTAGATCAAGAAATTATGGTCCATAATCCAAAAATCAAGTTGTACAATTAGTTTAGGATGTGTGTAAGTTAAATTTAATTTTTTTTGCTACGTAAAGATATAATTCGTTACATTATAATATATTGTCACCTTTTACGATTGTGATCTCAATCATAAATGAGTTTTCAACTTAATAGTAAATTTGTTTGTTCCTGATCGTAAGAAGATTCTTTTTTCTATCGCTTTAATGGCACGGATCACCATTTCTAAACGTAATACCGTGAGATCAGCCATTTGTTTGCGGATTAGACGAACCAGATATTCTGTTTGTTTATCTTTTACATAACGGGTATCTTTGAAGTAGTCCATTAAAACTTTAAGTCGGATGTTGGGATCTTTAGAGAAAATATGTCGTGACATTACCATTTTATAATGAAATCGCCGGGAAAGATTTTCGTTGATCTTTGCCGAATATTGTGGATGATCTTTCAACAGGGTAAAGAAATTTTTTGGAGGGAAGCTCAAAAATGCTGCAATTCGTTAATGCTATGACATTGGTGGGATAGGTTTCCTTAATGAAGAGTAATACTTCTCCGAAGGATTGCGGAGCTTCAAAGATATTCTGGATAAATTACGGTCATCTTCGCTGAAATTGTTCAGCTTTACCTTTCCCGATAAGATTTGAAAATAAGAACTGCTTTTCATCCCTTCCTCATAGATAAAATCTCCGCATTCATATTCTTTGATAATGCATCCATACTGCTTTAAAACTTTTCCGGAATTATAGTTTAAAGATACAATATTAATAGAAGTTATTTCCAGAACTCATCAGCATAAACATCTTTTTTCTCATGGTGAATATGATCCAGTTCTTTTCCGATCCTGTCCAGAACAGCATGGTTAAGTTTTTCCTCCAAATGGGGAAACCAGTTCCGTTCTTCAAAACGGATATGCTGTTCAAGAAGTTCCGCAAAATCAGAAAGTAGACGGGTATCTTCCGAGTGTTCGATTTGAGAAGTCAGTACCTTTATCTGAGCATGTTCTGACCTGATGCGTTCAGTATATTCATCCTCAAGATGAGCACAAAGGACCTGTTCTTCATCTCTGAAATGTTCTTCCAGATGATTCTGCCAGAAGTGAAGAATATACTTTATAATTCTGTCCTTTTCAACTTTCTTCTTCAGTCCTTGTCTGATTTTCCAGCTGCAAAGTAATCCGAAATGATGATCCCGTGAAAGAAGAATTATATTTTGGTTACGCTTCATGATTTTTTAATTAAAATAAAAAAAGAAAACTAAACCTCATAAGTTTCTGAAACCTATGAGGTTTAAAGTAAAGATTATATTATCGTTTTTCTTTCAATGACCAGCCGAATTTTAACCCGATGATAAAAACAACCAGCAGAAATTCTCCGGCAGCTAGTAAAATATCGCCGGGAACCCGCATCCATCTTAAGAAATGCATGATATCCGTCTGCATAAATTCTGCGGAACGGGCATACCAGTATCCTTCTTTAATAGAGGCTACCGATTGCATAATACCTATAGGAAGAAGGCTTATTGTCACCATAACCAATAATCCGATATTGGTCAGCCAGAAAGCCCAACCTATTAATTTGTCATTCCATTGGCGGTCCGGGTACAGACCTCTGAGAACAAACATCATCAATCCGATTCCTAAAATTCCATATACTCCGAACAGAGCAGCATGACCATGAACAGCCGTTGTGTTTAATCCCTGGATATAGTACAGGGCAATCGGAGGATTGATGGCAAATCCGAAGATTCCTGCTCCTAGGAAATTCCAGAAACACATGGCGATAAAACAATATATTGGCCATTTGTAGGCCTGAATCCATTTTGTAGATTTGCTGAGCTGATAATTCTGATAGGCTTCATAACCAATCAGGACAAGAGGTACAATTTCCAATGCACTGAAGGTAGCTCCCAAAGCAAGCACAGCAGTAGGCGTAGCGCTGAAATACAGGTGATGGAAAGTACCTAAAATACCTCCGCCAAGGAAAATAATAGTAGAAAATAATACGGCATTGGTAGCGGATTTCAGGTGTAATAATCCCAATCTTGTAAATAAGAATGCCGCCACTACGGTAGCAAAAACTTCAAAGAAACCTTCTACCCAAAGGTGTACAACCCACCATCTCCAATATTCGGCAATAGCCATATGAGTTTGCCTTCCATACATCAGACCGGCGCCATAGAACATGGCAATTGCTACAGAAGAAAGAGTAAACAAAAGGAGTAAGTGGCGGTCTCCGTCTTTACGTCTTAAAGCAGGAAGTAATGCTCTTACCATCAAAATCAGCCAGAGAATCAGCCCGATCAGCAATAAAATCTGCCAGATTCTCCCCAGTTCTACATACTCATATCCCTGATGTCCCCATAAAAAGTTATCTACCAACCCTAATTTTTGCATCACTCCCAGCCATTGCCCGGTTAAAGATCCCAGCACAACGATCAGTAACGCTCCGAACAATACATTGACACCTAATTTCTGATATTTGGGCTCATATCCCGAAACCGCTGGTGCTATATACAATCCTGTAGCCAGCCATGAGGTAGCAATCCAGAATATCGCCAGTTGGACGTGCCAGCTTCTGGAAACAGATTGAGGAAGAAACTGATCTAAAGGAATGCCGTAGAAACCACTTCCTTCGACTCCGTAATGGGCTGTAATGACTCCGGCAAGCATTTGAACCAGGATCAGTAAGGCAACCACCCAGATATATTTTAAAGTAGCTTTCATAGATGGTGTAGGCTTCATATTCCGCAGAGGATCTTCAAGAGGAAGCGCTTCGTTGATTTCTTCCTCTTTATTCCTTGCGTGATAAAATACCAGAAGCCCGACACAAGCCAACAGTAACAGTACACTGAATCCTGACCACAGGTGGAGCGATGGAGGCGGAATATTCCCTACAGCCTCATCATGAGGCCAGTTGTTGGTATAGGTGACATCATCTCCGGGTCTTTCTGTAATGCAAACCCAGGTACTCCATGCAAAAAAGGTATTCATTCTGGCCATCCTTCCGCTATCTTTGATGGTATTTTTGGGAATGGCATACTGATCACGCAGTTCCGACATGGAAGGATCATTCATGAATAATCTGGAGTAGTATTGAGAAAGCTGCTTTTGTACTTTTGCTCTTTCAGGAGAAAAGACGATCTCATTTTTATTTTCATTGAAAGTATTGGTACGGAGCTCCTTTTTCAGCAGTACCTGATACTTTGCCTGTTCATCATCAGGAAGTTCTTTGTATGTCTTACCTTCCTTTTTGGCCAGTTCGTCAAGCAGAAGAACCGCTTCCCGATGAAGATAATCGGCAGTCCAGTCAGGGGCAATATAAGCGCCATGTCCCCAGATGCTTCCCACGGTCTGTCCTCCAATAGACTGCCATACATTCTGACCATCTTTAATGTCCTGTCCCGTGGCAATCACTGTCCCGTCTGTACTTACTATTTGATCCGGAATCGGAGGAACTTTTCTATAGATTTCGGTTCCGTAAAATATAAGAACTGCAAATGAGGCAATCATCACAATAGCAAGTCCTATCCAAAGTTTTTTAGGTGTCATTCGGAGCAGTTTTTAAGATTCAACAGTGAATTCTTTTTCCAGCTGAATGGCCTTTGGGAAAAGAATATTGTTTTCCAGATGAATATGCTTGTGCAGATCATTTTCAAAATCCTGGAGCATGGCAAAGGCTACTTTGTATGTGTTGCAGGCATCGGCAGGGGGAAGATATTCATCTGTGATCTCCGCTATTTTTCTGAAGCGTTCTCCTTCCACAGTATGCTCATGCTGCATCATATTCACCGGGTTTTCTACGGTGCCGAACGCTGGTTGTGGCAGATGGCTGCCTGATATTTTAGCTTTAATCATATTTCTTACAAAAGGAAACAGAATAAGCTCTTCTTTTTTCATATGAGCGGCCAGGTCGTGGGCTGATTCATTAAATAAGGTGTTGATCTCGAATAATTCAGGATGCCTGCCTCCGTGAACTTTACATAGTTTATCCAGGAAAGCCTGCAAAACAGGAGTTTTCTCTTCTACATAACGATGGTGCGTTTTCTCAATATAATCTGCCAGAAGGTCCAGTGGCCAGCTGTTGAAATCGATGGAAGAGCCTTCGTTTTTTGGGATTGCTTCCAGTTCTGCATAAATTTTTTCAGGATCGAGTTTCTTGTTGCTGCAGGCCTCTTCTATCGTTCTTCCGCCTTTGCAGCAGAAATCGATTCCGTGTCTTTTAAAGATAGCAGCGGTTCTGAAGTCTTCTGCTACCATATTTCCTATTAAATCTGTTCTTGTATCCATAATATAATACTTTTTTGTCTTTTATTATTTTAAATTTTTTTGATTACTTTTTGAGCGAAAGAATGTACTTTACCATCTGTTGAGCGTCGTCTTTGCTTAATCCTTCATGAGGCGTCATCGGAATATCGCCCCAGTTGCCTTTTCCTCCGTCAATGATTTTCTGAGCCAGCTGATCAATATCTTTTTCGGTGTATTTTGCAGCTACATCCTGGTAAGAAGGTCCGATTAATTTGGCATCTATTTTATGACAGGCAAGGCAATCCGCTCTTTCAATCAATGTAAGGCTGGGATTACCGGAAGTGTTTGGGGCAACAGCCGGTTCGGGGGCACTGACAGGTTGAGACGGCGTCTGTTCTGTGGAAGGTTCAGGTACTGGTATAGGAGTTGTTCCGCTTTTGTCAGAACATGATAAGTTTATTGCTAATACACTCAAAATCATTGCTGTATTTATAAGTTGTGCTTTCATAATAATTGATAATGATTTATACTTTTTGTGCAAGAATGGACACCGCACAAAGGTTGTTCTCAAATTTTTTGAATGTTTTTCTCATTTGCATTATCCTGCAACGGATTTTAGGTTGCGTGACCACATTTCCTGCGATTTTCAGGAATCCGGAAAAGCCTTCATCGCTGATTATTCTTTTAATTTCCAACAGGTGCATCGGTGCTGTTTCTGTTTTTAAAACTTTAAATCCCTCTTTTTCCAGTAAATGAGTCCATTCCGGAATGGTGAGTGGGCGGGTATTTACCTTCAGGGTTAAAGCGAGCTCTTTCTGAATCTGGAATTTTACATTTTCATCCAGACTGTCAGGAGCGAGGGCCAGCTCATGGATGGCATAAAAGCCCTGAGGTCTCAGGATTCTTGAAGCTTCCTGAATAATCTCAGATTTTCTGTGATCGGCATGCATGCTCAGCATAGCTTCACCATATACTTTATCGGTGGATTGATCAGCTAGTGAACTCTGCGCCGCATTTCCCAGTTGAAATTGTGCAGAAGTATATTTGAAATTCTTTTTCAACAGGTTTACAGCCTCCTGTTCGGCATCAATGCCTATATAAGATGCCGGATTTTTTTCCAGAGTGAGTTTTGCGGTAAAACCAAGACCCGGAGCAAATTCGACTACACGATCATCGGGGGTAATATTCAGCATAGCCAGCATCTCTCGGGTAAGCGCTAAACCTCCCGGACGAAGGACTTTTTTACCGATCTTGGCCAGCAGCCAGTGGGCGGACATTTTTTCAATAGGATCTGTTTTCATTGGGTTGGGTTTTAAATTGTAATACAACAGCCAGGATCAGAATGATGGCTTTTGCTGTTTCGGCATAAATAAAATAATCATGCAGCGGAGTAGGAGCCAGTGGCTTACCGGACGAAATGAGATCTGCCCGTTCATCTAAAACCGGAAGCATCCAAAACTGTTCTAAGACCAGGATAGAAAGTAAAACAATGATGATTGTAAAATCCAATTTTGTATAGTGGCTCTGGCTGATTGTCATGAATATCAGAATCAGGATCAGAAATAGGCCCTGTATTTTTGTAGAGATTCCGAACATCAGTTTTCCCAGCCTCAAAGCTGTTGAAAGGGTTATTCCCTCTACCTGAAACTTCAGGGGAGCTTCTACAAAGCTTACTGTTATAAACATTCCTGCCATAAGACAGAATAGCATGAGTACAACAGGACTTTTAAGACAGAGTTTCATTTTTTTGATTATTTAATACATTAAGACCTTTTTATTTTTTATTAGTTTAAATTTTTTATGCTTTAAGGTAGGTCAATTTTAAATCCAGGTTATCTACAAACATTTGTACTTTGGATGTTTCAAGCATAATGCGAAGATCCTGTCTGATACTTTTAAACTGGTCATGGAGAGGGCAGGGATGAATTTCAGAGCATTGATCGAGCCCGAGTCCGCATCCGAAAAACAGTTTATCACCGTCAATTACCCTTACAATATCAGCAATACTGGTGTCCAGGTTTTTCTGATCCATATAGAACCCTCCATTCGGTCCCTTTGCGGATTGTACAAATCCTTTTCTGCTCAGGTCCTGAAGGATTTTCGCGATAAAATGCTCAGGAGAATTAATGCTCTTTGAAATGTCCTTGATTCCGACTCTGCTGTCATTTTTAGACTGCTGGGCAATATAAATTAAAGCTCTTAAAGCATATTCGCAGGTTTTGGAAAACATTGTAACTGATTTTATAGGGCAAATATATAAACTTATTTTTAATAAAAGATAAAAAACTCTTTTATTTTAATGAAGCTTGATAAAGATCATGAAAAGATTTGACACGCATCTTTATGGGAAGGTTGCAAAAGGAGTACGGAACGCTTTACTGCTTTTCTTGAGATCTGATGGCCTGGATTGTGTAAACTCATGAAAGGTATCACTTCTCCCTTATATGATACTGTTCCGAATACATCTCTCAGAATTAACTCATCTCCCGATATTGAATATGTTTTTCAATTCGGGATTATGCTGAAACATACGGTTGTAGAAATGTGTTGTCAATAAAATACCATGTTCTTTTAATACAGGTACAGTGCCTTTTACCAGTTTTTTTTGCTCGTTTGTCATATATGAAATTGATTATTAAAAGACTTTAGTGTCTTTTATTTGATTAAAAAAATATTTGTTTAATGTTAATGTTCCATTTAGCAACTCCTTATTGAATGCTCCAATGTTAGTAAGAATTTCCCACTATGCTCCATTTTTTATGTTAACGATTTAGAACCTTGATTTCTGAGATGCTCAATCTTTATAAGGAAGAGTGATGCCATTTTTTCAGCTCTCCACTTAGCTTCTTCTGCAGTCTCTCCTTCAAAATACGTATCTATGGTTTTCGACCATAAATATAACCAACGTTCAAAGTGAATGGTATCAAGCTGCATTTGAGCATGAGGTGAAAATGGACTTCCACTGTAAGTATGCTTTCCCAATAAAACAGTTTGCCAAAAGGTGTACATTTTTTCCAAATGTACTGGCCAGTTCTGGATAGCTCCATGAAAAATACCACCAATTAATGTATCTTTTTGTACTTCTCCGTAGAATGAATCTATCAGAATTTTTATATCATGGAGATCGTAGATATCATTTTTCATAATGAAAAAAATAAAATATTTAAGTTTGAATTTTACAAATTCAAAGGTATGAAAAAAAAGCAATAAAAGATAATTTTGTCTTTTATTGCTTTTTTTTCGTTAGTATACTTTATTTTCAAAAAGAAGATGAAATTTTAAATAGAATTAATATTAATAATTTAAACTGTTCAACATATTAAAAAAATAAAGCAAAGGAATTGAGTTTTATATTTCAACTTTGAGCTGAAATTTAAGTTGAAAGAATTGAATAAAGGATTTCTTAGATTTAGAACAAGGAAGCTTATCATATGCCTTACATTATAGTGATACGTGTTAACAAAATTTTATTTTAATAAAATATGAAACCGTTTGAAACACTAACTTAAATTGAAATAATCAATACAATTTTGCAAAGATAAAAGTTGCTCTATGAAATTATCATAAAGTGATTCATCTTTATTTGTATAAAATATGAAAGACAGTATTTAACAGATGACCAGTGCCTAGCGAAAAGATGTTTGATTTATTATGATAACAATTTATATCATTTAATTAGTTTCATTTTGCGAAATTTTTGAGAATAATTATTTTCAAAGAATTAACCTTTATGATGTTTATATTTTTGATTACCATAAGGAACAATATTTAATTATTTAATTTCCTTAAATCCGAAGGTCTAGATCGGGTAAACTCATGGAAAGTATCGCTGAATGAACTAATAGAGCTATAGCCCACGTTATATGCAATTTCATTAATGGATCTATTTGTATTAAGAAGAAGTTCAATAGCTTTGATAATTCTTAATGTTTTCAGGTATTGGAGGAAAGAAATATCCAGATCTGTTTTAAAAAGACGCGATAGAGAGCGTTCGCTCAATCCGAATTTTTTACTTACATTGGCAAGACTATGCTTTTCTTCTATTGTACATTCAAGATATGAAACAATATTCATAGTTTTCTTGTTCTGGGTGGTTGGAAGAATGATAGGCAATGGGTGTTGATGGGTCTTAGGTAGAATTTTTTTTAATGCTACTAAAAATTCAAAATTTTCATCAGTAGATATTACATGTTTTTCATCCCATATTTCAGTATATTTGATCATTTGTATTAAAAGTTCTGTGGCAGGATAGATACCAAGGCGGCTGAAGAAAGGATTTGATAAATCGTCGTGAGCAAAAAAATACAATGATCGTAATACAGTGGCAGAATGACCAATTTGTAAAATATGTTCTAAACCTTGTGGAATCCAAAAGAAATGTCTTGCGGGAACAACATATGTTCGATTGCTTATAGTAATATAGGCTATACCTCCTTCTACATAACTCAGCTGTCCTTTAGTGTGTTTATGAACTGGAATCAATTTTTCAGATTTTTCATGCATTACAAATACACTTTTATCATTCTTATCTATATCTGGTAATGAATTAATTAATCCCATAATCTATCAATGATGTATTTATTGTATACAAAGATAATGATTTGGCTGGAATCATGAAAAGAATGACTATTATAGATAATTTTTTTTTATGTAAAGGATGTAGATTTGCAATACAATAATTCTAAATTTTTTAATGAAAAATTATCTCACCGGATTGCTAATGTTTGGAATAACTTTTTCGACATGGGCCCAGAACCCTGTTTGGAATACAGACACATTAAAACTCTCACTGAAAGATGCTTGGAACAGAGCAGAAGAACACAGTCGCCATATCAAAATAAAACATTTGGAGGTAGGTATTTCCGCCGAGGAAGTAAAAGATCTTAAAGCTGAGCGACTTCCCGAAGTGCAGATAAAAGGAAGCGCAGAAAAAGCAAGTAATATACCGATTTATGAAAATGGTTTATTTTCTAAACCTAGCCAACATGAAGTAATACATACACTCTACAGAGCAGGTGCTGATTTTTACCTTAATCTATATAATGGAAATAAACTTAATTTACAAATTAAGGAAGAAAAAACACTTCACAAGATTTCTGAAATTGAGAAAGAGCAGGCAGTTTCTGATATTCACTACAAGACGGCTAATTTGTATTTAGATTTACAAAAAATATTAATTTTCAGAAAACTTATAAAAGAAGATATTGAAGACCAAAAAAAACAGCTGGAAGAAATACGCAGCTTATTAAAAAATGGTGTTGTGTTAAAGAGTGACGTTTTGAGAATAGAACTTGAGCTTTCCAGACGTGAAATGGCATTAATTACTATAGAAAATGATATTCTTATTGCAACTCAAAAACTGAATATTATTATGGGAATTCCTGATGATCAAATTGTGGTTCCAGAAGAGCCAATTGAGGTTTGGAACAATGCTATCCCTTATGAAGAATATTTAAGAATTGCTTTAGAACATTCGTTTGATTATCATATTTCAGAGCATAAAACTGAACTCAGTAAGATAAAAATAGATCAAATTAAAGCTAATATGAGACCCAAGATCGGAATGTACGGAGAATTTTATTATGCAAATCCACAAATTTTCTTATTTCCTTATAATCCATATTGGTATTCTTTAGGAGTGGTAGGTTTAAAAGCGTCTTTCAATTTATCTTCTTTTTATCATAATACCCATAAAGTAAGAGCTGCAAAGATAGAGTTTGAAAAAGAAGAAGAAAGCCATAAAAATACCGAAGATCAAGTAAGACAGCAAGTAAAGGAAGCCTTCCTTAGATATCAAGAAGCCTTGGAACAGATAAAAGTAGCCGAGGCTAATCAAGCTCATGCAAGAGAAAATGCAAGAATTATTAAAAACACTTACTTTAATCAGACTTCTTTAATTACAGATTTGTTAGATGCAGATGTACAACTTCTGCAGACAAAATTTGAGCTTGAAGCTGCAAAAATAATGGCGCAAAACAAATATTACTTACTACAAAACATTATAGGTATTTTATAAATCATGAAAAAAAAGTATACGGTAACTGACAGGTTTGTTACTAAAATTACAGGTTGGATTGCAAGTTTAATTCTCTTAGGGCTTATAGTCTGGGGTGCGAAAACTTTAATTAATTATTATCGATATGAGCAGACAAATGATGCGCAAATACAAGAATATGTTAATCCTGTTATTTCCAGAGCTGGAGGTTTTATTGTTGATGTTAAGTTTGAAGAAAACCAAAATGTAAAAAAAGGAGATACAATTTTGGTAATTGATAATAGAGAATATGTTCTTCAACAAGAACAAACACAAGCATCTCTTGCAAAAGCTGAGGCTCAAATTGTTGTTCTAGAGAGTACCATTAATACATTGGAGAATGAAGCTTCTTCTTCTAGGGCACAAATTGCGGCAACCAAAGCAAAAGTATGGAAACAAGGATTGGACTATGATAGATATATGAAATTATATAACGAAGAATCGGCTACTAAACAACAATTAGAAAAGGTTCAGGCACAACTTGATGTAGATAAAAGTGAATATAAATCATCTCAAGAAAACTACGCTGCGTCACTCTCAAAAATCGGAGATATCCGAGCAGAAAAAAAAGTTGTAAAAGCGGAGATTCAACGGCTAAAATCATTACTAAACAGACATAAATTAGATGTTACTTATACTTATATTACGGCTTCTTATAATGGAAGAATGGGAAGGCGTACAGTTGAAGTAGGTCAAATGATTGATGCAGGCGAAACTCTTGCCTTTATTGTGAATGACGATACAGATAAATGGGTTGTTGCAAACTATAAAGAAACTCAAATTAAGGATATGAAAATAGGTGATGAAGTAAAGATTATCGCAGATGCATATCCCAACAAAGAATTTAAAGGGACTATTATTTCTCTTTCTCCAGCTACGGGTTCGAGCTTCTCGTTACTCCCACCTGATAACTCTACAGGTAATTATGTTAAAATTGTTCAACGTATTCCAATAAGAATACGAGTAGATGGTTCCCGGAAAGAGATAAATGTTTTAAAGGTAGGTATGAATGTTAACGTATTTGCGGCTAAAAAACATAGTTAAATGAATACAGCAATCCCAATATTTAAACCTTGGATTCCTGACTGGATGGTGAAAATAGTACTTTTCATTATGACTCTACCTGGAATTGTAATTTTTTTTCTTCCCCTAGCTAACATTAATGCAGCAGCAGGGTATTATGGAAGTGAACCTGCAGACATGCAGTTTGCAGTGGCGCTTTTTTACGCTGGATATGTTGGATTTTATTCTCTGGAAAGAAGATTTTTTACTTACCTAGCTGCAAAAGAATATTTTATAATTTTTACTACTCTGCAAATGCTTGCCTGTTTGGTGTGTTATATTACAAAAGATGTTTATATATTATTTCCTTTAAGATTTATACAAGGAATGTTATTTGCATGCAATGTAAATATCTCTTTATCATTAATGTTCACAAGGTTGAAAAGTGAACGTGCGAGAGAGATTGGTTTTTCAGTATTTTTTGGTACATTACTCTGTGCTTTACCTTTCAATAATCTGATTACATCAGAACTAATAGATTCCTACAACTTTAACATCGTCTATAAGTTTGCAATATTCTCTTTCTTCCCATGTTTGTTGTTTATAATAACAGGAATGAATTCTTTTAGATTACAAGTTAAATTTCCTTTATACAAATTGGATTGGCAAAGCTTTGTATTGTATAGTATTATTCTATCACTTATAGGATATATTAATGTATTTGGACAAGAGTATTATTGGTTTGATGATATTAGAATTTCCGGTAGTTTATTTACTATAATAATTTTGTTAATTATTTCTATATTTCGTCAGAAATCATTGAAGAGACCTTATATCAATTTACGTATTTTTTCTTATCGAAATTGTAAAGTAGGTTTAATCGTTCTTTTTGCTATGTATATTTGTCGTTTTGCATCAGGTATTACCAATAACTACTTTACTGGAGTATTGAAGTTTGATCCTTTTTATCTCTCTTATATTAATGTTTTTAATATTTTGGGAATAATAACTGGAGTTATTATTTCTGCTGCAATGATCCTGCAAAAAAAGAAAATCAGAAATATTTGGTTATCAGGATTTTGTTTGCTGTTTGTTTTCCATATAAATATGTATTATCTCTTTGACATAGAAGCTGATGAATTTAATTATTTTCTACCATTATTTCTTCAGGGAATGGGTGTGGGCTTTATCATGGTTCCCACTATTGTCTATATTATTTCCTCTGTGCCAGTTTCATTAGGTCCATCCGCCGCCGCCGCCGCATTAGCTATAAGGTATTTTGGTTATGCTACAAGTATTGCTATAATAAATTATTTCGAGCTTTTTAGGAAAAGTATGCATTATAATGCCTTTCAGGATCATTTAACAAGAATAGATCCTATGGTAAAAAACTTTTTAAATAAACAAAATACAAAGCTTAATGCTAAAGGTATGGTAGAGGGAATCTCTTCCAAAGGATCTGAGAAATTACTTATTAAACACCTTAATACACAAACTCAAATTCGCTTTGCTATGGATTATTACGAGATGATGGCAATTTTTTTATTAATCATCATGGTACTTATTGCAATATTTCCGTATATCAATAGAACTCGGGTATATCTTAGATCCCGAAGACTTTCACCGGCTTAAACTTTTTAATTAGTACTTATATTATGAAATTAAAACAGACATTAATCAGTCTTTCAATATTAATTGGTCTTGTTTCCTGTAATAATGATGATAATACTTTTCATCTAAAAACAGTAAAACTTCTTGAATATTCAAAGAAACAAAGCTTACCAGAACAAAAACTATATATAAAGGCTTTTTCTGAAGATTTACCTGTGTCGATTGCACAAACTGAAGAATATCCAAGTGTATTACCATTGCCAGCAACTTTAAAGATGTATCCTTCGCCAAGTATGAATCTATATGGTAAAAATTATCACTTAGAACTTTGGGGTGAGACTTCAGGATATATTGGAAGATGTGATATTGATATGGATGACTATAAAATTGTTTTCCCTATTGATATGGAGATTGAAACCGATAGTTTAAGTATTTCGATGCAGGGCAGTTGGGAGTAAGAATATATCAAATATGGAGGAAATAAGAATTTTGAGCGAAACAATATCAGAGCTTTTAGATAATGGATATCTTTTGCAAAATGAATTAACAGAGTCTTTTGCTTTAATAAATAATATTAAAGCAAAAGACTCTGAAATTCCTGCTTTGGGGTTTAAAGTTGATAAAATATATAAATGTTATGACGACAACTCTGAAGTAATTTATGTTTTTGCAATATCAAATGCAAATAACAATATAAAAGGAATAGCTACCTCAATTGACATAGCTCAGAATACTATTGAATTCTCAGAATTGTTCAAGAAAATTAGAAATGGAATAAAAGAAATTTGTAATTTGTGTTTTTGGAATAAAAAATAAGAAAAATATTTTACTCGTTAATTGAATTAGTCAATACTTAATCTGTTTTAAAGTTATTTAATTTGATTATAACTGTCAGATTAAGTATTGACTAATTCATATGGTGGGATAGTACTACGCGTCAATTTACAATTAATTTTATTTACGATCGATTTTTAATTACTTTATTTAGAATTTAAAATAATATTGTATTCTACATACTGTGTAAATAACAATTTATGCTTGATATTTTGAGTCTTTAAAAACTTAAGATTTTTTTTAACTGACTTTTAATATTTTATATTTATTCTTTTTTAACTGACTACTTTGGTAATTTTTCAAGGTTTTATAAGATTACAGAAAAGATTTAAGATAATAAACAGACCCATAAGAAGACAAGTAGTTGTTTTTATGAATTATTTTATTGTGTATATGTTTTGTTTGTATAAATATGTGATTTTTCAAGCTGGAACTTTATTTCTTTTTCTCAAATTTATAATATTTAAACTTTTGATTTTTAACAAGATTTTATTTTTTCACTACTCTCTTTGTTTCGACCTTATAATTGCATCATCATGTGGAAAATATTAAATTAAATGAAAGTAATTTATAAAAAAAATAATCACCTATCCATTTTCATCTTTTAAAATTCATGTTTGGATAGGTGATAAATTAAACACTAAAGCTATAGTTTAAAACACTTTAATATTTTAAGGTATTTGTAATTTAAATGGCCCTTCAAAGTAAGTCTGATAAGAATCAATTAATTTCCCATTCAAATCATATACACCTATGGTAATATTCTGTTTAGATAGATTCATTTGTGATTCTGGAAAGCTAATGTTGATGGTTCCTTTCGATATTTTATCACGATCCACAATTATTTTACTAGAAGCACTATAATTAATTTCAGCGTGCGCCGGTTCGATAACCTTTATGGTAACAATTTTTTTATTATTTGTTTTATTGAGAAACGTGTAATTATATGTGTTGATAATTTTTCCTTCTTTTACAAAGAATGTACTACCCGCTGGCTTGATAAACTTCGCTTCCATTTCTCCTCGGCTTGATAGAAGAAAACCTAAAAAACCGATCAATAATATCAAAATTGCTGCAAAACCTTTCATTCGACCAGTAAACTTATAAGGAGCTCCTGTCTCAATCTCTTTTTCTGATGCGTATCTGATCAACCCTTTTGGTAGACCTACTTTTTCCATTATTTCATCACATGCATCTATACACGCTGTGCAATTTACGCATTCCAATTGCTGACCGTCTCTAATATCGATTCCTGTAGGGCAAACTGCTACACATTGATAACAATCGATACAGTCACCTTTTCCTGTAGCTCTTCTGTCTTCCCCATTCCTCCATTTGGAACGGTTTTCACCTCTTTTGAAATCGTAAAAAACATTAATAGTTTCCTTATCAATTAATACACCTTGTAATCTTCCATATGGACAAACCAATGTACAAACTTGTTCTCGAAACCATGCAAACACAAAATAAAAAGTGGCTGTAAAAAGAATCATAACAATAAAGTTGGTGATATGCGCAAACGGCCCTTCTGAGATGATTTTAAACACCTTTTCATAACCAACAATATACATAAACATAATGTGGGTGATGATGAGAGAAATGACAATATAAATAGACCATTTTAGAGCCCTTTTCCAAATTTTTTCAGTATTCCATTCTTGTCGATCAAGTCTCATTTGTTTATTGCGATCACCCTCAATCCAAAACTCTATTTTTCGAAAGACCGATTCCATAAAAATTGTCTGGGGGCATATCCAACCACAAAAAATTCTTCCAAAGGCAATAGTGAAAACAATAATGAAAATAAGAGAAGCAATAGCACCTAGAGTAAGAATAAAAAAATCCTGTGGATAGAAAGGCTGTCCCGCAATAAAATATTCTCCATTAATGACATTTAACAAAAAGAAAGGGTTTCCATTAATTTTAATAAATGGAATAGCAAAGTATATAATCAAGAGAATATAGCTTACTAGCTCTCTGTAATTGGTGTATTTACCCTTTGGTTTTTTTGGGAAAACCCATTTTCTCTTTCCTGATTGTTCCATTGTCCCTATAGAATCTCTATAAGTCTCAGGGTTTAAAACTTGTCCCTGTCCGCCGCGAGCGACTTCTTCATTTATTTCTAACATTTCAGTTTAGTATATATAAATTGTAATTTTATTGATCATCACGGAGAGGAGCATGCTCTGCTTCATGATAGAATTTTTTTGGTCTAGTAAAAATATAAAGTATGATAGTAACGAAAAATAATAAAAAAATAATCGTAGATAACGCTTGATAAAATCCTGCATAATCAGTATTTGATAATATGTCTTTAAAGTTTTGAGGAATCATTTCATGTATATTTAATTGTTATCAGCTGTTTTTATATCAGTTGTTTTTATGTCCGTACCTAATCTTTGAAGATAGGCTATAAGTGCAATAATTTCTTTCTTTTCTAATTCACCTTGTGGTCTTTTAGTATAGGCTTCTTTTAAGTCTGTAGCCTCTGAAAAAATGTCTTTTACTATTTTAGATGCTTGATTATCTGCCCATTTGTCAGCTGAATCAATTTCGGCTTTTCTGTAAGGTACATCAAATGTATTTTTCATGAATTTTAGTTTATCGATCATTTTAGAACGATCTAAATTATTTGCTATTAACCATGGATAACGAGGCATAATAGAGCCTGCCGATGTGGACCTAGGATTATACATATGTTTATAATGCCAAGAACTTGGGTTTTTACCACCTTCTCTATGTAAATCTGGTCCTGTCCTTTTTGAACCCCAAAGAAATGGTCTGTCATAAACAAATTCCCCTGCCTTAGAGTACTGGCCATTTTTGCCGTTAAATCTTACAATCTCATCTCGAAATGGTCTTACAATTTGGGAATGACAGGCATTACAACCTTCGCGGATGTATAAATCTCTGCCTTCTAATTCTAAAGGAGAATATGGTTTGACGGCTGAAATTGTCGGTACATTTTGTTTAAGCATCAAGGTTGGTATTATTTCCACAGCTCCTCCAATCGATACTGCTATAAATGATAATACTGTGAATAAGATAGGTAATCTTTCCAGCCAAAGGTGTATACCCTCTCCTTCTTTTCTTTTCTTACTGATATTTGCCAAAGTTGGTGCTACTGCCAGAACTTCTTTTTGGAATGATCCTTTTCTAACAGTAGCCACGAGATTGATAACCATTAAAATAGCACCTGAAAAGTAAAATAACCCACCTAAAAATCTCATTTTAAAATAGGGGATAATTGCCGTTACTGTATCTAACCAATTTTTCCACAATAATGTCCCGTCCGGGTTAAATTGTTTCCACATTAAGCCTTGTGTAAATCCTGAAATATACATTGGTACTGCGTAGAAAATAATTCCTAAAGTTCCTAACCAGAAATGCCAGTTCGCCAACTTAACAGACCATATTTTTGTTCTCCATAGAATTGGAATAAGATAGTAGATCATACCAAAAGCCATAAAACCATTCCAGCCTAATGCTCCGAGGTGAACATGACCTATCACCCAGTCGGTAAAATGACCGATTTTGTTGATGTTTTTAGTTGCCAATAATGGCCCTTCAAAAGTTGCCATACCATAACAAGTAACTGCAACGACAAAAAATTTTAAAATAGGATTTTCTCGTACTTTATCCCAAGATCCCCTCAGTGTCAATAATCCATTAAGCATTCCTCCCCATGAGGGAGCAATTAGCATAATTGAGAAACCAGTACCTACAGCTTGTGCCCATGCTGGTATTGCTGTATATTGAAGATGGTGTGGTCCCGCCCAGATATATACAAAAATTAATGACCAGAAATGAATAATTGAGAGTTTATATGAAAAAACAGGTCTTTCGGCTGCTTTTGGTAAAAAATAATACATTAACCCCAAAATTGGAGTGGTTAAAATAAATGCAACTGCATTATGACCATACCACCATTGCACAATGGCATCTTTTACTCCAGCATAAGCAGAATATGATTTCCATCCTGTAAATGATAAAGGGACTTCAAGGTTATTGAATATATAAAGCATTGCTACTGCAATCCAAGTTCCCAAATAAAACCAAATTGCAACATATAGATGCCTAACCCTTCTTCTTGAAATGGTTCCAAACATATTAATTCCAAAAATGACCCATGAAAAAGTAAGAAGTATATCGATGGGCCATTCATGTTCAGCATATTCCTTTGATGTATTGATTCCCATGAAAAAAGTAATAAAGGTCACTACTACCATTAACTGCCATGTCCAAAAATGAATCCAACTTAATGTTTTGTTAAACATTTCGGTTTTTAAAAGTCGGGGTATAGAGTAATATACACCAATAAAAAAGCTGTTACAAACAAATGCAAAAATTACAGTATTTGTATGTAACATTCTTATTCGGCCAAATCCGAAGGCGCCATTAGTATCTATTAATGCTTGAATACCTCCATTTCTTAGGATATTAATAGATTCATCATCTGTTCCAAAAATAAATTCGGGTAGTTCAGGGTAAAACAAAAGCAGAGCTGCAGTCAGTCCAAAAACGAATCCTATTAAGGCAAAAACTATTGTTGCATATAGAAATGCGCGCACTATGGTATTATCATAGTAAAATTTCTGTGTTTCCATTACGTCAAAGTTAATATACCACTATTATTTATTTATGGTGTTAATCATCGAAAAAATAGTTATTTTTATGATGATTAAAATATTATAATTAATAAGGTATGAAGGAGGTTTATCCTACATTTGAAATTGAAGGCCTGTCGACGTGTAATTCGATTAATGAAGTATTTACCATTGATAGATTTTCAGAGTTTTTAGACCGAAATCCTGGAACAACAAAAGTTCACCGACATTCTTTTTATCATGTTACCTATTTTGTAAAAGGATATGGTGAAAATCTAATCGATTTCAAAACATATGAAGTAACTCCTGAAAAGATTTTTTTTATGCGGCCAGATCAGGTTCATAGTTGGAGATTGGATGAAAATACAGAAGGTTATGTAATTAACTTTTCAACCACCTTTTTTGATCAACTTAAGATTAATTCTTCGTTAATTGATCAGTTTCCATTTTTTAATCTATTTGAAAGTGATCAAATGGTAAGTATTTCCATACAAAATCAGCTTAAGTTGAAACTTTGTTTTGAAGATATTATTGAAGAAATGACCGATACTCAACCTTGGTCGCAAATTATGATTGCATCCTTAATACTCCAAATTTGTGCACTTGCAGGGAAGGATATTACCTCCAAAACTATCTTTATTAACACGAATTATAATTCTTTAATATTAAAGCAATTTATTGAGATTGTAGAAAGTAATTTTCATCAATATAAATTACCCAAAGATTATGCTACTTTTTTAAATATAACCCCTAACCAATTGAATTTCATTTGTAAGCAGCAAATTAATTTATCGGCGGGTGAAATTATTAGAAATAGAATTATTCTGGAAGCGAAAAGACTTTTGGTAAATTTTGATTTATCAATTACAAGTATTGCTGAAACATTAAATTATTCAGACCCGTCCTACTTTGTTAAATTTTTTAAGAAATATACATTATTTACTCCCGATGCTTTTCGAAAGCAGTATTATAATAAGTTTTAAAAGTGATTCAATAATATTATAAATTTAATAATTTACCATTAATAAAAATGATTTCTGAAAAACATATAAAAAAATATAGTTATAATATCGCACAGTATAATAGTGGGGATTTTATCTATGAGGAAAACTCGACTTGTAACAGTTATTTTCAAATTATATCAGGAATAGTTAAACTTAATAATTACAGTGAAGATGGAAAAGAATTCATTCAGAATATTATTAATGCACCACAAGGATTTGGCGAAGTCTTATTATTTATTAATGAAAAGTATCCAACTAATGCTGTAGCCTTAACAGACTGTAAGATTATACAGATTTCTTCTAAAGAATTTTTTAAGCTGTTGGCCGAACATCCTGAATATGCGATAGAAATTAACAAAAGTCTTTCACGCAGACTATATTATAAAATGATTATGTCGCAACATATATTTTCTAATGATCCTAGTATGAGACTTAAAACGTTAATGAATTATTTTAAGAATATCTATTGCATAGAGAATGATCTAGATTCGGAATATATTATTCCATTAACACGCCAACAAATGGCTAATCTAACCGGATTGCGGGTAGAAACTGTTATACGAGTAATTAAATTAATGGAAAAAAACAATTTACTTAGGATAAAAAAAGGATTAATTTACTATTAAATAAATTAAACAGTTGTGATTGAAATCATAATTAAAATATAAATATTCGGGATAATTTTAAGTAGATAAAAGTTATTTTTAAAACTTATACTATGGACGAACTTCTTAATGAGCCTGGTTTACAAATTACAATTGTTCTTTTTTTACTTCCTATCATTTTTGCACTTATTCTTATTTTAATAAGAGTAAATCGGATGATTTCTGATACGTTGAAAAAAAAAGAACTTAAAAGAATTTATGAATACGTCAATCATCTTCAACCTGGAGAGATTTCTACATTGGAAGAACGTAAAAAAGAACTCGAATTTCAACTTTCAGGGAATGAACTATCATCTAATAAAATAGTAAAAGACCCACGAGGCTTAGTAAATCAAGCAAATGAAATACATGATATTCGTTTTCTACAAACTAAAAGAGAAGAGGGACGAAATATTAAAATTCTTGATGATGAAAAAAAATTAATCCTTTGGTTTCTTGGCTGTAGTGTATTTTGGCTTTTTATGGGGACCACTGTGGGAGAATATCTTGGAGTTAAGTTTGTTGCTCCAGATGCAGACCACGTTAGCTGGCTCAGTTTTGGAAGACTTAGACCTGTACATACCAATATGGTTTTTTGGGGGTGGGCATCTATGGCAATGATAGGTTTCTCATATTATGTCATTCCAAGAGTGGGTAATACAAAGATTTTTAATCTTAAGATTGGATATGCTACTTTAGTATTAATGAATTCTGCTGTATTTCTTGGTAGTATTTTTTTAATGGCGGGGATTAATAATAGTGGTGGAGAATATAGAGAATATATTTGGCCCATTATGCTCCTTTTTGCCACAGGAATTATTATTAGTATTTATAATCATATCAATACTATTGCGTTCCGAAAAACAGAAGAAATTTATGTTTCCAATTGGTACATAGTTTCGGCGATGATGTTCGTGGTAGTTATATTATTGGTTGCTTATTTTCCATTTTGGCAAGATGGTTTAGGCGAAACTATTACACAGGGATATTTTATGCATCAAGGTGTAGGGATGTGGTTTATGTTTTTTAATTTGGGGTTGATGTATTATTTTCTTCCACAAGAACTAAATAGTCCAGTGTATTCTTATAGTTTAAGCATACTTGCGTTTTGGACACAAATTTTATTTTATACTCTTATTGGAACTCATCACTTTATTTTTAGCGCTATCCCTTGGTGGATGCAGACTATTGCTATTGTTGCGAGTGTGGGAATGGTGATTCCCGTAGCTGCAGGAAGCATTAATTTTATGATGACTATTAGAGGATCTTGGCATCGTTTGAAATTGAGTTATGTGTTACCTTTTTATGTAGTTTCTATTATTTTTTATTTTACAGGTTCACTACAAGGTACAGCAGAGGCGTTTAGAGCTACCAACTTGTTATGGCATTTTACGGATTTTACAGTAGCTCATTCGCATTTAACAATGTATGGGATTATTACATTCATGCTATGGTCTTTCACTTATACCTTAGTGCCGAGACTTACTTCTTATGAACCACCAAGTATTACCGTAGGATTACATTTTTGGTTAGCTTTAGTTGGGGTTTTAGTATATACCGTTTCATTAATGGTAGGTTCTACAGAAAAAGGAATGATGTGGATGGAGAAAAAACCATTTATTGAAGGAGTTGTACATATGATGCCTTTCTGGCTGTGGAGAGCAATCGGAGGAACAATGATGTGGTTGTCACATATCATCTTCGCCTATAATTTTTACAGAATGATAAAGCCCAAAAAAGAAATAAAACTTCCTCAGACACCAGACGAGATTTTAGAAATCATTCACAATAAACAAGTAAAAGCATAATGGATTTTTTTAGTGACCATAAGAAACTTTTTTCTTCAGCATTGGCATTTTTCCTTTTTCTGACCCTGTTTATATGCATATTTCCTGCATTGAACAACCAAAAAGTATATCAACCTTTACAGGGAAGTAAACCACTTACAGAAGAAGAAGGTCGGGGAAAATCAATTTATATTCGTGAAGGCTGTGTAGCATGTCATACCCAGCAGGTTCGTAATGTAGATATGGATCAGGTGTTTGGTAATCGTCCAAGCTTGGCTGTAGATTATGCCAGAAACAAGAGGCTCAATCTTTTCCAGAATACTGCTACTCTCATGGGAACGGAAAGAACAGGTCCTGATCTTACCAATATTGGAGCTCGACAATCTAGTAAAGACTGGCAATATTCTCACCTATTCAATCCTAGATCTGTAGTTCCCCAATCTATTATGCCTTCTTATAAATGGCTATTTTTAGTTAAAGACCAGCTTGATCCCGGAGATAAGGAAATCAGTCTTCCTGACGCATTCAGAAAAGGAATTAAAGGAAAAATTGTGCCGTCAAAAGATGCCAGTGATCTCGTTGCATATCTACTCAGCCTTAAACAGACTGAACTTCCGAAGAGTATTCCGGCAAGAGAATTTCTGTATAAAAAAGAAGAGAAAAAAGCAGAAGGAAATGCTGGAGGAGATAACCTTCCTGATGGAGAGGCTTTATTCATAGCCAATTGCGCTACCTGTCATCAAGCAACTGGAGAAGGAGTTCCAGGAGCATTCCCACCATTGAAAGGCGACAAAGTGGTATTAGGAGATAATCTGGAACTGTATGTTACTATTATTATGAAAGGATATAATGGTCTGGCTCCTCAATTTGGAGAAATGCCAGCGGTAGGAACCAATGCTAATTTCAAACCTGAAGATGTGGCTGCCCTCATTAATCATGAAAGAACAAGCTGGGGAAATAATGGCAAGAAAGTAACAGTTGAGGAAGTAAAAATAATCATGGATAAAATAAAATAAAATAAAATAAAATAAAATGAAATGAAAAAATTAAAGTTTATAATTCCTGTTTTTGTCTTTTGGACTGGATATGTTCAGGCTTGCGATGCGTGTAAGCTTCAGCAACCCAAAATAACACAGGATTTTACGCATGGTACTGGCCCGGAATCAAACTGGGATTGGGCTATTGTGGCAATTATTGCAATAATTACCCTTGGAACATTGTTTTATTCTTTCAAATTTTTAATCAAACCAAACGAGAATAACAAAAAGCATATCAAAAATAATATATTGGATTTTTAAATCTTAGAAAATGTCAAAACATAATGCCATAGTCTTTTTATATATTGATGGGGAATCGAATCCTATTGCAGAACTTCAGACTCCTATTGTTTTCAATCTCGACACTACGAAGTTGGCGGACGGAGAACATACTTTAAAAATTGTCAGCAAATTTGATAATAAAGAAGGTCTGAAAATCATACGTTTTAATGTGCGCAATGGACCGATTATTCATATGGAGGGGTTATCTGACAATGAAACTGTCAACGGGACATTGCCATTAATGCTCAATGCATATGATACAGGTAGGAATCAAAGTTTCATTATAAAAGGAAGTGAAAATCCACGAACGATTCCAGTTTGGGTTTGGGTTATTGCTTTAGTATTTATAGCTTGGGCAGCTTTTTATATTGTTACGAATTTTAGTCTTTAGATTATATATGTTCAATTTTATTAGCCTTCTCAAGAAAGAAATTTGATGATATTTTTAGAATCTATCTAACATTAATAATACAATGAATGAAAATAAAACTTAAAAGAATCTATGAAGCTTATTCTCCCACAGATGGATACCGCGTATTAGTTGATAGGTTATGGCCTCGAGGAATTTCTAGAGAAAATGCCCATATAGAAGAATGGAATAAAGAGCTTGCTCCTTCTTCTGAACTTCGAAAGTGGTTTCATCACGATCCAAAACTTTGGAAGAGCTTTTCAGAAAAATACGAAATCGAGCTCAAAGAAAAAGATCCTGGAAAAGAATTTCTAGATCGAAATAAAAAACAAGATCTCATCACATTGGTCTATGGTGCAAAAGATGAACAACATTGTCATCCATTGATACTAAAAAAATATTTAGAAAATTTGATTTTAGATGATAAAATATCATAAAGCTTTTTTTTGAATCTATTTATCCAATACTTAATTTTGTGAAAATTTGAATTTATATTGGTAATGAAAAGAAAAAGTATACAAAGACATCATTATTTCAGATTAGTGTTAATTTCTATGTTAATAAGTATCTGCGCCTCTTTTTTAGGGTATTCATTAAAGTTAATTACTGAATATTTTCAAAAACTCATATTTCATTTTGCGGAAAGAGAAAATACCTTAAGTTTTGTATTTTTGCCGACGATTGGAATTACAGCAATCTATTTTTTAAGAAAATACCTTTTCTTGAATAGAAAAAATAAAGGAATCACCGAAATTTATAAAACTATTGATCAAAGAAAAGATCATTTACCTTTTTTCAAAATTCCATCACATTATTTTAATGGATTTCTTACTGTAATCTTCGGAGGCTCCACAGGAATTGAAGTATCGACTGTCGTTGCAACAGCAACTTTAGGAAACTCAGTATATGAAAAACATTTTACTGCCAATATTTACAAATTGGAACTTATTAGCGCAGGAGTTGTTGCCGGAGTAAGTATATTATTTGGAAGTCCAATTGCAGGGTGGCTTTTTGCTATGGAAGTAATTGCAAGAAAGTTTAATAAAACCCTTTTTATAAGCTGTACTGCGTCAGCTATTATTTCCGCTATTTTTCTTTATTTTATAAAGAGTGAACCATTACTCTCTTTTGAAATTATTGGATGGAAATGGTCTGCACTTCCTTTTTTTGTAATCTTAAGTTTATTTGGAGGTGTTTTATCCGTTTATTTTACAACTTTAGTTATTAAGATTAAGGATTTTTTTTCAGGAATTTCCAATAATTTTTTGAGGGTAAATTTGGGAGCTTTAATTGTAGGGGGACTAATATTTTGTTTTCCGTTTTTGTATGGAGATAGTTATCATTCTTTATCGGAAATTCTAAACCATCCCAAAAGTTATTCTTTTCTTTTTCTTCTTTTTCTAATCTTACTAAAACCATTGGCTTCTTCTCTAACTCTTGGAGCTGGAGGAGATGGTGGTGTCTTTGCACCTAGTATTGTGGCAGGCGCATTTTTAGGATTTACCTTTGCGCTTTTTTGCAATACTTTTTTTGGAACCTCTTTAATTTATGTAAATTTTGTGTTAGTTGGAGCTGCTGCTACTTTATCGGCATCTATTTATGCTCCTTTAACTGCACTTTTTCTGGTGTGTAATCTAGTGCCTAATGGATACGTGTTGTTCTTTCCAATATTATTAGGATGTTTGATTTCGAAAAACTTAGCTAAGAGAATTATACCTTACAATGTATATACATATAATATTAAAAGTTAACAATAATACCAGTGAGTATATTCCATTCTAAAAAGTGTTTAAACTAAGTCACTAAGGTCAACCTTTCAAAATTTTATAAAGTTAAAAGATGGTTTCGAAAACTATAAAAATCAAAATTGATTAACTAAATTTTGGTTGTTAATAAAAATAAAAAGCCCCAAAAGTATGAGGCTTCACACCAAATCACCTAATAATTCTTGTTAATTATTATTACTCAAGTTTACGATTAATTTTCTTAAATAGTAAAACTTTTGTATTTTAAAATAGAAACTTAGACTTTTATCGGATAACATTAAGAGAAAATTAACAAAAAATCCCCCAAAATTTATTATTCAGGGAATTTATTTTGAGGTTTTTGACAGCCTCATAGCATTTTAAGCTTAAATTTAGATAAAGTTATGGATGGAAATAAAATTATTCTCTTGCAATTTACGTATTTTTTTAATTTTGGAGAGATTTGAACCGTCTTTTTAAATCTCTTTTTCTATAAAGTTGAAGTTTAGGCTACCCACTAAATTACTCACTTTGAAAATGTAGAATTTTGATTATCTCAGAAAATAGATGTAAATTCGTACCATTATGTTTTTAGAAAATAGAGTAGTCACTTTTGGAGAAAAATTTAACTATGAAAATTTTTTTTAGCATATGTAATGAACAATAGAGATTACTTGGAATAATAACTGAATATTTGTTAAATTCCCTCATATCTGAATTATTTGAATTGAACACATTAATAGCTTTAAGTAAAAGCTTTAATTTTAATGTTCAAATAAACGGGCTAAGACATCCTCGAACAGAAACTTTAAATGGTAGGTATATGCGATCGGGAGAAGATTTTAATGCTTCTTTCGTAATACCATATTTAGAGTTTCCCACAGGAAATCATTTTTTGATAGATAATAAGGGTTATGGTATTTGGCCTGATGAAAATTAAATATATAATGACTGAATATTATGTTATTTTTGAAGTTCTAAAAATTGAACAGGAATTAGAACAAGGCTCTAAAATACGAATAGGAGAAAGATTCGTAGGGCTTTATTATCCTGATAATAAAGAAATTTATTTTACCGATGATAACGGTCAGGAGTGGATTTTTTATGATGGCGATACATGCAGTATTATCAGCAAGATTTAGCCGACCTTTAAGAAAGGGCATTGAAAGAGACGATTTATATTCATCAAAAACCAACTGAACACGGGTCAATTTTAACAGATTGTACAATTTATATTTTAGAAGAACTAGAGAGCAATTTGCTCTCTAATTCTTTTATCATTATTCCCATAAATTACTCGCAGTCTATTTATCTATTAACAAATAACAGAATGGTTGAAATATAATTATGGAATTTACTAACTTTTTTTAAGCATTTCTTCTCTGAATTTACTAACATCTCTTTCCGAAAGCTTATCATAAATTTCAGCAAAATCAATCATTGTATAACCCATTGACTCAACAATAAGAACAATAGTTGCCATAGTTGACCTTTTCTTTCCGCTAAAAGCACCGTTTACTGTAGCTTTGGTCAGTTCTGAATTAGAGTTTGCAGCTATTTTATCATAACTATTGACTATGTCCATACTACCATCCGATTTTGCTGAGTAACTCTTATTGTTACTTAGCATTTTACGCAAAGTAATCGCAGTTTTTATAATTATAATTTTTTCACTTTCTTTAATCATACATGCAATTAAGCACATAATGAAAAATATTTTGGTATAGTTTTGTATACCGAAATATTTTTTCTTATCTTTGTAAAAGAAGTTACTTAATTGTAATTTTGCGAAACTTCAAAAAATATTAGAAGCTATTCGCTTAGAATCTTGTATCAGAAAACTGGCACTTTTCATTTTACCACAAGACAATAAGCAGATTGCTCACGTTCTAAGCGTGGGCTCTCTTATTCGTGGTAAAGGGTATGCCAGTACCTCTGATACGGTAGGTAGAGTTCCACGCTGTTTTTTCAATGATGTCCGCCTTCTCTACATTTCTCTAAGCTGCTTTTACTATAAAGATTAGATAGGATACAATGGCAGCGCATCCATTGGAGCTTTACAGTTCACACTCGAGGTTAATTTCATTCATATTAATTCTTTATGATGTGTTTAGGTTGGAGGTTTTGTAATCTCCCAAAACTTCCTCCTAGACAATATTTAAAAACACAATGTAACCATAAAAGACCATCAAATGAAAATAAGCAACACCTATTATAATGATACTTAGTTATCTTTTTGTTACAGAACAATAAGAAATAAAAAAGCCCTTTCCGCAAAAGTTGACAGCTGAGGCAGGAAAGAGCATTAATAGTTATTAACCATTAACTTTTACAAAAGTATGAAAAAATCCTATATCAGCATTGGGGGCATCTCTTGTGTCCTTATGCTGACGGTAGCAGGAAGCTCTTTTCCGGCGCAGGTACAGAACAATTCGGATATGATCTCCCGAAAGAATACCTCTGAAGCTTCCATACTCAGGACAAAATCCGATACCTTATCACCTTCAAACAAGCTGGCTTTAGAAAAAGTAAGCCATATTGAAGAAGTGGTACTGAATGCAGGGTATTATAAAGTCAAAGATAAGGAGCGCACTGGAAGCATAGCAAAAGTATCGGCAAAAGATATCGAAAACCAGCCTGTATCTAATGTACTGTCTGCTGCCCAGGGAAGGATGTCGGGGGTAAGCATTACCCAGAATACCGGAACTCCGGGAGGTGGATTTGAGATCCAGATCAGGGGAAAGAACAGTATCCGACGTGAGGGTAATGAACCCTTATATATTATAGACGGGGTTCCACAGGCTTCCGAGACCCCTTCGCTATATTCTAATAAAATCCTTCCGTGGTCCTCGATAAATCCCCTGAACGCTATCAACCCAAACGTTATTGAAAGCTTTGAGATATTAAAAGATGCAGATGCCACAGCTATTTACGGATCAAGAGGAGCCAACGGAGTGATCATTGTAACCACTAAAAGAGGAAAGAAAGGACGATCTGAGCTCAAGCTTAATACCTCGTATTCCTTAAGCAGGATTACTAGGCCTATGGAAATGATGAACACGGAGCAGTACATCAGTATGCGTCGCCATGCATTCCAGAATGATAATGTAGCCTATCCCGCTACCATGTATGACATCAACGGAACCTGGGACCAATCCCGATACACCGACTGGCAGAAAGAACTGATCGGAAACATGGCAGATGCCTACGGCGTTCAACTGTCGATGAGTGGCGGCTCTGAAAACTTTTCTTACCAGATCAGCTACGGCCATAATGAGCAGACCACTGTTTTGCCGGCTGACTTCAAATATAAAACCAATAACATCAATGCCAATTTCAGCTATTTCACCCCTGACAGAAAACTGGAATTTAACCTGGTAAATACCTTCTCTTTTCAGCAGAACAATGTGCAGAATGATGACCTTACGCTAAAGAGTATTATGCTGAGCCCCAATGCGCCGGCACTTTATACTGCAGACGGGAGCATCAACTGGGAGAACGGAACATTTAACAATCCGGTGGCTTCGCTTCTGAGCGAGTACTCCAATAAGACCGCCTTTTTTAATAACGGCCTTAATGTGTCCTATAAGCTGTTTCCTTTCCTTTCATTAAAAATGAATGCCGGAATCAGCTATCAGAATTTCGAAGAACGCTCGATAAAGCCCCATACAATAAATAATCCTTCTTTTGGACAGACCAGTATGAATTCCACCTCTTCCCGGAATAACCAGGTGAACTTTTCCTATATCCTCGAACCCCAACTGGTGGGCGCTTACAAAACCGGAAATCACCAGTTTGAATTTTTACTCGGAGCAACCCTGCAGAAAACACAATCGGAGCAGGGAGCTATTCAGGGAAAAGGCTTTGAGAGCAATGCTTTGATTGATAATATTGGAGCCGCTAGCGTAAAGACCATTTCTGATCAGGTTCGGAGCCAGTATAACTATACGGCAGTTTTTGCCCGTTTTAATTATCAACTGAAGAAAAGATATATTGTGAACCTTACCGGAAGGCGTGACGGTTCTAGCCGATTTGGTGCCAATAACCGTTTCGGGAACTTTAGAGCAATAGGCGCGGCATGGCTTTTCTCGGAAGAGCCCTTTCTGAAAGAGGTAAAATGGCTGAGCATGGGTAAACTCAGAGGAAGCATGGGAACTACAGGAAACGATAAGATAGGAGATTACCAATATCTCAATACCTATATTATTTCATCGGGTATATATAACGGGCAGACCGGTTTAAATCCGGCGCGGCTGTATAACCCTAATTTCAGCTGGGAGAAGACTCTGAAAAAAGAATTGGCCCTGGAAGTAGGACTCTGGAACGGACGCTTTAATTTTTCAGGTGCCTACTATGAAAACACCTCTTCCAATCAGCTGGTAGGAATTCCCCTTCCATCCACCACGGGCTTTCCTTCCGTACAATCCAATCTTCCGGCAAAGATCAGGAATATAGGCTGGGAATTTGATACCTCGGTTCAGGTTTTAAGAAAAGGAAAATTCAGGTACGAAACCTCTTTTAACCTGAGCATTCCCAAGAATACGCTTGTAGAATTTCCGAACCTCGAAGGTTCTACCTATTCCAATCAGTATATGATCGGATACCCTACGACTATTGCTAAGGTGTACCAGTATGAAGGCATAGACCCTGCCACCGGATTGTATAAGTTTACAGATTTCAATGGTGACGGTAAAATTACCTCCCCTGACGATAATAAGGCAGTAGAAAAACTGGGCGTCCGATTTTTTGGCGGATGGTCAACTCAATTCAGGTGGGGAAACTGGTCAGCATCTTTCCTGTGGCAGTTTGTAAAACAGAGAAACTGGAATTACAACCGCCAGATGCTTCTGCCCGGAGCACTCAGCAATCAGCCTGTAGAAGTATTGGACGCATGGTCTCCATCTAACCCAGGAGGCAGCTATATGGAATATTCAGCAGGGTACAACCCCCAGAAGCTTTCCCTGCACGGGTTCTTTCAGAACTCAACAGCGGCAATAAGTGATGCTTCCTATATCAGGCTGAAGAATGTACAGCTTAACTACCGCATTCCCATGCAAAAGCTGGGCATCAAAGAAGCTATGATCTATGTGCAGGGACAAAACCTTCTGACCATCACCAATTACTTTGGAATGGACCCGGAGTTTTATCTCGTAGGCTACCTTCCACCCCTAAAAACCTATTCCCTGGGATTCCAGGTGACTTTTTAACGATTAAGATTGATGATTAGTGATTAGTGATTAAAAATTAAAGATAAAGATTTGGGATCATTAACGATTGAGATAATTGATGATTTTATATGTAATAACTTTTAGCAACTAACAATGAAAAATATTATAAACGCTATAATAGCGCTTCTTTTGATGCTTTATGCTGCTTTAAGCGCAGTATCGTGTGAGAAATTTATAGAAACAGATTTTCCGAACAACCAGCTGGCCACAGAACAGGTATTTGAAGATGAGAAAACCGCAGATGCGGCGCTCGCTGGACTGTACTCGGGACTATGGACCGGTTCCGTGATCAGTGGCACGACAGACGGTTCCGGTGCTTTACTCGGAAATTATACCGATGATATTACTTGCGTTTTCACCAGCGCCGGAAACGGGATCCTGGATATCTACCATAACCAGCTGCTGGCAACCAATGCTACTGTGAGCCAGGTATGGACTACGGCTTATCAGCAGGTGTATATGGCCAACAGCATTATAGAAGGTGTGGAAAAATCCAAAAGCCTTTCGGTATCAGCAAAAAGCAGGATAAAGGGAGAGGCAATGCTGGTCCGCAGCCTTATTTACTATTACCTCTACCAGATGTATGGGGAGATTCCCTACACTACTACAACAGATTATGTCTATAACTCGACTTTAAGCAGAATACCTAAGAATGAATTCCTGCCAAGACTAGAAGCCGATATATCGGAAGCGGTGAACCTTCTGCCCTCAGCATACCGGAATGCAGAAAGGATTTATATTAATAAGGCAGCAGGCCTGGTTTTACAGGCTAAAATGAAAATGATGCTGGGAAAATGGCAGGAAACCGAAGTTTTATGCCAGACGATTATTCAGAATGCTGACTATGTTTTTCAAAATGACCCTTCTAAAGTATTTCAGAAAACAGGAAAGCATATTATCTGGCAGCTGAAACCTAAGAACAATACTGACCCGACAAGTGAAGCCGTGCTCTATAACTTTGTGGGCGCGCCTACTTCATTTATTTTGAATCCGGATCTTATAAGTTCTTTTTCAGCCACCGATCTTCGACGGCAATACTATTTTACTCCGGTGGTATTTGGTTCACAGACCAATTATAAGCAGACCAAATATAAAATAACTACCGCTACCAATACGACAGAATATTCTATCATCTACAGGTTAGAGGATGTATGCCTGATGCTGGCAGAAGCTTTAACCATGCAGAACAAAACAACCCAAGCAGTTCCTTTCATCAATCAGACAAGACAAAGGGCGGGGTTAACACCACTCAGTACTTCCATTTCGCAGGCTCAGGCGATGGAAGAAATTAAAAATGAAAGAAGAAAAGAATTTTTTGCAGAACATGGAAGTCGGTTTATAGACCTGAAACGGTGGGGACAGCTGGATCTCTTACAACCGGTAAAGCCTAACTGGAAAGCGACCAATCAATATCTGCCGTTGCCGCAGAAAGAAATGCTTTTGAATAGTCACTTAACACCACAAAATGATGGATATTAAGGCGTCACATATTGATTGTATCACTTTCAAATCTTTCCTAAGGCGAAATTTCTCTGTAGTAGTATGGATATTATGGATATTTCTTCTCATTATTATGCCACAAAACCTTTCAGCCCAGCGGTATGAGCATCTGGAAAAGCTGGTTAAGGATACCGAAGAAATGAAATTTCCCGAGGCTTCTGATAACGGTAAATGGCTGGCATGGTATATATTCTCTGTTGACGGGACAAAGAATATGATGCTGCAAAGAACAGGAGATATAGACCACAGAACGGAAAGAAAAAATATTGATTTTATCATTTGGGTGGGAAACGATCTCGCGATACAGACAAAAGATACATTGGAGTATCTTTATCCCGAAACCGGAAATTCCCGTTTTTTTCAACACGTAAAAAAGTTTATCTACAATAAACAGCAGCATGCCTTTATGGTGCTGTATACTGAAAAAGATGAAAGCAGGCTGGAAGTTTATGATACTGATCTTAGCCTTCGACAAAGTATTTCCGGTATTCAGCATATCTATTCTGAAGGGGATGAGACCATCGCCAGGAGAAAGACAGGTGATCTGATTGAAGCATTAATTTTAAAGAATGGAGTTTTTGAAACAATCTTTTCGACCCATGATGAGCTGAGCAATATTTTGCCTTCAGGAATGAACAAGAAAGGCTTTGTGATTCAGACCCGAAAGAAAGGCAAGACCAACCTCTATTATGTTTCTCAGGATAAAAAACAATATATTTTTGATGGAAGCGGGTATGATGGCTATGATCAGATGATGCTGAATCCTTCGCATTCTGATAATAGTATTGTCCTAAAATTGGGAAAGAGAATCCCGCCTGCAAAAGGAATGGTTGATATCTGGTACGGGACTGACTTCGATCTTAAAAAATACGTGAAGCCGGTATCCGAATTTATCCAGGTGGAATGGGAGCCGGTAAGCGGTAAACAGGTTCTGATAACCCGTCCCGGATATTTTGGGGAGACTGCTATCGGCAATTCACGCTACCTGATGTATGAAACTGACAAGCAGCAGGTGGATAAAATGGATAAAGCGGGAGGAAATAGCTTTGACAGGCTGTATTTGTGGAATGCGGTAACCGATACCTATACCCTGATTACGGATGTGCGGAAACAGATGGTAATCTCACCGTCAGGTCAGTACCTGCTAATTCAGAGGGAAAACAACTGGCAGCTGTACAATACGTTAACTCTGGTGATGGAAGATGTAAAGGTTTCTGCGGCTATGGTTCCTTATTTTACTTCTGAGAAAGAAGTTCTATGGGTAGGAGGAAACAGGATCTCTGAATATAATCTGGCCACTGAGAAAATGAAAGAAATGTTTACTGCAAATGATGATTCAGAAATCGAGCTGGTGGATTTTACAAGAACCAGTACGGAATTAGGATACGGTAGAGACTTCAGGACCGTAGATATCAAAAAGAGCTTGCTGTTAAAAATCACTGATCCGAAGACCAGTCATATCATTTATGCCGGTTTAAGAAACAGGAAGCTAAATATCATTCAACAACCGACCCCTGATGAGATCACGGCATTTAAAAGGCTGAATCAGGGTGAAAATTATTACTGGATTGAGGAAAACTATAATAAACGGCCAAGGCTTGTAGTAAAGAAAGAGAAGGAAAATCCAAAAGTTCTTTATGTTTCAGATCAGAAGAATCAGAAATTTGAACAGGCAGAGCTTATTAAAATTTGCTACAAAGGTTCGGACGGTGAAACCATAAGCGGAGCTTTGTATATGCCGCTGAATTATGACCGCTCAAAAAAATATCCCGTTGTTATCCATGTGTATGAGAAGCAGGATTATATGACCAAAAGATTCCTGCGACCTTCCTTCTCGAATCCCACAGGGCTGAATATCCCGCTGTTGATGGAGGAGGGCTTCGCCGTACTGCTTGCTGATATCTCGCAATCTGACAAAGGAGCAGGAATTTCAGCACTGGAAAGCATTAATAATGCCTTAGACGAATTACAGAAGATTAGGAATGTAGATATGACAAAGATTGGACTCATGGGACAGTCTTTTGGCGGTTATGAAACCAATTTTATTGCGGGTCATTCAAACCGTTTTGCAGCCTATGTCTCAGGATCAGCAGTTTCTGATGTGGTACGGACTTATTATGCGTACAATTATCATTTTAATGCTCCCGACTATTACAGGTATGAAGGGCGCCAGTACTGGTTTAAGGCTACGATGGCAGAAAATCCTGAAAAATATATCAAAAATAATCCGATAATGTTTGTTCAGAATGTCAGTGCACCCATGCTGTTGTGGACGGGGACTGATGATGGCAATGTAAGCCCGGAAGGAACCAAATCGATGTTTATTGCATTAAGAAAATACCGAAAGCCTGTTATTGCCCTGTTTTATGATAAGGAAGGCCACAGTTTAAGTAGGGCTGAAGCTCAGAAAGACCTTACCCTGAAAATTCTGGATTGGTTTAATTATCATTTAAAGGATGAAAGAAATATCCCCTGGATACAGAAATACATAAAGGGTGCTCAATAAAGTGCACCCTTCTTTTAGTAGTTAGTAATAGCTAACAGTTAAGGAATTCTGAATAATTCTGTTTCGCAACTGGATTCATACAGGTCATGGACACCAGAAGCGTCACTTACTGTACAGACAATACCAGTATTATCTGTCGTACAAAGCTGACTTGTCATGACACAAGGCTGTTCCGGATTTTCAAGATCAATTTTCCATCCAGGAATATCAGCTTTTTTAGTCTCTGATGCTACATTGGTAGCATACGCGCTGCCTGCTCCGATTAACAGGATAGCCAATGGCAATGCGATTTTTCTCATTTTTTTCATTGTTATAAATTTATTATTGGTGCCTACTCTTTGTACAGGTTTTCGGCTTCCCCTGAAATGAAATGTTGAGTGATGTTTTGCGCAAAACGATATCTGATCAGTTCATTTTCTATCATTACATACAATTTGTTTCCCTGTATGGTAAATTGTACACGTTGCTCCTTATTCCTGTTGGGAATACTGATACTGCCAAGGTATTTCTGCTCTTGAATAGAATAAAGATCAAGTATAATGGCTTTATTACCCCTGTCTTTTTCCAGCTTTCCTTTGCGGTCCGACTCCACAAACAGAACCCCTTTATAGGCAATTGACCTTTTGTTGACCACCAGCGGATTGTTAAGCTTTCTGCTGCCATCGGCTAAGTGGGAAAGACCTAGCCGCGGGATGCTGACGGTATCAATAGTCCTGAATACATGTTTTGATTTCAGATTTCGATCAGTAACTACAAACATGTTCTTATAATGGTAAACATAAACAACCTTACCAGTGAAAGAATCATAATTTAATTGCCCATCGGGTTCAAAAAAACCTTCTTTATTCTTTTCCAAAAGCTCTGGATTAAACCTTACAGAATCCTTGCTTCCTTTACTGATAATCCCCAGACTCTGAATCTGCTTTTTGCGGTGGAAAGCACCTATGAGAAAGTTATTATGATCAATTCGTTTGATTTTCCTGAAATAGGTCTTTCCAATATTTTGCTCAGGGAGCTTATTGCTCCCGGTTGTTCCTTCAAAAATGATCGGGATTGTTCCGTCATACAACGTGATAAGACCGTCTGTAACTTCAAGCAGGGGAGACCTGAAACTAATGTCTGTACGGCTGAGTTGCAGATTTTTTCGTTCCATTCCCGTAAAATGGGTAATCTTTGTGAGTGAGAACGGTGCTGTGTAATTCCCAAGATATAGGGTATCGCCTGAAAAGCCGGCAAAATAATAGGAGTTCAGTTTTAAATCATACGTACCATTTTTAAGGATAGGATGCTGTAAAAATCTTCTTTGAAAACCATTATCTTTCTTAAGAATATATTCTGACTTTTGATACATGATGAGCATTCCGGTGATACAGAGCCCTGCTGTGATTAGAAGGCTGAAGAAGAGCTTCCCTTGTTTTTTGTGGTTTGCATACGTGTCAATACTAAGGGCAACTACAGCAACTAGGACACATATCAGATTAAAAATGAGATGTGTTTGCCAATCCATTTTTTCAAGAATCCCCCCGCAGGAACAGGGAATAAACTCACTATAATTGAGGATAAGATAAATATAGATACTAAAGAGAACCATCAGTATGTAGGAACCGTACAATCCAATGAATCTCATTTTATCAAATATCAAAAAGAAGCAGACCAAAAGTTCAAGGAAAAGTATTCCATAGGTAATTATTATAGCATAAGCGCTTAACAATGGAGACTGGGCAATTTGAACCTGAAAGTTTTCAAAATCAAATATTTTACTGATGGATGCGTAGCAAAACAACAGGATAAAAAAATAAGCAATCCATATGGCAAGTTGTGTCAGTTTCTTTTTCATAATAAGATTTTAACAATGGTATAACAATATCCAGCGTACTTTTACGCCACAATAGGTAGGCATAGCAGATTTTTCATTTACCGTGATGGTAGTAGTAAGAGGTCCTATGGTTTTCCATATTCCACTAACGGGACAGGCCGTTCCCGATTCAATGATGAGTGGCACCTGAGTCTCCATGTTGGTTCAAAATTTGGTTACTTACTGGTTTTCCAGTTGTCCCGGTCCTTTGGCGGATCTTTTTCACTGGGTTCCAATTCTTTTTCAAGTTGGGTAGTGTCTGCTTTTGAGACCATTCTTTCAGTCGTAATGACAGGCATCTCCGGATAAGGAATCTCCGGAAGGCTTTCTTCACGACAGGATAAAATAACAAATGAAAGTAAAATTCCTGCAACAATATGCAGTATTAATATTTTGGTTTTCATGATTTTGGGATTAAATAATTAACAATCCCGGCCGGTAGTTTTTTAGAATTCTGAAAGCGAATTTAGAGCATGAATTTTTCGAAAAAAAAGGTTGATGGAGCCCATTTATAAATTTTTAGGAGCCTATTTATAAATAGGCTCAATATGTAGTAATGATATAATTGATTGTAAATCAGGTGTTTTTATTGGATTTGTTAAGTGTAATTCCTAAAGTGCAGAAATAATTTTTTGCTTGGTTCATTTTGCTTAATTTTGAATTATATTTATAATATCATTGACATTATATGGTTAAATTGTTTTTATTTTGAAAATAATATTCTGTTTTTTCACGTTCTTTTGCTTTTTAGTTAATGGTCAGGAATATTCTGATTACAGAGTTCGTTATGATAATTTTGAAGAAAACGATGAACGTGCCCTGGAGTTTGTCAATGCATATATTAAAGAAGCGAAAGCATTTAAAAATTATAAGGAGCTAACCCAGGCGTATCGGGACGCTGTCAGCTTTTCGAGGAATAAAAAAATAGAATATGCAGATAGTGCTGTATGGGCCGCCTCCCAAGCAGGTGACCCCGATCTTATTGGAAATTCCTACCTAACAAAAGGAAGTGTTTACTACTTTACCTACAGAAAATATCAGAAGGCTCTTGATGAGTATCTGAGGGCTTGGCAATACTTAAGCAAAAGTAAGGATCCCTATCTGTATCATAAAAATATGTACCATATAGGAGTTGTCAAAAGTTATCTAGGATATTATGAAGAAGCCTTTACACTTTTTTCAAAGTGCCGATCTTATTATAGAGATACAAGTGTTTCCACAGATTTTCCCAATCTTCGATACAATATGAAGAAGGGATATTTGAACAGCCTTCATCAGATGGGTATCTGTCTGTTTTATCAATCAAAAATAAATGAGGTTTCCGATCTTATTAATGAAGGATTGGAGGCTTCGGCCGAGGATAAAAATTTTTATATAGAAAGAAGCTATTTTTATAAGCTGAGTGGGATTCTAGACTATCTAAGAGAAAATGACCGAGAGGCATTGTCGAATTTTAATATTGCTTTGGCAGGCATTGAAAAGAAAAGTGATTTTACCAATGCATCGCTGATCTATTTTTTAAAAGGTAAAATTCTATTAAGAAATCACAATGAAAATGAAGGTATTAATTATTTAGAAAAAGTAGATAGTATATTTCTGGGACGAAATTTTGCACATCCTTCAGTAAGGGAAGCGTTTGAGCTACTTATCATACATTATAAAGATAAAAATGATAACAAGAAAGAATTGTATTATACCAAACAATTACTGCGGTTTGACCGGATGATGCATAATGATTTTAAATACCTCTCAGGAAAAATCATTAAAGAATATGATACCAATGACTTGCTTACATCCAAAAAAAGATTGGAATCCTCAGCATTTTACGGATATATTGTGGCCGGGATTTCTTTCGGAGCTTTGCTTTTAATTTCTGTAAGATATTTCAAGGTGAAAAAAAGGGTTAAAAAGTACCAGATTGCAGGTGATCAGACTTTAGGAGAAGAGAACCATAAAGATACGGTTTCGACCAAACTATCCAAGTTGCCTGAGAATCTGACAAACGAAATATTGGAAAAGCTCAAAATAATGGAACAAAACAAATTTTATTTAGAAAAAGGGCTTACCCAAAATGAGCTTGCAAAAAGGCTAAAAACGAATACTGCTTATTTATCGGCGGTTATTAATGAATATAAAGGAACAAATTATAATACATATCTCAATAACTTGCGGATTGAGTATGTTAAGGAAATGCTAAGAACCAATGCACAATGGAGGAAGTATTCTGTTGATACGATAGCTGATGAATGCGGATTTGCCAACAGACCCAAATTTTCTAAATTTTTTATAGAATTAACTGCTTTAACTCCTTCAGAATTTATTCAAAAAATCAATGATGAGACAGGTGATCCGTAGACTTATTTATATTTAATAACAGCTTTATCATTTTTAATACTTAAAAATTTCTACTTTTTATTTAAAATATGCATGCTAACTTGTTTTTTAAAAAATGTAAGCGATTACAACTGAGTTTACAGAAAAAGATTGAACAGATCGGCTTTGAACTGAAAAATGATCCTATTAATTTATATGAGAGATCATTAATGGAAATAGATTCTGTTATAAGAATCATTAAGCAGGAGGTAAGCTTATATGAGTTTTCGGCTGTTGCGGCCGAAGTATATTTTTTCAAGGAAATCAAGCCGGCTTTTATTTCGCAGTTTATTTATTTTTCAAAGCTTTTATCAATTGAGGCAGCCAAACCAAATGCAGGAGAGTTAAGCCTGAAAGAATATTTTGAATGCGAATTGGAAGCGTTGAAAAATTTTTATGAAAACCATATCGATTTTTATGAGTACTATAGGCGTAGGGCCACCTATCTTGATCAAAAATATTTCGTCCGGAATCAGTTTGATCTGAAAACGAAAATAGAATCCGGTCTTTATGATTATGATGAAAAATTTGCTACTTCACATGACCACCTTATTTCCCAAATTATTGCCAATGACCGATTGGAAAAATTCCTTTTAAAATCCATAGCAGAAATTAACGTATATGTATACGAGAAGATAACCGATAAATCCCCGCTCCAATGGTCGGCCTCAAAATCTGCTTTGGTGGAACTTCTATATGCGCTCCACAATACCCGTTCATTTAATGGTGGCAATATTGAGTTTAGCGAGATTATTAAATTTACTGAAAAGTCACTCAATATTAACCTGGGAAACTTTTATAAGACACTTCATGAGATAAAAAGCAGGAAAACCAACCCAACTAAATTCCTTCAGCTGCTCAGTGATCATTTGAATCAATCATTCCAGGATGGTGATCAATAGGCGTTTTTCCCTGTTTGTACACAATAAATCAAATTATTAGTACTTTTCCCACAATTCCTTTATTGATAAGGGGTATATAAAAATCTTTCGGTAGTACCGAAGACCTACCGAAAGAAATCCCGCCTGATTTCGAAAATTTGTCAAATAAAATAATTTTTGAAATCATGGCAATATCCATTATCACCAAAGAAGACCTTCAGCAATTTAAAATAGAGCTGTTGGAGGCAATTAGAGAAATACTTCAGACAAGAACGACGGAACAGAAACTATGGCTCCGTACTTCGGAGGTCAAAAAGCTTCTGAATATTTCTTCCGGGACCTTACAGAATCTTAGAATCAACGGAACCCTTTCTTATACGAAGATAGGGGGGATCTTGTATTATAATTACAAAGACATTGAGAAGTTGCTTACGGATTCTAAATAATCACAGAAAACAGGAAATCATGAATCAGACTAAAGATATCATCAATTTTTTTGCGCATGTGATTAAAGATAACCGGTTACATCCATCACATATCAGTATTTATGTTGCACTTTTTCAGTGCTGGAGCATGAACCGATTTCAAAGCCCTTTTCGCATTTCTCGTGCAGAAGTTATGCAATTGGGTAAGGTAAAATCTTTAGGAACCTATCACAAGTGTATCAGAGAATTACATTTGGCTGGATTTATTATGTATTTCCCCAGTTACGACCCTTATAAAGGAAGCTTAATTGAGATTGTAGATTTTGATCAGCCTGAATCATTAATAAACAAAACATTCTGGGAGCAAGAATTAACCATACAAAAGGTAAGTGTGTTTTCTGCACCTAAGTTTTATGAAGTAGAATTATATTTTAATGAGCGTGATCTACCTTCTGCTCAGGCACATGAATTTTATTCCTTTTACGATTCCCAGAATTGGAAATTAAGTGACGGGAAATTAATGAACAGCTGGCAGGCTGCTGCAAGGAATTGGATTTCAAAGGAAAAAAAAGGTAGGCTAAAATCAATAAAAGAAAGGAAATGAAAAAGATAGATCCACAAACACCCCTTTGGAAGCTGACGGTTGAGGAATTTTTGGAAATTATCAAAAACCTCAATTCGGAAAACAGACATGAATACGGACTCAAGGGATTAGCAAAAGTCCTGGGATGTTCCGTTTCAAAGGCATCTGAAATAAAATCTTCCGGAATGTTGGATGAAGCCATTATCCAAAAGGGGAAAATTATCATCATTGATAAGCAAAAAGTACTAGAGCTTTTTGGCAGGAAGTAGCGATGTATTATCAGGAGCTTATACAAAAGTTTTGGGAATCCGGCCCAAAAGCGCAACTGGGTACCACTGCTGTTGCAATATACCTGTATCTGCTGAAATTAGCGAACGATAATAATGGATACGATGTTACTGTTTCCGACGTAGCGATTGGTAATATACTAGGATTAACAAGAAAAACGGTAAAATCTGCAAGAGAAGCGCTGCGGAATGCAGGGCTGGTCCGGTACGAAAGTAAAAACGGGTATTCCTGTTCTTACAGAATAGTGCGAGATTATCCTTTAGAAATTCTTAGCCAAGAAAAAAGACAAAAGCTAAAAATCAAGAATAATTCTCAGACAGCAACCACAGAAAAGATTGAAAATTTACCACCGGTTGGTTTATCTATGAGTATTCCCGAAACTACAGAACAGAAAGAGAAGGCATCCTTTGATAATAGAGAGCCTGAACCTTTTACAATAATAGCCAACATCCCTTCTTTGGAAGAATTTATAGACTATGCTAAAACGCTGAGCGGCTATGAAGAATCTATGCATTCTGCTATTAAGGAGAGGTACGCTTTATGGGCAAATTGTAACTGGTGCAATAATTTAGGAAAACCCATAACCAGCTGGAAATCCTCATTGAAAAATCTTTTGCCTTATATAAAAAACAGGACCGATAACGGACAATTGTCTTTAGATTCAATTCCTAGTATTAAACCTCCAAAATAATCCTTTAAAGAACATAAGTATTGGTGTTTATCTATTTAAAATTTTAAAACTGTAAAAATGAAACTATCAGATATAAAACCTGGACAGAAAGTAAATCTCAATGGAATTATTGCCGAGTATCAGGGAATTCAAAAAGTTAGAATACCCAATTTCGGGAAAGTGGAGAAAAGAGTTTTCAGGGCAGATGAGACAGGAGATTACCTGTATTATAATCTTAATGAGGGTTCAAAAACATTAAAAAGTGAGAAAATTAAATTGCTGTAAGATTTTTCGATCAGAATGAAGTTACCCTAAGCAGAACAAAATTAAAGTACACAACAAAAATAGATTATGGCTATTCTGGAAAAAGATGTAAGACTTGTCAGAAAAATATTTGAAGATAAAGATGAGAGAATTCCAGGTAGAATACGCCTGGGCAATCATTTTGTGGACGATTTTATTTTTGAAGATCAGGAGGCGGCTGATATTCCCATCAATGCGCTTCGTGTTATTTTTAATATTATCTCGATTATCAGTAGTGAGCAGTTCCGCCCTGAAGACCGTCCAAAGCAGCTCTCTTTATTTGATGAAGAATTTGAAACCGAAAATAATATTTTTGCCTCTATTAAAATCAGGAACAGTAAAATCTCTCCGAGTGGCTCAACCAGGCAGGTTGTGGAAGCCTATGAGTTTCTTGCCCGGTTCAAAATGGGCTGGTATAAATCTGTAAACTCAAAAGGAAAAGAGATTAGAACATTCGGTGGGCTTATTTCCAACCCGAGTTATGACCAACGTGGATATACTAGCTTTCTGATCAGCAGCTACTGGTTGAAAAAGCTGATGATTATACCTGAATATAACTACATCCTTTACAATCTGGTGTATAACATCAGAAACAACAAGCATATTATTTTTGCCATCTGGCTTTCAAAACTTCCAGAAGGTGGAACCACCATGAAACTTTTGTCACTGAACAAAAAGTTTGGGCTGAACTATAAAACCGCGAATGATTTTTGTTTCAAGTTCCTCAAAACTGCAAAAATAAATTTCAACAGGTATAATACCCTTTCATTCAATTATCATTACAAAGATGATTCTATTTTCATTCATCCTTTTTACAATAAAATAGTAGGCGGTACCGATATGTCGGAGCACACAGCAGAGAAATCAAAAATTGCAAAGAGGCTCTATTATTTTCAGAAAAGGTATGGCCTGGGACAACGGGAAATGCTCCAGTTTTCCTACCAATACAAGACTATTCCGCAAACCCGTCAACTTATAGAAAAGGCTTTTGGCGAATTTATAAGGATGAACAGGCTGAAAGGGACAAAATCCACGAATTATCAGGGAACGGCTTTTTTAAACAAAATACAGGAACTTATTTTACAGCTATACAGAGAAACAAAAATGGGGGAAATACTGCCCAACGGTTATCCCGTGATTCTCTGATTTCGGAATTGCGCTCATCCGTATTTCGGATTTGTACTCATTCGGAATTCGGAATTGCACTCGCTGAAGTTAAGGAATTGTTAAAATTTAGAATTTTATGAAGCTGATTTCGGAATTGCACTCATTCCGATATTGTAAAGCCAGTGAAGATGACAGATACGCTAAAAAGAAATGATGAAAAAATAGTTCAATTCGGATTTGCACTCATGCGGTAAAGGGCATCTTTTCGGAATTGCGCTCATCTGTATTTCGGATTTGCACTCATTCGGAATTCGGAATTGCGCTCATTTGAAAATCATTGCAAACGCTTTGTGACAGGCGGATACCACGAACTATTAAAAGTTTATTTAAAAGATAATAAAAGTCTTTTTTTTATTAAAAGGGAAATCCCGGGTAAAAAATTGCTTTAAAAAGAAAAAAAATGAATTGCGAAAAAATCAAACAGAAAGTCGGAATCCGGACGGTTTTAGAATCCTTCAATCTTTTTCCTGTGAAAGAAAACGGGAAAACTGCCTTTTATTTTGCGCTTGACAGGGACGAAAAGATTCCTAGTCTTTCTGTCGATTTTATTAAAAATAAAGCATTTGATTTTGGAACAGGAAAGAGTTATGATATCATTTCCATTGTTCAGCAGGTGAAAAAATGTTCTGTTTCGGAAGCTTTGAAATACCTTGGAAAATTTGATTTTTCAATACAGGATCAAAAACAAAAGGAAGAGGTTACAACAGGGCCTCATTACAGGATATTGGAAGTAAAAAGAATCGGGCATCCGGTTTTAATTCAATATCTTAAAATGAGGAAAGTTTATCAGCAGGTAGATCTGGTTAAAGAGTTGCATTATGAATTAAACGGGAAAAATTATTTCGGAATTGCCTTTGAAAATAATTCAGGTGGTTTTGAAATCCGCAATGCGTATTCAAAAATCTGTTTAGGAAAAAAGGATGTGACTTTGATTCAGGGAGAACAAAACAATAAAGAAATCACGGTATTTGAGGGGTTTTTAGATTACCTGACTTTCAAAAATATAGATAAAGCTAAAAATTCTGATTATCTGATTCTTAATTCTACGGTAATGCTTTTCAAAGTAATGAAAACACTTGATGAATACGATAAAATTTACCTTTTTCTTGATAATGATTCTAATGGAGATATCACTAAAAACAAAATATTAACGAAATATAAATATGTAGAGGACTGTTCTCTAATTTATCGAGATTTTAAGGATCTTAATGAGTGGTTTTGCCAAAAGATATAATGAGTAACTGGTTCTCTAAATGCTCATTATAGAGCTTTACAAAAATAAAGCCCCCTCCATCTAGAGGAAGCTTTTGACTATTTCTTGCTTTCTTCCACAGAAATTTTTCTGAAATCTTTTAGAATCTTGGCTAATTCCAAAGCTGCTTTTCTTGCTCTTGTTCCGGCTGCTTTGTTTCCTTTTTCAAGCTGAAGGTTGGAGTCTGTTTTAAAAGTTTCAAATTCTGCGTTAATTTTTTCTAATAGTTCTTTCATAAAAAATGGATTTTAAGGTTGCAAATATAATCTTGTTTATTTCCATATTGCAAATAATTTACTTGTCATTTTTTATATACCGGTCCCATAATTTAGGAGGTAATTTCATGAGTTGAAAATTTTTTTCAAATTAATATACCTAATTTTTTCAGGTTCATCAGCTAACAAAAATATAAAACCTTCAATAAAACTGTTAATTTTTAGAATTTCGGTCTTGAATGTTGATGACGTTGATAAGAAAATAGACTTCAAAATCACATCAACACAAGGAAAAATCCAATTATTCATTATTGTTTTAGATCATTCCAAGGTTAAATATCACTTATTCAATTCATATATATAACTGTAGTTTTTTCACTTTTTACTGTAGCAAATGTAGTACAGGTCATTCACTCAAAAAAATCTTTTTGGGTTTCTACAAAAATTCTCTCCACTCCGCTCCAACAATTTTTCCAGACACTCCTGAATCCTACGGACAAAAAGATTTCAGAGCCTTCATTTCATTTTTCCATTTCGGTTTTAAGTGCCTGATCCTGTACTATGGTCATTTAGCAAAGAAAAAGTCGGAACCTCAGTTATACGAATCAAACAGTCGCTCTTTAACATAAGAATAATCAAACAAAAAAAATAAATAATGCTTTTCCCATTGGAAAAGGTGAAAAGAAAGAAGCCGAGTGTCCTCGATACCGAATCAAATCACTCAAAGTTTTACAACTGAAAAAAAGTAATGATTAACAATTAAAACAAAATATTATGAACACAATTGTCGGTAGAATTACCAAAAACGCAGAAATCAACAGATTGAAAAACGACAGACAGGTCGTGAACTTTTCAGTAGCCATCAATGACAGCTACAAGACCAAGCAGGGAGAACGCAAAGAGGTGACAACCTATTACAATTGTTCGTACTGGATAAGCCCGAATGTTGCCAAAATCCTTACCAAAGGAACTTTGGTAGAATTATCAGGCAGAATCAGCTCAAGTGCATGGATAGGCAAAGATGGAGAAATCCGTTCAGGATTGAATTTTCATACATCATACATTCAGGTTTATGGAGGTGGAAGAAATGTTGAAAGTGAACCGAAGCAAATTGCAACGCAAGAATCAAACAATCCTTTTGCAGGGGATACGGATGATGATTTACCATTTTAATACTTAACCCAAGATTATCTTAAAAAAGCATTTATGGAATCACAATATAATTTTCAGATGAAGTCCCGAAATGACCGAACAGAATGGGAGCAGGTAGCCATATACTTCAAAATCCATTGTGACAGGACAACAGCGATACACTATGCGAGAAGCTTGTCGTTGAAATTTAACAAGGAAATCCGATTGACTGAGGGTGCAGACCCCATGAAAACAAGTGGAACATACATCTATGAAAATCCCTGACTATGAAAACACAATCAAAAACCGAAGCCAAAAAATTGGCAAAAGCGTATAGCTATAATAAAGAGTACGCAGATGTCCCTGTATACATCATTTATTGCAGTCGGACGGAAAAATATTATGTAGACACCAACGGCTTAATACGGCTTTGGGAAAAGCTTATCGGCTACTACGTGAACGGGGTTTATACCTCTGAGAAATAGAATTTATAACATAAAAAAAACAAAAAATGAAACGATCTGATATACCAACGGAATATTTACTTGTAAAAGCAAAAACCAACAGTGAATGGGATGCCTGCGACTTTGCTATTATCGACATTACAGGGGAGTGGAAACAAACCCAAAAGAAACGCCTTGAAGTTATAAAAATCATTGAAAATGATGAAGATATAAAGTCTCTAAACTATTTCGACACCCATGTGGAGTTCTTTAGATTTTCGAAAGTATATTATCCTGTGGTTGAAGAGTGGCTCTCTGAGAGAAACAGAGTTTTCATTGACTTAGAGAAAGAAGATTTAAAAGAACTGAAACAACCTAAAAATAGTCTGTGTCATTACCAGATGCAGGTATCTAAGGATGGAAATGCCATTTATAAAGCCTATGGAAAGCATACGGAAGAAGAATTTAGGACGTTGGAGTTTTCATTATGGGAACTTATAGACTTCAATACTCATTTAGTAATTAATCCATAACCCAACAAATTATGCAAACCAATTTTTTCAATCAAATAGCCAAAATGGATATTAACAGTAAGCTGATTCTAACCATTGCCAAAGCCAACGAAAGCCAAATAGTGGTTTCCATATTAGTACAAAATGATGGATGTGGAGATAAAGCAAAAAATATCATACCTCCTCTTAACCTTAAAGGAACGGCAGACGAGCTTGATGCCGGATTTTTTGAACACATTAAAGCCCCATTAAAAACCGCTTCGGGACTGATGGTCGATATGGAAAGCTTTATGAAGCAATTAGAAGAAGCCAAAAAGCAATCCGTAATGGAAAAAGAAAAATCCGATAAGGAGAAAAAAGAAAAGGAAGCCAAAGAAAAAAAATGCAAAGATGCTTTTCAAAAAGCCGAAGAACTCGAAAAGGAAGGCAACTACAAAGGCGCATGGTCAGCACTTCCAAAGGCTTCTGAATATCCCGACTATGCAGAAACTATCCGTACAAAGCAGGATGAATATGAAAGACACTTTGCACATAACCTTTTCAGTGAGGAAAAAACGCCTACCACAACCATTAATCCACAGCCATGATTATAGAAACCTATATAGCAACCTTACAACATGGTAAGGGTAGAATAAGATTCCAAATAAATTCTATGAGTGGAAAACAGGGAGCCATACAACAGATAATGGCAATAGAAAATTGCCCAATGAGAGCCATTATCGGACTAAAGATGAAGGGCAGGAAAATAGTAAAATAAAATACGTCAAATCAGAAAATCAACAATTATGTTACTTGCAACCCAATTAGAAAGAGTTTTTATCCTGAGAGATAACGGACAGGAAATTCGATTGACAGACCCCGAACCGAAATGGAGTGTTGAAGCCGTGATGAACTTTTACGCTAATACTTACCCCATTTTAACCACTGCAAAAGTCTCTGCACCACAGATCAGGAATGACACGGTAGAATACCGTTTTGAAAGTGTAATGGGTACGAAAGGCTGATACATTATTATGGTTGGATTTTTAGTAATCTGCTTTAAATCCAACCAATATTTACGAAATATCAATCACAAAATTATCATGAATGCAACGAAAAATCATATCGGGAAAAATACAGCTTCCCGAACAGCAAAAACAAAGGCAACTGCACAAACAGTTGGGCGAGTTCACCCATTGGATGCAAAGACCAAAGGATGCCAGCGAAATACAGAAAGACAAAATGAAAGCAGTACCAATAGCCATGCTACCTATGCTTTTCTAAAATGCTCGTTTCTGCCTAAGCTGATAGACACGCCATCCATACAGGATGAGAAGAAAACAGGCAAAATGGAAAGGGATTTTTACCAGTCCCTTTCCCAATTGACCGAAAATTACGGAATCACACCTGCACCGTCAAAACATTTAGGTTTTCCTTACAATATTGCTTTTGCCATAGAGGATATCAAAAAGCAGTTAAAAATTAAAACAAAGAATTGGGAGAAAATTCGCTTGATACAGGATAAGAAGAAAACGTATTTGTTAAGTGAAGAAAGATATAATACAGGAGCTACTTTATATTATATTCCGATAATTCCACTGTACCGATTATCTAAAAATCCCAATTATAGACAGGCTGTACAGCTTTTGCAATCCGTTTGTTCCTATCTGTATCACATCGCAGATGTCCCATACTACAGAAAACAGGAAAGTTACCTGTGCTGGATGTATGAAATGATTTCGGACTGGCTCATTAATGATGAAACCGAAGATACCCCTGAATATTTACGTGAAATAAAGCAAAGCGAGTGGATTGGTGATTATGTGGAGCAAAAAATATTCAATCATCAGAATTTAGCCCGATTTAAAGAGAGAATCAATCGTTTTGAAAACAGAGATTCCTTTGAAACCGATTGTCTTTTATTAGCCTGTGATACCCTTGCCCTCTATGAAACGTTTCCCGATGCTACTATTTACAGAAATATTCAGCGGAGCGAAAGAAATACAGCTCATGACGATTATGATGAGGACTATCATGAAAGAACCATCACAATGGAAAAGTATGTTTCGTTCTGCGCAGATGATAAAGGAATATTGTTTCAGACTTTATTTGATTCCGTTAATACAGAATTTCAGGAATGTACGGAAATAGAAGAACCATCCACACAAAAAAGATTTGACGGAACAAATGTCAGCAATGATAACCTTGATTTTGAAAACTGCATTTTTCCCCTGATAGAAAGATTAATTGATATTCTGAACAGCATTTAAAGTATAATACCATTTAAATATAACATCATGAAAGATATAACCGATCACTTCGGAACACTGTATCATCCGGTTTCAGCTCTGGTCATTTATCAGACCAAAGACGATGATAAAGATACTTATGTAGAACATTTTGATATGGATAAAGACGGAAATCCCATTAATGCCCATCCTTTAAGCGAAAGAGAAGCTAAAATATTTGCAAAGTCGCTTAATACGGAAAAAGAAAAAAGCAAAGCATTTTTAAAACCTGAAAGTATTCTGCCCACCCATGTTCTATATATCAATCCTACCGAAAAGGGTTCAGTGATATGGTATACCAAAGCCAAAAAAGTAAAACTATTCTTTACCGAATCCCTTGAAATTTCTAATGGTATAGCACATACTCCACCCATGCTGTGGATGGCTTCAAAACAGCATCTTACCGTATTTGCTCTCACTTCAGACAAAAGACCCACAGAAAAAACAGTTTTATATCATGCTCCTTTTTTTAATGTTTATGAAAACGGAAGTGTCTGTATGGGAACAGTTGGTGTGGATATTAAAAATTCAGCATCGGTTGAGGAATTTATCCGTGCTTGGGAAAGCTATTTTTTTAACAGCAGGTTCAGCCATTTAAACCATAATCCTACCAATGGCAACTGTGTAAGCATTTGGAAAAATCTTATTGATACTGATAAAACCTTTCCAAAAGAAATATTAAAAAAGACCAATAAAACCCTTAAAAATATACTGCCATGACAAGCGAAAAAACAAAAGTTCATTTTACAGACAATTACCTGATTAATCCGACCAACCCTGTAACCATTAACCTGATCGGTGCAGGGGGAACAGGCTCAAAAGTATTGACAGCATTAATGGAAATGAATCACAGCCTGATTCAATTGGGACATGCAGGGCTACAAGTGCGGTTGTGGGATGATGATCTCATTACCGAAGCAAATTTAGGGAGGCAACGTTTTGCAGAATCGGAAATAGGATTATACAAGTCCGTTGCATTAATCAACCGTGCTAACCGTTGGATGGGAACGAATTGGAAAGCAGAAACACAAAAATTTAAAAAGAGTGAATCAGAAAAATTTTCTAAAAATATTCTTTCAAATATTTATATATCATGTGTTGACAGTGTGAGTGCAAGATTTGAAATTGCTGATATATTAAAAAGTCTGAATAATGGCAGATATTATGCTGACCGCCCCCTTTATTGGTTAGACTATGGCAATAATCAACATACAGCACAGGCAATATTAGCTACCATAGGAACAATTAAACAACCCAATTCTGAGAAATATGATACGGTGGATCATTTACCTTTAATCACCGATGAATTTGGAGATTTGCTAAAACAATCCGAAGAGTTCGACGATACGCCTAGCTGTTCACTGACAGAAGCACTGGAGAAGCAGGATTTGTTTATCAATTCAGCACTGGCCCAGATGGGAAGCTCTCTATTATGGAGCTTATTTCGTAACGGATTGACAGAAAACAGGGGATTTTTTCTTTATCTGAAAAGTTTTCATTCCCAACCGATAAAACTTGCATAATTTCTGTCGCCTGAGAAAAATCGGGCGGCAAAAATGCATTTCCTCCCTTTGGTCGGAAACGTATTTTTGCGGAAAGTGGTGCAACCCCATTTCTAAAAACATTGCCACATTTTAGCAGGGTATGTTTTTGAAAAAAGGTTGCGAGATTGATTTATAGCAATTATTCCAGATTAAATAAACTATTCTTTAATCGGACCATTTTTGAGAATGAAGCAAAACATTCCTTAGCTCCATCGGATTTGCAATGAAATATGAGTGAGTCATTCCTCCGGTAGTAACAACCAATGTTCCGAAATTTAATGTTTTACCTAAAAAGCTTTGGTGTAATTGCATTCCTTCAAGCTTATTTAACGAGAGATCGGAAAGTGTTTTTCCTAGCATCCCAGTGGTAAACGAAAGATGATTATCCGTAACGTAGATTTTGGTATTCTTATTCCGAATTACAGCGATGATCCCTTTGATAAAAAGAAAAATAAGGAACAAGGAAATAATGCCCATAAACCCCAACATAAATTTGTATCCGAGCAATAGAAAATAGAGAACCCCCACAGAACCGATTACTATAAAGAAAACAGGAATAACATAAGAGATCCAATGAACTTGGGCTTCATAATTTACAGATTCGGCTGAAGTTTTGAAATCAGTAAGTAAGTCTTTCATGGTCAAAGCTTTTCTTAAAATAAAACTATCCCAATTTAGTGAAAAATAATGAAAAACTATTGAAGATTACCTGAAATTTAGTTAAGGAAAAATCATGTGGCAAAAATGCAATTCCTTCTTTTGATCGGAAACGCATTTTTGCGAAAAACGGAGCGACCCCATTTAAAAACAATTCAAAAGCTATTACCTTATGTTTTTAAAAGAGGCTGCGGATTTTATATTTGTTTTATTTTTTCTTTAATTCCTTGAAGCATGTAAGGCAGGCAGGTTTATTAAAATTTGTATTATTTTCTTTCCCACACGAAATACAGAATTTTTCCTTGTAAAAAGGATCTTCATATACTGACCATGTTTTATAACAATCCCAGCATAAAGGTTTTTCCAAATCTAATTTTATGGTAGTCCTGCACCTAATACAATATCCTTTGTTGCTGATTATTTTGGTTTGTTTACTGGTATTTTCAACATGATATTCCTCTCTTGATCTCCTTTGGTCTTTTAGGGCAATATTTACATACTTTTCATTTGTAAAATCGGACAATCTTCTTTTAGATACCTGACCGAATTTTATTAAGTCTTCGATGTAATTTAGCTCTACCTCTGAACCTACATAGTTTTTGGCAAATATTGATCTCTTTTCATATTTAGGTCTTTTAACAAAGATCGTATAGCCTTCTTCTTCAACAATATTAAAACATGTACTGACAGCAGATTCGAAAAATGAATTCTGGTTGATGGATATTAGTTTTTTTTCGGAATAAACACCAAATTCAATATTATTTATAAAAGAGTAATCTATTAAATTCATAGAAGTAACCACAGACTTATTTTCATTTCCATAATATTTTGCATGCAGATTAGGAATATAAACTATAGTAATATTAGGAAATTGTGTAAAATAGCCAAAATCTTCTTTTCCAAAACTTTTGTTTACATTATTCTCATTTTTCCCGAAACCTATGATAATATGAACATTTGAATTATTTAAATGTGTTTTGAAGACCTCATTTTTAAAATACGGGTCTAATTGAATAAATGGTGATAGAATTAGGAGATACTTTTCTGAGTTATAAATGGTATCATATATTTTTTCGTTTAATTCTTTTCCTGTTAAAAAATTCATTTTAATGTTTTGTGATTTTAATATAAATACAGATATAAAACATTTCTGTAGAATACAAATGTAAATATCAAATGGCTAATAAAGTTAAAATTTTAATCTTAAATTGTCATATAAATTTTGGTAATGATAGAGAAATTATTGTGATAAGAAAGAAATATCAATCAATAGCAATTCTTTATTGTTAATTTTTCTGTGTATCGGGTAGTTTGTAGGCTTTTATTGCTTTGTTACAATTTACAGCCAGAGTCTTTTTGTTATCTTTGTAAGGATAAAAATATGCTATTATATGAGTAATGAAATTATCTATTATAAAGATTACCAGGATTGGACAGCATTTATAGCCAATAAAATAAAGTTTACCCAAACCCAGACAGCTTTAAAGGTCAATGCAGAATTATTGACCCTGTATTGGGAAATCGGAAATTCTATCATTGAAAAGCAAAAACAAAATGGTTGGGGGAGTAAAATTATTGACCTTCTAGCATCAGATTTGGCTAAGAATTTTCCTGAAAGCAAAGGGTTTTCTGTTAGAAATCTCAAATATATGCGTGCTTTTGCAGAAGCATATCCGGAATTTCCAATAGTGCAAGTGCCACTTGCACAATCTGGTGGTGAACTTCTGCAAGTGCCACTTGCACAAATTACATGGTATCATCATATCAGTCTGTTAACCAAAGTGAAGAATACAGCAGAAAGAGCTTTTTATATCATAGAAACCGTCAAAAATGAATGGAGCCGAAATGTGATGCTGCTACAAATTCAGAGTAATTTATATGGAAGAATAGGGAAGGCAATCCATAATTTTGAACAAACTCTACCAGAATATCAATCCGATCTAGCAAAAAGTATTTTTAAGGATCCCTATCATTTTGATTTCTTAATGCTTTCTGAAAAAGTAAAAGAACTTGAAATAGAAAAGCTTCTGACCCATAAAATTACTGACTTTTTATTGGAGCTGGGAAAAGGTTTTGCCTTTGTAGGCAGACAGTATCCGGTTGAAGTTGATGATACGGACTACAAAATAGATTTACTTTTTTATCATACGGTATTACATGCGTATGTTGTTATTGAGCTCAAGGCAGGAGAGTTTTTACCCGAATATATCTCGAAGCTTAATTTTTACATCAGTGCCATAGATGATAAGCTTAAAACCCCAACCGACGAGCCCACTATCGGATTATTACTTTGTGCATCAAAAAGTAATGTAAAAGTAGAATATGCTATGAGAGGAATGGATAAACCATTGGGAGTTGCCACTTACCAATTAGAGCAACTGGTAAAAGAAAATATTGAGCAGCTTGACAAAAACAATGACGAAGAACAATAAAAGATCAAAAAACTTCTCATAGCTTTTACACATCGTTTTGTGAGATTAATTTTTATCAAAATCCAAAGTCCCATCCCCAGTTAATCGATCTATTCACTCCCCAGGTTCCTATTTCTACTCCTTTTTCATACTCAAAAATAAAGATCAGAAATAAGATAATTATTGCTATTATTACTAAAATATAAAGCTTATTTTTTTTCATCTTTTTTGAGGTTACCTTATTTTTGGTAATCTAATAGTAAACTTACACACAATTCTTTCGATTCTGTATTTTCTCTATGCCAAATCACATCAGTGACAACCAAATAATCTTCCGGTTCTTTAAGTTCTTCATGGGGGAAGAAATCTGTCGTAAATAATTTTTCTCCGATTCTTGGAAGAAATGGGTAATTCCAATTTACGGATTTTCTAAAATAATCAATACATAGAAATACAATCATAGATTTAATTTTTATTGGGTTTGGGATTTTCCAAAAGATTTTGAGTTTAGGTTGGTTTCGGACTACAAGGTTTCAAGTTTATATGGTGTATTTGTCAATTTACAAAAATAGCTTCATGATGAAGATGTAATAAGACTAAATTAAGCTTTAATGTGCTTTACAATAATTGCTGAATAAATCTTTCACTATTTAATATCTATCTCTAGCTGCTGTCTTCTTATTTTTTAGATCGGTAATTTTCCATAAATCATAATTCAGTTTATACATGATCTTAAATGTTTCACAAAATTTTTTAACACTTTGACTAAAATCTTCATTAAAAGGGGCTATAATTTTAAATTTTCCCACACTTCCTGGTTGATAGCTTGAATGCGTTTCAGTAAAATCAAATATATATTTACGCATAATTCTATAAATCATGCTTTTGTTTGTTTTGAAAAGTTCTGGAAATTCATTTCTTCTCTCATCTCTGATAAATTCATATTCTTCATATTCAAAATCCTTAAAATCAGAGAGTGCTAATAACAACTTCCAGTATTTGTCATCCATGTAACGCAAGTTTTCACTATAATGTAAATTCATTGATAGATATAATCCCTTGTCGTTAATCCCTAATTTATAACCACAATTTGTTTTGATTGACGTAATGATTAATTCGGGACCATAAAGAAACTCATAGAATTTATCATAATCCCATTCGTCTTTAAAATTCCCATAAGATAAACATTCTTTAAAAATTTGGGCAAGAGCATTAACACAATCCAATGTTTTTGAATAATGCGCCTCAGCATTCGCAATCCTTTGTTCAGCGTGATATGATTCCAAATAGTTGTTGATTGGTTCGATCAATGAATCAAAATTCTTCTTTTGCTTCTTCATTTGCTATAATCTCTATGTTTTTGTCGTTTTTTGAGACTTATTCTCCATATAATTCTTTTATACATAAAACTGATAGTAAAAACATTTGCCTTTCGAAGTCTTTTAAAACAATGTTCTAAAATATCATCAAAAAGTGTGAATAACATAAACAGTTATAAATAGAAGTGTCCTTCATTCCCGGCAATCATAAGAATTTCCTGCGTATGAACCGTCAGTAGTTGTATAAAGCGATTTTCAGCAGTCTCAACCAGATTACTGTTTTCAAGATAGCCAAATTTATGCTCACCTTCCCTTCCAAATACGTACACGTACTGTTTTGCTGTATCAAAATAGTCATTTGAAATGCGTGGCTCAGTGCTAACAGCTATGTTAAAAATAAATCCCTTTGCCTCTTTGGTATCCATATTAGAGATCTGAATATCATCAGGTGCAGAGACAATCAATACTTTGATCTTATATTCAATGCCCGCTACAATATCTGTGTAATCAAATGATTTGTTTGTAAATTCAGCCATACTATTTTTATTTAAATCTAAAATACGACTAATTTCCAAAATATCTCTCTTGCAGGGATCAATTACTTACTTATTTAGGGTAAAATATACTTATTGATGAAGGAACCTGAGTAAATTTTACCCACTTTATTACAAAACGTGAGCAAAATAGTATTAGGTCCATTCTACTCTTAAATAATTACATCCTAAAGTTGGAGCCTGCGTAAAAATTACCCATATTTTTCTCTAACCTGAGAAAATTTTACCCACCTTATTACAGCCCTTTCACAAAATAGTATCAGATACATGCTGATCATAAATGGGTATAGGTTAAAGCTGAACCTGCGTAAATATGTATCAGGTTTTCTTCTTACCCGGAGTAAAATGGATACAGCTCAGCGTATTTTCCGAGCTTCAATATTTGCCATGTTTTTTTCTTTCAACATCAAAAACGTATGAATAAAATCAATTATCTGATTATTAGTTTTTTTATGTTCTTATACGAGCGTTTTCCAGAACTCTGAAAAAAGTAGACGACTTTCCTGAGCATCCTAAGTTCATATCCAAATAAAAAGTAAAAAAAATCTTAGAAAGTTTTGTATTATCAATTAATATCGTAATATTGCAATATAATAATTTAGTTATGGGAGCTACGAAGACAGATCATTTTACAGATAGTCAAAATCAAATTGCAGTTATTGCTAAAGCTTTGGGGCATCCGGCAAGAATTGCTATTATAGAATATTTATTGAAAGTCAATACTTGTATCACTGGAGATATTGTGAATGAATTACCATTAGCACAGCCTACCGTATCACAACATTTAAAAGAACTGAAAAATGCAGGATTGATACAAGGAAGTATCGAAGGTAATTCAGTTTGCTACTGTATTGACGAAAATACTTTTGGCATATTAAAAGAATATTTTTCAAAAATAATTTTTACGGTAACTAACCAAAAATGTTGTTAAGAATATGGAAATCGCTTTCTTAATATCCTCAATATTGTTGATCAGTTATTCGCTGTTAGCATTATTTGACGGTGTATTCTTACACCTATACAAATACCGTCTTTATCAACATAAAGAAAGCCGTTTTGAACATCTTACCCATACAATTAGAGCCTTATTATTTACTGGCATTCTTATTTCTTTGTTCATTAATATTGAAAACAATAATTTGTTTTTATTTGGCTGCATTTTGATTGTTACTGACATTATCACTTTGTTGGTAGACGCATATGTTGAAAAAGATAGTAGAGCGTTTATGGGGGGCCTGCCACGATGGGAATATATTGTTCATCTTTTGGTAAATGGATTCCACTTTGCCGCTATCGCTGTTTTTTTAGTGATTAAAATTAATCTTGACTCTGATGGAATCAGATTAATTGAAAATTTTCAACAGATTGAAAACTATCAAACATTTAAGATTATAGCAATAAATCTTTTGCCGGGAGCAATTATAATAAGTCTTTTACATATTCTGGTCTATAGTCCGAAATTCAATTATTACTTTAAAAAGATGAAGCTTAAATGCTGTTAAAAAATTTGTTAATAAATATCGCAATATTGCATTATAACTATAAAATATTAAAACAATGAAATTATCAGAAATTAAAGAAATTCTTCCAACATTAGAAAATGTTGAATTTCAATTAGAAAACGGAACATTTGTACCTGAACATTTCCATGTTACAGAAGTGGGTCAGATCAATAAAAAATTTATTGATTGCGGTGGTGTAATCCGTGATGAAAAGGCTGTAAATTTTCAGCTTTGGAATGCGGATGATTATGAGCATCGTTTAAAACCTGGAAAATTATTAAGTATTATCAGACTTTCTGAGGAGAAATTAGGAATTGAAGATTCTGAGATCGAAGTAGAATATCAAAGCGATACGATCGGTAAATATGATCTGGAGTTTAACGGAAAAACGTTTGTATTGAAAAGCAAAACAACAGCATGCCTTGCCCAAGACGCTTGTGGTATTCCTTCTGAAAAGCAAAATAAAAACCTTTCTGAATTAAGTGTAAGTCAAAGCAATTCTTGTACACCCGGAGGTGGTTGTTGCTAAATATCTGGACAATATAGTATATAACTTCTAAACAATATAAGAAATCAATGGAAGAAATTTTTGATGTTATTGTTATTGGAGGAGGACAGAGTGCCTTAGCTTGTGGATATTATCTGAGACGAGCAAAATTGAAATATATTATACTGGATAAACAGGCTGTTCCAGGCGGCGCATGGCTCCATACCTGGGATAGTCTGACTCTTTTTTCTCCTAGAGAGTACAGTTCCTTACCAGGCTGGTTAATGCCTAAATCTGAACATCAGTTTCCGCTAAGACAAGAAGTAATTGATTACTTGGGCAAGTATGAAGACCATTATCAACTGAATGTTCAAAGGAGTACTGAAGTTACTGAAATTAAAAAAAATGAAGGTTTATTTTACGTTCATACTCTTCAAGGGATTTTTAAAGCCAAAACAGTTATTTCAGCAACCGGAACTTGGGAGAATCCATTGATCCCAATGATTGATGGAATAGAAGATTATAAAGGTCTACAAATTCATTCAGGAAAATATCAGAACCCTGAAAAATTTATCGGACTGAAAACATTAGTAGTAGGCGAAGGTAATTCAGGTGCACAGATTGTTGCAGAGCTTTCAAAAGTTACCTCTGTAAAATGGTCAACCAAAAAGGAGCCCGAATTTTTACCTGATGATGTAGATGGCTATTATTTATTCACTGTTGCCTCTGCCCGATACAAGGCGGAAAAAGAAGGAAAACCGTTTGATTCATCACAATACAACTTAGGTAATATCGTAATGGTTCCAACCGTTAAGGAAGCTAAACAAAGAGGCGTATTTGTATCAAGTGGGACATTCCATCAGCTATACGATAAAGGGGTTATCTGGTACAATGGTGAAAAAGAGGAATTTGATGCCATTATTTGGTGCACAGGTTTCGGTTACAATACCTCTTATCTTAAATCACTTATAGAAACGGATGAAAAGGGCATTGCAAAAACTACAGAAAGCAAGTCCTTAGAAGTGAACGGACTATGGCTTGTAGGATATGGCAACTGGACTGGTTATGCCTCCGCAACATTAATAGGAGTAAACAGAATAGCAAAACAAACCATTCTTGAAATCGAAGAATATTTAAACCAAAATAACTAAAATGAAAATTGCATTATTCAGTGATATTCACGCTAATTTACCTGCACTGGAAGCTTTCTTTAATGATGTAGAAATCCGTAATCCGGATAGTATTTATTGTTTAGGAGATCTTGTAGGTTACAATATTTGGCCCAACGAAGTGGTCAATGAGATCCGCAAAAGGAAAATACCAACCATTGCTGGAAATTATGATTTTGGCATTGGACGTATGAGCAACGATTGTGGTTGCGCCTATAAAACTGACAGTGAAAAAGACAATGGTAGTATTTCCATTTCTTTTACAAACTCCATTATGAAGGACGATGAACGCTCCTATTTGCGAACACTTCCTGCACACATCAAAGTTGAATTCCAGCTTAATGAAGACAAATTAAATCTTCTTTTAGTACATGGCAGCCCAAGAAAAATAAATGAATATCTGTTTGAAGACCGGGAGGAAAAAAGCATGCTAAGAATCATGGAGCAGGCAGATGCAGATATTATGTGTTTCGGACATACCCACAAACCATATCATCGTATTTTAAATTCCGGAAATGAGGATCTTCCACATTATCGTCATGCTGTTAATATCGGTTCTGTTGGAAAGCCAAAAGATAATGATGTGCGTGGAGCCTATGTTATGTTAACGATCAATGATAATAGTTCTGTGCTAAACAAAGACAGTATCAAAGTTGAATTTATTCGATTTGATTATGATATTGAAAAAGCGGCACAAGCAGTGGAAAATAGCCCACTACCTAATGAATATGCAGAAAATTTAAGAAGAGGATATTAATTTTAAGTTTTAGACATGAACCAAACAATTTTAAAAAGTATTGAATCACTTCCAGCTGGTGCGATATCAGAAGAAAGAAAAATAATTTTACAACCTTTAGTTGATTACCTACAGAATAAAATAGAAACTGACCAGACGATCCGTTTAAATTTCATCTGTACCCACAATAGCAGAAGAAGTCATTTATCACAGATCTGGGCACAGACCATGGCTTATCATTTTGGAGTTAAGAATGTATATTGCTATTCAGGTGGAACTGAAGCAACGGCGATGTTTCCAAAAGTAGCAGAAACGTTAAGTAACCAAGGTTTTCAAATCCAAAAGCTTAGCGAGACTGAAAATCCTGTTTATGCAGTAAAGTACGCACAAAATGAAGCTCCTGTCATCTGTTTCTCCAAAGAATATAACAACGAGTTTAATCCAAAGAGTGAATTCGGGGCAATTATGACCTGTAATAATGCGGATGAAGGCTGTCCGATTGTGTTTGGAGCAGAAGGAAGATTTCCTGTAAAATACGATGATCCCAAAGCTTCTGACAATACCCCGGAACAAACCCAGGTTTACGCAGAAAGAAGTTTACAAATAGCGGCAGAGATGTTTTATGTTTTTTCACAAATAAAGAAATAGTATGGAGATAATTTCATTTGGTGAGGAACAGTTTCCGGAAATCGCAGAAATCTATAGACAGGGCCTTGAAACTGGAAATGCGACTTTTGAAACCTCCGTTCCTAATTGGGAACATTGGGACAAAAGTAAATTAAAACATAGCCGTTTTGCTGCGGTGATTGACAATACTGTAGTTGGATGGGCAGCATTATCTGGTGTTAGTGATCGCTGCGTGTATGGTGGAGTGGCAGAAGTGAGTATTTATATTTCCAATGACCACAAAGGGAAAGGTATAGGAAAAGCCCTGATGTCAAAATTGATAGAGGAAAGTGAGATCCATGGAATATGGACATTACAAAGCGGGATGTTTCCTGAAAATGAAACAACAATAGCTCTTCATAGAAGGGCGGGTTTTAGAATAATAGGTCACCGTGAAAAAATCGGAAAGCTTGGAGATACTTGGCGTGACACAGTAATTATGGAAAGAAGAAGTAAAACAATAGGATTAAATTAAAATAGCATGCAACCAAAATTAAAATTTCTTGATAGATACCTAACCTTATGGATATTCCTTGCTATGGCAGTAGGTGTTGGCTTAGGTTACTTATTCCCTGGTATTTCAAAGGTCACAGATTCATTATCGGTGGGTACAACGAATATCCCATTAGCAATTGGATTGATCTTAATGATGTACCCTCCCCTGGCTAAAGTGGATTATTCCCTTTTACCGACTGCCTTTAAAGATAAAAAGGTAATTAGTATTTCACTATTGCTAAACTGGGTTATTGGACCTGTTTTAATGTTCGTCCTTGCTATTTTATTTTTGAGAAATGAGCCCGATTATATGATAGGATTAATCCTAATCGGCTTGGCAAGATGTATTGCTATGGTCATAGTATGGAATGATTTAGCAAAAGGGAATAGAGAATATGCTGCTCTGCTGGTAGCTTTAAACAGTATTTTTCAGGTATTCACTTACAGCTTTTTTGTCTGGCTGTTTATCAATGTTCTGCCTGGTAAATTAGGTTTTGCCAATTTCAATGTCAGCGTCTCCATGAAAGATGTTACGGAAAGTGTTCTTATTTATCTTGGAATTCCTTTTTTAGCCGGGTTTTTAAGCAGATACATTTTAGTAAAATCAAAAGGGATAGAATGGTATAATAGAAAATTTGTTCCAAGAATTTCCCCGATTACATTATACGCTTTATTATTTACGATTGTTTTGATGTTCAGTTTGAAAGGTGAAAAAATCGTAGAGCTTCCAATGGACGTAATCAAAGTTGCGATACCATTAATAATCTATTTTATTCTAATGTTCTTCGTTAGTTTCTTTATCAATAAAAGCCTAAAAGTACCTTACGACAAAAATGCATCTATTGCCTTTACTGCGACAGGAAATAATTTTGAATTAGCCATTGCAGTAGCTATTGCAGTGTTTGGTATTAACTCCCAACAAGCCTTTGTAGGGGTAATTGGACCTCTAGTTGAAGTTCCTGTTTTGATTTTATTAGTAAGAGCAAGTTTATGGTTAAAGAAAAAATACTATAATTAAAACAACACTAAATTTAAACGAATTGAAATTTAGTAATAAAAATCAGGCGGAAAGATAATTCCTTCCTTTGGTCGGAAACATCTTTTCGCAAATCACAAGGAGTAACCCTATTGAAGAAAATTTGATTACATCAATTTTTTCAAAAAGGTTACAAAGAGTTAAAAGGTTATTCTTTATAACCTTCGATTGCGAAAAGAAAAGGCTATTTCTGATGAAATAGCTTTTTCTTTTAAATGATTCTTTTATAAAGTTCCCACACTTTGAGGATTAAACTGAAAACTGGCTTTCTGCTTATTTCCCATATTATCTTTTGTAGGATCCAATTCCTTCGGTATCATTATCAAAAAGTTCCATATTCATTTGTTTTTTGTGTGGATATCAAAAGTAAGCAAACCTTGTACACCCGAAAGTTTATAATAATTCTTTCTGTTCAGTTTCGAGAATGGCAAAAGCTATTGTCTTTACAATGTTAGAGTGCACGTATGGTAATACGAGCATAAAGGAAAGCTCATGATTGTCGAACCGTCTTTCTTCGTCGAAAATGCCTACATACGCTTTGTTTGCCTCCGTGATACGAGGTAACAGTTCGTCCAGCTCTGTGGTCAGTTCTTTAAGAACAGACTTCGGTATAGTTATCACTTCCATATCCTTTCCTCTCTTTTTTGTGTCAGAAAAGGAAATTAGGAAAGGTTTTAAGGTGTTCTGTAAATGTGGGTGTGTTTGACGTTGAATGGTAAGATTTGGCGCAAAAGAAAAGCCCCGAAAAAATCGGGGCTGTGATTAAAAGAATTTTTACTTCGGGTATTAATTATTCAGTGCAAACCTTACTCCTATATACATTTCTCGACCCCTTGCCGGCCCCCAAACAGAAGACGTATCGAAGTAGGGACTAAACGGGTTTTGCCAACTGATTATCGGCTGTTTTTGCCGGAAGTCAAAAATATTCTCGCAACCTGCATACACTTCAAATTTCTTAAAGTTATAAGTGAACTGCGCATTTACGATCGTATATGGCTCTGAAAAATCAGGTCGCTGAAATTCTACTGGATTTGATTTGGTATCAGGTAAACGCTGTTTGCCATACCAGTGTACATTCATATCAAAATGAAACTTGTTCGACAATGGTTTATAGCTAAAGGTGGTAATGACTTTATGCATAGGGTTAAATGGCAGAAGCTGCTTTGTTTCTCCAATTTTCCTATGTACGTCTAAATAATTATATCCTGTTTTAAACTCAAACCTCCGCCATATTTTTAAATATAACTCCGCCTGAAATCCGTTGCTTACACTTGTTCCCGTAAAATTCTTTACGATTACTTTGGTAGGATCGGTATCATAATCAGGGAAGATTTGATTTTGAAAATCTGTCCTGTAATAATCGGCACTGAAATAGCCCGATAAATTATTATCTTCCGTATTGAACTTTTGAGTAAGGTTAAATCCAAAATTGACAGCCTTTTCCGGTTTTAATTGTTCTGCAAAAATGATGTCCCTTGAACTAACAAGTAATCCGATGTTTTCGCTGAACAAGTTTACAGGTCTCCAACCTGTTCCGATATTTGCACGAATAATGGTTTTGGGATTAATATCGTATTTCAGTAATGTTCTTGGTGTAAACTGAAAACCAAATTGGTTGTGATGGTCGCCCCGAACCCCTGCAATCCAGGTTAGCTTATCATCAAAAAAACGCATTGTGTTTTCAGCAAACAGACCGGGGATATTTTCCAATTTTTGATAGTTTCCTGCATAAGTCCGATGCAGAAAAGCGTCTGTAAAGCCAATATCTTCATTCAAATTCAGATGACGAAAGCTGATACCCGTTTTTAAATCGTGTTTATCGTAGTTCAGCTCATATTGAATGTTCCCGTAAAAATTGGTTTGCCGGGCATCGTATTTTACAGTCCCGAAATACGAGTTTTGTTCCTGATGAAACGCCGAAGCAAACAATACAATATTGTGCTTGTCATTGAAACGATACCCCGTTTTGGTCCAAATTTCAGGCTGGTTGATTTTTACTGATTGCCCATAAACTTTAGTGCTTCCTTTATCGCTATTGGCATCGAAAGAGGTCTGCCCGCCAATTCGCTGTTCATTTAAAAAACGTACACCAATTCTGCTGTTCCAGCCCCAATCTTTTTCATTGCCATACTTCCATTTATTAAAAATCATATAGCGGGTAAGCAATGGTAAGTCTAAGAAACCGTCTTTATCCCTGTCAATCTTATTAGCTGGCTGTACCGTATGAAACGCCGTAAGATTGCTCCATTTTCCTTTTTTAAAAGCATAATTGGCATTCAATTGCTTTTCCATAAAATTGTTTACATACAGGTTGAGCAACAATTTATCTGTTTTATCAGCCTCTTTTGTTTCAACATTGATTTGTCCGCTAATGCTTTCATAACCCTGAATAATACTGTTAGCACCCTTTGATACATAAATATTGTCAACCAATGTACCCGGAATACTGCTTATGCCATAAGTATATGATAAGCCTTGTATCATTGGGAAGCCGTCAATCAAAACCTGGTTATAAACACCCGATAAACCCAAAATACGAAGCTCTTTTGAGTTGGTTATTATATTGGTTGTCTGCGGTTGAACGGTTGTTTGGGTTTCAAAGCAACCAGCCAAATCGCAACAAGCGGCTTTTCTAAGTTCTGTTTGTGTAATCTGCTCGGTTTTGATAGGTTTAATATTTGAAATGATTACCCCGTCCCGTTGGCTTGAAACGACAACTTCATCAAGTGTTTGGGGCTTTCCTAATGTAAACTTAACGAATGTCTGATTACTGACTGCTATCGTATCGTTGTCATATCCTACATGGCTTGCAATAAGTTTCTTTTCAGAAACATCTTTGATTGCTATTTCAAATTCTCCTTTGAAACCTGTTAATATACCTGTGGTTGTACCAAGCCAATGAATATTTGCACCGACTAATGGTTCATTTTTTTTGTTGGTTACTTTTCCTAAAATGGTTTGTGCTGAAACACCAACAAAAGAAAACAGCAAACCAACAATGAATATATATTTTTTCATTGCCTGATTTTTAAATAAAGGGCAAAGCAAATTTGCTTTGCCCTACCTTATTTACTGTTTTACTTTATATGGTCTTTCTTTAGGATTTTCACAACTTCCTGTACCTTCAACGGCTGCAAAAATCTCTTTTTCAGTTATCAATGCAGGGTTAAACTTTACATCAAAAGTTGTTGTTGTTCCTTGCTTTCCGGGTTTGCAACTGCTCACGCCATTTAACTTTTCTACATTAGCAGAAATCATTTTTACGTCCATTGAGCAGGTAACACCTTTAACTTTTACAGTGGCAGTTTTTGAACTGTCCATTGTCTGCTTTGTGCTTGTTGTTTGAGAAAACGCAATGTTGGTCGTGGCTGTTAATAGTAATGCCACAACGAATAATTTTATGAAATTCATTTTTCTGATTTTAAGATTATAAAACATACAGAGATAAGTCCCAAAGAAGCTGGAACATTATCATAGAAATTAGCAGATGTTAAACAAACTTTGGCGGTTGCCAGAAATCAGAAGCAAACTGTGAGGAAAATACAGTTTGGTAAAAGAAGTATTGTTGGGTCGATATATCCGGTTTAGACACTATTTCAAAAAAAGGAATAGAAGCGACATGTAAAAAACAAGAGCTACTACATACTTGAAAAGGATTACAGCTTTTTTCGTCGTTATCTTTTTTCTGATTATGGTTATTTGATTGAATTGGGATACAGTGTCTACTACAACAGCCCTGTTCTGTCCTCACCTGCAATGAAATAGCTTCTATTCCTGGTTTGATCGTAAGGAATAAAATATATGTTATTAATATGTACTTAAAAAAGTTCATTGCTTCGCAAAAATACACTTTTTTTGATTCTTTTTTATTATGTTATGGCTTAATTTTTCCATTCTATAGAATATTGAAAATTAATTATATCTCGAAATGAACATTTTGTCCCATTTTTGGTTTGAACCCAATATTAGTTAATAAAATAATTAGTATTGGATGAAATATCAGCTATTGTTACCACTCTCTTGGCAAGAAAATTCCAAAAGGAAGAAAGTATATAATGAAAGTAAAAAATAAAGAAATTTCATTGCAGCAAAATTAACACATTTAACCTTTATGCCCATTAACAGTTTTGATTGTTTTCATCGTGTTTTTTACTTTTTGGACTATATTATGGAACAATCTGTAAGTTTCCACAATTTCTATTATGGAACAACTTTAAAAAAATGGGATTTAGGTAACAACTATTAACTTATTTTTTTAATAGATTGTATCATTAAAGTCTACTTCGTGATCCAACTCTAACCTGACCGGCTTTTTCGCATTAAATTTCATACATTCATTATTTACATATTGCTCATATCGTGCCCGGTCATTGGGTCAGCACCGTTTTTGAATATATATTCGCTATTGAGAAGATATGCTCCTGAAACAACCACGATATCCCCTTTTTTCAGTCCCGAAACAATTTCTATCCGGCTTCCTGTTTCTATCCCTGTTGTCACCATTCTGCTTTTAAATGTTCTTTCACCTGTCTGTACCCAGACAGTTGTACTTCCCCCATTCCGGATCACGGCATCAATAGGCATAGTTATGCTATTGCTTTTGTGAGATTCGAGAAAAACATATACCGGCATTCCGGGTTTCAATTCATTATTTAGGTTGGGTATAGATACCCTTATCAGATTAATTCTTGTTGAAGGATTAAGTTCAGGGTTAGAAAAATCGATTTTTCCATGGATTATTTTGTTATTCAGATCCGGAATCCGGACAGATGCGGTCCCTGTTTTATTGATTGCGGATAGTTGGGAAGAATATGCTTGTGCTTCTGCCCACAAGGTCGATAAACCGGCAAGGGTTACAAGGGTACCCCCTTCTTCTATATAGCCTCCTTCTGTGATGCGTAGATCGGTTATGTATCCGGAAGCTGTACTATAAAATGTTGTAGTCGGCAACGTTTTCTTACTCCGCTGCAAAAATTCGATCTGTTTCTCAGTCATCCCCCAGAGTAATAATTTATTTTTAGCGCTATTGATAAGCTGTGAAAAATCAATGGTTTCCAAATTATCAAAATTCTTCTTTTTTTCCAATGCCAAAAGATATTCTTGTTGAGCATTGTTAAGTTCTTCACTGTAGATCTCTGCCAACGGTGCCCCTTTGACAACATAATCTCCAATGTTTTTATAGTATAGCCTTTCAATTCTTCCCATCACTCTGGAGCTTACCGACACGATATCCTGTTGGTTGAAATTTAAAGTACCGGTAAGTGTGACCTTATCACTAAGAGCTCTTTCTTTTACCGTATCTGTTTGAATATTTCCTAACCTGATTTGTTCCTCATTCAGCTCTAAGGTATTAAGGTCTGCATTCTTGTTCTTTTTGACGTATATGAGTTCCATATGGCAAATAGGGCATAATCCGGGTTTGTCGGCGACAACCTGCGGATGCATCGAGCATGTATAATAACCACTATCATTATGAATATGGATTTGCTCTTGCTTCTTCCTACAGGAAGATAAAAATACAGTGAAGGAGCATAATAAAGCTATAATAAAAAAATATCTCATATTATTTTAGTTTTTTGTTCTGATAAAACTTTCGCTATCCATAAGGTATTGTGCATTTCCGGCGACAGAATCCTTTTGAGAGATCCCTTCCAGTATCTCGACATAACCATCTGTCTCGATGCCTGAGATAATTTTACTGGCTATAAACCCATCCTGAACTTTCTTGAAAACCACTTTGCTAAGCCCCAGAGAAACGACGGCTTCTTTCGGCAGCCAACTGCTTGATTTTTTAGAGGCAATCTCAGATTTGACCTGACTTCCGATAGGAAGCCCTAATCTGCTGTTATCAAAATAAATTCGTGCTGTAAGTGTTTTGTTTCCAGTCCTGAAGAAAGGTTCGATAAATCCTATATTTTGAACAAATTTCTTATTGGGGTTTACTTCCGGAATAACGGTTGCCAATTGGCCCTTTTTTACAATGGATATCTCATTAGAAAAAATGTTCAATGAGACCCAGGCTTTATTGGGATCAAACACGCTAAAAACTGTTTGTCCTTTCTGAACATACATTCCTTCTTTAATAGGCAGCTCAAGGGAAATAGACGAGCTGCCGGGCATAGCATTTGTAGCAGTGGATTTTGGTTTCATAGATGTAGGGGTTCCGGCTTCATGAACATGTCCGGTATAACTGCTGTAAACGAATACCGTAAAATCCGGAGTTCCTCTTTTGGTGATGCTTTGCAGCTGTCCGCTGCTCATTCCCAATAACAAAAGCTTCTGCCTTGCAGCAGCTATCATTGCCTGGTTAGATTTATCATTTTTAAGCAGGAACAGCAGGTCTTGCTGGGCATCCATCAGTTCGGGGCTATATATTTCCATTACTTTCTGCCCTTTTACTACTTTTTGGTATTTATACCTGATGTATAGTTTTTCAATCCGACCCGATACCCGTGCTGCTATATTTCCAATCTGCCTGGTATCATAATCAATTATACCCAAACCTGTAATATTAATTTTTTTTTCTCCGGTTTGTAAAGAAATAACAGAAATCGTTGAGACCACGAACTCATTGGTTGGTTTAAGTAAAGCATTGAGTTCAATACTATTTTTTCCATTTTGACTGGAATTTTTTTTAATCTGTTTCATATTTTTATGAACATCATGCCCTGAGCCACTTGCATTACTGTCATCATTTTTACCGCAGCCATTTAAAATAAGGGTAATCAATAAAGTATAAACTGTGTATTTCATCTTTTCTCAATTAAACGGTCTATTGTTACTTGCATTTCTATAGCTTTCGACATGATGTCAAAATATTCCAATTGTGTCATATTAAGCTTTTCCCATGCATCATAGAGCATAAACAGTTCTTCGGTATTCTGTTCATATCCCAGCTGCATAGTCTTAAAGTTATTTTTCAGGGCTGGTATGATTTCTTTTTGGTATAATTCCAGCTGCTTTTTTTTCAGATCAAATTCATTGCGCATTCCATAAGCCATTCCACTATATTCATTCACCATCATTTCTTTTTGAAATCCAAGTGCATTTGCTTTCCACTTTAGACTTTCGATATTGGCTTTGTTCATCTTTGATGACCAGCTTAAAAAGGGAAGCTTTACCATAGCCATTAAGATGTATTGTGTCGGTTGGCCTCCAAACCCAAACATATTTTCAAATCGAACTCCAAATTCCGGTTTCAGGCTTTGCCTCTCTGATTCTTGTTTTAATACTGTTAAATTGATCTGCCGATCTAAAGACTTAAGATCACTTCGGTTTTCATTGAATAATGCCTTATCAAATAGTATCGTTGAATAGTCATTGAAAACAACCGTTGTATCTATATCAAAAGAAATCAGGACATTCCTATTCATCAGCGCATTGAGTCTGATACGTTTTTCCTTAATATTATTTTCGTACATCAGTCTCATATTCTTGGTATTTCCAAGAGCAGCTTTTGCTTTGTAATAAGCACTGATCTTATCTGTTCCGTTTTTGTAGCGGATCTCTGCATTCCTAATCATAAAATCAAGCATTTTCTCATTTTCATCGACCACGGACAACCGTTTCAAAATAATAATCCACTCGTAATAAAGAAGTTTTGCATCCTGTACAATCTGATTTATTCCTGCTTTTTTATTTTCTTTCTCAACAGATGACATGGCTTTCATGTATGATTCTTCTGCATCCAGCTTTTTCCTGTTAGGAAACATTTGTTCTATTGAAATCATGACAGAGCCCATTCCCTGCATTTCTCCTCTTCTTTTCCATAGATTGACATTATACGGGGTCATGAACTGACCGACACCAACAGTCGGGGGCATCCAGTTGCGAGCCCCTTTTGCAGCCTGATCCATAGATCGGATCTCACTGTCATACATTTTGACTATCGGGTGGGTGATTTCAATGCTGTCGATTATGTTTTGGAGCGACATTACCTGCGCACCTGCATTCCCGAAAAGAAGCAACAGCAATGCAATAAATATTGTTTTTTTCATTTTCAAAATTTTATGATTAATGGGCGGCATCCAGTACGTCGATTTTCCCAAACTTCTTAAGTTCATATTCTTTCTGCATCAGGAAGATGATAGGAGTGACCAACAGTATATGGATTGCCGAAGTAAAAACTCCGCCGATCATAGGAAGCACAATGGGCTTCATCATATCGCTTCCCACACCGGTGCTCCATAATATGGGAACCAGGCCGAAAAGTGTAACGCATACCGTCATTATTTTTGGGCGCAGACGTTTTGCCGCTCCATTGATTACATATTCTCTCAGATCTTCGCTGTTGATAGCCTCCCTGCTGTTTCCTTTTATGCTGACCAGCTGTTGCATGGCATCATTAAGATAAATAACCATGACAATTCCTGTTTCTACTGCAAGACCGAATAAGGCAATAAATCCAACGGCTACAGCAACTGAGAGGTTTACTTCCCAAATGCTTATCATAAAAACTCCCCCGATCAGGGCAAACGGTATGCTGATAAGATTAAAAAACGCTTCCCGCATGGAGTGGAATGCAAAATACATGGAGAGAAATATAATTACAAGAACAATGGGCATAATCATTTTCAAGGTCTGTTCTCCTCTGATCAGATTTTCGTACTGTCCACTCCATTCTAAAAAGTACCCTTTGGGCATTTTACCTGCCATATTGCTTAGTTTTGCCCTGGCTTCTTCTACAGTACTGCCTAGATCGCGGTCTCTTACATTAAACAAAACTGTTCCTCTCAACATGGCGTTTTCCGAATTGATCATAGGAGGTCCTTCTGATAATTTAATTTCAGCAACAGCGCTCAGCGGAATCGCACCAAAGTCCATGGTTTGCATTGGAAGGCGTTTCAATGCTTCGATATTGTTTCGAAAGTCTTGCCCATACCTTGCATTTACTGAGAACCGCTGTCTTCCCTCTACTGTAGTGGTGAGCTTCATTCCTCCCAAAGCACTTTCTACAAGGGCATTAACATCGTCAATACTTAGGTTATATCTTGCTATTTCATCCCGATTGATTATTATATCCACATATTTACCGCCTGTAATCGGCTCAACATACATATCTTTGATCCCTTCAATCCCGTTAAGCTCAGATTTTATATTTTGGGACAGTACATAAATACTGTCCAGGTTTTGTCCATAAACTTTCACCCCAACATCAGTCCGGATTCCGGTTGAAAGCATATTGATACGGTTGATGATAGGCATGGTCCAACCATTGGTAACGCCGGGGATCTGTAATTTTGCATTCAGCTCGTTAATGATGTCATTTTTACTAATACCCTCTCTCCATTCTTTTTGTGGTCTTAGTAAAATAATGGTTTCTATCATGCTGATCGGGGAATTATCCGTGGCTGTATTTGCCCTCCCTGCTTTACCCAAAACATGGGCTACCTCCGGAACAGATTTTATAATTTTATCCTGCACCTGTAAGATCCTTTTTGCTTCCGAGTTGGAAACATCAGGCAGTGTAACCGGCATAAAAAGCAGCGAACCTTCATCTAGCGGAGGCATAAATTCTCTCCCTAGGTTGAGTATCATAGGTATACTGATCAGTAAAGCGGCGATATTAACCCCCAACACTGTCTTTCTCCACTTCACACACCACCTGATCAAAGGCTCGTAAAGCTTTTCCAATCCTCTGTTAACAGGGTTTTTTTGCTCATCTTTGAATTTACCTTTCATAAAAAAGGAAATCAATACCGGAGCTAAGGTTAAAACAAGCAGAGCATCCACTACCATAATGGAGGTCTTTGTATAGGCTAGGGGGTGAAATAGTTTTCCTTCCTGTCCCGTCAACATGAATACGGGCAGAAAAGAAGTTATAATAATAACGGTTGAAAAAAAGACTCCTCTTGAAACCTGTTTGCAGGATTTTTCAATGATGCTCATTCTGACATCTTCCGGAATTTTCTCATAGTCTTCCACAACCTTGTTCTGTTTTCTTGTAAAAATGTTCTTAAACCAATTCGTTTTCATATATCAATTGGGTTTTTGTTTACGTTCGTTTTGCCAAACCGACAGATTTCTGTAAGCATTCTCTGACATGATAATACCATTATCTACAATGACTCCTATTGCCAGTGCAATTCCTGTTAACGACATGATATTGGAAGAAAGCCCCAATGCATTTAAAATAAGAAAGCTTATCGCAATGGTAATAGGGATCTGGATGATAATGCTCAGGGCACTTCGCCAATGGAACAGGAAAAAGATCACAATGAGTGCAACCGCTATAATTTCCTCAATAAGTTTGTTTTTAATGTTATCTATGGCAGCTTCTATTAAAGTGCTTCTGTCATATGATGTCTTGAAAGTAACGCCTGGTGGCAGTCCTTTTTCAATATCTTTCATTTTTTCCTTTACGTCTTTTATAACTTGATCTGCATTTTCGCCGTAACGCATGACAACAATCCCACCGACTACTTCCCCTTCTCCGTCCTGGTCAAATACTCCCAATCGCAGATCCCCGCCCATCTGTACACTCCCTATATCTTTAACTCTTACCGGTATTCCATTATAATTACCAACAGCAATCTTTTCAAGATCCGAAGTGTTTTTAATATATCCTAAACCTCTTATGATATAAGCCATATCGGTCATTTCAAATTTCCGTCCGCCTACATCGTTATTGTTTGCTTTAACTTTGTTCATAACATCCATAAGGGATATATTATAATATTGCAGCTTAACCGGATCAACAACTAATTGATACTGCTTTTCATAACCTCCATAGGAAGCTACCTCTGCTACGCCCGGAACGGTCTGTAAGGCTAATTTGATATACCAGTCCTGCAATGCACGCTGTTCTCCGAGATCCATTTTGGGGGCGTCCAAATGATACCAGTAGATATGGCCGACACCAGTTCCATCAGGTCCCAATGTCGGACTTATTCCTTGAGGAAGCAATCTTTGGGCATAATTGAGTCGTTCCATTACACGGGTACGGGCCCAATAGACATCCACATCATCATCAAATATCACATACACGAAGCTCATTCCGAACATCGATGTGCCTCTCACATTCTTAACTTTTGGAATGCCCTGCAGGTTGCTTACCAGAGGATAGGTAACCTGGTCTTCTATTATTTGTGGTCCTCTTCCCATCCACTCTGTAAAAACGATGACCTGATTTTCACTAAGATCAGGAATAGCATCAATCGGATTTTTTTTAACAGCTGAAATACCCCAGATGAACAAGACAGCTGCCATAAGCAACACTATATACCTGTTTCGTAAGGACAGCTCGATTATTTTCTGAACCATATGATTTCTATTTTAATTTTTCCTGAATTTCACCACAGGCAGCCATTGCTTTTCCATAATAAGGATTTTTAACTTCTTTATGGCTGCTTAGCCAGATTGCACCTTTTTTGTTGTCAAACATTGGACGGTCAACTTTATATACAGGGGTTTCCGTACCAAAAGATTTTGCTATATCATAAAAGTCCTGGCTCAGAGTTGCAAAATGCTCTCTCTGGTACGCTATACTTCCACCATTATTGGCTATATGCTTTGCATTTTCCTTAATGTTGGATGCAATATCATTATAAGTCTTTCTCTGCTCAGTGTTGAAATTGCTGGTCTCGATTTTCGATAAAGCTTCCAGTATACCATTGGCTACATTTGCAGCTCCTTTATTGTCATCGGTAGACAAGGCAGAAGCCAAATGTTGATAATGTGAGAATAGTCCGCCAAAATCTGTATTTTTTAAAATGGAAGTTTTACCAATTGCAGCAGATGGTTCCATCGAAGAGTCGGAAGTATGATCAGCATCCTCAGACTTTTTTTCAGAACTATTGCTGTATCCTGTTAAAGTATTTGGTGATATAGCAAAAATGCCTAAGATTAAATGTTTCATTGTAATGATGATAGTTTGTATTAATGATTAAAGATTTTTTTAATATTTCACACATGACTCTTTATACTTTCTCTTACCCCATAGATTTTTATGGTTCCGGGATTTGTATTCTTATCAGTGTTTTGAAAGAAAGAACCGATAACAATACACTTATTGTTACCAATTGTTTAAAAATTGATTTCCTTTTGAAAATTATTAGAGATACTGGAAATAATAAAGGCAGCACATTCTAAAAAAGACATAACTATGGCTACTCTGTGAAAAACTAGTTTATTTTAGGCGGTTGCCAGATAGAATATAAGACTAATGAATAATGGGGATTGCGATATGAAAAATTTTTTTCTACCGTCATTAGTTCCTGAGAGAATAAAAAATCCTCATAAATTGAAGGTGTGGATGCAAAAAAAGGAGAGGGACTTCCGCAAAATATCATGTTGCATTTTCCTGAACAACCACCGTTTTTTTTATCTTTCTCTTTTTTGCAGCAATTTTTTGAACATTCTTTACCGATGTGCTTACTGGCACAACAAGTCTTTTCCCATTGTTTTTTTTCAATATGAGCTCCATAAGCATATGAAAAATCCGGTATAAAAAAAATACCAAAAATCAATATCAATGACAGTATATGAAGTTTTACTCTCAAAACATCAAGTTTTAAACAAAGTTAAGATAAATATTTGCAATTATAGTATTTTTTTTTTGGTACGAATGTTAATGAATAGTTTTTATGGAAAATTAAATTTTCAGATAATTTTTCACTTTGGATTCAAACCAGAAAAGGACTAATATATTCATTGTAGCATTCTATAATAATAATTAATAGTTAAAATTTTATACTGAAATACTTCAAACATTCAGCATTTGATGTTCCCGATCAAATTAATTAAAAATATGTAGAAATCCCAAAACTAAAGCCTACTGTGGTTGCCGCAGGGTTTGCAAAAATATCTCTCTGTTTCTGAAACCTATAATTAAGCCTAAAAACAGTCTGTGAATTGGGTCTGAAGCTAATTGCAGGCATAATGCTCCATAGATCATCTCCAATTTGGCTGTTGTTTTCCCTGAAATACCCTACATTCCAATCCACATACTCGAAACGGCATGCTAAATTAACAACTGCATTTTCCCAGCCTAAAACTTTTCTTTTGATAACAGGTTGTACAATATCTACAAACCCTCCATGCTGCCTGTTTCCATATTGTTGCGTATAAGTTTCAGGAACGTCTACTTTTACCCATGTCCATTCTGCAGTAATAAAAGTTCCCAGCTTTGATATTGTATTATTATAGTCCAATGCAAAAACCTGCAACCTTCTTTTATCGTCAATTTGGAGGCCATCATCCTGAAATTTATTATAAATACCTCCCATATAAGAAACTCCAAATTCTCCTGCTTTTTCATGTCTTATAATCCCTTCCAGTAGAATAGGCTTGATGCGTATTTCTGCCCTAATAATGCCAATGTGTTAAAATCGAGGATGCAGGTACATGTCACTATTCGTAATCAGTTCCGTAATGCACTTACTTTACCTGCAGATTCAGTAATAAGAGATTATAACTCTGCAACTATTTGAATCAAAACATCCTAAACGTATTCAATAGTAAGTTGATTAGGACAGGTATTGAATCTGATAGTCCCATGTATTAGTTCAGGTAATGAAGTGGTTGTTTCAGATCTTTATCTGATAGTGAGTTTATTTTCAAAAAAGAGCAAATCCAATGACAGGGCATGATATGAGCAATATGTAAAACATTATGAATAAGGATTATATCAACAATTACAGTTGTTATAATTACGATATTTAATTTTTTACAGTTCCGATTTATTAAAATATTTCTGAGACTTTTGGGAGTTGTTCTATGACACATTATAATGTCCTATGGCTATTCCTTTTATTTCTTCCATTATATGTTTTAACGTAAAGAAGTTTATATTAAATGATTATTATTTAGAAAAAAAGAATTAATTTTGTATTAAATAATGGACTATTGAAATTAGTTTAATTTATTATGTGCAGAATATTGAACATATTAATAAGTATCTGCTTACTGGTTTTCATGTTAACACCAGTAGCTGTTTCTGCATGTAACTCTACTTCCCTCAAGGGAAGTAGGATAGAAAAATTATCCTGTAACAGGCATCAAGGCAAAACTTCGTGTAAAAAAGAATGTTGTCATCATAAGCAACATGGAAATTCCGGTTGTTCCGGAAATTGTGGAAAATCGTCCTGCCAGAATTCTTCAACAACCTTTTGTATTTATAATAGCTTTAAATATTCACAGAATATTTACAATTTTGAGAATAAAAAATCATTCCCAATCTATAAACAACCCTTTTATTCTTCTGGGTTTCATTCCATCTGGCAACCGCCAAAAATAGCATAGAATAATGGTTTGATAGCCATAACTACGTCTTATCGTAAGCAATTAGTGCTTTCGATGACTTTATTATTCAATTTATTTTTTTAAAATCAAAACAAAATGAGATCAATATCAAAAATATTGATGGTAATCACTGTATTACTGTCAAGTATATATGGTTTTGCACAAATTTCAAATGCAAAATCTGTCAACGTTAAAATTTTCGGAAACTGCGCTATGTGCAAAGAAATGATTGAAAACGCCGGAAACGATAAAAAAACAGCGAAAGTAGACTGGAATAAAGAAACTAAGTTAGCTTCTATTACTTATGATAGTAAGAAAACGGATGAAAATTCAATCTTAAAACGAATTGCTTTGGCAGGATTTGATAACGAAAGTTTTTTAGCACCAGATGATGCGTTTGCAAAATTACCTGAGTGCTGTAAGTACAAGAGAGATCTGAAGACCGAAAATCAATCAAAGGGCGATAAAATGGCGATGAAAATGGATCATGGTACCCATAATCATGACAATATGAATTCTTCTGCTGAAAAGTCCATGCAGAATATGTCACAGCTTAGCGGGTTTTTCGATAATTATTTTTCTATAAAAGATGCGCTTACAAAGGATAATTCCCAGATTGCTTCTTCTAAAGCAGCAGATTTAGCAAGTATAATTAAGTCAGTACAAATGGATAAATTATCCGCTACCGAGCATACTGTATGGATGAAAGTGATGAACACCTTATTATCCAATGCAGAGGGAATTTCAAAAACAAAAGATATATCAAAACAGAGAAATGCTTTTGTATTACTTTCTAAAAATGTGTACGAGCTTGCAAAAGTATCTAAACAGAATACACCTGTTTACTATCAACATTGTCCCATGTTCAATAATGGAAAAGGAGCTGACTGGTTAAGTAAAGGTTCTGCAATTAAGAATCCATATTATGGAACAAAAATGTCAACATGTGGAAGTACCACTGAAACAATCAAATAGTAACCTATGAAATATTTTTTTTTAGCCGCCCTAATTTCGGTGGTAATAGCATTGACTTCCTGTAGTGAAAAATCAAAGGAAACTAATGCAAATAATGAACAAAATACAATGAGTATGGATCATTCTGTACATAATAATATGGAAAAAGGTACAATAGTACCAAGTGATGAGGTATGTATGGTCAATAATGCTTTTATGGGAAAAAAGCAGTTCGAGGTGAAGTATGAAGGTAGGATGTACTACGGATGCTGCGAGATGTGTAAAGAGCGAATTCCAAAGGAAGCATCGGTTCGTTCAGCAATTGACCCTATTTCAAAAAAAGAAGTGGATAAGGCTACTGCTGTCATAGCTGTAACCGGTGATAACGGTGAAGTATCTTATTTCGAAAATAAAACAACTTACTCTGATTATATTAAAAAAAATAAAAATTAATCTTAACAATCATTACAATGAAACATTTAATCTTAGGCATTGCTGCCACTTCAGTATTAGCATTAACAGCTTGTAACAATAATTCAGAAAAGAAATCTGAAAAAGCGGAACAAGTTCCAGCTTCAAAAATAGATTCTACCGTAACTAATGCCAATGCTGCCGAAACGAAGCAGGCAGATTTTACAGAACTGTATTCTCATTACCAGCATATGGCAACCGCTTTATCTAATGATGATGATAAAGAGACGGGAGCAGCTGCAAAAGGTATGTTGGAATCCTTAGCGAAAATCGAGACCGGAGGCATGAAACAGGAAGAGAAGAAATCTTATGATGATATCGCAGCCGATGTTAAAGAAAATGCTGAGCATATTGCTGACAATATTGGAAATATAGCGCACCAGAGAGAACATTTTGCAATATTAAGTAAGGATTTTTATGATATAACAAAAACATTTGGAACGCAAAAACCATTATATAAGGTAAAATGTCCTATGTATAACAATAATAAAGGAGCTATTTGGCTTAGCAGCACTAAAGAGGTTAAGAACCCTTATTTAGGAAAAGCAATGTCGACCTGTGGCGAAGTTCAGGAAGAATTGAAATAAAAACCTGAGAACTTGAGGAGATCATTGAGTTGGCTGTAAAAAGGTATTTCAGAATGCTGACCACAGCCAACTAATTTTACCCACTATTTGCTATTTAAGAAATGACCTGTTAAGAATTTTGTTAAAGTGAAGATTGCAGATAGGAAATAAAAATTCATTGCCAACCAAAACAACGCTCTTCTTAATTTCATATATGAAATAATGAATCAATTGCAATAAAACTAGAATCAAACCAATACTAAATGAAATTCAAGTCAAAACATACACGTTTGATAAAAATCACCATAGGATTTTTGGTATTATTTGTTGCCATACAGTTTTACAGACCTGAAAGAAATATTTCGACTGTACCTGGTGGACAAATGTTTGAAAAATCTTTTAAGCCAGAGGCGAAAGTAAGTGCGTTGCTTCGGTCCTCCTGCTATGATTGCCATAGCAATTCCACAAGGTACCCCTGGTACACCAATGTTCAGCCCATGGGCTGGTTCATGGCAGATCATATTAAAAATGGCAAAGATAAACTTAATTTTGACGAATTGTCTACATATGGTCCCCGGAAGACTAACTCCAAAATTACGCAGATTATTCATCAGATTCAGGAGCAAAAAATGCCATTAAAATCTTATACTGCAATTCATAGTGATGCGCAGTTAAACCAAAATGAACGGCAAATTTTGATAAATTTCTTTAATTCTAAGTTAAACACAAATCCTTAAGATTATGAAAACATCAGATTACGAATCCAAAAGACATTCATCTAAAATGAATATGCCAACTGATGCAAATGCCGAGCGCAGAGAAGGAAATTTCAAAAGATTATTATGGATGGCGATAGTTTCGTATATCCTTATGTTCTTTTTGATGTAGGTAATGGTTGATAGAATAGAGAATATCATTTTCAATCTCAACCAGTTTTATATGGCGGGGCTAATGGCTGCACCAATGATAGTCGTTGAGATTTTGATGATGGATAAAATGTATGCAAATAGAAAATTCAATGTATTGATTACCGGATTAGCAATAGGTGCATCTTTGATATTTTTTCTTTGCGTCAGATATCAGGTGGGGGTGAAGGATGTACAATTTTTAAAATCAATGATCCCACATCACGCAGGTGCTGTTTTAATGGTAGAAGAAGGCAAATTAGAGGATCCTGAGGTAAAAAAGCAGGCGCAGGATATAATCTCCTCTCAGAAAAAAGAATAGAATTTATGGAGTCGAAAATAAAAGAGCTTGAAAAGAAGTAACAGATCATTCATTTTGATTTAACAAATCCAATTATAAATACTAAATCTAAAGCAATGCAAAAGTATACATGTCCAATGCATCCTCAGGTAATACAGGATGAACCAGGTAAGTGTCCATTATGTGGTATGACATTGGTTGCCATAGGAAATTCACAGGCACATACGACACATCAACATGCAGAAAGTAATAAAGAAAAGAGTTCCCATAATGAGTCTGCAAATCATTCCTATGATAAGCATCAAGGACATCATACCGGGGATTTTCTCAAACGCTTCTGGATAAGCCTTATCGTTACCGTTCCAATTCTGTTTCTGTCACATATGATCCAGCAATGGGTAGGACTTACCTTAGGATTTAAAGGAGACAGTTACGTTCTTTTTGCTTTGGGAACATTTTTATATATCTATGGCGGTTTTCCATTTTTACGGGGAATGATGGGGGAAGTCAGGGCAAAAGCCATTGGAATGATGACTTTGGTAGCTCTGGCGATTTCAGTAGCCTATATTTACTCTTCTGCTGTGGTATTTGGGCTGAAAGGAATGGATTTCTTTTGGGAATTGGCCACATTGATCGATATCATGTTACTTGGGCACTGGCTCGAAATGCGTTCTCAGATGGCAGCATCCAAAGCCCTCCAGTCCTTGGTTGCACTGCTTCCAAATGATGTAACAGTGGAAAGAAATTGTCAGGCCCTTCACGTAAAATTAGATGAATTAGTTAAAAATGATATTGTTGTCATTAAGCCCGGGGAGAAGGTTCCTGCTGATGGAGATGTGGTCGAAGGTTTTTCATATGTGAATGAAAGTATGCTCACAGGAGAGAGTGTTCCGGTAAAAAAGGATGTAGGTTCAAAAGCAATAGCAGGCGCAATAAATGGAGATGGTGTGTTAAAGATAAAAGCTACAGGTATTGGTAAAGACAGCTACTTAAGTAAAGTGATCAATCTGGTGCAATCCGCCCAGGCTGCAAAATCAAATACACAAAACCTTGCAGACAAGGTTGCCAAATGGTTGACTATTATTGCCATAATGGTAGGTGTTTTAACTTTTATCTATTGGTACAGTTCAAGTAACAATATTTCATTTGCCCTGGAAAGAATGGTTACTGTTATGGTTACTGCATGTCCACATGCACTAGGGGTGGCAATTCCTCTTGTCGTTGCAATATCAACAACATTATCAGCAACAAATGGATTATTGATACGTAACCGTACAGCTTTCGAAACAACCCGAAAGCTTACAATGATTATTTTTGATAAAACTGGCACATTAACAAAAGGTTCCCATGCGGTAAAACGTGTGTTGGCACTCGGTGGTTTTTCCGAGGCTGAAATTATCCAATATGTTGCTGCAGTACAACAAAATTCAGAACATCATATTGCCAAAGGTATCATGGCTTTTTTGAATGAAAAAGGATTGTTATTATGGAAATCCGAAAAATTCGAGTATATGCAGGGAATAGGTGTGAAAGGTATTGTGGAAGGAAAAGAAGTTATTGCAGTTGGGCCAAACTACTTTATTGAAAATAAACTGGGAATGCCGGTCGTGCCATCTGAAATTGATCAGGATACCGAAACGGTAAATTACGTTTTAATTGAAGGTAAACTTATTGGAATGATCACCTTTGCAGACAGTTTGCGGGACGGATCGGAAGATGCTATTATTGAATTGAAACAGATGGGAATAAGATCTTTTTTGCTCACTGGTGACAATGAAAAAGTAGCAGCTTCAGTAGCAAACAAGTTAGGAATGGATGGGTATTTAGCAAATGTTCTACCTCACAATAAGCAGGAAAAAGTTCTAGAATACCAAAAAAAAGGTGAAATCGTTGCGATGACAGGGGATGGCGTTAATGATGCTCCCGCATTAGCCCAGGCTGATGTTGGGATTGCAGTTGGTTCGGGGACTGATGTGGCAGCAGAGACTGCTGACATTATTCTTGTTAATAGCGATCCCAGGGATGTTGTGAAGTTAATAGGCTTTGGAAGGCGCACTTATCGCAAAATGATCCAAAATCTACTATGGGCTGTCGGGTATAATATCATTGCAATACCACTTGCTGCCGGGATACTTTACCCGGGTTTTTTGCTTAGCCCAGCAATGGGAGCTGTCCTGATGAGTGTTAGTACTATTGTCGTGGCCGCTAATGCGGGATTATTGAAATTGAACGAAAACCAACTAAAAAATAAATTAAATAAATAATGAAACATTTTTTGTATATCATATTTATGCTTATCCTAAGTATAAACGTCAATGCTCAGGAAACAAAGAGTATTTACACCTGTCCTATGCATGAGCAGGTTCAAAAATTAAAGCCGGGAAAATGTCCTATTTGTGGGATGGATCTGGTCAAAAAAAATATTAAAGTAAAAAAATTGGCTAAGAAAGAAACGGTAAAGAGTACTCAGCCGAAAATTGTCAATAAAGAAGTACCTGCTGATCATACAGAGTATGACCACTCCAAAATGCAGGGCATGCCAGCTAAAATGGATGACATGAAGAAGAAGGTCTACACCTGTCCAATGCACCCTGAGGTTGTGTCAGATAAACCGGGGAATTGCCCCAAGTGTGGAATGAAGCTTGTGCTAAAGGAAACAGAGATGAACCATCAGGTAATGGATATGGCTTCGCCGGAGAAAAAAGAAATACCTGTTCTTCCCTACAAAACAATCACAGGAGGAAAAGTTGTGAAATATGATCTTTTTGTAAAAGACACCATAGTAAATTATGGTGGAAAACCCAGAAGAGGTATTGCTGTAAATGGTCAGATTCCAATGCCTACATTAACATTTACAGAGGGGGATACGGCTGAGATCGTAGTCCACAATTTAATGGATGAGGAAACTTCACTTCACTGGCATGGTGTAATGTTACCTAACAAAGAAGATGGTGTTCCATGGCTGACGCAAAAACCTATTAAGCCTCATTCAACATATACCTATAGGTTTCCTATTATTCAACACGGTACACACTGGTATCATTCACATTCCGGACTTCAGGAACAAATTGGAATGTATGGTTCTTTCATTATGAAAAAAAGAATGGATGATCCTACTTTTAGAAAAGGGATCGATGATCTTCCAGCAGTGCCCCTGGTACTAAGTGAATGGACTAATCTTAATCCTAATAATGTTCATCGGATGCTCCATAATGCCAATGATTGGTTTGCCATAAAAAAAGGGACGACACAGAGTTATTGGGAAGCAATTAAAGAAGGCCATTTTAAGACCAAAGTGACCAATGAATGGAAGCGTATGCTGGCGATGGATGTAAGTGATGTCTACTATGATAAATTTTTGATAAATGGTGCCAGTGAGCAACAGCTCAGTCAATTTAAAGCTGGAGATAAGGTAAGATTACGAATATCAAATGGAGGAGCTTCTTCTTATTTTTGGATTAATTATGCAGGGGGGAAAATCACTGTGGTAGCTAATGACGGGAATGATGTGGAACCCGTTGAAGTAGACAGATTGATAATAGGTGTCTCAGAAACCTATGATATTGTAGTAACAATTCCTGAAAAAAATACCTCATATGAATTGTTGGTTACACCGGAAGATCGTACCAAATCAACCTCTATTTATATCGGTGAGGGTATTAGACAGACAAATTTACCTCTACCCAAGCTTAAATATTTTGAGGGAATGAAGATGATGAACGATATGATGAAAATGAATGGGAATATGAAAGATATGGGAATGAACATGACCCTTCAAAAAATGGATATGAATACAGTAATGTATCCTGAGATTACAGGGAGCAAAGAAAAAGGTTCAAAAGCTGACCAGAAAATGAAAATGGATGAGAATAATATGGATCATTCAGAGCATGATATGGGCAGTTCCGACATTGTCACATTAAACTATGACATGCTTAAATCGCCATATAATACAGAATTACCTAAAGATCAATCCATAAAAGAACTGACTTTTACCCTTACAGGAAATATGAACAGATATGTTTGGAGTATGGATAATAAGGTACTTTCTGAAGTCGATAAAATTCACGTGAAAAAAGGCGAAATTCTGCGCATCACTCTAATAAATAATTCAATGATGCGTCATCCTATGCACCTGCATGGGTTTGATTTCCGGGTATTGAACAGCAGTGGTGTGCAATCTCCCCTAAAAAATGTATTGGATATCATGCCTATGGAAAAGGATATCATTGAATTTGCAGCAAACACCGAGGGGGACTGGTTTTTTCACTGTCATATTCTATATCACATGATGGCTGGGATGAACAGGGTTTTTGCAGTGGGTGATTATCAGAATCCTGAACTTCCCAATAAGGAAAAAGCATATAAAAACCTGCAGAAAGAAAGCAATGAAATCCATGTAATGGCTGAAAATGATTTTGCTTCAAATGGTAATGACGGACAATTTATGCTGCAGAATACCAGATGGAACCTGGGAACTGAATGGAGATTGGGATATAACAATATGCATGGATATGAAACCGAAACCCATTTGGGAAGATATATTGGTAAAATGCAATGGCTTATGCCTTTTATCGGTTTTGACTGGAGATACCGTGAGTTTGGAAGCCATGAAATTGAAAAGAATATGTTTGGGCAAAAAAATACCAAGAACAAAAGAGCAACCTTAAGTGCCGGAATTGTTTATACATTGCCCATGTTGGTTGACTTTCAGGCTGAAGTGTTTACTGATGGCATTGTCCGTTTACAATTAAGAAGAGAAGATATCCCGTTGACCAAGAGATTAAGAGGTGCTTTTTCTGTAAATACAGACAAAGAATATATGTTGGGACTAAAGTATATTATGACAAGAAATACGGCTTTTTCTACCCATTATGACAGTGACATGGGCTGGGGATTGGGCTTAACGCTGTCTTATTAATTACTTTAGTGATAAATTTATCAAATGATTGAAAGGAAGAAAAAGTTACATGTACCAATCAAAGGGTAATAGATTTCTTCAACATTTTAAGTTATCTCTTGAAGGAATAAGGTATATGCCAAACAATAATACTCATAAGCTATTTTTATAGGTATTAAAAAAATGAAACAGATAATATGAGTAAGCCAGTGAAAGAAACTTGATGTATGGAAACTAGTCAGTATTTCAAGAAATTAATTGATATAATAAACCTAATTATATAATCGCTATGGGGAAAATTGCCTATAAGGCTTTATGCTCCATTTATGATATTACTCCGAAAGAAGTAATATTTGAGGCAGTCGGAAAACCAATCAAATTGCCGAATAATAAAACAACACTCTTCGCAGTGCAATACTGCTTGCCATTGGAGCAAAGGACAAGACCTTTGAAACAACAAATTAGCGATTGGTAAATATTAATGAAACGACAGAGAATTCGTATTTATTTGCTATCTTTATATAACGAAAGAGAGGGCAGTAACCCTCTCTTTCTAAATAAGTAAATCATTTTAAATATCCGCATAGTGAAAACAATAACTCACAGAATATTTGTAATTATGTCTGTATTAACAACTAATGATTTATTCTATGCTTTACAAAGAGAATATTATGATGATGGAACTTTTACCTGATGTTTTGTAGTACTAGAGAAGAAAATAAGTCAAGAAGAGGTTGAAGGTTTTTTCTAATAACCGATCTTAAATTTCTTCCTCTTTCGGAACAATTATCAATTAAATAATAGAACCTTGTGATTTTTTGTGCACATCATTGTTATTGATATAATTCTCGTTGAGGACTCCAATAAGACAATCATTCTTCTTTTGAAATTTCTCTAGCATCTTTTAATTTTAAGTTCTAAATCTATTAACTCTGATTCCATTGGTAATGGTTTTATTTTGCTTGAATATAGTAATTTTGTCTTAGTTATATTTAGGTTGGTTAATAATATCGTTGCCAAAATTAATTGTTTTATGGAGCTAAAATGACTTGGAAGATGAGGCTTTTTATGCTATGAGAAATCAAAAAGACGGAGCAAAAGGCATTTTCATAAATGATTATAGCACATGTGCAGCAAATAGCATTATTGACCAAATGTCAGTTTATGAAGATGGCAACAATGATTGGACGATAGAAAATTAAATTACAATGACTGAATTAGAAAATATTTTACAGCAAAGAAATATAAAACCCACAGCTATGCGTTTGTTGGTAGCAGAAAAGCTATTGAAACAACAATATGCAGTAAGTCATAAAGAATTGGCGGAGCAATTTGAAAAAGCTGATAATGTCACTTTATTCAGAACGCTCAAAATATTTCTGGACCACAAACTTATCCATACCATTGATGATGGAAGCGGAGTAATAAAATACGCACTTTGCCAATCGGGCTGTAATTGCGACTTGTCAGAATTACATACTCATTTTTATTGCACCGAATGTAAACACACTTTTTGCCTTACTGAAACAGAAATTCCAGATATTAATATCCCCCAAAACTTCAAATTAGAAGGTGCTAATTTGGTCCTAAAAGGTAAATGCGACCGTTGTAGCTAATATCCTTTTCAACTTTGCAATTCGATTGCACTAAAATATTTTTTATATTTGCAGTCTGATGAAAATATTTGTAATCCTATTCAGTATCTATTTTTTGGCATTATCCGTAATGCCCTGTACTGATGCGTGCGATATAAATATTAGCAATTCTTCAAAATCAGAATTTACTAAAATCTCCAACGACCAAACGAACTGCAAAGATGTGTGCAGCCCTTTTTGTTCTTGCGCCAGTTGTCATACCGTTGTAAATTTTACGTTTCAAACGTTCAAAATAAGCGAGACAAAGCCGAGTTTCGGCAAACAGCAAAAATTCCCACTTTGGGCTTTCAATTTCATTTCCAATTACCACGGAAACATTTGGCAACCGCCAAAGATTAATGCTTAATATTTTTTAGCAAATGCATTTATAGGTGGGGCGTTTGGCATTTCCTCCACTAATAAAGTATTTGCCCTATGTTTTTACCGAACAAGGTGTTGCAATGGCATCTGCCATACTCCGTTCAGATATAGCCGTTAAAATGAGTGTGGAAATAATGGAAGCCTTTGTAGAAATGCGGCGTATGCTTATCAGCAATGCTTCTTTGTTTCATCGTTTGGATAATATCGAATTAAAGCAACTGGAAGCCGACCAAAAATTTGAAGAGATTTTTAAGGCTTTGGAAAGCGACAAGCTCCATAGCGAAAAAGGTATTTTCTACAACGGGCAGGTGTTCGATGCCTACGCCTTTGTTTCCGATATTATCCGAAGTGCCAAAAGCTCTATTATCCTGCTTGATAATTATGTGGACGATACGGTGCTAACCTTGTTGGGCAAGCGAAACAATGATGTCACAGCTAAAATCCTTACCAAAAGTATCAGCAATCAATTACGGTTAGATTTACAACGCTACAATAGCCAATATCCTCCGGTAGATATGGAGGTTTTCTCTGATGCCCACGACCGATTTTTGATTATTGACGATACGGAACTCTACCACATCGGGGCATCGCTCAAAGACCTGGGCAAAAAATGGTTTGCCTTTTCGAGAATGGATATTGAAGTCGTCAGGATGCTTCAAATCTTGAATAAGCCATAAAAAATAACCCTCCTAATTATCGGAGGGTTTTACTAAAGAGGTCTATACCTACAAATATAGATAAGTAGCTTTCTAAAATAAATTATTAAACCTCTCTTATTTACAACAGCTATTTCCTGCTTGTATTGGCGGGCATTTTACAGTACCATAACTGCAATACACACAACAATCGCCTTGTAATGGTTTTAATCTTGTCTTGCAATTTTCACATTCATAAAAATATTGGCAAGCATCTGTCGGCATTGTTTCCTCTTTTTTGTATCCGCAGTTTGGACAGGTTATTACGGATTGTAATTTAATTTCCATTATGATATAATTTTACTTTTTAGTGATTTGTATCCTGTCGAATTGATAGCTTTTTCTATTTCTGCTATACTTGTTTGTTTGTTGTCAAACTTAACAATGGCGTTGCCTTTCTCATAGGAAACCACAACTTCGACAATTCCTTTTAGTTTGCTAATCTCTGTTTTAACGTGGTGTTCACAACCTGAACAAGTCATCCCTTTAATTGTAAACTCAACTTTCTGAATTTTGGAAGTTTGGGTAATAATTGCTTTACTTTCGGTCTTTGGAAAAAAGATGTGGGCATAAAGCGGAAATGATAAAAGTAAAGCCGCCATAACGGTAATAATTCCTAAAAATGATTTTGTTTTCATAAAGTTTGATTTTTCAGTTGTTTCACAGTTGCAGTCAATTTTCTTTTGCGGTTTCAATTTTTGATACCAAGCAAAAGCAAGCACTAAAATAGTTAACCCGATAAAATATGGACGAAAAGGTTCGAGCCAAGAGAAAGTTGAAGCAAGTCCACTTGTTCCTGCTATGATAGCCAAAACAGGTGTAATGCAACATAATGAAGCTGCTATTGCAGTCAAAAGTCCAGTCCCAATTAGTTTGTTGTCCGTTTTCATATTGTTTCTAAAATTTTGTTATCGTCAAGTATTTTAAAAAATGGTTCCAACATTTTCTCATACTCTTTTGTCAACGAGTAAAAAATGGTTTGCGCCTCTCTTTCCGTTTCAATTAGTTTACGGTCTTTGAGTTTTCGTAAATGCTGAGAAATTGCAGAAATTGTCATACCGAGAATATCGCTTAAATCACAAACACAAAGTCGTTTTTCTTCATAAATCAGAAACAGGATTTTCAATCTTACATTGTTTCCCGCCAACTCCAGTCCGTTAGACAAATAATCAAACGAACCGTGGAGTTCTGAAACCCGTTCTTTACAGCGATTAATTTGTTTAATGTCTGCTTGTTGTCTTATGCACGAAGTATTATCCATAGTGCAAATATAGCAAATTTGCTTATTTAAGCAATTGCTAAAATACAAATTTACATCCTCCCAACTTTCAAATTTTTAGAGAAAACTTGATAATGAGGTTCTACTTTTCTCTCCAATTTACTATTTGAAACGCCAAACCCTGCCTTTCAAAGCCAAACCCTACAACATTATTAAAGGCATTTGCTGCTACCTCTAATTTTAGGATTTAAGTAAAATTCTAAACAAAATAAGTATGGATGTACAGCAAAAAGACCTGTCGTATTTCAGATTACGACTGCAAGAATTATTAAACAGCAGCTTTCCCGAAAAGGCACACGACCAAAAATTTATCGACCAACGGTCTTCGTGGGCTGCCAATGCTTATGAGGGTGCTTTCCGTTCGGGAAACGCCGTTGAGCAATGCGACGAAATAGCCAACTATATACTTTTTGAGGGCTTACACTTTTCCAAGTTCGACACGGTTTTTAAAGTGGTATGCAATGAGTTTGATACCATAATGGCTGACGAGGAACTGCGACCGTTCGCCCTGAAAATGTTTCCCATTTGTGAGCCTGTTTTCGCAGGATATGAACTAACCGATGATTTCGCCTACGGGTATGAGTTTGATTTACTCTATACCGAACTGACCGGAACCATCTCAATATGGATTGAGGAAAATGGGCTTCAGTAAGCGGTTCCATCTCCAACAGAATATTGATGCCCTGCGAATTGTTTTTAAACTGGAAAAGGAGAAACGGCAAGCCACCGTAGGCGAAAGACTGCTAATGATGCGATACAGCGGATTTGGCGGTCTTAAATTCGTTTTGAACCCCGTAGCCAACGAAATAGACATCAATCATTGGAGAAAAACAGAACACGACCTTTTTCCACCCACGCAGGAACTCCACCAACTACTCAAAGAAAATTCCGAAGACGATAAGCAATACCACAGGTATGTGGATAGTATGAAAAGTTCCGTACTGACGGCTTTTTATACCCCGCCAAAGGTTATAGATGCCATTTCATCTGCCTTGCGAGATAATGGTCTGCACATTGATAAATTCCTTGAACCCTCCGCAGGTATCGGCTCATTCATTCAATCCTTTTCGGAAAATCAGAAAGCCAGTGTTACCGCTTATGAAAAGGACTTGCTTACAGGCAAGATTTTAAAGCAGCTTTACCCCGAAAGCAATATCCGTATAAATGGCTTTGAAGAAATCCCCGAAAAGGAACAAAACAGCTATGATGTAATCGCCAGTAACATCCCGTTCGGCGATACTTCCGTATTTGATTTGTCCTTTTCCCGAAGCAGGGACGATGCCAAAGTACAGGCTGCCCGAAGCATACACAATTACTTTTTTCTGAAAGGTGCTGATATGCTCCGTGAGGGCGGTTTGTTGGTTTACATTACTTCACAGGGCATCCTCAACAGCCCTAAGAACGAACCCATACGCAGGGCGTTAATGCAGGATAATAATTTGGTTTCGGTTGTAAGATTGCCTAACAACCTGTTTACCGAATATGCAGGTACGGAAGTGGGCAGCGACCTTATTATCCTGCAAAAAAATACGGCAAAAGAAAATCTGACCGACAGGGAAGATCTGTTTTGCCAAAGCAAGCCACCCGCATCATTAGATTTTGCGACTGGCTTTAATTCCCTGTCGTACTGGCAACATCCCGGTAGCTTTGCATACACATCATCCGGTGCTAAAAACTTTTCGCTGTCGTAACCTGCCAAAGCGATACGTTTCAATATTTCATCCTGATTGGTCTTATTACCGTCATAAGTGAGCGTAGCCATTTTAGTGTCTTTATTCCATTCTACACTGGCTACCTTGTTCACGTTGCCTGCTTTTTCGATAGTGGCTTTACACATACCGCAATACAAATAGGTGGTAAGATTATTTATAAGGAAAGCGATATAATGAGCATTTTGGAGCAGAATTATTTTTCACACAAAACAGTTTTACTTTAACCTTTTTGTATTATATGCTGTCAAAAAGGAACGATTTTAGTATCTTTGCCCTCGAAAATATAGAAAAAACTTAAAGTGTTTTTGCTTTAAGTCCCACATTGAAAACTGGTAATTTTTAGACAACGGGACAAATAAGTAGGAACGCTCACGTCATAGGCGTGGGCGCTCGCTTATTCGTTGTCGGGCATACCAGTGCCTCAATGTGCGGTAAGTGTAGTTGCCTGCGCTTTCTTTTTTGTGCAGGGTTACATCAACTTAAAAAAGGTATGATATGGAAACTGGTACAGCACAACAAAGAATTACTCTTGCCTTTATCAATGATAACAGTCCGATTTTGGATTTGAACTGCGACAACCTCGTTGCTTCAGGGCTTGAAGTATTATTTCGTTCGGAAAACATTGAAGACGGATTATCTCAATTATCAGCATTAAAAGAGCTTCCCAAAGTTTGCATTATCGACCTTGATTTTTACAACAAGAATGTGCTTGTGCAGCTTCAAAAATTAAGAACGCAATATCCAACCATTAAGCTGATTGCCCATAGTGATATTGATACAGAAAAAACAGTAAAATCTCTTTTAGAGATTGGTTTTGCAGGTTATCTGCTTATTGGTAGCGATGCAGATGATTTTAGAAAAGCCATTGAAGTAGCGACCAAGTAACTATTAGCAATCATTTTCGTATCCGAATTTCAATGATAAATTTTATTAAATTTCATATATAATATCATCAATATTCTTTTTCATGTAAGTTTGTGCGTTTTACGATCTACCAGGATTAAGCATTAGAGATAATAATTATAAAATACAAGGTCAATGAAAAAATAGGAGGTATCTGTGACAATATGCTGCTGTCTTGCCACAAAAGCAAACCCCTTTCCAAGTTCCATTAGAAACTGCTGGAGATGAGAGATAAGAATAGATTCTATTTGAATTTCCGTTTGAGAGTTATCGGACGGAAGCTCTAAAAACTCAAAAATGTAGGGGTCTTTAAGAAAGTGTGAAGTTTCTCTACTGTCATTTTTCGGAAATTTCAGCAATCTTCCAAGGTATTGACTATCAATATTTCGTTGCAAAGTCCATGTATTCCAGTTCCCTTCGATATAATGGAGCATATACTGTACCCTGTGATCAAGGCTTTCAATTCGCTGATTATTCTGTAATGAGTCCAGCTTAATTCGGTATGCACTGCGTTCCAAATTGGAAATGAACTGAAGAAAGCCTTCATATTGTTGAGATTCCGTTCATTAAATCCTTTTCCAAATTCCAGAGTCAGCTGATTGGCGATGTTTTTAAGTGTAGACTTTCCATATTGGGCACGACTTTGCCCATTTTGTTACTCTTCAATAATCAGCTTACCAATTTCCCAATACATCTTGAGTACTATTGCATTAGTATTTCTGTAAACTGCAGATTTTGCATCAATAATAATTTGTGCAATCGAATTGTATAAAGTCTTACTGGAGTTTTGAGGTTTTTCTGCCATTTTTCAAAGATACAAAACTTGTTTTTTCAATACCATATTAATTAATGGACTCTTTTAGACTTTATGAAAACTTTTTTTGGCATTCAAGTTTTTCCAATAGTGTAAATACTGTTTGCCCAAATCATACGATATCTGTAAAATGTTGACCCCTGCGTAAAAATTACCCATTGTCTTTCTTTTGACCTGACTACTATTTACCCATCTTATTGCAGCACATGTACAAAAAAAGATCAGGTACATTCTGATCTTAAATAACCCAGCCAAAAATTGAGACCTACGTAAAAATTGCCCATGTTTTCATTTTACCTGAGTAAAATTTACCCACCATATTGTAGTACTTGCATAAAATAGTATCAGGTAGTATTCTTACCTGAGTAAAATAGATACAGGGTACTGTATTTTCCTGCGCCAATATTTCTTTCTTTCAACAGCAAAAATGCGCAAATAAAATCAATTGATTGATTATTAGTATTTTATTGATTTGAGTAGATGCTTTTCAGAGCTTTGAAAAATGGTTGCGCCTTAACAGGCAAGATGTGTCTTTGTATATACAAACTTTTCAAGTTGTATGATCCAAAGACGATCTTGCCTTTTTTGCAAAAAGGGGAAAAAACTTCGGAACTCGTTTTTTTTTATTTTGGGAAAATCAGGTACAATCATCCAGAATAGCCCAGTACATTCTTTTTTAATCTCCAGATCTTCCAGATAAGTCCAGCGTGTTCTTTTTTAGCCCACGCCCCATGAATACTATTGCTTTCAGTGTTTTTATGCCCCAATTTTGCAAAAGAAATTTTAATCAAAACAAAATGAAAACACTGATTTATTTTTCTGTCATTTTTTTAAGGGACAATATTACCCCTTACTTACCAAGAAGCGAAGAGCTATTTTTTTGATAAAATCTCGACTATTTATTTACCATAGGAAAAACTAGAAATGGAAAAAGATGGAAAAGAAGACCTAATTATCATAAGAATCCAAAAATCCAGAAAAGAAAACTGGAAAAGGATCTGCTCAAAAAAGCAAATTTCCCTAACTAGCCTGATTACCCATTCGGTAGAGAACAGAATTCTGAATGATGAAAGGCGAAAGGTAATGGCTTTCATTGAAAAACAGGATAATATTTTTATCAAGATAGAAACCAATATTAACCAGATTGCAAGAATCGTAAATGTACAAAAGTTTATTTCTGAAGAGGCATTGAAAGATTTCCTGGATAAGCTTTCTGAAATTGAAAAATTGAAGAGAGAGCAGAATATGATCTTTTCCAAAATCTATTCAATGCTTGCAAGATGATTGTGAAGATCATGGAACCTGCGGGATCAGGTTTTCCCGGAGTGCAGTATAATGACAAAAAAGTAGAGAAAGGGTCGGGAGAACTGATGCTGATGAAAAATTTTCCTTCTTCCATTAACGAAAACAGTAGCCAGCAGGATGTTCGGGACTATTTGAAATCTGTTTCAAATAATGAAAGGGTAAAGAAGCCTCAGTTTCATGCTGCTATTTCCACGAAGTTTCAAGAGCATACGAAAGACGAGCTCACGAGTATTGCAGAAAATTTTATGAATGAGCTGGGATACGGGCAGCAGCCTTATATAGCGGTATTCCATAATGATACTGAAAATAACCACATACACATTATTTCAACCCGTGTAGACAAGCAAACGGATAAGAAAATTAATGACAGTTATGAAAAGCTTAAAGCCCAGAAAGCATTAAGCCAGGTTATGGAAAAGCTGTATGGGGTAAACTCGCAGGAGCAAATAGGAAAATTACTAGGTTACCGATATGGTTCTCTTAAGCAATTGGAACTGCTTTTGGAAAGAAACGGATTTAAGCTTATCCAAAACAAGAATGATGAGAATGCTCTGGATATTTTGAAAAACGGAGTTCGGGAAAAAACAATTAATACTGCCGAACTAAACTTAAGTAATCATAAAAATGATTCCAGAGCGAAGCAGCTTAAGGCGATTTTCTCAAAATACAAAGAACTGTACTCGTGCAAAGTGTTTAAGATTGAAGACCATAGAGCACAAGAGGCTATGTTACCGGAGGAAAAGCTAAAAACAAAAACGCTCCCTAAAATTGAATTTGAGAGTGAGCTTCAGAAAAAATTGAGAGATGTCTTTGGGGTTGATATTGTATTTCATATTTCTAATAAAGAAAAATCAGCTGTCGATCTTAAACCTTTCGGATATAGCTTGATTGACCATAAGACAGGATCGGTGTATAAAGGAAGCGATATTTTGAAAATGAATGAGCTGTTTGAATTTACTGCTGAAACCATAGATAAAAAACTTTTTGAAGGGCTAAAGGATTATAATATAGCTGATGAAGCTTCTAAAGAGGTCCTGATAGCATATTTAAAGCGCCAGAATCCTAATGGTGTACCAGAAGATTTTATGCTTTTTGAAACTAAGAAAAGTAAGAATAGAGAAGTGTTTGGCTCTATTAGGAGGGATGTAAAGCAGTATGTTAAAACACAGAGTCCAAAAGATGTTCATATTATAAAATCCAAGGACGATAAATATTATGCTATTCACTCAAAATTACATTATGTAGGAGAGCTGGAACAGTTAATAGGAGAGAGGGGTTATCAAAGGTTTTTAAATCCAGATCTACACCAGCAGCAGGTTTCGGTAAGTCAAAATGAAAAGCTTACAAAGGAGCTGAGTAAAAGTATTAATGATTTGATTTTTCAATTCAGTAAATCTTCAGGAGGATCTGGAAAAGATCCTGCGGAGGAGGAACTTAAGAAAAGACGTAAAAAGAAAAATCGATAAGCCGGCCGGCCGAGGTTCGGCTTCCAATAAAAAATAAACCAGCAACAGACAACCATACTATGATTATCACGTTCGCAACCCAAAAGGGGGGAGCGGGGAAAACCACGCTTGCCTTAGCATTTGCCAATTATCTAACCATTGTATCTGAAAGAAAGATCAATGTGTTTGATTTTGATTATCAGAAGTCCTTCTTTAATAAATGGAAAGAAGATGAATCTTTAGAGCTGCCCAAGCTGTATGATGTGGAAGTTATAGGAAATGATGATGAAGAGCAGCCTTTTGCAGATTTAGAAAAAATTATTGATTTAAAGGAGAGTAAAGAAATCTACCTGTTTGATCTGGCGGGTACACTCGATCAAAAATACAGTGATCTACTCATTTACAGCGATTTCATCATTATTCCTTTTGAATATTCTGATGTATCGGTAAAATCTACCCTGGTATTTAAAAACCTACTGGGACTTCTTGAAAGTGAGGCAGAGCGGATCTTTATCCGTTCCAAATATGACAAAGGCTATAAATATCTCAACCAAAAGGAAATGGATATAGAAATTTCAAAATACGGAACCCTGATTGAAAGCCCTGTGTATAAGAGAAACTGTCTACAGACCATTGATACCCGAAAGCTGACTTATGAACAAAAATATGCTATAAAAAAGCCATTCAATGAAATCATAGACCAGATTAATGAAGCACTACAAATTACTCTTTAAGGCTAGTCATTTAGTAAAAACAAAATCAAAAATAAGAAATGATAAAGTATTCACTAATTCTATTGGGACTTTATTTCCTGTACTATGCCGGAAATATCCTGTATGATCTGTTTTTAAGGAAAGAGAAAATCATACATGTAGATTTAACTGAGGAATTTTCACTTGGTGATTTTTCCAAGACTCGGGACCAGATTCCGACTTCCATCGGAATTGAAGATGTTGAAAACATCCGAACTCCCCAATCTTTTTTGAAAAGGGAACTTAACCTTCCAACACAATCCTCCAGTGAAGAGCAACCGGATTTGGAAGACTTAAGGAAAAGATTTGAAGCTGAACAGGATATTGATGATATGCCTTTACCAGCAAAAAACAACAGCGCTCCGGCAGTAGAAGAAAGAAATCAGCCAGATCACGCCAACCCATCTCAGCCTGTATCTAATATGTCAGATCAGGATTCTAAGAGCGAAAAAAAGGAGAAAACTAAATCCCACTGGAAAGAGCTCCTGAATTTATCGGAGACAACTGTTCAAATGGTCGCTAACTACGATGGACAGAAAGTCTACCACTCTATAATTTAAGCAAAAAACACTTCAAAAATTACCCTGTATGATCCTTAACCCATGAGGATAGCATACCCCTTATGCCCAATTCTAAGCATAAAATCTAATTCTGATAATAAAATTTAATCATTATGAATCACAAATTTAAATGCCATCAAGTGGTAAAAAAGTTATTGACAGCCTGTGTAATTCTTCTCGCTATCACTCCTGCATTTGCTCAGGGAGGAGCAACGGCTATATCAAATGCAGCCAGTGATATTAAGGACTATTGGGACCCTATTAAACTGATTTTAAAAGCCGTGGGCGGATTAGTAGGCTTTATTGGAGGTCTTAGAGTATATAACAAATGGACCAATGGAGACCAGGATGTGAACAAAGAAATCCTTGGTTATGGCGGAGCGATGATCTTTCTAATTGTAGTACCGGAATTCGTAACCTCATTCTTTGCATAAGTCATGGGATTCTACCTATACAAGGGGCTGAAAAAGCCTCTTGTATTCTTCGGGCTCAAAGGCAAATATATTTTTTATGCCGTGGGTGTTATCGGAGGCGGGGTCATTGCAGCTCTCATATTGTCCAAGTTCGGACTATTAGGCTCTTTACTGGGGCTTTTAGCGACCGGAGGCGGTGTTTATCTGATCTTCAGAAGACAGGACAAATACGGACTGTACGATAAGACTAAAAATAGTAATCAAATTTTCATTTTTCCAAAAAGGATAAACAATAAAAAGCTTTTACAGAAAGGTGAAGGTATGTCCAATAAAGAATAAATAATGTTATATGAAAACAAAAAAACAAGCATTTACTATTCCTTTCATCGGCTGTGACTATGGGGAAAATTATGATTGGGGTTTTGATGTTCTGTTCGGGCAGTATGGAAATCCAATTATAGGGATCAGGCTTAGAAATATGGTGGAGCAGTACTCAGCAGATCCGGATCATTATCTCCATTTCCATACGGTTTTGAATCAGGTAGTATCCATTATCGGAGAAGGAAGAATTGTTCAAAAGCTTGATATTTTCGCCAAAAAAAGATACACAGCTGAGAAATCCAATCAGTTTTTGCAACAGAAATACTCCGAGCATTTTGAGGGGAGACTTTTCAAAACCATTGATACAGTTTTACTGTTTACAGATATTATTAATGATAAAATAAAGAAAAACGGCCGGTCAGCGACCGGTGGCAATATAACAGAAAAGAGCTATAAAGAACTCCGGGACAAATGCCAGAAGGTGTTTATGCTTTTAAAACAAAATAACTGTGAGCCGGAGTTCTTATTTGAAAAAGACTTTGAGTATTACCTGTCCGGAGTTTTATCCATGCAGCTTAGAGATACTCCGACTTATGATAATATTAAAAGTACTGAGGAGTATTTGCAAATAGGAAGCAGGTTTGTTAAGAATATTTCTTATGTCGATGTTGAAAAGATTGATTTACCCTCTGAAATAGAACCATATTCTCTATTGGGAGGTAATGGGGCAGCCGGAGAAACGGCAGTAGATAATTTCACTTTTATAGGTGAGCTGGAAGATTACGAAACGATTATCTACAACCAGGTCATTACCATTCCACATCAGGCACAGCAGCAAAGGGAACTTGATAAAAAGAAGAAAAAGCACGAAGGTGCTGCTAACAATTCTCCTTCCAATGCCATTATTGCTGAGGAGATTCAGACGCTGCTTCATAATATCGCTATAGACGGTCAGTTAGTAGTCAATGCCCATTTTTCCATTTTGTTTTCAGCGCCTACGCTGGAAAAAATGGAAAATATCCAGTCTATGATTGAGAACAAGCTATTCACCAAAGGAATTATTGTTTCGAAGAATGCCTACAATCAGCTTGAGCTTTTCAGGGCCGCCCTTCCGGGCAATGCTACAGAGCTTAGGGAATATGATCTGTTTATGACGACAAGCGAAGCTGCGCTTTGTTTTTTTTTTAAAGAAAGCTACCCTTTGAATGAAGAAAGCAGCTTCTACCTAAGATTTACCGACAGACAGGGAGTCCCTATAAAAGTTGATCCTGCGGATTCACCGATGAAAATCGGAAGAATCAATAACCGGAATAAGTTTGTGCTGGGACCCAGCGGATCAGGCAAGAGCTTTTTAATGAATAATATCGTAGAGCAGTATCTTACTTATAATTATGATGTTGTGATCGTGGATACAGGAGATTCCTACTCGGGAACATGTATGTACAAAGGTGGGCGATATATTCAGTATACAGAAGAAAAGCCAATTACGATGAATCCTTTTCTGATGGATAAGAAAGAATTCAATATTGAAAAAATAGAGTTTTTGACTAATCTGATCTTTCTCATCTGGCAAGGACCGGATGCTATGATGACCTCTGCACAGAAATCCATATTGGACAATGTACTGATGTCCTATTATCATACTTATTTCAATTCCGGAACAGAATGGTATAAGCATAAAAGCTCTGAAGAATTAATGCTCTACTTAAGTAAATATAATATTCATGAAGAAGATATTCTTGCAGACTATGAGGAAGAAATGTCGGATAGACATAGTTATTATGATGTACTGGGAATAGCTTTCGATGCTGATTCTGATGAAGTTAAAGAAGCCTTTAGAAAATTGGCGATTGAATATCATCCGGATAAAAACGTGAATAATCCTGATTATGACAGTGAAAAATTCTATAAAGTCTATGAGGCTTATGAAATTTTGAGTAGTGAAGAAAAGCGCAGGGCTTATAATGAAACCCTACTGATGATCATTCAGGCTAATGAAATTATAAAAAAGCCCAACGATCCGAAGGAGTGGAATGAATCTTTTAAAAAGACTCTCATTAAAAAGATTAAGGAACTGGAAGAGAAGCTTAATACAGGAGAACTTTCCTTCAATGGATTTTATGAGTACTGCGACAAATTTCTGCCTCTTTACCTTGGGAATAAAAAGCACAGAATAACGGAAAGAGAATTTAATTTAAGGACCTTCCTGTTTGTTCTAAGGGATTTTTACAAAGGCGGAAGATATGAAACTACACTCAATGAAAGTGCTGACAATACACTATTTGATGAGCCTTTTATTGTTTTCGAAATTGATAATGTGAAAGATAATCCCAAGCTTTTCCCCATTGTAACACTTATCATCATGGATACTTTCATCCAGAAAATGAGACTCAGAAAAGATCGTCGTAAAGCCCTTATAATCGAAGAAGCATGGAAGGCGATTGCATCAAAATTAATGGGTGGATATATTTTATATCTCTATAAGACAGTAAGGAAATTCTGGGGTGAAGCTGTGGTGGTAACCCAGGAACTGGATGATATTATCGGAAATGCTGTTGTAAAAGACAGTATTATCAATAATTCCGATACGTTTATCCTTCTGGATCAGACCAAATTCAAGGACAATTTTGATCGTATAGCGGCTTTATTATCCTTAAATAAAGTAGAGCAGAATAAGATTTTCACGATCAACAACTTAAATAATAAGCATGGACGAAGCCGTTTCAAGGAATTTTATCTGAAACGAGGTTCTAAAGGAGAAGTATATGGTAACGAGGTATCTCTCGAGCAGTATTTAACCTATACTACGGAAAAACCTGAAAAATCGGCTGTTGAATATTATGTACAAAAGTATGGGAACTATGATAAAGCTCTGGAAATTTTTGTAGACCAGGTGAAGAACTTCGGGGATGAAATGGGAAGTATGGTCTCTTTAGTAAATCTGTATAAAAGACCTTTAGATCAGAAGGTTCTTAGGTTCTATCATGAGCTTAAGAACAGGAAGGAGAATGCCGGTAAAAATATCTTCAAAATCATTTCTCAGGAATTAGAAGATTATAACATCAGTTTTTCGGAATTAGTCAACAGAGAAGTCTATGAATATGAAAAAGTTTAGTTTATTTTTTTTAGGATTCGGAAGCTTACTATATGCCCAAAATACCTATATAGATCCTACGGTAACAGCAGCGATGATCCTGTATTCAGAAAACCTGAAAGCCAAACAGAATGAAGTCATAGAGGAAACTTCCAAGCTGAAGGATGCACAAATGTGGGTAGGAACCCAGATGGTGGCAGCTAATGATATTCAGAACAGAATACTCAAAGGTTTAAAAGAAGTTTCCGGAACCTTACAAAATGGACTTCAGGTAAAAGAAATTTATTCAGAACTAAATAAGTGTTATAAATATTCTTCTGATGTGGTTCAACTAGCTTCTGCACATCCACAGTACGCCATTTTTGGAACTAAAGCGTCCCAAAAAACGTATGAGCAAAGTTTGAAAATCGTAACAGATGTATCGGATATTCTTTCTTCGGGAGAGCTCAACCTTGCTACGGCAGGTGATCGCTATAAAATTCTGCATAATATTTCGGGAAATGTAAAAAGTCTAAAGCTGTGGCTTCTGGCCATAAAACTGAGACTTGAAAAGGCTAATAGACTGGGGTTTTGGAATTCCATTAATCCTTTTGCGGGATACATCAATACGGATAAGGCTATTGTTGAAGACATTATGAACCGATACAAACGCAATTTTTAAATTTTTTGTATGAACTCGAGAAATAAGTTTCACCGACTTTATGGGCTCAAAAAAAAGATTTTTCTACGCCTCTTTATTCCGGTAGTTTATGTGGTATTAACTTCTTCAGGAGGGGGTTCCACCCCTGCCTGGCAGAAAGAAAATGTTTCCTTTCCGATGATGAATATAGAGATCAATGCCACGATGAAAGAGCATGACAGGCAAAAGGAAATGCGAAAGAATCAGGCTCTGAATGCTGGTATTGAGACCACCAACAGAAGCGAGTGGAATAGCTTTAAGGATAAGGTTACTAAGGTACAGGATAGGCTCAGGATTGTTTCATTTGCTCTGCAGGCCATTCCAACCGGAGTAGCGATGAGCAGGGAGGTTAAGAAAATTACTCAAAATCAGGCTTCCATTATTGATGAATTGAGTACAGCACCTTATTCCATTATAACGGTTTTACCTTCCGGAGTGCAGTATGTGGATGATCTGCAAATGGTGACCCGCCTGATTACAGGAATTATCCTCTCTTACGGAGCGATCAACCAAATGGAAAAATCGGAGCGTAAAATTTTATTGGACTATGCTTTAGGAGAGGTGAAAACCCTTAGCAGGAATTCTACCCACATGCTTTTAAAAATACGTGACATTAAAGCCAAAGTTCTAAGGAATAAGAGAGCCTTCCAATATTATGTCAACAGGGATAGGCAGGTTGTGGAAAATATCATGAAGAATATCAAATCCTTTTAATAAGAAATGAAAAAAATAGTAACCTTCGGAATTATAGTGTTTTCTGCGGTTTACGTAAAAAGCCAGCAGATAGTGATTAATGACAAGCTGTTATCCCAGATTACCGTCAATCACGGCGTTCGTTTAGGAAGTGAGCAGGTGTTTTTAGATTCTTATGAAAAGCAAAATGAGCTCTATAATGAGATTAAAAATAAGACTGCACAAGTAATTGCCATTCAGGAGTATATCTATCAGCAGCTGAAAAATGTTAATTCAGCCCTTACCCAGAGTAAAAAGCTCATCTATCTCTATCAGTATGTGGGAAAAATCGTAAGCAATTCTAACAGAATGCTGGATTTATCGATACAACATCCTGAATATGCGGTTTTAGTTTCAAAATATTATAGCGCAATAGGAGAACAGGTACTAAAGCTTCAGCAGGAAGTATCGGCGGATATATTAAATGAAAACAAAGACTTTTTGATGGATGCTATGGATCGGGAAATGCTTTTGGAAAAGGTATTTACAAGGGCTAGAAACATCAATGGTAATATTCTCTATATCATTTTACGCTTAGAGAATGCCAAGAAGATCCCTTATCTCTATCAGGTCCCTGTCCTCAGGAACTATATCAATGTCGACAGAGCGATTGTAGGAGATATTATTCAAAAATATAAATACATATTTAATTAAACGATGAAATATCAATTCAGAAAATTAATAGGCTTTTCATTCTTGTTTATAACTATGGGTGTTTTTGCACAAGTGAGTGTAAAGCGCCTGAATGATCCTGCCATTGTTGCCCAACATAAAAGAATGGTTTTTGAAAGCTGGGGAGACTGGCGACCCTATCCCAAATATTTTTTAGGGATTCAAACCAATTTTGCTTACGCCACGGTATGGGGGATGTGGGCTCCAAATATCAATAGAGATTATAAGGATGGAGAGGACATAAGACCATTAAAGCCTACAGGAGTGCAGAATCAGCGATTTGCTCAATTGAAATATGAGGAAGAAGAGGCTAAAAAAATAAAGGCAGCTTCCGATACCATTTACAAAAGGAGCGTTCAGGATTTTGCCCATTGGACGAGTGTTACTGTAGATGCTGATCCGTTATGGCTCTTGTATTACAAGCGGATGTTAAAGCCAATCACAGAATTTCCTGATACGCCACAAAATTTTATGGAATGGCGGCTGAAAAATCAGGAGGCTTATGAAACACTTCATACTACAGGAACACTCAAAAGACTTCAGGAGGAGCTTGATCTCATTAAAGAGAAATACGCTATGTCCCGATCTATGGATATGCCAAGGGGAAAACGCTTTATAATGTACCACGAAACACTCTTACGGTGGAGGAAATTTGTACAGGAATTAAGAAAGCAAAATAACAAGACGACCCTTCTTCTGGATTATAAAAATATTTTGAAAGATCATTCTCCTTCTGCATTGCCTTCGGGTTGGACTTCGGCATCAGATAAGCAGCGTGCCGAGCGTATAATGCAACAATACAAACATCGATATTAAATATGAATAAAAAGCTAACCTTATTTTGTTGTTTACTGGCAATAGTACTACCAGTAATGGGCTTTGCCCAAACAGACAGTGATTATGGTAATTTACTTCAGTTTTTAAAAGGTGATGGTGCTTTTGAGAAATGGTTTATGGAGGTATTTACAAAGCTCGATACCAGTGTTCAGGATAGTGCAAATGATGCTGCACTGGTTGGAAAGGCCATAGGCGGATTAGGTGCTTTGATGTATCTGGGGTATATGGGATGGCAAATGGCTGCGGGAGACAGAGAATGGGAAATTATGCCTATGCTAAAACCTGTTTTGATTGGATTTACCCTGATCTACTGGACAGGATTCGTGAATTTGATTCAAGCTCCCTTTGAAGCGATTGCAGAACCGGGAGTCGCCATTTTTAGTGATATAGAATCAGAGGTCAATGATTTAAGAGTAGAAAGGTTCAAGAAGCAACAACAGTTATTGGATGCCGTCATAAAGCTCAAAGCCAGTGAAGATGCCAAGCAGGAGGTTATTGAGAATACGGGTAAAGATGCAGATGACTCCTGGTTTGATATTAGTGACGGATTAGATAAACTTATCCAGCCTATTAAAGAATGGCAAATCAGAATGCAATTCCAGATGCAAAAATTAGTAGCTGAAGTCATTGAATTTATTTGCCTCTCCATTCTTCGGATTTGTGTCTATCTTATTTTCTTTATTCAGAAGATTTGGGCTTATATACTCATTATTTTGGGGCCTATTGCTGTGGGAATGGCTCTTGTTCCGGGATTTGAAAACTCTCTGTACAGCTGGGTTTCTAAATTCATCAACATCAATCTGTACACTTTCGTTGCTTATACCATTATCAATATAGGTCAGCAACTCATTGCTTCCGGTTATACTATGGAAATAGACCGCTACAATACACTTTTAACAGATGGTACTGTTACCAATTTAGATGCTCTAATGGTCTACATTAATAATTCAGGAATGATCTATAATCAGCTTTTTACATGTGTTGCTTATATCGTTACAGGCATAGGTGTTTTAATGACTCCTACAATTGCTGATACGATTGTAACGGCTGGAGGAGCAGGAGTAATGACCAAAATGAAGAATGCCGCTGGTAAAATGGCAAGTACTGTAAAAACGGCAATACTAGCAGCCAAAACAGGAGGTGTAGCGGCTGCAAAATCTGCTGCGGCAGGCTCTGCATCCGGCAGAGTAAACAGAGCCATGAAAAATGGAAAATAAATAAAATACTTAGTGTCTAATTTCTAATTCCTAAAATAAAAATGCTTATCAAAAATATTGAACAAAGAATAAAGATTAACAAGATTGTTTCTCTGGCGAGTATTGCTTTTGCTGTTTTTATTGTTATCGGTGGTTTTTTCTTTGCTTACAGAATCATTGAAGATTCCAGAAAATCCATTTACATATTGGATAATGGCGTTCCGGTTTTGGCCAAGCAAACCGATGTTTTGCTCAACAGACCTGTTGAATATAAAGCTCAGATTGAACTTTTTCACAGATTATTTTTCACGTTGGCTCCTGACGATACCTATATCAAGGACAATATTCAGAAATCCCTTTATCTGATTGATGACAGTGGAAAGAAAGAATACACCAACTTAAGAGAAAAAGGTTTCTATAACCAGATTATAGCTTCGAGTTCAATGGTTAGTATCCATACGGATTCGATAACCCTAAATCCGGAGCAAAAGAAATTCGTTTTTTTCGGAAAACAGATGATTACCAGGAAGTCATCCATTATTACCCGAAAATTAATCACAGAGGGTTTCTTTGAAGATCTCATTCGCAGTCCTAACAACCCGCATGGTGTGATCCTCAGAAACTGGCGTATCATCGATAATGAAGACATTTCTAATCAATCTAAAAATTCGTATTAGCCATGAACTCTTTATTTAAACAAACAAGGCGGAAATGCTTGGACTGGATAGTCCATCATCCTAAAAAGTTTTTTACCTATTCGATGATTTTTCTCTCAGTGTCCTTTGTAGGTTCTCTGATTCAAGGCATTTTCTTTCCCTTGGGGACGGTATTTAAAATTAAATCTCCCACTCTTTATTCCAAAAGTCAGATGCCCCAGAATCCTAATGTAAACAATGAAAAAGAGATGAAAAAGATTGTGGAAGAGCTTAAAATTTTAAAAGTGAAAAGGTACGAGAGACAACTGCAAAAACAGGACAGCTTGAGGATTGAATATTTGTTTAACCAATATCAGCAATTAAAAAATGACCGGTAGCACCGGGGGGCAATTTATCTAAAAATCGAAACTCAATGAAAAAACTGAATTTTAAGGAAAAAAAATATGTGCTGCCTCTTTTGGCTTTGCCATTCCTGCTTCTTTTTGCTTATGTGGGAGCAGGGTTTACCCAAAAGGAGCCGCCTACGGATAAACCCAAAGAGCTTTCTCTTTCCCTTGGTGAGTCTAAGGATTCTATTATGAGTAAAAATGATGCTTATGATGCATTTTTCAAAAAAGAGGATAACAGAACAATGCTGGAAGGGCTTGACAAAGAGAAGGATAGTTTATTACACTATGAAGACCAATTATCATTAGCTCAAAAAAGAAAAATAGATTCACTTAAAACCCTATCCAAAAGACAAAACGAATACGGGTCCAAGGGAAATTCATCCTCTTACTATAATCCCAAACAAGAGCAAAATAACGACAGAGACTATAAAAGGTCTTCGGAGATTATCCGAATGCTGAACAATAAATCATATGGGAGAGGGGAAAGCAGTAGTCCTATGGAAAGTCCAGGAACAAAACCTCGAAATAATGAGAAGGCTCCTGATCCGGCTAAATATCTGAAACAACAGATGCTGGTGATGGATTCTTTAGAAAAATCAAGAGATCCTGAATACCAAAATAAACTCATGGCTGAAGAAAAGCTGAAAGCCAGTAAGGAAAAGCTTGAAGAATTCCTTAATTCAACATTCAATGTCAGCAAATCAGGGATCAACAGTGAGTTTAATGCTTTTTATAGAGAGAGGGAAAATAGTTTTATCAAAGCGGTCATTGACGAAAATAACAAAGGTTATTTAGGAAGCAGAATCCGGCTGAGGCTATTAGAGGACATTTTCGTGGGAACTAAAAGATTAGAGAAAGGCTCTATACTGTATGGACAAATCTCTGGATTCTCGATGCAAAGGGTGAATCTTACTATAGTTTCTGCATTCATTAAAGGAGAAATCTATCCTGTCAACTTGTCTATATACGATGTCGATGGAATGAAAGGACTATATGTTCCGGAGAGCGTTTTTCGGGATATGATCCGGGAAATGGGAAGTAACTCCGTACAGGGAACGCAGATGGATATGGGAGGACAGGGATTTTTCACCAGTATAGGCTCCAAGTTATTCACCTCCACTTCAAAGTCCATTGCCAATCTGATTAAAACCAATAAAGCCAAGTTAAAATATGGCTCACAGGTATTTCTGATAGATGAAAAACAAATGAAAGACTCACAAAACCAACAAAAAAAATAAACAGATGAAAGCTCTATTATATACGTTACTTATTTTCATAGCTCAATTTTTTACTGCACAGACCGCTACAAAGCAGCAGGCTATTTCGGATTTACCGGAAATAGACATTACTGAAGGAATCAGCCTTCATCTAATTTCTCCGGAACCCATCCAATATGTTGATCTCTCAACTCAGCAGCTGACTGGTGATTTACCATTGAGCCATATTGCCAGGGTCAAAATTACAGATAAGTCTAATGTGAGCGATAAAGAGGGAAATAAAAACCTATCTGAACACAGCAACGGAGATCAAATTGGCATTATCACGGTAGTAGCACAGTCATTTATTGCCCAATATAAAGCAGTTTACAAGAATTCTGAAACCAGGAGTACTGTTACCAATGTCCATATTCAACCAGAGGCAATGCAGCCTATAGAGTTTAATAAAATGGTGTTTTCCAATTTCGAGCTTAGAAAATTTGCACTGAATATTATTCAGACAAAATCAGAAAAAGATCCGATTCGGCAAGAGAAAAACCTTAGACTCAGTGTTCAGCTCAATAATGTCTATGTCATGAGTGATTACATTTTCTTGGATATGACATTTAAAAACAATTCCAACTTAAGCTATGACATTGAAGCTTTGAAATTTTCTGTAGAGGATAAGCAGATTCATAAGGCTACCAATAATCAGAGCATTGAAATGACCCCGATTTTTCAGTTGAATGCTCAAAAATATTTTAGGAAAAATTTCAGGAATATTTATGTGTTCAAAAAATTTACTTACCCGAATTCTAAAGTGATGATAATTCGTATGATAGAAGAGCAGCTTTCCGGAAGAACTCTGGAAATGAAGATCAACTACTCGGATATTTTAAAGGCCGATACTTTTTAATTATCAATATCATGGACAATTTTAAAATTATCGCCATTATAGTTTTTGGGCTCATGCTAATTGCAATTATCTATTATTCGGTTTGTATAAGCATTTTTGAAAAAAAGCAGAAAGAACTTATAAAAGATTATGAACAATTATTAATCCTTAAAGACTGGTATGAGAAAATACCTGAAGAGGCAAATCGATCATATATTTTAGAAAGGGTTGAAAAAAGAGGACGTCAATTAATTGACCAATTGAATCTGTTAAATACCAATTTTGTTAAAATACATGAAGATCATGAAAAATTACAGCAACAGCAACAGAAGCTGCACAACAAGCTATTGGAGGAACATAAACTACTGAGTGAATACTTTGAAAATTATTCCTAATGCAAGAACAGCAGCATCAGATCAGGATTTACGGATTCCTGCAAAAAGTGGTATATGCCGTAGTTGCGTTGGATTGTGCATCACTATTTTATCTGCACGCAGATATTCCGGTACTCACGAATTTACTTAGGAACTTTTCTAAGATGAGCTTTATTTACCCTCCTGTCAATGCCAAATTTGCGACACTTATTCTGATAGGATTAGTAGCCATCGGTACAAAAGCCAAGAAAAAGAAAGATTTAAATATCGCTGTAGAAATAGTTGTTCCTATGGTACTGGGGCTTGTGATGATGTTCTCTTCTTTGGTTTGGCAAAAAGAAGCCGGAGATTCTTCATTACTTAAAATCTTTCCGGGAATGAATCTTTATCAGGTTGTTTATGCTTTTCTTTCTTTTCTGGGAGCAGTGATTCTTCAGATGGGAGCAGATAGTATTTCCAAACTGATGCAGCAGAAAATGGGAAAAGATAGGTGGAATGTGGAAGAAGAGTCTTTTGATCAAAACCAGGAGCTTGTACAATCTGATACCAGTATCAATGTTCCCTATATATTTTGGTATGGAGGTAAAAAGCATGAGGGGTGGATAAATATCGATCCATTTCGCGGGACAATGGTAATTGGCGTTCCGGGCTCTGGTAAATCTTTTGGCGTGATCAATCCCGCTATCAGGCAGATGATAGCCAAAGGATTTTGTCTTATGATTTATGATTTTAAGTTTCCTGATCTGGGTCAGATTGCCTATTACCATTATCTGCTTAAGAAGAGTAAAGATTCTGATTATAATTATAGCTTCCACGTTATTAACCTTAATGAGGTTGAAAAATCAAAAAGGGTAAACCCTTTCAAAAAAGAATATGTAAAAACTCTGGCAGAGGCGCAGGAAATGGCAGAAGCTATGGTATCTTCTCTACAAAAGGGCAGTACCAGCTCCGGAGGAGGATCTGATCAGTTCTTTACCCAATCGGCGATTAATTTTCTTTCCTCCTGTATTTATTTTTTTGCTACCCACGAGAATGGAAAATATTCGGATCTACCTCATATACTTTCTTTTATGAACAGAAGTTATAAGGAAATTTTCGATACACTTTTTAATCATGAGGAGCTGTATTCTTTATTATCACCCTTTAAATCAGCTTATGAAAATAAGGCTTTTGACCAATTAGAGGGGCAGGTTGGAACACTCAAGATATTTTTGTCCAGACTGGCTACTAAGGAAAGCTTTTGGGTGTTTTCAGGTGATGAAGTGGAACTGAAAATAACGGACCGGAATAACCCTTCCATTATTATTCTGGCTTCAGATCCGGGAACTCAGGATATTAACTCCGCCTTATATTCTTCGGTACTCAACAGGACACTGCGTTTAATAAACTCCAAAAACAATTTGCCGGGAGGTATTATTGCTGATGAGTTTCCGACGATTTACATTCATAAAATTGATAATGTCGTTGCCACAGCAAGAAGTAACAAGGTTGCCGTAATGTTAGGTCTTCAGGAACTCCCACAGCTTCGCCAGTTTTACAAGAAGGAAGTAGCAGATACTATCTCTGCGATTGTTGGAAATATTCTATCAGGCTCTGTAAGAGATAAAAATACGCTTGACTGGCTTGAAAAGCTTTTTGGTAAAATAAAACAGAAATCATACTCCCAATCAATCTCTCAGCAAGGAACAACCACCAGTATCAATGAGAAAATGGATTTTATGATTCCCGCAGGAAAAATAGCAGCACTTAAAACCGGGGAAATGGCAGGGATTATTGCTCAGGGGGAAGAAAATAATACCGAAGAATATAAAACTTCTGCGATAAATGGTAAGATCAATTTAGATATGAAAGCCATTAAAGAAGAAGAAAGGGATTATGTTACAATGCCGACTTACTACTCTTTTATAGATAAAGCAGGAGCTAATCGTAAAGAAGAGGTCCTGATGACCAATTTTAGAAAAATTAATAAAGAAGTGGAATTAATCGTCAGAGAATTAGTAAAAGCATAATTATGATACAGAATAAAATAATAATTGCCAGGCTTTACAAGATGGTTTTACCCATTTTCCTATTAATAAGCAGTTTTACGTCTGCCCAATTCAATACACTTTCACCCTTGCAGCCTAAGAAAACCGAAAGCTCGAAGATAACTGAAACGGCAAAAGAGGATGAGCAGTTAAACAAAAAAAATGGAAAAAACTTTTGGAAAAACATCTTTAATACAACCACAAAAGCGGATTTGAAGAATGACATCGATTCTTTAAAGATACTGCTGAAAGAATATAGCCATGTAAATAATTTCAGAAGAGATATTCAAAGAATAAAAGATTCTTTACTTCTGGTGACTCAGCTTAGGTCTGAGAAAAAAAGAGAGGATTTAAAAAATCAAACCTCCGGTGCTTTATATGATTTTGTAGAAGAGCCTAAAGAAGTATTATCAAAAATTGTAATGCCTCTGCGTAATACGATGAGTATCACATCTCCTTATGGAACGAGGGTACATCCTATTTTCGGTACGAAGAGAATGCATGGAGGTATTGATTTAAAAGCTCATTATGAAAATATATATGCAGTAATGGATGGTGTTGTAACAGCCAGTGGTTGGGACCCTGGTGGCGGTGGTAACTATATTAAAGTACGGCACTTTAACCGCTTTGAAACGGCTTATCTGCACTTATCGGAGAGCTATTACAAAGTCGGAGAGCTGGTGAAAGCCGGATTTATCATTGGAAAGAGTGGAAATACCGGAAATTCTACAGGGCCTCATTTACATTTTTCGGTAAAAGAATTCGGACAAAGCATTAACCCTGCTGATTTTCTAAATGATTTAATAAGAGCCAGTAACCTTATGGTAAACCATCCTAATACCAGTACAGCATTATACAAACCCTACTAAATAGATTAAAAAAATGAAAAATAACAATTTACCCACAGATCAGCTGAAGAAATATGGAATTATCGACCAGGACAATACATTTTCCAAAAAATTAAGTCCTGAAGATATTCAGAGGTTTTTACAGGGATATACAATCGTTGCGGACAATGATAAAAGAAGAGCCACTTTTCAGCTCGTTGAGAACAATAGCCGGCTTAATGTCATTTTTTTAGAACGTGATAAAAATCTCTCGGAACTCCTTGAAAACAGTGAAAAGAGAATTGAATACACTGATATAAAAGAAGTCTCAAATAAATTGCCTCCCGGGTTTCCGGGACTTGAAAAGAAAGCTTTTGTCTTTGATGAAGAAACGGGAAAAGTATTTGAGTTTGATTTGATTAGACATGCTACTGAACTTACCGCCATCATTGCAGATAAAAAGGATGCTCAGGAATTTGGTCGCTATAAAAATGAGTTATTAAAGCTCAAGGCATTTATTCAGGATAAGTTAGAGCTAGGATTTCCACCTGAAATAGCAAAAGAGATTTCCCGTGATCTGAATATAGTATCAAGAGAGATAGATATTGTTGATGGAATTTTCCAAAAACAGGAAAAATCGGATGTTCAGTTGAATGTAAACGATCCTGATCTCTACCAGGATGGTAACCAAATGAGAGAAGAAGAGGAGCATGAGCGGGATGAAAAAAGGGGCTTTAGAAGATAGCCCCCCTGTTGATAAACCTAGTATATAGTAGAATCTCAAAGTAAATAAAATTTAAGAATGGATTTATTTGAAGATTATGAGCTTATTCCTGAAGAACTGAAGACCGTATGTGATAAGTGGCAGCAAAAGGCAATGTACGAAGGTCTTGACTATAATGATTGTGCCATTTTTCAGGAAGAATGCGAAGCCATCGGCTATACGTTTGATTACGGGCTGGATGCAGATCCTTTTGACTTACGTGCCATTGATACGGAAGAGCAAAAATTAGAAAAACATACTATCAATAATCAAAAAAATATGGAATTAGTCAATGATTTAAGTTGGTATGATAAGAATATTACTCCGATAACCAGGGCTTATAAAAACTTTGTAAAAGAGATGAAAAATACGTCCCCGGAACAATGGTTTAAGGACGGTGAACGGAAGTTTTCCGGTCAGGAAAAAAAGTTCATTGCCATTTATCAATTTAAGAATAAAGCTAAAATGGCTCATTCTGTAAATACTCATCCTTATTCTATAAATGAATTGATTGGTAATAGTTTTCAGGAAAAATTCAGAAATATGACGGCAAAATATGCGGTAGAAGTTCTAAATAATTATGATGATGATAAAATCCTACAGTTTGTAGATAACAAAAGAAATACAATAGTCAGAATAGATAATCCGTCAGATCGGCACAATTTACTTTTCGATTTATGGGCAAAAGAATTTCAGAATAGGACTGATTTAAGCTCAGGATTAGACAATAGAAAGATTGAGGAACGAATGGTTTACCATTACCACAAATACGAAAGAGTAGAGAATAACTTTAATATCGAAGTCAATCAACTCATCAAAGATTCACCTGAAAGCCGGAAAAGTACCCGTGATCTTGATTGGGAAGAAAACAATCTTGGATTTGAAGATCTGTTTTTTAAAGAAGATTTTGACGAAAATCTGGTTCCCGCATCCGGTCTTCCGCAAGGATGGATCTGGCGGGAATATGCTGATGGTAGCGGTTCGTTGATAAGCCCGAGTGAAAATAGCTACTACAGCTATGATCTTCAAACTCAGGAATACAGGTTACCCGATGGCAGTGGATGGAGAACTCTGAGAGATCATTATGACCATCCACAAACATTATTCGACTTTAGAATCTTTGCGGAACAGAGCTTAAAAGAAAAGGCGGCAAAAAATGATCTTTCCCCGAAACTTTCAGAAGATGAAAAAAAAGATCTGCTCAACTACAGAACCTTTATGAAAGAAAATGAATTCATACTTGAAAAATTACAGATTACTGAGAATCAAAGAGCAGCTTATGCGCAAAAAACTGAATTTGGAACAACAGACGATGATTATTCTTTGACAAAGCAACAATTGGATCAAATACCTGATGTTCTTGATGGACACCAACTATCGAAGAATGATAAATACACATTAGTTTTTGGCTTATTGGAAAAGCAGGAATACGGCGAATCTTATGAATTATTAGGAAATGGCGAAATTTTAAAAAACTATCTAAACGAAGATAACTTGCCTTCCTTTAAAATATTAACAATAAATGATATAAAGTTTAACAACCAAAATTCTAACATTATGGAAACAACAAAAGAATTTAATCAGGTACAATACCTAAAAGACCAGATGAAATATCTTGGTTTTGGAGAAGATGAAAAGCTTCACAAGGATTTGGAAAAAGGAATTAAATCAAAGAAAAATGAATTTGAAATTAAATCCTCTTCCGATAAGGCTCTGCCCAGAAATAAAGTAGATTTTATTTTGAAATTCAATAAAACTCAAAGTGGTGGTGTTTTTCTTAATTCTTATCACGCAAAATTAACAAACGATAAAAATGAAGAGATGTCCCATAATTTTCCGGTAAACCGGGAAAATACTTTTACCGCCAAGGAAGCTGTAAACCTTCTGGAAGGGCGCAGTGTGAAAATAGAGTTTCTGAATCCCAAGACTGATCAAAAGGAGCCAGCGTTTGTGAGGTTCGATTTTAGTGAACCTAAAACTGAAAAAGGAAATTACAAATTCCAGAATTTTTATAAAAACTATGGTATTGATACTGCTGAGATTGTAGAAAAATCCAACCTGGTATTCGATAAACCAGAGTATAAAGACAGCACTATCAAATCTCTGGAAAAAGGGAATATAGTTAAAGTAAAGATAAAAGAGAATGATCAGGTGGTTGAAGCAAAAGCGGTTTTAAACCCACAATACAAGAATCTGAACCTTTATGATCAGGATATGACCAGGATCAATACCAACAAGCCTTTGCAGGGGATGGAAGATGAGAGAGGGCACGATAAGGCCAATGTAAAGGAGCAAAGCATTAAACGATAAAATTATACCTGTCCATTATTTTAAAGCGGCAAGTCTAAGAATGATTTGCCGCTTTTTTTTAAATCCTTTAATATGAAAATAAATTTAATACTTCCATACCTGCTTTTTCTTTTCACCATCAGTTCCTGCCATAAAGAAATCAAATCTGATAAAGGAGGAATTGATATTATGTCGAATGTCTATTTTGATGCTTCCAAAGGACTGGTTAAAATGCAGAGTTTTCATGTATCAAAACTAAATTACTCTAAAAATGAGCTTATAGAAGAGGTTCCTGATCTTTCATTTCCTGAAATGAGTAAGCAAATGTATTATATCAGAGATTCACTTTGTTATCCTTTTGACCTTGTGGAGAGTAATCTCATTTTTTCTGACCTTTCTAAGAAGAGGCAGCCTTTTCTGGTTTGGAACAAGAAAGAGGGAGCTGTGTTTTCAAAAGAGTGGATTCCTAATTATAGGAACAGAAGAAATCTATCTGATACGATCTTATTTCAGAAGAAGTACAGGCGCTTTGAGATTAATTCTCCCTGGACTTATACAAGATTTTATATCTATCCAACAGATACAATTTTACCGTATTCACTGTATAAACATGCAGAAAAGGATTATAACGGGAGATTAGAGCGTATCGATTCCTATAATAAGAAGGACGACATATTTGTGACCCTTCAATTATTGCCCAGAAAGAACTGGGATGCTAGTGCTAAAGAACTTTTTGAATTTAATCATTTTGTAAAAAGCCGAGAAAGTGAGTGAAAATAGCTTAGTATATAAAGATGATGATATTTCCATAATAGAAGGAAATAAGGACGAGCTTATTGTTTTTAAAAACATTAAGGATAAATATTCTTTTTTGGAACTTCTGAAATTAAATAATCAGAATAATAACAGAACTCTTGTTGCGCTTCATTCCGGAGAAAATACCAAAAAGTTTATTGGCAGGTATCAGAACTATACTGGTAAAATATTTCTTTGTCTGGATGGAGACAGAGCGGGAAATATGATGACCCTTAAAATTCTTACAGACATGAATGGGAAGAATATAAAGGATATTCGTCCATTATATGGAATCTCAGAAAGCGGCAATCAAAATTTAAGTGAATATTTAGAAAACAAACTAGGTCTTCAAAAGAAAAGTAGTATTTTAGTCGAACAAAGAAAATCACAAGATGGATACATTAATATTAGATCAAACGGAATTTCCGACACTCAGCACTTGGGAACCGAAGCTTCTGAACGAAGTTCTGGAAAACCTATCCCAAACAGCCAATCCGAGCAAAACGGAAATAACCAAGGAGGACAAACTATGGGCAGCAACCATGTTGGAAATGGACTTGCAGGCACAGGGTGGAGCAATTTGGGAAACGCAGCAAGAGAAAGATCCACTTCTGGAACACAACCGCAAAATGATGAAGAAGATGAAGGAAGAAAACATTCCGTGGGCGGAATCATATCCGGGAGAACTTTATCCGACAGAACAGGATCAGAATTAAATACATCCCATAAAAATAATGAGGATGTAGCCATTCTTATTTCAAAATACAAAGGTCAGAAAGTTAATAATGAGCAGGTTGCAGAAATTGTTTCTGCAACCTGCTTTGTTTCAAAGGATCGGAAAATTATTCTAAATGAAAATTTTAATCTTACGGATGATCTGAAAGATGTCTGTGGACGGTTCAAAAGTGGCGGTACAGCGAAAGAAGGTAGAGGAATATTAGATGAATACTACACTGATTCAAAGATTGTAGATGCTATTCATAATTTAATCAAAGATCAGTTTAAAAACCGACAGGAAATTTCGGTATTAGAGCCCAGTGTAGGAACAGGAAACTTTCTCTATGCTGCAAAAGAATTGGGAGTAAAGACAAATATTACAGCCTTTGAAATTAATGAAACCACTGCAAAAATTGCAAAAATCTTTCATCCTGAAGCTGAGATTCATCTCCGCTCCTTTGAAACGGAATTTATTGATGAAAAGGGTAATAAAAAGGAATTCTCTGAAAAATATGATTTGGTTATTGGTAATCCACCCTACGGGGAACATCGGGGACTTTACAAAGGGTTGGGAGAAGAACCAAAAATCTCAAAATATGAAGATTATTTTGTTAAACGTTCTTTAGATTCTTTAAAACCAGATGGTATTTTGGCAATGGTACTTCCGTCTGGTTGGCTAAACAGACAAAACCAGTTAAAAAATGCGCAGTTAGTAGAGGGATTCCGTTTGCCCAGTGGAGTTTTTGCCGGAACTGGTATTGGCACGGATATTATTATTCTAAAAAAGGATTCGCAGAAAATTTCCATAGATATTTCCGATTATTTTGAAATTAATCCTGAAAAAATTCTGGGTAAAACCCGTGAAAAAACTAATCGTTTTGGGCGAAAAGAAAATTATGTTCATGGAAATTTAGAAGATGCTTTATTAAAAATAGAGCGGCAGAGGGGCAAAAAGGAAGTTGAAAGAATCGGGAATCTTTTCGAAGATCTATTTCTTGAAGCTGAAGAACCTAAAATCATCTTAAAAAATAAGGATTCGGGGGACAAATTGGAAAGTATTACAGATACTGTGCCAGATAAAGTAGACCTTACTGAAATTCAGGAAAAAGTTGAACAGGTACTTTTAGCCCTTAATGCAGTAAAATTTAAATCTCCTGCTATTACAAATGAGATTGATAAATACAAGGAACTTCAATCCCAAATTACCAGTGAACCTCAGAAATTCGATCAAAATCGAATTGATGATATTCTTCAGAGAGCGGATAAGATTATTCAGTCTTATAGTGGGAAAAATACAGAGTATAGAATTCAGACTCAGGTAGAGCTTAAAAAAGGAGTTCTAAAATACCAATTCCTTAAATCTGATGATATTGTAAATACTTCGCTCCAAAACAGCTCTGAGCTTTCTAAGCAGCAGATTGAGGCATTTCAGGATACTTCTTATGACGGGACTCTACATAATCATGGAAAGCACTCTCAATTTGCCAACTATATTGGAGGAAAATGGGTACACGACTTTTATTATACAGAGGGGAATATTTATGCAAAATTGGGACAACTGGAAAAAGACTTCATAGATAAATATGCTGTTGGAGGAACGGAAAACCAGTATGAGAAACAAAAGGCACTATTAGAAAGTGTTTTGCCTAAGACAAAATCACTGGATGAGATCTTTATCAGTCCGAATCATGAGTTTATACATCAATTTGATTTGGGTTATGTAGAAAAAGATCAGTGGAATTCTAAGACAAGACAAACAGAGCCGGCAATGGTGTCATACAATCTTGCTGATAAGTTTAAAGATTTTGTCGGAACATTATCCAGTGAGGCTTTTGCTGGTTCTTCAGCATGGGAAGTCCGAAGTTTTGTAGATAATGAAACGGTTACAGGAAGTGATAAAGAAAGAAATGCTTTAGTTCGTGAAAGGAGAAAAGCTGCTGCCAATGATTTGTTTTATAAATTTTTGCGGGAAGAATTATCAGATGAACTAAGGCAACGTTTTGTAAAAGACTTTAACAGGAGCTATAATAATATCCATGTTCCGGACTATTCGAAATTTCCGCTATTTTCTAAAATCCATAAGAATTTTAAAGGACGGGAGTTAAAGTTAACCGAAGTTCAGAAAGCAGGAATCGGAAGACAAACCACAAAAGGTGTCGGATTATTAGCCTACGAGGTTGGTTTTGGAAAAACCTTGTCAGGAATACTGTCCATGCACGAGGCGGTGGAACGTGGAAATACAAAAAGACCACTTATTGTTGTTCCTAATGAGAGTATTCTTAAACAATGGGTAGAAACGATCTTTGAAACAATTCCTAATGCTAAAATGAATGTGCTGGGGAATCTTGGTAAAGATTACGACCTCTCAAAGTTTGATAATAAGGACGGAGAAATTACTATAGTTACCTACGAAGGTTTTAATAATATCGGCTTTTCTGAGAGCATTACTCAGGAATTGGCTTCCAAATTTTCTTACATTTCTGAAAGTGAGCTGAAAAGTGTAAATGCCATTAGCGAAAGGGATTTTCAGAAAGATTTGGAAAAAGAAAAGGAGGTGGAAGGAAAGATGAAGCGTGGCAAAATCTATGACTGGGAAGATTTTGGATTTGATCACCTTACTTATGATGAAGTACACAATGCCAATCATATTGTAGGAAAGGTTAGAGTGGAAGACCGTAGATTTGCTTCGGATTTCAGGAGTCAGAACCAGCAGACATCAAAACTGGGAATTAATACGTGGATGGCTGCGCAGTACATTCAGGATAAAAATAATGGTAGAAACATAACGCTGCTTTCGGCTACACCTTTCACCAATAAACCTCTGGAATATTATTCGATTTTATCCCTGATCGCTAATAAACGTCTCGAAGAGTCTGGTTATTTCAATGTCAATAATTTCTTTGAAACCTTTATGGAAGCGGATAATGATATGGAGATCGATGCCCGAGGAGATGTTAAATTCAAAGCTAATGTTCGACGGTTTAAAAACAATTCTCTTTTCCAGCAGCTACTGTCTGAATTTATTGACATCAAAGGAGAAGAAGATAATCCGGAGCTGAAGCGGCCTAACAAAATCAATAAAGAATATAAAACCGAGCAAAATGATCTGACGAAAGAGCAGTATGATTTGCTCAACGAGAGTTTTAGCGAAACGGAGAAAGGAGCAATCTTGACTCATATTCTCAATGCCCGATTGATTGCAATTTCTCCATATCTGTCGATTTATTATGATGGAGAAATTCCTACGATAAAGGAGTTTATAGAAAATTCTCCGAAGCTGAAACAGACTATGGATCTGATCCGCCAGAATAAGAAAGACATACCGGACTTAGGGCAAATTATTTATTCAGAATTAGCTGTTGCAGAATTTCCAAAGCTGAAAGAATATCTGGTACAGGAAGTAGGCTATAAGCCTGAAGAAATTGGAATTATTACCGGAGCGACAAGTAAACCTAACAGGCTAAAGATTCAGGATGATTTTAATTCTGGGAAAATAAAAGTAATTATCGGTAGTGAAGCGATTCAGGAAGGGATGAACCTTCAGGAAAACACAACAGATGTATATATACTTTCTCTTCCCTATAATTTTACTGCTCTGCGGCAGGTGGAAGGACGTGCATGGCGACAGGGGAACAAAAATGAAAATGTAAGAATAAATTTTATGCTAACCAATGATAGTATTGATGTTTTCATGCTCCAAAAGTTACAATCGAAACAATCTAGATATTTAGAAGCTATGAAGAAAGGGGCAGATGTTTTGGATATATCAGACATCAGTACCCAGGAATTAAAAACTGCTATTATTACCAATCCGGAAACAAGAGCTAGTATTGAAATTGAGCTCATAAAAAAGCGAATTGAAAATGAGAAAAGCAGGTTTCTTGCAGATAGAGCCTTTGTATTAAGGAAGTATGAAGATTTTATTAAAGTCCAGGAGGATGTAACCAAGGCGCAGCATAATTATAATAGGATTTTAGGATATTCTAAGGAAGAAGGAGAAAATGCTGAATATTGGAAAAATCAGCTTTCTTCCTATCAGAAAACAATTGATCTTACAAAATTAGAAGTTCAAAAAACAATCGGGTATCTGGCTGAAAAAGGAGTGAATGTTACAGAAATTGAGGACCAGACAAAAGCTACTGAAGATAAAATTACAGAGTTGGATGAAAAGTTAGAAGAGCTTCCTGAAATAAAAGAGAAATTAATAGAACAATATCAAAAGGAAAAAGATGAGCAGTTGAAAGTTAATAAGAATAAAGATTATGTAGGAGAAAGAGCTGCTGAGAATAGAACTTTGTTTAATGCTATATTGGAAGTTAACCCTGTACTTAGTATGAATGTTGAAGATTCTTCGGATATAGTGTTAAGCCAAAAAGAAGATATAAACATAGAGAATAATCCAGTTGTAATTAGGAAAAGATAAATGGAAAATATTCAGAGATACTTCAATGTTTCCTTCACTTTGACAAAATAAGAATATTAATATAACTGACCTAAATTAGAAAAATTATCTCAATTACATTTTGAGATAATTTTTTTGTGTAAAAATAGAATACAATATGTCAAATTTTAGTGAATAACTGGTTTGATTTAATAATATATTAGAAAATTTAACTATTTTTATAATTCAAATTTATTGACTTTTAACTATATGTATAAAACTGAACATGGTGATTTTGATGGAAATTCATGGGAAGAATTTTGTCAATTATGTTTTAAACATAAATACGAAAAAGAAGGTTATCAAGAGCTTCCTGCATGGCAGGGAGACTTAGGTATTGAAGGATATACAAGAGCAGGAAAAGTTTTTCAATGCTATTGTCCTGATGAAAATTATAATGCTGATGTACTTTATGGAAAGCAAAGAGATAAAATTACAAAAGATTTAGGAAAATTAATTTCTAATGAAAAAGAACTCAAAAGATATTTAGGTAATCAAAAAATATTACAATGGATATTTGTCACTCCTAGATATCAAAATAAAGAGTTAGTACGTCATTGTGCTGAAAAAGCTGAAGAATTCAAAGAAAAAAAATTGGACATTCTGGATCCAAATTTTGACATTCTTATTCATGATCTAGATTTTTTTTCGGAGCAGATACCTCTTATTATTGATGGGAAAGGCAGGAAAATAGAAATTAATCATCAAGATGAAACAGATCAGAATGCCGCTCAATGGATAAATTCCGAAATTGATCTTGTTGAAAATGCGAATCGGAAAAATGGGCATAGAATTATTGCAACAGCAAATAATCGTGATAGGAAAATTGAGAAATTAACAAAAATCACTATTTCAAATTTCCTAAATGGTAATATTACTATTAATAGGCTACAGCAGAAATTTCCAGATGACTATGAAAAGTTAATTAGAGTTGTATCTCAATTTGAGAAAAAAGTTGAAGAAATTTGTTTAACTAATGCTTCTAGCAGTACTGAATTATATTCGACAATAGAAAAAGATCTTAAAGATAGAGTTAGGATTACACTTCCTTATTTAAATGAAATAACTATTGAAAAATTGACAGAACAAATATTAGCAGACTGGATACTTAGATGTCCAATTGATTTTGAATAAAAAATAATCATGGAAAATTCAGAAATAAACTTTGAACGAATTACCTTTAAACAGAAACCAATTCCAATTCCCGTTGATTACAGACCAACTTATAAAATAAGTATTATTCTTTTGGTGTTAAAATTTTGTTGTATTGGTGAAACATCATCATTACTGAAGCTTCATTTATTTTCATGGGTTTTGAAATTTGACAAGAATATGGTCTTATTTCAAAAATTCATATTAAGTAATTATAAAGATGAATTTCAGGTGTGGAGTATTGAGCCCGCATTAAATAGAGCATTGCAATATGCTATTGCAGACAATCTTTGTGAATTGACATCTACAAGTAAGTACAAACTTACGGAAAAAGGGAATCAGTTTTGTGATTCAATTTTAGATTCCGAAGCTTTTGAAAAGGAAATTACTTTTTTAAAGTTTGTTGGTAAAAATAAAATTACAGACAGCAGACTTAATTCGATGATTAAACAATGGAAAATTGAATATGACTAAACTAAAAATCAACCGATTAAAAATTGAAATAAACACTGATGCCGGAATATTTGGGGCTCAACATAAATTCTCAAAGGGACTGAATATTGTCAGAGGAGACAATACCACAGGAAAATCATCCTTGTTTCAATCGATAATTTATGCTTTAGGATTTGAAGAATTATTAGGAGGAAAATTTGAAAAGACTCTTCAATCTGTTTTAAAAGACAAAGTAGAATACCCTCGAAATGAGCAGTACTTCAATATCATTCAATCTTATATATACTTGGTCATTGAAAATCAACATGGACAAATAATAACTATAAGACGTGGAGTGAAAACACCAAATAGAAAATCCCAATTAGTAGATGTTTTTTTTGGAGACTACATAACCAATTTGAAGGATATTACAGACGAAAGGCAGATGTGGGTTCATGATAAGGGAGGTGCTTCAGACAATGATTTTGGCTTTCATAAATTTCTATGTGAGTTTCTGGAAATAGATTTACCAAAAGTTATAACATACAAAGGAGATTATACCCAAATTTATCTACAGCAATTAGCTTCTTCCTTTATTATTGAACAAAAAAAAGGATGGAGTGATTACTTTATTACTGCACCAATATATTCAATACGAGACCTCAATCAGCGAATAGTTGAATATCTGTTGAATTTGGATGTGTTTGAAAATAATGAAAAAAGAGAGGAAATAAATATCCGTAGAAACTTACTACAAACTAAGTGGGAAAAGGTATTTAATGAAATGGATTATTTAGCTGACAGATCCAGCTCAGAACTTACTGGAATAAGCTCAGAACCTGAAATAATAAATGATCTAAATTCAATTAAGCTTCTTTATAAAAAAGAAAATTCCAATATCAGAATTGAAGAATATTTACAAGAACTCAGAGATGAACTTGTAACCTTTGACAACACAATCAATACAGTAGGTCAAAATTCAAGCAAATATGAGAAAGAATTAGAAGAAAAGCAGAATTTGCTAAATAAAATTGTAGTTAATTATGAACTGTTACTACCTGAGATAACTAGTGAAATTGAAAAATTAAAACAATATCAAAATCAGAGCAAAAATATTTCTGAAGACTTAAGGAAAAATAAAGGCGTACAAAAATTAAATAAACTTGGTGCAGAACAAGACATAAAATCCATACAAAACATTTGTCCAACTTGTACCCAAGAGGTTAAAGATCTTTTACCGAGTGATATTAATCATACACCTATGAGATTAGATGATAATATTAAATATCTTGAGTCCCAGATGGCAATGATTGAGGTCTATATATCGGGACAGAAAAAATTAATTACAGACAAAAGAGCTAAATCTGAATTATATCAGCAAGCTTCAACGAAATTAAGAAAAGAAATAAGGAATCTAAAAACGGAATTAGTCGAGGATTCCAGAGTTCCTTCGGTAGTTGAAATTGAAGAAAAATTCATTTTTAATCAAAGGATAAACTTTTATAGTAAGACGATTGAAAAATTTGAATCTTTAAAAAATGACTTAATTCCTTTGATTGAAGAACATATTGAAATCCAATCGGCAGTATCAAAATTACCAAAACTGAACTTATCTGAAAAGGATGCTAATAAAATCATTGATCTGGAAAATAATTTTGTTTCGTACTTACAAAAATTTGGATATACAAGCAAATCGTTCAACAGTATAAAGATTTCAAGAGATAATTACTTCCCAATTGTTGATGAGCTTTATAGTATTAAATTTGATTCTTCTGCTAGTGATTTCATAAGAAGTATATGGGCATTTACTATTTCATTAATGAAAACATCAGTAAATTATAATGGAAATCACCCTCAGTTTTTAATGTTTGATGAACCTAAACAACAGGATGCTTCTCTTGAAAGCTTTAAATCTTTTCTAAAAGAGTTATCTGAATTTAAGGAACAACAAATGATTGTCTTTGCTTCATTTGAAAATTCTGATGAGACATTTAACGAATCGACGGAAAAAATTGAATTTTCCCTAAACCGTATTAACGAAACTTTAATAAAACCAATAAAGTAAGAGATTGTTTTAATAGTTAGGTAAAAATAACCTATTGTGGATGAATTTTATCGATTAAAAGGGACTATGAATTAATGATTATACTAATTTTGATGTGAAAAAAATGTCTAAAAAATATTTAGAATATTATCCAAACCAAATTGCATTAGAAAATAAATTTGAAAAGCATCTGAAAAACACTAAGCGATTTGCAGAATTTTGTAGAGGGAAGGATGTTCCGTATTATCAAGATGAAGGCAATTGGGGAACAAAGCTTGATCTTGAAGATGTTTCTGAGAGGGAAGGCGTAAAACGAGCTTATCTATTGCAAGAGTTTTACATATGGAAAGAGTGGAAGGAAAAAGGGCGAAACATTTTTCATTTCTCAGAAAATATAACTGATCTACTAAAACAAACTGACGTTCTTGATATTGATATTTCTCTAATTAAATTGCCATATTCAGACTTTTATATTGATTTATCATCAGCAAAAATTCCCTTTGAAGAAGATAGTTCTGAAATCATTGAAGGTGCCTTTATCAGAGATGAGTATCATGATGGGAAGGACTATGAAAGAGCAATAAATATAGATTTTGTCAGCAAAGAATATATTGGAAAATATTGGAATATTAACAAAGATTTATGTTGGGATACTGAGCGGGGATTTCATTCAATATTACTTTTCCTTGATAGGAAAGATAATCTGAAGACAATTGAAGATGCTATAAATTTTGATAAAGATGGATTTGTAAGTACCCCAATGTTTGATGATAGAGATGAGGATACAAAAAAGGGCTTATATAGCATTCATAAACAATTTGTAGATAGAACAATTAATTTCATTATCAATTGCCTCCTGTATTTGACAACTAAAGAAGTTGACATTGATGAGAAATATCCAGTCGATCTACCTGTTCATTTAAAAAATAAATTAGATAAAGCAACTACTAAACGAAAAAAAGAAGTTGTTCATTCAGAAATATTACAGAATGGATTTACTAAAGTTAAATATGTTGGGTATAGGTTGACCGCAGCAAAGCCTTTAGATAATTCAGGAAGAGAACTTAATCCTCATTGGCGAAGAGGACATTGGAGGAACCAAAAATTTGGTGAAAATTTAAATGACTCAAAATTGATTTGGATAATGCCTACAATTGTTAATAAAGAAAGGGGTGAGCCTCGAAAAGGGCATATTTATACTGTTTAAAAGTTAATAGAAGATTTGTTTTCTGGTAAATTGAGTATTTTACCAAAAAAATATATTTGATAGTCTGGTCTTTACAGTTGTTTGAACAGAAAAATACTTAATTTATTTGTTAAGAATAAAAATATCTATATCTTTGCACCAGTTAAAAACAGACGCTCTCAAACTTATTTATAAAAAGTGACCTATTCGGTGACCTATAAAATAAGAGAACAGTATAAAGCTTATGGATAGGGCTTTTCTTGAAAAAGTACAAGTCCCGTCCGGATCGCAGAAGTTTTCTCAATTTCTTTAAAAAATTGATCCGGTAGTTCAGCTGGTTAGAATGCCGCCCTGTCACGGCGGAGGTCGCGGGTTCGAGTCCCGTCCGGATCGCAGAAGTTTTCTCAATTTCTTTTAAAAAAATTGATCCGGTAGTTCAGCTGGTTAGAATGCCGCCCTGTCACGGCGGAGGTCGCGGGTTCGAGTCCCGTCCGGATCGCAGAAGTTTTCTCAATTTCTTTAAAAAATTGATCCGGTAGTTCAGCTGGTTAGAATGCCGCCCTGTCACGGCGGAGGTCGCGGGTTCGAGTCCCGTCCGGATCGCAAAAAGTCTTCTAGAAATAGAAGACTTTTTTTGTTTATTTGTCCCGTCCTGAAATAAGTTGACAACTAATCGACTTATTTATGAAACATCAAGAATCAGGAATAAAAGTTATGAACTAGTACAAAATCTATACTTTTTATTAAAACAACAGGTCATTTTTTAATTGCAAAGAAAGATAATTCAAATGTTTTTATTTTAGGAAGCTAAGAAGTGTGGCTTTGTCGCTGAAGAAGCTTAATTGACGTGCATTTGCTTAGAAAGAATCAATGAAATTGATTCCATCATTTGCTCTCTTGAAAATATCAGATAAGCGGTTAAATACTCTGTGTTAAATTAAATTCCATAATTACAATCCTGCCCTCAACTTTTGGTACTGATCCCTCTTTATTAAAAATATGGTTTGTAACCGTTGTGTTATGCTGGAAAAAACTGAATTGAACTAACTTTGGTGTAACGATAAGAAACTATTTCGTCATTATTTTTCTCCGAATCCGGCTTAAGCTGGGTGGGGTAATCCCAAGATACGTGGCAATATCATGTATTTTCACTCTTTTGAAGATAAAAGGTCTCTGATGGAGAAGCTGAAGATAGTTTTCTTCAGGAGTATTGCTTTTAAATTGTACAAGGCGCTGCAATGCCAAAAAATAGGCAGCTCTTACCATATTAATTTCAAGTCTTTCATAGTTGATATTAAGTTTATGAAGGTCATTGTTGTCCTGAAAACTTAGTGAAAAAACTTCCACATCTTCTATGGCTTTTATTGACAGATAAGAGGGTTTTTGCGTAGTGAAGCTATAATAATCTCCACACCATTCTCCTTCAAAATTAAAATCAATAATAAATTCCAGAGTATCTTTTTCTTCAATATACTTTGTGGCTCCTTTTGTCAAAAAGAAGTATTCTGAGCAAACTTCACCTTTTTTGAGCAGATATTCGTTTTTTTTGAAACTCTTTTGTTTCAGTTTAGAAAGCTTCAGATAAAATTCTTCATCTGAAAGAGGAAAAAAATAGTCCCAGTTTTTTCGAATGTCTGCAATCAATTGCCCGGAAAATGCCCTGTCTTCAAATTCAAGATTATACATTATCCTATTTTTCTAATGATTAATAAAACAGTTATGGCCCTTTTTACATTCAAATAAAAAATTGATATGGCTTGCTGACTTATACAAAAATACATTTTTTAAATAATAAAAACATTATTACATGTTGGTTTTCAGTATTTTAAATAAAATAATTAATTATTAATACTTTTTAAGCAATATATAGAATAGATATACTGTGTAATACTGTTTTAGGTTAATATTTACAAATGAGAAATTAACACAAGGTAATTTTCTGACAAGTTTTGTTATCAGTTTTCTTACCTGTTTACAGAGAGCAGATACGAAATTTGTAATCAGGATATTTTATCAGTTTTGGTTGAGTTTTGTTGTGTTTAATAATCCAAAGCAGATTAAAATATTGCAATCATGATAGGGTATTGGCTTCTAAATGCTTTAGAGGCCATCCCTATTAGATACTTATCATTGACTCAAAAAAACCACTAGTATTTTTGAACTCCTATACTGCGGGAGATATTTAAAATGCTAGAAAACAGTCTGAGTCTATGCAAACAGAACTGGTAAGAAAACCTTCATAGGTTTCAATCAGAGTGCTCTGTACAATTTCTCTTATGTACAGCAAGTTGCGAAAGCTTACAAATATAAAAGCAATAGCAAATAGTTTACAACAGTATTCCTACAGTCAATCCATACCGGAATGCAACTGCAAAAGCGGGGGGCTCACAAACCCGTAAAATAAATAACCTTAAATAACAGTAAAATGAGCAATCACAAATTTTTAATAGCAGTGGCTTTATGGATAAGCATAATGTCTTTTTCCCAGGTGGGAATAGGAACTGCTAATCCGGATCCTTCTTCTATTTTACATCTGGATGTAACCTCTCTGCCTAATGGTAATAAGAAGGGGTTCTTAGGTCCGAAGGTAGCTTTACTATCAGCATCAGATGCTACCACGATCCCTTCACCTGCTAATGGATTATTGATCTATAATTTAGGAACTGGTGGACTTACTTATGAAGGATATATGTTCTGGAACGGCACTTCGTGGCGGGTCTTTGATAATTCTACCACAGTAAACGGTACAATTAATACCCTTACCTGTACCGGAGCCGAACTGTTTCCGGGAACTTATACTTCAGGTGTAGCCTATTCAGGAATAATGAAAGTGCCTTATACAGGAGGTAATGGAGGAATTTATCCGGCAGGTTCACCAATAGTATCCACAGGAGTAACAGGTCTTACAGCAACCTTACAATCCGGAAAGACAAACGTAGGATCAGGGGAATTGTTGTATTCAGTGACGGGAACTCCCAGCGCCTCTTCACCTGTTTTGGCAACGTTTGCACTACCTGCTGTAGCGGGAGCTCCCGGTTGTGATGTCACGGTAGGGCGTACCCTCTTTGATTCCGAAGGAAGTAAAGTCTATAAAGTGAAGCACAGAGGTAGAAATATCGATACCGATGGATTTCCCAAACCTACACTGATTGCACCTGAAATGAATCTACAGTTCAGATGGGCGGTGATTGGTGGGATTAACCGCTTACAGATAAGATTGATCAATGCTCCTTCAGGTAATGTAAGTGTTTTTTGCATAGGCCATTGGTCCGGGTTTACGCATGGTAATGATTATAGTACTTTTACATTTACCCCAGCTAATTATAATACCTATCAGAATATTGACGGTGACTGGAGAAACAGATGGGGATACTACTATCAGTTTGCTACCAATGAAGTACGTACAGGGGACTATAATCCCATTAATTTTGTAGCCAATTTATATGGATTGTGTGGTTATAATAATGGGTGGGGTGCTGCAAATGAACCTTACTCTTTGGCATTGGAATTATTCTAATCTGAGATAAATAACAATATTTTTTCTCCTGTTATTTGTTCCCTCTTTTAATGGCAAAAGAAGCTAAAGCTGATCTTATCCTGAAATATTATTATTTTCAATACTGAAATCAGAAAAGAAAGTCTGATGTAGACACAGATGATCTCAAGCTTCTTTTCCTGAGAATGACTCAACCTTTTTAATAATGTTTTAAAAAGGTTGAGTTTTTCAGTTGCTCTTCTAATCAGTAAAAACTATAAATCAAATAAAGAATAATCCTGATCACGATGATATATAAAGATTCGTAAAGACGGATGAAATACAGCCAAAATAGAAATATCCACTTTTTTATATGCTTACCTATTGATCTAATTTTTCAGAATATTTTGTTGCAGGAGGAATAACAATAGCATCGTACTTTTGGATATAGCTAACGATAGTATTATTGAGTTGAATGTTATGCTTTATACTTAGCTCTTTTAGCTTGTCTAAATCTACAACGGTCCATTGGTCTGGAAAGGCATATTTTAGCAGTTCCTTATCTTCATCTTCTATGAGATTTTCCGTTTTTCCTGTTTTGTTATTTAAGAGGTACCTGGGAAAACTGATCATAGAAAACGACTTTGACTGATTTACATTTGCCAGTTCATAGATCATATTACCTACTTCCAGGTTTCCGCTGAAACTTGTTCCTCTGGCCGTATGAACAGCCCCAAGTTTAATAAATATTTTTACAGGATCTTGTTTTAAACTATGATCGAGATAATATTGGGAAAAATTACGCTTCATATTATCAACCCGAAGCTGCCAAAAGCCTAGTGTAATCTGATGATTGATACTCAAAGACTTTTCGAATTCTTTTATTAAAGGGAGATTTTTTTTGTTTTTGGAGAGTGTTAAAAAGGTTTTCAATTCATTGGAATGCAGTAGAGTATTCATCAGGTCTGGATTGAAGTTATTTTTTCCTTTTTTATATTCAGACTTGATGAGTGTGTACACTTTATGATATAAATCTGCAGAAACTTTTTCTTTATCTGAATTTTTATAAAGTTCATCAATCAGAAAAAGATAAGAAGCATAATTTTCAAAGTCTATTCCCGAAAGGTTAATATGATACTTTTTCAATTGTTGAAGTGTTTTTTCTTCTTCTTTAGTTCTGAAGAACCCAAATGGTGGGATACCGGTTTGAGATAAATATTTTGAATGATATGATCTTAAAGAAGAAGAATTTTCACTTAGTTCCAAAAGTTTTTTTGAGGATACCGGGCCTATCTCAGTGAGATAATGATCATATCCGTTTTCTTTAAAAAAGGGTATTAAAGAACTTACCAATGTTTCTATAGAATGTATATCGTGTTGCTCTCCAATTAAAAAGAACTGAGATTCCGTAATTTTGTTTTTGATGAATTCTGCTCCTTTCCCATTAAAATTTCCATCTTGATCTAATGTAAAATAGAAAGTAGCTTCCTTGATAATATTATCTTCTTGTTGTGAAAATACAGCAGTCCAAAAGACTAAAAAGTAAATTGTAATATATTTTTTCATTGTGTTTTTATGAATAACGTGATCCCCCTTTAAATTATTTCACTTTCATAGCATTAAGTGTTCATTTTTAGAGGAAAAAGATCATTGAAAACATAATTTTTACCCTGTTACATTCTCCGTATTTTCCCATTTTAAGCCAGTACTATGATTCTCAAAAAAGAAACTTAGTAACTGATCTGGTTTTGTCTCAATAAAACATGTGAAAAAATGAAACAATTAGTCATTAGCGTGCTCAATAATATTTAACTATTTGACAATGAGTTGGATATATCTGATATTGTTTTTGCTTTATCATAAGGTTTTGTATATTTGAAAATTAGCAGCCAGATAAACATACACCACACAAAAAAGATGAAAAATATCCTGACACTTTTTTTATTGATTCTACTATTGACAAACTGCAATAATTCCCAAACAAAAACTGCTGAACAAGACGAGCGGCTTGAGTTTGTACCTGAGCCAGATAAACATGAAAGATTATTAAGTGAAGCAATCCAAAAACTCAAAACGATTAATTGTGACTTTTTGGAACCGGACACTTCACTTTGTGGGATAGAACTGAGAAATTTCAAAACTGCTGACAAGATTATTGGGAAAGACAATAAAACTGATGAAAGAGGACAATATCATTTTTATTCGCTAATGGACGCTGAGACATTAACATTGACACAGCATCCTGGTGACGGAAAAAATCAAATATCTGTTTTTAGCGTTTCTTATTCAGATAAGCTTGACCACGGCTACAAGCAACTTCAAATAGACACATTTCAAACAGAGAAAGGAATTAAACTCGGGTTGACCAAAAAACAGGTTATTGATAAACTGGGTAAATGCTCTGCCGTGGTAGACAGTACAAAAGACTGCATTGAAATCTATTATAGAATAGAAAATCCAAAAGACAGCAAGACGAAAATATTAAAAAATAACAATATGCCTGTCTACTTTGCAACATATACGTTTTGTAAAGACAAATTGAGGTATTATGAATTTGGATTTGAATATCCATAAAATAAATGCCCAACAACTTGCAAGATAATTCTAGAATCAGGACTGAATGGCTTGGATGAGATTCTAATAATAAAATTCCATACTTTACTATAAAATTTCTTTTATTTGTAATGGAACCAAAACACAATAAGATGAAAAAATATATCACTTTAATTCTGTCAGTTTATAGTATTATTTCTTTTTCACAAACCAATAGATTTATTTATGAATTAAAATATAAATCTGATTCTTTACAGGGAGATTATGAAAAAGAGGAAATGGTATTAGATATAAATCCGAATGACATAAAATTTTATGAGTATGGTTTTATTGAGAGTGATTCATTGATGAAACTTCCGGATCATCAATATGATCAACATACAAGTCAAACCGGTCAAACGCTAAAAAGGAAAAGAGGAACAAATGTAAATTTGAATTTTGAACAAATCAGAATGATGCCATTTTATTATGCTTTTGAAAGCAATGACGAGATAAAATGGAAAATTGAAAAAGAAACTAAGGTTTTAGGAAATTATAAGGTACAAAGAGCTACTACCGATTTTGGAGGAAGAAATTGGAATGCTTGGTTTACAACGGATATTCCAATTTCAGAGGGACCATACAAATTCAGGGGTTTGCCGGGACTGATTTTATTGATTGAGGATGACAGACAGAACTTTATTTATAGTTTTGTCCGTAATAAAAATTTAGGGAAGACTTATGACACGAGTGAATTTTTAGAAAGTCATTATTCGATGAACCCAATAAAACTGAATTATAATACTTGGGTAAAACTGAATGTAGAATTTTATAATGATCCGTATTCTAAAATGCGAACAGATTTTCAACCTAACTGGGATGTTCAAATTAACGGAAGAAAAATAACGAAAAAGGAAGAATTCAATGAATTGACAAAATCGACACAAGCCGAAATTAAGAAATACTATAATCCCATTGAGATCGATAAAGTATTTCCTTACCCCAAAGATTAGAGTTTTGGGTAATCATATAATGTAAGTTTTGCGTTGAAAATTCTATCCCTATAACTTCTGATTCTGATCCAAAAGAGCTGATTTTGTTTATAATATAATATCAGAAAGTAGAAAATATAAACAAATTAATTCCTATTTGATGCTATTACAATTTTTTTTATATATTTGGCAAAGATAGATCCTTGCTTTTCTTTTTAAGAAATGATGATGTTTCGTCATCGATGTAAAATTGCTTAGCATACTGCACTACATACTATCTTTAATGGTGAAATAGGTACTAGTATATACCTTTTCAGTTCATTTTCCGGGAAAATAAAGGTACATACTAGTACCCATTTCTGGAGTTGATAGATATAGTTCTCAGAAGATACGAAGGTATATCCCAAAAAACAAAGCCCTATTCAATTGTAGGGCTTTTTATTTATAAAAACACATAACCATGTCACAAAGTCTCAGCAGACAACAGATTTACGACCGCATAAAAGCATCTTCCAAAGACAGCTATATTTTGGAAGAAATGAAAAGGCTTGGTTTTTGGCAGGAAACATCCACTCCTTCTTTACCGGAACAGTTGATACAGAAAGAAGTCGTTTTACAGAAGGAATTACAGGAATTATTGGCAAAAGACCGAAAGTACGGCAATGAGGAAGCAATGCTTCGTGAAATGCGTGCAAAACGGATGCAGGAAGCAAAAGCCAAAAGAGAAGTTACCAAACAAAAAAACGAACAAAAGCTAAAGGACAAAGCCGATCACTGGAAGAAATTACAGGAGCAGCAGATCATTTATCTTGGCGAACATGTTTCGAAAGGACTTCAAAAAACCGATTCTGATGCAGAAAAGCTGGGCCAGTTTTCCCTTCCTGTTTTTGAAAACATATCAGATTTCAGTCAAAAATCCGGTTTCAGCCTTTCCGTAATAAAATATCTGGCTTTTCACAGGAGAGTTTCAAGAAAATCTCATTATCACATTTTTGAGGTTCCTAAAAAATCAGGCGGAAAAAGAAAAATTTCTGCCCCGAAATTACAACTGAAAATTTTCCAGCAATGGATTCTGGAAAATATATTAAATAAAATTCCGGTAGGAGAGACCGTTCATGGTTTCACTGCAGAAAAATCAATTGTTACCAACGCAGAGCCTCATCTTGGCAAAGATATTATCATCAATATCGATCTGCAGGATTTCTTCCCGTCCATCAGCTATAAAAGAGTAAAAGGTCTGTTTGCGAAGCTTGGTTATTCAGAACAGCTGTCAACTATTTTTGCATTAGCCTGTACCCAGGCTCACACAGAAGAAATTGTATTGGATGGCGTTAAATATTTCGCTCATAAAGGAGACCGTTTTCTACCTCAGGGATCCCCTGCCAGTCCGGCAATAAGCAATCTGATTGTTTATAAGTTGGATAAAAGATTACAGGGCCTGGCTCAGAAATTAGGATTTGTTTATACGCGGTACGCGGATGATCTTACCTTTTCTGCCCATCAGGCTAACGAACAAAATGTAAATAAACTTTTATATTTTGTAAAACAGGTAATCAGCGACGAAGATTTTACCGTTCATCCTGACAAGCTTCATATCATGAGAAACAAACATCAGCAGAAAGTAACGGGAATCGTTGTGAATGAAAAACTGAATGTTGAGAGGCAGAAACTGAGAAAATTCAGAGCACTTTTACATAATATTGAAGTCAATGGATGGCAAAACCAGACCTGGGGAAAAGCATTCCACCTGATCAATGCCGTTGAAGGATATATCAATTTTGTGAATATGGTAAATCCTTCCAAAGCTTTAGTCTTCAAAGAAAAACTAAATGCAATTATTGCAAAACACGGTAAACCGATGGTAGAGACGGTGAAAATAATTCCGGTACTTACAGAAATCATCGAAGTTCCCGAACGTAAAGAAGAAATAATAACACCAAAAGAAGAAAAAACAGATTGGTGGAATATTTTTTAGCCTGAGCCCAAACACCTAATAACAACATCTTAAGCAATAAGATAGATGAAAATCATCAAACAAACGAAACTCTTTTTCCACGAGGGAAAATCGGATAAAGTTTACGAAATCGATCTTTGTGAAATCAATCCCGATGCCTTTATTGTCAATTTCCGTTACGGAAAACGGGGAGCAACATTGAAAGAAGGCAGTAAAACTCCTGAATTTGTTTCCAAAGAAAAAGCTGAAAGTATTTTTGATCAACTCGAAAAAGAAAAGCGAAATAAAGGCTACCAGTCGGAAGTAGAAGTATTTGTAGAGCTTCCTTCATTGGAGGCTGTGAATTTGAATTCCAAGGAAGGTATTATACTGAAACGTCTGGAGGATGCTACTCAGGGAATCAATACTTTCAAAACAGAATGGAAAACCTCCCGTGTCATCTGGAAAGCAGCTCAAATGGAGATTAAAGAAGCCGTTCCTTATATCCTGAAACTGGCTACAAAGGGAGACGAAATGCAGTTGTATGCTTCCATTTTTGCGATCAGAACATTAAAGATCACTCAGGCTTCCGAGCTTCTTCACAGCATTGCCAACAGTACAAGGCAGAAACAGTATATCAGAAATGTTGCTTTTGACGCTCTTTTGACAATTGGTGAAGCTTTGGAGCAGGAAAAGGTTGTTTCAGAATTATTGGAAAGTCTGCCTTCCGAAATAAAATCTGCTATTGATAAAGGAGATTATGAAAGTTTAAAAAATCAGTACACCGAGAGATTTGCTAAAAAAGAAAAAGCGGATGAACTGACTTGTCTCTATATTTTATCGAAGGCTTATCCTTCTTTGATTCAGATTATTGAAAATATTATATGGCAGATTCCGTTTGAATCGCCTTATTTCAGAAATATCCGGGCGATATACAAACTTGCCCGTTTCAGAGATGATGCCCAGATTTTGGGAATGCTTTCATTTTTGTTTGAAAAGAAAACGCCGATGTTCACCAGAACAGCTTGCCTTGATCAGGAGTCCTGGAATACTGATCAGTATTTTTATCAGCTCGGAGGGTATGTTAATCTAAAAAAAGAGCTTTCCCGTAATGATAGCAGACTGGCATTTTCAAATTTCACCAAGTTCTATTTTCAGAAGAATGGTTTTTACTATTTAAAAGGGCTTGGAGAAAGAAATAAAGCAAAAGAATATGTAAGATTTGCAGTGAATGCCCTTATTCAATATTCTGATGCAGATTACACTCCTGCGGTCAAAAGACCTTTAAATACTTACGGAAATTACGACTGGCAAGCCAGAAGATATTATTTTACCGTAGTTGATTTCCCTGAATGCTACCATTCTTTGCTTCTTACGACCATACTTTTTGGAAATGACAGCAACCGTAAAATGGATTCTAAGCTTCAGTTTTATTTAACAAAAGAAGAATTCTGGAGTTCAGAATACTATTATCAGGAAGATAAACTCACCAAGGTAGAATCAGATACCAATAAAGACGCAGCGGCTTCGGAAAATTCTTCCGCTAAGAAACAGCAGGAAGGTGGCCTGGATAATATCATCAGTGCCTTTAAAAATATTTTTGGCTCAAATAAAGAAAAACAGACTTACTCTCAGGCTGGTCAGGAACTTCCTTTGGCGGATAATGAATCAAGCATTTCAAAACCTGAACTTTATCCTGAGTTCTGGAACGAAATGCCTGAAGCTTACATTCAGCTTTTGATGCAGGGAAAAATGAACCTCGTGATGAAGTTTGCTTACGAAAACCTGTCTGTTCATTCAAAATATGAGGATCTGTTGAAGAGAATAGAACCCGAAATGATGATTAGTCTGTTGAAAAAGCCTTCAGAATACCCTCAGAATTTAGGTTTTGATGCTTTGGCAAAAAGAGAGACCGAACTAAGACAAGATGAAAATTTTGTAGCACAGGTTTTACTTTCTGACCACGAAAAAGCAAGAAACTGGGCAAAAACAACAATAGAAAATAATACACAGCATTTTCTCTCTTCCACAGATTTTATTATGTTTTTGGTGATGAACTCACAGAAAGGATCCGATGAATTCATCAATAATTTACTTCAAAAAGCTTCTTTCTCCGAAGAAAGACAAAAAGCTATCCTTGGAAAAGTAATTATACAATTGATTGCTCTGGAAAATAATGAGGAAAACAACAATATGGCAGAAGCAGCCACCAGAAAGCTGAAAATAATTGCAGCTTCTGATTTCTCTGAGATCAGTTGGGATATTGTTGCTCAGTTATTGACTTCTCCGTTGAATAATAACAGGTTTTTGGCCAGCGAAATCCTGCTTTCCAAATCTCAGAAATATCCTGCTACAGAATTTCCGATGTCAATTATCGAATTGCTTCTGAATAATGAAAACGAATCTATCAGACAAAATGGAGTGAGCCTTTTAAAACAATATTCAAAAGAGGAAATTGAGAAAAACTGGCTGCAAACTCTTGAACTGCTTTCTTCAGGCTACAAGGAAATAGTAGAAGGTGTTCTTTCATTGAACGATAATTATGAGTCACAATCTGAAATTCAGCTGCAAACTACTGAAAGGCTTTTTGAGCTCTTAATGACTGAACAGAAATTTGAAGATGCTCATCAGGTATTCAGAGACTACCTTGAAAAAATGGTTTCAAAATACAGCGATGTCATTCCTGTAAAGCGAATCATCAGATTGGTGTTTGCCAACAGTGTGAAAAACCAGCTTTTCGGAGTAGAATTGCTGAAAAAAATAAAAGATAGCAGCAAATTTAGTCTGAAACAGGTTATTACGCTGGCGAATCATGAGTTTCTGGCAGTAAGGCAATGGGCATGGAATTTTTATAAAAATAATGTTGAAAGAATCAAATCAGACCGTAATCATGCATTGGGAATTCTGGATGCAAAATGGGATGATACCAGAGCATTTGCATTTCATTTCTTCGAAACTGAATTTACAGATGAAGACTGGGATACAGATTGCCTGGTCGGAATTGTAGATTCTGTACGTGCTGATGTAGAACGTTTCGGGAAAAATCTGATCATGAAATTCTTCAAAAAAGAGCAGGGACTGGAATACCTGACCAAACTGAGCCAGCATCCGAGCCAGAATATTCAGCTTTTTGTGACTTCCTATCTTGAAGAATATGCAACAGACAGTCCTGAAAAACTGAACGAACTGAACTTCTATTTCCGTTCCGTACTTTCAAGGGTAAACAGGGCACGAACTGCTAAAAACCGGATTTTCACTTTTCTGGAAAATGAAGGAAGAAAAAATACGGAATCAGCTGAAATTGTCAGCGGAATTTTAGATGATTTATCAGCAACAACAGCTATTCAGGATAAAGCGAAATGCATCCATATTATTTCTGAACTGAAAATGATTTACCCTCAACTGAATGTTCATCTCCAATTAATCTCTTAAGTCATGCTATTCGATTATAAATTTCATAAAGATACAGCCGTTACGAACTCTGCAACGGGTACGCAAATGAGCTTTTCACCTGATCTGCAAAGAGATCCCACATTTTTTGTAGGGAAACTCAATAAAAAGATTCCATTCAGGGAAGCGATTTCAGCTTTGCATGATGTGGTGGTTTCCGATCTCCGTTTCAAACCGAAAGACAGAGCGGAGTACAGAGAATGGGTAGCTGAACAGGAAAAGCTTTGGCTGAGCGATTATATGGCGGAATTTCAGATACAAGAAGTCCGACAAAGAATGGCTGAAGTAAGGGGAGAGCTGGATCAGGTTTATAAAGAAAAAAACAAGGTTTTAGGCCCTTTCAATACGGCAAAAAGAGCGTATTTCGATTATCTGTACCAAAAAGACAAAGATGCCTGGTTTGTTCTCGATCCCGTTATTACAGTACATCCCGACGAAGTTTTCTTTGAATGTTTCAGTCAGGATGAATCCACTTATGGGAAACTGAGCAGCAACTACAACGTTTTTACTGAAATCAACGAATTCAAGTGTGGAACCACCAATATTGATTATTCGGCTGCGCTTTATAACGAATTCCAAAAAATAAGAGACTATAAGGATACTGAATTTAAAATTGACCCTTCAGGATTTGAAGCACTTACGACCAACGAAGAAGTGTACAAAGAAGAAAAAATAGATTTGCCAGATTCCTGGGTTCGTGGATTTTTACAGGTAAGTTCTGCAATGACTTTACCGGCAACTTCTTTCGATCTTCATCCGATGGATATTTTCAGTATCTGTCAGTTTTTAAGGAGATTTAAAGAGAAAAAAGGACCGAGAGCACTGCGTTTTATTCTTGAACCAGGAAAACCGATTCAGGCCGTTTTTGAGCCATGGTATGAAGTCTTAACTTTTCACCGTTCTATCTATAAAGGACCGGAAAGTAAAACGATCAGAATCTGGGGGAGAAGAAGGTTGCTAATCCTGGAAAGATTAATTCCGATTACCAAAAACTTCAGAGTTGTTCTGCTAGGAAACGGATTGCCTTCATTTTATATTGCAGATCTGGGAGATATGTCCTTTACTCTGGGGCTTTCAGGATGGACGACCAATGACTGGAGCAGGGCCGGAAATTTCGACCTGATGGCACCAAGAAGTCATGTAGACTTACTGACTCAGGAAAAAGTTTTCAATGGCTTAAAGGAGACCTGGTTTGGGACGGCCACTGAACTTTCAAGAAAACTGAATCTGGATACAGCTACCATTTCCGCTTCACTTACCTCTTACACCCAGGCGGGAAGAGTCATTTATGATCTCAACTCAGGATTGTACAGAGTCCGTGAACTGACTCAGGAGCCTCTTGACATGAAACAGCTACGTTTTTCAAGCCCGTTAGAGGAAAAAGCAGACCGATTGATTACTGAAGGGAAGGTGAAAATTGATTACAGTGTAAAAGATGATATTCTCAATATCCGGGGAACAATAAAAGACAATGGTTCACCCTATAAAACAGAAGCTTTCATCGATAAAGATCAACGTTTAACCGACGGAAACTGTCAATGTTATTTTTATAGAAAAAACGGATTGAGACAAGGACCTTGTGAGCATATTCTGGCAACGAGAATGATGATTAACAGGCCGAGTTCAGCTGTTTTGGGATAAATATATTCATATACAAAGGAGAATAGCACAAGTTCTGTTCCCTTTGGAGCACAAAAAGTCTTCTAAAAATAGAAGACTTTTTATGTTTACAGTTGCGTTTATTGAAATCTCCGTTAAGAAAGATATTTTAATACTTCCTTTTATGGGTTTATTAACTCCTTCACTAGAGTTTGGTGGCCGGAGTTATAATAATTGGAGGAGAAGGACATTGAGCCGCTGAAAGGACGCAGCTATCTGTACGTTCACAATAATAAAAATTCATACATCTTACATTGATTACCGGGAAATTAACACCGCCCTGTACTGTTTTAAGGTTGTTTCTTGAAAGTTTTTTTAGATTTTTCATATGATTTTTTTTAGGAGATAAAGATCAAAACAAAAACCTTCAGTTTCAAGTGCTAGTTAGTAAGTGTATTCAGATCTTCAGCAAGTGTGGCTGATATAAGACCAGACGTTTTTTTAAAAGATTACGATCGGGCTGCTTCGGGATTAAATAGCCATTGTTTATTCCATGTTTTATCATTATTTTAGTAAAAAACTCTTATTCTGATGACGAAAAAGAAATTTATCCTGATGTCTATCCTGAAAACCTGGCTTATATCCACATTGGTCACTTTTATTCTTTTAATGGTGTTCTTAAGTCTTACCAGAGAAGTAAGAGAGTATCCCAGAAATTGTGATATGAGTGGATTGGCGTACGGTTTTGCTATATTCTGGGTGTTCTTTCTGAGTATACTTTCTTTTAGCAGTTTGTTATCAATTTTACGACCATTTCAAGGCAAGATTAAGACTGCATTATGCTGGTTTCTGTTACCGGTAATTGCTATTGCTTCTCTTTCTACCATTTGGGATGGAAAGGTCAGTAGAGAGGATATATTCTTTTTTCTGATGATGAACCTGCCATGGCTGATTACCTGGATATTTTTCTATTACAGATTGAAGGTCCGTTTCTATACAATAGTCCAATAATATGATCATTAATAATCTATGAGAAAACAACTGAAAAACTGGACCCTGTTTTTTATTTTAGGAATCGCAGCTATCATTATAGGATTGGTTGTTTCCATTATGTTGATGACGGGAGTTTCAGCACCTGATGCTTTATTTGGAATGTATATTCTCTTGGGTTTAATTCCGGTTCTGTTGGTAGTAGTGATAGATAGGATCTTCGTTTGGAAATTCGGAAATAAAATTGCCAATAAAATTCAGTTCTCAATATTGGCATTTGTTGCTTTTTTATGGGTGGTAAGGTTTCTTATTGACTTACTGTCTTAGATTGAACTATTAAAAAATAGGATGCACAGAGCAGATATACCTAATAATGGATGAGTACAAAAGAAAAATCTGATGAATAATTTCTTTAAGAAAACCTTTAAACCTCTCTGAAATTCAGGAATTGAAAAAAACACTCCTTAACGGCCATTCATAAACCTCCGTTTTTTTACGGTATTTTCAATAATGTCTTTTAGGATTCAAATTTAGGTCTGATATTTGTACTGGGTAGCCAAACTTAATGACCGATATTATTTATGAAGAACATATCTGTGAAAAAATCATTTTTGTACGCATGTTTCTGTGCCGTATTTCTTGTTTCCTGTAAAAAAGAAATTGAAAAAATAAGCGATACTTTTAAAGATACCGTTTCCGCTTCAGAAACTCCGGAAGCAGAAAAAGATTCTGTAAAAAAAGATTCTGTTCCGGTGGTAAAAAAAGAATCTTTGCCGCCAGCTATGCAGGAGAACGGCTTTTATAATGCTTTCGTTCTTCCCAAAGATAAAAAGATGAGAGATTCCGTTTATGCGGAGTTCAGTAAGAAATACAGTGTTGAAGAGCGTACGGCTATTTTAGCTTTAAACAGGCTGGATTCCAAAAGTAAATGGAATGCCGATACATTGGTGGTTCCTGCCAAAATAGATACTACACTGATGGCGTATTCACCATTCCCGATGCAGCTGGATGTATTAAGCGGAGTGAATAAATTTGTAATCTTTTCCTATCCTATTCAGGCTTATGGAGTATACTCCAACGGTAGCCTTGTAAAATGGGGGCCTACCAGTATGGGGAAAAAGACAGCCCAGACAACGAGAGGGCTTACCTTTGCCAACTGGAAAAAGAAGCTGTCCATCTCTACTGTCAGCAGCGAATGGAAACTTCCTTATAACTTCAATATCCACAACATCGGTGGTATAGGCTGGCATGAATATACACTGCCTGGATACCCGGCTTCACACTCATGTTTAAGATTATTGAGAAAAGACGCTCAATGGTTGTATTCCTATGCCGATACCTGGATTCTGGCTCCCGGTGGTGCCACTACCAAAGCGAGAGGAACTGCTGTAATGGTATTTGGAGATTACAACTGGGGCGGAAGAAGACCATGGAAAAAGCTTCTAGATGACCCGAATGCCAATAATATATCTGTTGAAGAGCTTACCAAGCTTCTGGAACCGGATGTTCCGAAAATGCTGAAAGAGCAAAGCAACAGAGAAAGAGTGGCAGACTCCATCAAAACAGCAAAAGCTATGGCTGCACCTGTTCAAAGTGAAAAGCCTTTAGAACCGTCTGTTAAGTAATTTTCTTTTCAAACTGTAAAGTAGATTCTTCAGCAAACTGTCTCAGTTTAAGCATTTCTTCCTTTCCTTTATGCTGCCCAAACCTGGCTGCAATATAAGTGAGAAGAATAAAAAATAACATCACAAAAGAAGCGCTCAGTGCCCACGGGTATTCAGCGCTTTTTATTTGTTTTTCCACATAATACATAGTGAAGAAGGTCATCCAGAAAATGGAAAAGAAAAAATAAAGAAACATAAAGAATGTCCAGACTGCAGAGCTGGGTCCGAATACTCCCCGGATCACAGTATCTTCCTCTTCTATTTCTATCCTTAAGGCAAGATGAGGTTTCCAGTAGCTGTCATATTTCGTTTCTACCCAGATGGTCGCTACTTCTTTGTTGATATTGCCAGAAAATTCTTTTTTATGCTCAGCAAGGTATTTTTTCAGATTATCTGCGTACTCTTCTTTGGTGAGATGGGTAAACATTTTGAATCTGGGTCTTGTTCTTATTCTGTCTAAGGTGGTTTCTTCGGTTTTCATATACTATTCTTGATAAGGAATTGGGTCTTCCAGAGTGAAACGTACGGTAAGCTGTTCATTTTTTCTTTGAATCACCATGGTGATATTTCGTCCTTCATAAGACTTCATCAGTTCTACAATTTTTTCCAGGGTCATATCTGCGGTTCTGTCTCCATTGATGCTGATGACTTTATCATCTTTCTGCAGCCCAACTGCATAGGCCGGAGAATCTTTTCTTACTCCTGAAATGTAAAATATAGGCTTTAAACTGAATTTATATTGAAAGGAATCTCTGTAAATTTCATTGGCTACGGCTGCAGATCTCTGGGTTTCAATTTTTACCCTGTCCTGTTCCCATTCCAGGCCATCCTGTTTGAAGTCGAGTCCGCTCATATTGAAGTTGAAAGGATCGTTAAAGTTTCTGTTTTTCTTAAGATATAGCTTTTGGTTGGGATAATCGAAAACTACAGTAAATCTCCGCATAATTTCGCCACCGATAGAGCCTTTTCGGGCTTCTACCAGGTTGACGTGCTGGATGGAGAATTCATCCGGCATTGCGGTAAGAGGTTTTTCAAACTTGAAATCTCCCAGATAAAAATTATGGATTCTGCTGCGTTTACCATAAATGTCCCCATTGAATCCCCGGCCGAGGAAATCATCAATATTGGGTCTGTTATACACAAAGTTTTTAATGAGAGTAGGGAAGAGCCATATTGCATCGCTGTTTCCAAGGTCGATCAGCAGTTTTGAAGTTTTTCTTTCGTTTGTCATTTCCACATCAGCAGAAAGGTAAGGTTTACCCTGTTCAATCGTGATGGGGAACTCTTCAAATTTTCTGATTTTCTTTCTTACCACATCAGAATTTTCGTAAACCGTTATTTTTTTGGATACATAATCGATGAAGATAGGATGATTTTTGAATAAATGATACCCGATAACGCCATTAACAGGAATGCCTACATGAGATGAAATATTAAATTCTTCATCAAGAATCACATACAATGACATTGAGGTATTGACGATAGCATCACTGATCCGGCCTGTATTGCGGTCAGACTTCAGTCCATCAATGCTTATGCTTCCTCCAAGCCCGGAAAATTTAACCTTTTCAACATTTCCAAGTTTGAGCTCCTTATTATCAAGACTGAAAAGAATAGTTTCTGAAACTCCGGTATCCAGCAGAAAGGTAAGCTCGGCACCGTTGATATTGACCGGGATAAAAATAAGGTTATTGATAAACTTAAAAGGGATGACTGCTTTTTGGGTATTGATCAGTTCAAAAGTATTCTGAGCATTCATGAAAATGCTTAAAAATAATCCCAGTAAAAGAAGTCTGAATTTCATTTACTGAATTTAGTGAATTTATCAATATGCTTAATAAAAAAACATTCCAAATGCAGGAATGTTTATATAAACTACAATGAAGTAGTGTGGAATGTTAAATTTATTTAAAAAAATAAATCAGATCTATTTGGAGAAAAATTCCATCAGATCCATATAATTTTTCTGATTCACTCCGTGACCGCTCATGTATTCTCTGAAAGTGAAATAACAGCTCAGATCATAAAGAAGATCAGCTGCTTTTCTTCCCCATTCTAATGGGATAACTGCATCATCAGTACCATGAGAAACAAAGAATCTGAGTTTTTCAAGTTTCTTTTTGTCTTTCACGATGCCATCCAGTATTTTTTCTTCAGGATAAGCACTCAGGCAGGCTACATAATTAAAAAGGTCAGGATATTTTAAAGCCAGTGCATAGCACAATATTCCTCCCTGGCTGAAGCCGCACAAATGGGTTTTTCCTTCTGTGAGACCATAATTATTAATGATCTTCATGATGCTTTCCAATACGGCGTTCAAAGATTCTTTGGCCTGAGGTACATCGATAAAGTTTTCAGGGTCATTGAAATTAATATCATACCAGGAATATCCTTCAAACTGAGTATCTCTCGGAGCTCTGAAGCTCACGATAAGCCAGTCGGCAGGAAGGGTTTCTCTGAAACTGAAAAGATCCTGCTCATTACTGCCGTAGCCATGAAGCATAAAAAGAACGGGAGTGCTGGGAGTGATATTTTCCGGCTCTCTTACTAGATAATCTAAATTCATACAGCAAATATAATTATAAATCAGATGGTATACCACTTTTGTTATTCATACAAGAACTTTCATAACCCTGTGTTTTATATTCAAAGATTGATGATTTGTGCTGTATTATTGTGTTTTATGAAGTGTTTTTAAGTTTTGTTGATTTGATATTATTTGCAAATCTTTATTGGAAAATTTTCATAAAAGTTATTTTTATATTAATAAAAAACTTATATTTGAAACATTAAAAAATCTATTTGGAGAAATGAAGCAATTTTACAATTCAAAAAGTTTACTTAGACTTTCTTTTTTATTCGTTTTATTATTTTCTGCGATTACCGTTCTGAATTCTTGTAAAAAAGATGATGACGAAGAATTTAAGGATCATGTTGTTCAGTTTGAGGCAAAAACTACTACTGGAGGAGAGCTTATCGCTGTTGTTACTCAGGTAGGTACTGTTCAGAATACTATTTTAAGTAACCCTGTGACCCCTTTGAAATCAGCATGGAATAGTGGAGAATTCTTTGTAAACTCAAGCCAGGCACAGCTGAATCTTGATGCAAGAGCAACATTGCCGGAAGATAAATCTGAGTTGACAATCAATCTTTATGTAGATGGAGAAATTGTCAGAACAGCAAAAGTACAAGGAAAAGGAGACAAATATGTTTCTTTGGATTTCAGCTTTCTGGAGCCGTAAAATATTTACCTATTGATATAAACATAAAACCGCTTTCAAAGCGGTTTTTTTATTCTTCAATCATATGCTGTTGTACAGCACGGTTGATCAGCTCCGTTGAGTTTTTAGCCTGGAATTTTTGAAGAAGGTTCTTCCGATGCGTATCTACAGTAAGCGGGCTCAGGAAAAGCTCTTCGGCAATGATATTACTTGTCTTTCCTTGAGCTACCATCTGAAGGATCTGTTTTTCCCTTTTAGTAAGTCTTGGGATGGGCAGATCATTCTGAGAAGGCCTGCTGATGATCTGCTTCGTTTCATTGCAGAAGACAATATCTCCTGAAAGAGCTCCTTTGATGCATACTGCCAGTTCACTGATCGATGTATTCTTGAGAAGATAGCCACTGGCACCGTTTTGTATAGACTGCATGATGATGCTTCGCTCAGAACGGTTGCTGAACATGATGACGGAAATTTCCGGTGATATTTTTTTTATTTCCCGGCATAGTTCCGTGCCATTGGCATCCGGTAAAGCAATATCCAGAAGGATGATGTCAACCTGATGAGACTGGATAAAACTGATGACTTCCGAAGCAGAAGTAAAACTTTCTGCCACGTTGAAAAACGGTTGGCTGTTCAGCATCATTCTCAAACCTTCGATGACGATAGGGTGATCGTCTACGATCACAATATTTATTTTTTTATTCTCCATGGATGTTGAGTTCTATATTAATTGTTGTACCCTGGCTGTCTGAGTTGATTTCCATTTTTCCTTTCAGATAGTTGACTCTATTTTTCAGATTGCGGAGGCCTAAATTTTTGGTGGTTTTCTCCACATCTTTGTCAAAGCCTTTTCCGTTATCCTCAATGGTGATCAGAAAACGGTCTCCGGATTGGGAGCACTGCAGCAGAATATTGCTGGCTTCTGCATGTTTTATAGCATTGGCAAGCAGTTCCTGTACAATTCTGTAAATATTAAGCTGAACCGTCAGTGAAAGATTTTTCTCAATATTTATAGGTTGAAAATAAATCTCCATATCCTTTCGGGTGTAAAATTCACACAGGTCGCTGAGTGCTGTTTCTAGCCCAAATTTAAGAAGAGATTCAGGCATCAGATTTCGGGCTACATGTCTGAGTTCCTTTACAGAATTATCAAGCTGGTTCATAATTTTGTAAAAGTCCTGATGCTGTTCGGGATCCAGTTGATTGGCAGACCAGGTTGAAAGATTGATTTTGACGCCTGCCAGCATACCACCAAGGCCGTCATGAAGGTCTTTTGCGATACGCTCTCTTTCCCGTTCTTCTCCTTCCAGAATGGCTTTGGTAAGGGCGAGCTCCTCCTTTTGTTTAATATCTTCTATTTTCTGCTGAAGATTGATTTCCTTCTGTTCAGAAAGCTTTTTGTTGTTCCGGTAAATAATGAATAAAAAGATCAGAAGGCTTAAAAATAATAAGAGTACCAGGCTCAATACCCATAAATAAGAGTTCTTTTGGCTGACTTCCATTTCTTTCTGATTCTTTTCAGCATTCAGAAACGCTATTTTTTTTTCTTTTTCGGAAGTATTGAATTTGGTTTCCAGTTTATTGATTTCCAGTTTTACGTTCTCAGCATTTAAGCTGTCATTCAGCTTAGAATATTTTTTCTCCCAGACCAGTGCTTCACTGGGGTTTCCCATGATTTCATTGATGCTGGACAGGTGGCTGTAGATGGTCTTCCTGTTATTAAGATCCTGAGAAAGTGTTTTTTCTGCTAAAATTTCTTCCAGAAGTTTTTTAGCTTCCGCATACCTTTTCAGTTTTTTATACGTGTCATATTTGTGAAAATAAAACATCTGTATCAGCAGTTTCTGATGGAATTTTTTGGCATAAAACAATCCCTTTTCAATGGTTTGAAGAACTTCGAGGTGCTCTTGCTGCCCAATAAAGTACAGTGCTTTATTATAGTAATAAAACGTATTGGCAGACGAATCAGGATAGGGACGGATCATATTTCCGGCTTTATTTAAAAATTGCTTTCCCATACTGCATTTGGCCTGATAGCAATAATTACTGTTCGTATTGAGATAGGCATAGAAAAGCTCTGTAGAATTAGGGGCTTTTTTTTCAAGAATCTGGAGCGCCTTCTTATTGTAATAGTCAGCCTTTTCAAACTCTGCATTATAAGTCAGCATCAGGGCCAGTTGTGAGTATAAAAAACCGAGAAGCTTGCTGTCTCCATATTTTTCGGCAGTAGGAATGCTTTTCTCAAGCATGGTTTTGATCAGGAAAGGGTAGCCTTCTTTATTTTTCTGCAAAATCCCATAATTATACCAAGACAAAGACAGATAGCGGTCTGCCTTCTGGCTTTTTAGACCCGAAAGTTTCTCAATAGCCCTACGGAATGATTCTGTTGCTTTTTCTTTACTCAGATCCTGATAGTAGAGCCCTTCGTAGTAATCATAAACCGCTCCTGTGAACAGGTCTTTTCCTCCGGCATTTTTTCCGGCTGCCAGATATTGTTTGCTTAAAAGAGTATCTGTATTTTTATAATAATTGGATAAAAGAAAATAAGCATGCGCTTTGGAAGTGTTATTTACATGAGCATTGATACTGAGCTGAAGGCTGTCTATATATTTTTTTTCATTCAGAGGAAAAAGCCCCTGAGCCTTTATGGTAAAGTGGAGTAAAATATATAGAATACACCATAATCTCCTCATCAGTTTAATTTTTTAACGTTATCTTCAGGTTTTTTATGACAATGTGAATATAATTAAAAATACAGCGATAGAAAATACCTAAAAATCGGTAGAAAAAAATACGCTTTTTTAAGGGTTGTACCTTGTGGTATTCTCTGATAGTTTTGCAGATGTAGAAAATATACATATCAAAACTAAATACTTAAAATGAAACAGAGAATGTTTATACTGGGGATGATTTCCCTTTTTGGAAGTGTTACAGCACAGAGAATACAGAAAGGGGAGGCTCAGATCAATGTGGATATAGGTGCAGCCAATGGATGGGGATTGCCTATATCAGTAGGCGTTGACTATGCAATACACAATGACATTACCATAGGAGTAGAAGCAAGCTATGCTACTGAGAAATATACAGGGAATATAAAAGGAAACTGGCTGGGAATAGGAGCCAATGGAAACTACCACTTCAATACATTGCTTAAGATTCCTAATAAATGGGACATCTATGCAGGGGCAACATTAGCATACAATTCATTTTCCTATAAATATAACGGAACAGATTACGATTATTTTGATGGCAAATCTTCAGGAATAGGATTTGCAGGGCAAGCCGGAGCCCGATATTTCTTTACTAAAAACCTTGCTGCACACGTCGAATTGGGTGGAGGTTCCGTGGCTTCTGGCGGAAAAGCAGGACTTACCTATAAGTTCTAAAATAGAGAACCAACACAACTAGATAATACTTTTATATACAACTTTTTTGTAGCCTTTATAACTATCATGATCGTATAGTTTTTAAAATGGTGGTTTTCTCATGAAGCCGTGGATGTTTTTTTCACGGCTTTGTTATCATAAAAAAAAGACTGTAAAAAAACAGTCTTTTTTGTGTTGTATAATATTTCAGGCTTATTGAACCTTTACAATAAAGTAGCTTTTTTTACCTTTTTGCAGCAACAGGAATTTTCCGTCGATAAGATCGGTTTCATTAGCAGTAAAAGTATCATTTACCTTTTGTTTGTTTACAGAGATCGAATTACCCTTCATTTCTCTCTGAGCTTCACTTTTAGATTTCAGGAATCCTGATTTTTCAGAAAGAAGATCAATGATGTTTACTCCCAATACATCTGCTTTTGCAATTTCCTTTTGAGGAACACCATCAAAAACTTCAAGGAATGTTTCTTCATCAAGGCTTACCAGATCTTCAGCAGTAGAACGTCCGAAAAGGATTTCAGAAGCTTTCAGTGCTTTCTCATATTCTTCTCTTCCATGTACCCAAACCGTTACCTCTTCAGCCAGTTTCTTTTGAAGCTTTCTTTCGTGAGCGGCTGTTTTGTGCTCTTCTATTAATGCTTCAATCTCTTCTTTTCCTAAAAATGTATAGAACTTGATGAATCTTTCAGCATCTTCATCCGTAGCATTCAGCCAGAACTGGTAGAATTTGTAAGGGGATGTTTTCTTTTTATCCAGCCAGTAGTTTTCTCCGCTTTCAGATTTCCCGAATTTAGAACCGTCAGCTTTTGTAATCAAAGGAACCGTTAATGCAAATGCTTCTCCCTGAGCTTTTCTACGGATCAATTCTGTACCGGTAGTGATATTTCCCCACTGGTCAGAACCTCCCATCTGAAGTTTTACATTATTGTTCTGATACAAATGAAGGAAATCATATCCCTGGATCAACTGATACGTAAATTCCGTAAAACTCATTCCGTCTGCACCAGCTTCTCCCGAGAATCTCTTCTTTACAGAATCTTTAGCCATCATGTAGTTCACGGTGATATTCTTCCCGATATTTTTGGCAAAATCAAGGAAAGAAATATTCTTCATCCAGTCGTAGTTGTTTACCAGCTCAGCCTTGTTGGGCTCGTTTCCGGCAAAATCCAGAAATCTTGAAAGCTGATTTTTCAGACAGTCAACATAATGTAAAAGGGTTTCTTCATCCAGAAGATTTCTTTCTGCCGATTTACCGGATGGGTCTCCGATCATTCCTGTAGCACCTCCTACCAAAGCGATTGGTTTATGACCATGCTGCTGGAAGTGAGCTAAAATTTTTATCTGGATAAGGCTTCCGATATGTAAAGAATCGGCAGTTGGATCAAAACCAATATATGCAGTAGTTACCTCTTTATTCAGTTGTTCATCGGTTCCTGGCATCATATCGGCAAACAGACCACGCCATTTTAGTTCTTCTATAAAGGAATTCATTTGATTTTTTGCTTTAAAATTTTAAGTTGCAAAGATAGTAAATTCAGAAGTATTAAGGGGAAAAAAGCAAAAGGGCAGAATCGCAAAATCGTAAAAAGGGTAGTGTAATTTAATTTGAGGAGGATAGGGATGGTTATTCATCAATTAGCCTTTTTGCTTTTTCACCCTTTTGCCCTTTATCATTTTACTCCTTTGCTTTTTCGCCCCAAATAATCTATATTTGTTATTAATGAACGACGAACAGCTATTCCTGCTCATCCAGAAGGCCAAAGATAAAGATCAGAAGGCTCAGACTAAACTCATCAATGTTTTTTGGGTGGATGTTTTCTCTTTTGTAATGAAAAAAGTGAGAGATGAAAATGATGCCGATGAAATTACGGTAAATGTTTTTTCCAAAGTATTGTCGAAGCTGGATATGTTCGATCCTCATTTTCAGTTTAAAACCTGGATTTTGACCATTGCTCAGAATACGGTTATTGATTTCTGGCGGAAAAAAAGCCGCGAAAATGAAGACTCCATCGAAAACCTTGATGAAGTTAAAAATCAATATGCAAAATCTCCGGAAGAACTTCTGATCTCTGAAGAAGAACAGAAGAAAATCATCAAAACCATTGAATCTCTGGATGCCAACTATCAGGATATAATCAAACTGAGATTTTTTGAAGAAAAAAGCATTAAAGAAATTGCTGAGGAACTGGGAATTTCTGTAGCCAATACAAAGGTTCGTGTGATGCGTGCTAAAAAAGTTCTCGCTGAACTCCTAAAAAACAACGAATTCGAAGATAACTGATTTTTGTAGGAAAGCATAGCGGACAATAAGATTTTTTTTCAGATACAATGGAAAAGATTAATGCGACGAATGCACTAATTTTTTCATCTTATTCGTGTATTCGTGGCATTAAAAAATCTTCTTTTTTTGCGTTTCCCCAGTAAGTTTACTTTCAGAATTACTTTAGTCAAAACTTAAGTTTTGTGACTTTACCTAAATATAAACTTCCTCTTTAGTCTGTGGCAGAATTATTTTTCTATGTTTCCCCTGATTTCTGTTTTGCAGATTGATTTTTATACCTTTTTTTATATATTTTTCAGTTTCATTTTTACCGTTTTGAGGATCCTTAGTATTTTCAACTGTTTTTGTGTAGATAATTTGCCCCGTTGATAGATTAAAATCAATAGTCTTACAAAACTCAAAAACCCTGCCGGATTCAGAAATATTTCCAATTAATTCGAAATGCCCGTTCTGAAACCTGTATTTATCTGTATCAGCCCATCTCCAACTGCTTCCGCCGTAGTGACTGATGATTAAAATGCCCTTTTCAATTTTTGTACCCATATAAGGATCACCCATCATTCCGCCGTCTTTACTTCCTAAAATTGCATTTCCGGATTTCTCCAGAATCGTCCACTTATTATTGACCTTCTTTAAAATCTGGATTTCCCGCAGATCTCCCGAGTCATCTTTTGTTGGGATGTTATAAACGATTACTTTCTCAGGAACTTTATCTCCATCAAGGTCTCCATCGATGGTTTCATGAATTGTAGAACCTTTGGGCTGAAACTCCTTTTGGGCAAAACAAAATGTACTGGAAATAAGAGCTAAGATGCAGAATGGGGTCTTCATAAAATATTTTGAAGTTTCAAATTACAAAATTATCTGTTTCATCAATGTCTGTCTTTGATTGTTTCGATAAAAAAATCACTAACTTTGAACCTCAATTTGAGAAATAAATGGAAAATTTAGTTCAAGATACTACCGTTCAAAAACCAAAGTGGATTCGTGTAAAACTTCCTACAGGAAAGAACTACAGAGAGCTGAGAACTTTGGTAGATAAATATAAATTAAATACAATTTGCCAAAGCGGAAGCTGCCCGAATATGGGTGAATGCTGGGGAGAAGGTACGGCAACCTTCATGATCCTTGGAAATATCTGTACAAGAAGCTGTGGATTCTGTGGTGTAAAAACAGGAAAACCACTTGATGTAAACTGGGATGAACCTGAAAAAGTAGCCCGTTCAATCAAATTAATGAAGATCAAGCACGCGGTACTTACTTCTGTAGACCGTGATGATCTTAAAGATATGGGATCTATTCTTTGGGGAGAAACGGTAAACGCCGTAAGAAGAATTTCTCCTGGAACTACAATGGAAACATTGATTCCTGACTTCCAGGGAATTACAAAACACCTTGACAGATTGGTAGAAGTAGCTCCTGAAGTGATCTCTCACAATATGGAAACCGTAAAACGTCTGACCAGAGAAGTAAGAATTCAGGCGAAATATGAAAGAAGTCTTGATGTCTTGAGATACTTGAAAGAAGCAGGACAAAGAAGAACCAAAACAGGAGTAATGCTTGGGTTGGGAGAAGAGAAAGATGAAGTTTTCCAGACTATAGAAGACATCAGAAATGCCAATGTAGATGTCATTACGCTTGGACAATACCTTCAGCCTACCAAGAAACATCTTCCTGTAAAAAAATTCATTACTCCGGAAGAATTTGACGAATTCGGAGATTTTGCAAGAAGCTTAGGATTCAGACACGTTGAAAGCTCACCACTGGTAAGAAGTTCTTATCACGCAGAGAAACATATTCACTAAGATACAGGCCGCTCAGTAATGAGCGGTTTTTTGTTTTTTTAGGTGGGAGGTGGCAGATGATAGGTTTTAGAAGTTAGAAGTTAGAAGTTAGAAGTTAGAAGTTAGAAGTTAGAAGTTAGAAGTTAGAAGTTAGAAGTTAGAAGTTAGAAGTTGCGCGCAATTTATTGGCAATCATTGATGATAGACGTACTTCATTCCCCTCCTCCGGAGGGGTGGCGAAAATTCAAAGAATTTTTGACGGGGTGGTTTTCCAACAATCCAATCACAATTCGTCACTCACCAATAGCTCAACAATAACAGCAGGCTTTAGCCCGCTTTCTCTATAAAAAACATTCATCCGGTTTTAGCCAAAACTTAAAACCTTCAATATTCACGCAACGCAAATACGAATAGATGATGCTTTATTTATGATAGGAAGACTCCTTCGTAATCACTCCAATCCGTCCATTGATTTCAATCGGTCTGAAATGCTTTTTCTTGAATTCAGATGGGGTTTCTTCCGTATGTTGTTTAAATAGTTTATTAAAATAAGAAAGGCTTTCAAAACCTACCTGAAAGCAGACTTCCGTTACAGAATAGTCCTTTAAAAGGAATATTTTTGCCTGGTTGATTCTGTAGTTATTGACAAAATCGGTGAAGGTCATATTGGTTTGTTTCTTAAAATAACGGCAGAAAGCAGGAGTACTTAGCCCCACGATTTTAGCAATATCGTTGACGTTGGGCTTTTTATCATAATTTTCATGGATGAAATCATAAATAGTTCCCATCCTGATCTTGTCATTCAGGAACCATTTGATTCTGGTATCCTCTTTATTAAGCTCTTTTACTTCATTGGAATCTGCAAGAATCTGTAGAATTTCAATCAATCCTATTAATGACTCGAAAGTATTTTTATCCTTGATGATCTGAAGCTTTTCAACGACTGTATTTTTTGTTTTTCCGGAGAACGACAGTCCCAGGTAAGACCTTTCCAGCAGGTTTTTTATATTTTCAAATTCAGGAACAGGTAAGATAATGTCCTGAAGGAAATTTTCACGCATCTGTAAAACCAGTTGTTTACATTCTGTCTGGATACCATAATCGAAATTAAGATGCGGAACATTGGAACCTATCAGTAAAAGATCACTGTCCGTAAAGCCTGAAATATTCTTGCCGACATGCCGGATTCCGTTGGTAGCTTCTACATATACCAGTTCTATTTCAGGGTGATAATGCCAGAAAAAACAGTTTTTCAGAGAAGGGGCAAAAAGCTTAAATGATTTCCCTTTTTCAAACGTAATATTTTCTTTCTGAATTTTCATTGTGTTCTCATTTGATTGTTTCTGAATTTAAAATTAAATAAAAAGGTTAATATGGAGCAAATTTTTATCATCTCAAAAGAAGTAAAATTCAATCTTTCTTTCGAATTTTGCACTTTCAAAATAAAGAGGGCTCATCTTTCTTTATTTCAACCCCATTAATTCAGAAAAGTATATACAATGAAGATCGATAAACGGATAATACCGCTGGCAATAGGCGGCCTGGGAATAGGAACTACGGAGTTTACCGTAATGGGACTGCTTCCGGATATTGCAAAAACATTGCAGATCACGATTCCTCAGGCAGGACATTTGATTTCTGCTTATGCCATGGGAGTGGTAATCGGCGCGCCTCTCCTTATCGGGTACTCTGTAAAATTTCCGCCTAAAAAAGTACTGATCGCTTTTATGATCCTTTTCACTTTATTCAATGGACTTTCTGCAATAGCTCCCAATTATGAAAGCATGCTGGTCATCAGATTCCTGTCCGGACTTCCTCATGGAGCATTCTTTGGAGTAGGAACGGTGGTTGCTGCTAAAATGGCGGGGAAAGGAAAAGAAGCGTTTTATATATCGATGATGTTTACCGGGCTTACCGTAGCCAATCTGGTAATGGTTCCTCTGGTAACGTATATAGGACATACTTTCCACTGGAGATTATACTTTGCCATTGTAGCGGTAATTGGGATATTTGCCCTGTTGTTTTTAAAATTGTGGCTTCCTGCTATGGAAGCTAACCAGAATACTCATTTCCTGGAAGAACTGAAATTCCTGAAAAAGAAGCAATCCTGGCTGGTGTTGGGGATTACAGCGATCGGATTTGGAGGACTTTTCACTTGGTTGAGCTACATTACTCCTCTAATGACGGGGATTTCCGGAGTGGAAAGCAGTCAAATGGCCTATGTAATGGTTCTTGCCGGAGCCGGTATGGTGGTAGGTAACCTGGCAGGAGGAGTTATTTCAGACAAATTAGGACCTGAAAAAACCTGTGCATTACTGATCTTTCTGATGATGATCTCTCTGGTAGGGGTATTCTTGCTTTCCGAGCATCAGAATATTGCTTTTGTATTGACATTTATGTGTGGTGCTTTATCCATGTCGATTGCTGCGCCTATTAATATTATGATGATGAAGGCGGCACCGAGAAGTGAAATGATGGCAGCTGCTTTTATGCAGGCCGGATTTAATATTGCCAATGCAATGGGAGCCTTCTTTGGTGGAATTCCGTTGGAATACGGATTGCCGTTCAATTATCCTTCATTGGTTGGTGTGGGAATGACTTTCATCGGGTTTGTAATCAGTGTAAGATATATGTACCTGTACAGTACAGAGGCCTCTTCTGAAAATGAAGACGTTGCAGAATGTATTTCATGTGACAAATAATAGGGAATCTCTCAAGAATTTTACTGATTGAGCAGGTGTTTGTTTCAAAAAATGACATCGCTTTCCGGATCAGAGAAAAATATAAAAAGCGCCTGTTTCAAAACGAAACAGGCGCTTTTGTTATTCATCGGGTTACGCCTCTACTTCATCGCCGTTTTTGCACCAGTAGAGCGCATTGTATAAATTTTCTTTGGGGAACGATTTAAATTCTCCCGGCATCAGAACACTGAATATACTGGTAAAGTTACGGATACCTTCCTTATCGGTAACAATCGCTGAACGATTCCATTTTGCAAGGTTTTTTAGCCCTAAAAGCATATCCTCAAGCCATGCTCCCATGGTAAAATTATCCAGATCAGTATCCAGATACAGTAAGTAATTCAGCTCACCGAACTGGTCGACCTTTTCTTTTATCCTCGGAATTACCAGTTTTTCAAAATCCTCTTTCGTTACTTCTCCGGTGGCATTGAATGCCACAACATTCTCCGGAGCTTCTGGAATAATTGTGATCATAATAAATATTTTATGGTGGTTTGATGGTAAGAGAACAACAATAACTGCACCAGAAATTGAATATAAATAGTTAAAATAGGTATAAATATTGTTATTTTTAATGTAAAATATTAATATGGATCTTAAATCAAATGAACCTTTCTGGCTTTTGAAGAATGGCCTTATAGCCTCATATCCGTCCCTGCAGGCAGATCAGCAATGTGATGTTCTTATTGTGGGAGGTGGTATTACCGGAAGCCTTATCGCTCACCAGATGATAGAAGATGGCTATGACACAATTCTTATCGACAAAAGGGAACTCTGCAACGGAAGTACCTCTGCAACGACTTCAATGCTGCAATATGAAATAGATATTCCGCTTTATCAACTGATCGGGCAAATAGGAGAGAAGGGAGCTGTTGCAAGTTATAAAGCCTGCAGTGAAGCCATTGATTCTATTGAAAAACTCTCGAAAAAGATAAGATCCAATGCAGGATTCAAACGTAAGAAATCACTTTATTTTGCCTCAAAAAAGAAAGATACAGAATGGCTGAAAAAAGAATATGAAGCCAGAAAAGAATCTGGATTTGAGGTGAAGTGGCTATCTGAGAAACAGATTTTAAAACAGTTCGGATTTGAAAATACCTATGGCGGAATCTTATCAGAACAGGGAGCAAGTATAGATGCCTTTCAGTTTGCCCACGAATTATGCCAACACAATGTAAAAAAGGGCTTGAAGATTTTTGATAAAACGGAGCTGATGAAAGTAGAGTATCACAAAGGTTTTAATAAAGCTTTTACAGAAAGAGGATTTCAGATCCGGGCTAAAAAGATCATTTACTGTATTGGCTATGAAAGTAAAGAATTGCTGAAGGAAAACTTTGTCAACCTGAAAAGTACCTATGCCATCGTTTCTGAAACCGATCAGGATATATTCAAAAATATCAGAAATACATTGGTATGGAATACTGACGATCCTTATCTGTATATGCGGACCACTGATGATGGAAGGCTTTTGATAGGCGGTGGCGATGAAGATTTTTACGATGCCGGAAAACGAGATGCTTTACTGGACAAGAAGGAAAAAGAAATCCTGAAATCTTTAAAGAAAATAAAACCGGATTATCATTTTTACACCGACTTTGTATGGGCGGGAACTTTTGGAGAAACAAAAGACGGTCTTCCTTATATCGGAGAGCATGAGAAGTTCAAAAACTCCTATTTTGTGTTGGGATTTGGAGGAAACGGAATTACTTTTTCGGTAACAGGAATGGAAATGGCTTCTGTATTTATGAAAAATAAGAAACATCCACTATCAAGGTATTTTAAATTTGGAAGATAAAAATGTTTTAAAATCTTCTGTTTCCGGAAGGATCAGAATCGGGAGCAATTTAATTCCATAAAAAAATAGAATAAAGCGGGCCGTAACCCGCCTTAAAACTCAGTTTGCCTTACAGACTATATCCATTCTTTTTGGCCAGTTCCAGAATAGAATTTTCAATCGCTTTTCCAAGATCATCAGAATCAGCTGTTCCTCTTTTTTTCATTTCTCCATCAATATACGTCTGTCGTTTTTTAGACAATTCCTCAATCTCTTTCTGAACCTTTTCCCGTTCTGCTGATTTCGTAGCAATTGCTTTTTTTATTTCTTCTTTGTTTTTTCCTTTCAGCTCGGCAGGAAGTTCGCTCTCTTTTACAGACGCAATAAAACCTGCATCTTTCTCAGCTCTGTCAACCAGATCCCAGTGCTCATTTTTGTAGGCGTTCTTTTTAGATTTGGATACCGTTCTTTCCACCAGGTTGGAAACCGATTGTACTTCTGCATTTTTATCCTGGGTAATCTGTTTCATTTTATATTCAGAACCACGGTTTCCATAGTAAATATAGGTGTCATTCAGTTTTGCGTTACACTCAGAAATTCTGACATCATAAGGTGTTTCAATATAGATTACTTTTTTGTCACTATCGATATTGAAGTATTTGCCGCCTCCCGTTGCTGCACCATTCTGCCAAAAGCTCTGAATCCCTTCCTCACGGCTGCCACAGAAAATCGTACTGGTATAGATATTTTTATTCTTTGCTTTTGAGATCACTTCTTTATAGTCAACTCTTCCCTGATTGAAAGGCTCATTTCCTGCAATATAGATCAGTTTCATACTTTTTTCGTTGCCATCCCAATTCAGATTGTTGGAGGCATCACGGATGACAGCACCACAGTATTCACTTCCGCCATTGGTTCTTAAAGCAAATAATTTTTCAGAAACCAGATCGAGATCCTGAGTCAGAGGAGTGACCTGACGGATATAGTTTTCATCACGGATACCATCATTTCCATATTCATAAAGGGCGATTTCTATCTGAGGTGACTGACCATTATACTTCAGTGTGGTTAATGTATTGACGATGTTCCAAAGCCTTGATTTTGCCTGGTCGATCAGTCCATCCATACTATTAGACGTATCAAGCAAGATAGCAACCTGGATTTTATTATCCTTTGAGGCCGTATTCACCGGTATGGCAGAAGCATTTTGTACCGATATTCTGCTGTGGTCTGTATTCGTTTTAGAGCAGCTGCTGTCCGAAATAGTGCCGGAGCTTAAGAAGGCTGCTGTTGCTACTGTTAAGATTTTTAAAGTTGTCATATTATTATTTTTTTATAGGTTATCTGTTGTAATATTGTACCTGCATGTCTTTTGGATATTTCACTTCATAAGAGAAGCTGATCTTTTCGGTACTTCCGGAACCGATATTCCTGTTCCAGAGAATACTCCCTGTTTTTTCGTCGAAGTTGCCGCCACCAATATCTATGGATTTTACCTGGATCTTGGAATTCTCGCTGATCGGAAGCTGATCAAGAACTTCGAGCTCAATGCTGGTTTTTGTATTGTTTCGGATACTGATCTGGTAAGATTCCGTTTCCCATTTGTTGGAGTTCATTGCTTTTTGTGAAGTTTTATCTTCAAGTTTTATTCTCTTTACCGTAATTCTTTCATCTACACCAAGAGAGATTGGGAATTCATCTTTTACATAATTACTGGTGATATTGGTTTTCCCGATATAATTATCTTCAAAGTAGATATTGGCTTCCCCGTTGATGAGGTTGAGGCTTTGCCAGTTCTTTACAAAAGCCATCAGGAATACCTGGTTATTAAGCTTCGGAACCGTGTGGTATTTATAGGTAGCATCAATCTGTTTTTTATCAAGAATGACATACTGCTCTTTTTCCTGGCTCAGAATGGTCTGGTTGTAGTTCAGTTCATAGATGACATTCATTTGATTATCCGAAACAGAAGCCACGGGTATCTGGCTTGGAATTGCTACTTCATCTGCCCGCATCTGATAAGCATTGGCCGCGACGGTCTCTTTTTTAAACTTATAGCTGGCAACTTCCATAGCAGGACTGTGTGGTGTATATTCAGCAACATAAAGCGGTGACAGGATAGGGCGATCCTGGTTGTACGAAGGTCTGTAAGTAGAAACGAAGAGCTTTACATTCTTCCAGTCCTGTCCGGTTTTCTGGTAAATCTTTCCTTTATACACCATTTCAAGAGGTTTCTTCACAGATTCGGCCCGCAGATCATAAGACGGCACCCAGCCGGCATCAGAAACAATATAGCTGACTCCAAGGTTGAGGTTGGTTTCATTGTCTGCCAGAATTTCAAGCAAAAGCTCTTTTCTGTTGGTATTCTTATGAGTTTGCTCTTCAGCAGATTGTTTGTCGAGCTTAGCAATACTTTCATCCAGAACATTTTTTTGCTCACTCAACAGAAAAACCTGATTGTCGATTTCGAGCATTCTCTTTCTGTAAAATTCAGTAAGCTTGATCAGTTGCTCCTGTGGGGTTGTCTTATCGTTGGTGGAGACTTTTAAATTATCATTGATGATATTCTGCTCACCGGATAAATTCTTGATCTGAATGTTCAGAAGATTGACCTGTCTTCTCAGTTTTTTTCTTTCATCATCAAGTTTCTTTTCTCCGTCCGACAATTCATCTGTTTTCAGAAAGTTGCTTTGAGGAGTGATAGAAACAAGTGTCGTATTTTTTTCAAGATTGATCTTGTAAGTGTTTTCATCCAGGTTATTAGGGAGATTTACAATTCTTATCCTATTTCTTCCTTTCTGAAGACTTACATTGGTGCTGCCGAAAACTTTTGCTCCCTGTAGGAATACGGTCGCCTGCTTTACTTCGATTTCCTTTCTGATTTCCTGAGCCTCAGAGAAGACAAAAGAAAATAAGGTGATTATTAAAAGATAGCGTTTCATTGTTTATTATTTTGAATTATGATGTAAAATTATCCGTATTGAGAGCAGAAAATGGGGAGACTTGGTGGAATATGGTTTTCACTTGGTGAGGATTATCAGATGAGAAATAGACTATCCAGATGCTTAGTGCTTAAGGAGATCTTTCGATTCCGCTCCCTGTAACAATTCTATACTAAATTCTTGGTTTTGGAACTGTCAGGTTGAGCGGAGTCGAAGCCTTTATTTTGATAAGTCGACAGGCTTTTACGTCCAAACAATCAATTCATTTGTGCATCCGTAGAAAAACAAAAAGCCGCCTTTCGGCAGCCTTCTTAAACCTGTTATTTAAAGAATTTCGTATCTCGTTTTGATACTGTATTTCAGTTTGATGTTTTCAATATTATCAAAAGAATCATCTACCGGGGCATCGGCCATTTCCATTTGTACACTATTCATTCTTCCTTTATAAGCAACCGGAAGTACCATATCGCTTGTGTAGTCTTCTATTTCTACGATTTCAAGAGCATTTCCAGCCTTTTTACCCATGCTTTCCAACAGATAATCTGCTTTTTCTTTAGCTGCTTTTAAGGCATTGATTTTTACTGCTTTTCTGAAGTCAGCAATTTTAGTATTCTTTACCTCAGCAATATTCAGACTGCTTACCCATTTCTGATTCAGATCTTCAAAAATCTTGCTGATATTTGACTTCGTACTGGCTTTAAACTGATAATTCTTAGAAAACTTGGCCGTTTTGGAGTAGATATTCTGGTACATCGATTTGAATTTGATGTCTTCATTCTTCACGCCGGCATTCTTGAGCGTTTCAAACAATTTCTTTTCATTATCTGCCAGATCGTTTTTGTTATCTGCTTTTATTCCGATGCTGAAGATAATTTCATCCGGTTCAATTTCCATTTCTGCCACTCCTGTTACTTCAATGGCGTTTTTCTTTACTTCCTGAGCGTTTACAAAGCTCCCTAAGGTCAAAATTCCGATTAATAAAAAATGTTTCAATTTCATAATTTCCTGTTTTTAAATTTTAAATTCTGATGTAAAATTACCACGATCTGAAACTGAAAACAGGGAGACTTGGTGAAATGGAAGTTTCACTTGGTGAGTTGCCGGAATGAACTTTAAAAATAAATATGAATGATCGGTTTCCTGACTATACTCCCCTTGTTATAGCTATTAAAACTGAATTCGAATGGTGACAGATTATATGTATTCAATTTATCTTTATTCAATAGGAACGGGCTTTAGCCCTTTTACAAAAAAATTAAGATTCAATTGGCTTTAGCCTAAACTTAATATCGATAATAACGAAGATATAATTCATCTGATCATTTTTTAATCCTCACCATATTCTTAAAAGACTTACCTTACTACTTTTATCCTCTCAAAATACTTTAATATTTCAATCAAAACACTTCTAAACAATTCAAACTGGGTGAAATAGGGTTTTGACTTGGTAAAGAATAGAAGACGATCAATAAAGTTTTACTTACTTTGCAGTAAAGATCTGAAATCTGTGAAATTAGTTTTTAAAATATTGCTTATGATAGTATTGGCGTGGGGAAATACCCTCGTCGCACAGGATACTGCACGGGTTTCCAAAGTCCTGAAATCGGCTTCGAAACTGAAAAAAGCAGTCGATAAGAACGATAATAAGGGAGTCGCCGATACCTATGTAGGAATGGCCAACGATTATTACAATCAGGGCAACTATGCCAAAAGTGAAGAATACCTGATTAAGGCCCGAAATATTTATCAGACTCTCAATGATAAAAAGAATCTTGAAACCACGACCAGAAAACTGGCGCAATCTCAGGAAAAGCAGAATAAAATAACACCTGCCATCAGCAATTACAGTATGGCAGCTCAGATGAGCTACAGTGAAAAAAATAAAGCAGTCAATACCAATGATGTAGCAAGACTTTCTTCTCCAACTCCCGAGTTGAGGGCAGAAGCGATTCAGAATAATATCAGTCTGAGTAAAAAAGAAAACGAGCAGGCGGATCTTGCAGAGAGCTATAGCCAGCTTGCAGAGGTCAATATACAGCAAAAGGATGTTTCCAGAGCGGAAGAAAACCTGAATAATGCTTATAAAATCTCAAAAAAAGAAGCTCCACAGCAGGCGCTGGCCATCAATCAGAAACTGGCTGATCTCTATGTTGAAAATAAGAATTATGAGAAAGCCATTGAAGCCAAAAAGAAAGTCCTGAAAGAAGATTTTGTGAAAGAAAATTCACAGGAAAAAGTGAATCAGATTCAGGAGCTGGCGGATATTTATATTAAGAAAAATGATCCTGGGGAGGCGGTAAACCTGTTGAAAAATGCTTACGGAATTGCTTTGGAAAAAGGCCATACTCTGGAAGCTCAGAGAAGCGTAAAAAAGCTGGACAGCCTCTATGCTATATCCGGAAATACGGATGCTTCTGTACAATTGTACCGGGATTTTCTAGGAAAACTTCCGAATCTTGTGTCCAAAGACAGAAGCCTTATCGATAATAAAATTCTGGAAGATACCGAGCAGCGAATCTCACAGCTGGAAAAAGAAAAAGAGCTGAAGGATGAACTGATTCGCAAGAAAAACGTATTCAATTACAGTTTGATCGCGGCTTTGATTCTTTTGACAGGATTGATTTTTATTATTTTCAGAACCCTGAAAAAAGTTCAGATCAAAAATAAGAAAATTGCCCTTCAGTCGCTTCGGAGAGAGATGAATCCGCATTTTATTTTTAACAGTCTAAACAGTGTCAACCATTTTATTGCGACCAATAATGAGCTGGAAGCTAATCAGTACCTGACCAAATTTTCAAAACTGATGCGTGGGGTAATGGAAAACTCTACCGAAGATTTTATCCCTTTCCAACAGGAGCTGGATCTTCTTCAGAATTATCTTGCTTTGGAAAAAACACGTTTTGCAGATAAGTTCGATTACGAAATTGAAGTAGATGAAAATCTGAATATGCAGAATCTCCAGGTTCCGGGAATGCTTATACAGCCGTTTCTAGAAAATGCTGTCTGGCACGGCCTCCGTTACAGAAGTGAAAAAGGTTTTTTAAAATTGAACTTTACAAAAAATGATCAATATCTGAATATCCTTATTGAAGACAACGGAATCGGTATTGAGGAAAGTAAAAAGCAGAAAACCCAGCATCAAAAAGCAAGAGAAGGCCGGGGAATGAAAAATACCCTGGAAAGAATTCAGCTTCTGAATGATCTGTATAAAAAAGATATTACCTGCTCTGTGAAAGACAAGGAAGATAGTGGCGGAGTTTTAGTTACGATCAGAATTAATCTGGCTTAAAAATGATGACCCATGAAAAAAAATGCACTATTGCTGACACTGCTCATTACTTTATGCTCCGGAATCCTTTACGGACAGAATTTTGACAGTATCAGACTGAACCATATTCTGAAGAGCTTAAACCTCGATAAAACAAAGATCAAAGAAGAACTTTGTACGGAGAAAAAGATGCCTAATGCAGAAGATTCCTATATTGCAGTCATTCCCGTTATCATAAATCAGGAGAAGGACCTGGATTATGTTTTTACCGTGCGCAACTATATTGTAATTACAGACAGTAAAGGAACCATAAAAAACCAGTATTTTGATCCCACAGAATTAAATTCCGATGCGGTAATTTTAAGAAGTTTCACTATTGATACAGGGCTGTATACCATTAGTACAGGTATCCGGGCTTTCGGAGTAAAGGCTGATTTTGTAGGCAGCAGCAGGCCTAATCCTTATGGTTCGGGAACAATTTCATTATATTATCCCGAGGGTAAAACGCTTAAAAAAATTCTTGATCAGTTTGAACTGGATTCAAGCCATGGAGAATGGGATACCCGCTGCAATGGTGAATTTCAGGATGATAGTTCCTATATCATGATGGGAAATTCCAAAACCAACAATTTCACGGATCTTACCATTAAAACCATTTCCGTTAAAACAGTCAACAAAGAGGTAAAAGGAGAGTGTGACGGCAAAGAAACTTCAAAAACTACTTATAAAACTTTAAAATTCAGAAACGGAAAATATCAGTAATTCTGAGCCGGACCATGTTGTATGTGAAATAATACCTAAAAACTGTAACCATTTTGGGAAAGTTATTGTCTTAATAGATAAAAACGTAACCAAAATGAATACGAACAGTAAAACAGCCAGACTCGCAGGATTTTTTTATCTCATGGTTATCGTAACCGGTTTTTTCAGTTTAATGTACGTTCCATCAAAACTGATTGTATGGGAGGACCCTGTATTGACTTTTCATAATATTTCTTCAGAAACACAATTGTTCAGGCTAGGTATTGCCAGCAATATCATCTGCTATATCGCTTTTACTTTACTTCCTTTGGCGCTATATCAATTTCTGAAAAACGTAGATGAAACCTACGCAAAACTGATGGTCATTCTTGCTCTTATCAGTATTCCCATTTCCTTTATCAATCTTCAAAGCAAGTTTTCTGTGCTTACCATTGTGGAAGGAGCCGTTTATCTGAAAGCTTTTGATGCAAAACAGCTGCAGGCACAGATAATGCTTTTGTTGAGCAACTATAACAAAGGACTTTTAATTGCGCAGGTCTTTTGGGGGGCGTGGCTTTTTCCTTTTGGGTATCTGGTCTATAAATCCGGGTTTTTACCCAGGACTCTTGGGGTTTTCTTAATGCTTGGATGTTTTGGGTATCTGGCGAATGTCTTTGGAAGAACTCTGGTTGCTCATTTTTCAGATTATTCAATCGCGAATTATATCACATTACCGGCAACGATAGGAGAAATCGGAATCTGCTTATGGCTGCTCATCTTTGGAGTTAAAAATAAAAAACACTAAATACACTCATCATGAATCAAGCTGCAAAACTGGACGATACTCCGGTGAATGTAAAGATCATTCTTGCCGGGCTCTGGATCTCTGTTACATTATGTTATCTGTATGGAGATTATTTTGAATTATATACGCCGGGAAAAGCGAAAGGGCTTGTAGAAGGAAATAATCTGCTGGATTCACCAATGAAATTATTTTTTGCCTCAGTAGTTCTGGCAATTCCTGCAGTTATGGTATTTCTTTCTCTTATTTTAAAGCCATCGATCAACAGGTTGCTGAATATTGTTTTTGGAATATTTTTTAGTGGTGTAATGATATTGATCGGGATTTCATCCTTTTCGGACTGGTATTTGTTTTACACTTTTCTGGCCGCTTTGGAATCTATTATGACAATTCTGATCGTGAAATATGCCTGGGAATGGAAAAAGGAACAACCTTCTTCGGAATAGGTAGAAGATTGTATGAATAGGTAAATATTCCTAATTTGCAGGCTGGAAATATATCAGAAACCTAAACCTGTTTCAATGAAAATAAAAGCCGTAATCATAGATGATGAGATCATCGCCAGAGAAGTTCTGAGAAGCTACCTCACCAAATACTGCCCACAGGTGGAAATTCTGGGTGAAGCCGAGAACATCAAAGAAGCGGTTCCATTGATTGCTGAAAAACAGCCACAGCTTGTATTTCTGGATGTAGAAATGCCCTTTGGAAATGCCTTTGATGTATTGGAAGCTACAAAAGATTTTTCTTACGAAACTATTTTCATTACAGCTTTCTCCCAATATTCGCTTCAGGCCTTAAATAAATCGGCGAGTTATTATATTTTAAAACCTATAGACATCCAGGAACTGATTCTGGCCGTCAATAAAGTTGCTGAAAGTCTGGAGAAAAAAGAAGAGCTCAACCGGAATAAAATTTTGTTGGAAAATCTGAAACTGAAGCCGGAAAAGCAACAACTTATATTGCCTACCTTGCAAGGTTTCGATGTCGTAAAAACAGAAGACATTGTCAGGCTGCAGGCAGACGGAAACTTTACACAGGTCTACCTTACCGATGGCTCAAAGAAAATGGTCTGCCGGTTTCTAAAACATTTTGATGACCTGCTGGAAAGTCCGTTTGTGAGAGTACACCGTTCTCATATCATCAACAGCGGTTTTGTAAAATCATACCATAAAAGTGGAACCGTAATGCTGTCTGATGATACGGAAATAGAAGTTTCAGGAAGCTTCAAAGACAATTTCCTGAAGGTCTTTTCCTAGAATTTATTGTTCTTTAACAGCCCCAAGGCACTATTTTTGACGTTTTTATCAGAACTACACAAAATAATCTGTTATGAAAACTCTTCATAAAATAATAATTCCCGTTTCGTTGGGAGCACTGGGGTTGGTCGTATTTAACTCGTTTTCTGTAAGAATTCCGCGAGGTGCAACAGCGGTAAAGAACTTTGACATAAAAAAATATCTGGGCAGATGGTATGAAATAGCCCGTTTCGATTATCGTTTTGAAAAAAACATGGATAATGTCACGGCTGAATATTCAGAAAACCCGGATGGAAGTGTTCAGGTTAAAAATAAAGGCTATGATTACCTGAAAAAAGTCTGGAATGAATCAATTGGAGAGGCCCAGTTTGTAAAAGACCCCACCGAAGCCCGGCTGAAAGTCTCATTTTTCAAACCCATCTGGGCCGGTTATAATGTCATTGATATTGATGAAGACTATCAGTATGCCCTGGTTGCCGGTAGCAGCTTAAAATATTTATGGATCCTCTCACGCACCACCAGCATTCCCGAAAGCATCCGCCAGCGTTTCCTGGAAAAAGCAAGAAAAATTGGCTATGATACGGGAGAATTGATCTGGGTGAGACATAATTAGTAGGAGGGAGAAAAGCTAAAGCGCGAAAGCGTAAAAAGGCGAAGAGGGCGAAGAAAGCTGAGGAAGCAAAAAAGTAAAGATGTACAAATGTATTTAAATATATAGGCACATCTATCATTGATTAATTTTGCTTATTGCTTATTGCTTATTGCTTATTGCTTATTGCTTATTGCTTATTGCTTATTGCTTATTACTATCTTATAACTAATCCTTCTTTGCTCTCTTCGCCTTCTCAGCCTCCTTTGCCTTTTTACCCTTTCGCTCTTTCGCCCTTTTACCTCTTCCTCAGCTCCCCAAATACTCCTTCCACTCCTCAAAGCGGTAATCAATAACCTGTTTCATCAGATCATAGTTCTCATAAGTATCTTCGATGTGGTAGAAAGTTTCGTATTCATAGTCATTTTCTTCAGCTTTAGTATCAAAGAGGTTGACATAATCATCGGCAAAAGAGCTGTACTTATTCCCAAAATCAGTATCATCGGCATAATAATCTTTGGCAAAACTGTTTCCAAGATCATTCAGATCATATTCAGAAAACTTTCCGTCGCAGCAATCCATTACAAACTCTGCACCCGTTAATTCTCGTCGTTTCACCTGCTCGATTTCCTCTGCGGCATCTTCTTTCAGTTCCTCAGAGATCAGATCATTATTAATGCACCAGTTCAGGAACATTCCCGTATGGGTTGCTCCGTGTTTCTGAGGAAGTCCTTCCGGAAAATCACCGCCATAATGCCATGAAGCATCATCATATTTAGACATAATTCTTCTTGTAGTTTAAAATAAATTCCGTCAAAAATAGAAAAAATCAATTTATATTGCCGGGTATCGGGAATTTTCCGTCATTTGTATCAGATTTTTTTTCGAAAACAAAACATGGAAAAAGCTGTTCTGATCACCATTGGTGACGAAATCCTTTCTGGGAATACCGTAGATACCAATTCTAATTTTATTGCTACTGAGCTGAAGAATATAGGAATCAAAGTTATACAGATCTTGACTATTTCAGATGAAATTGAAACAATCAAAAATACATTAAATACAGCCTTTGAGCTGGGAGATCTCGTTATCACAACAGGAGGGCTGGGGCCAACCCGTGATGATAAGACCAAAAAAGCACTGGCTGAATTCTTCAATGATGAAATTGCGCTGGATGAGGTTACCTTTAATCATCTTAAAGGATATATGGAAAGAAGAGGACGGGCAGATATTCTGGAAAGAAATAAAGAACAGGCATTTGTCCCTACCAAATCTGTTGTTTTTCAAAATCATTACGGAACAGCTCCCTGTATGATGATGGAGCTGAATGGAAAGCTTTGTTACAGTCTGCCTGGAGTTCCTTATGAGGTGAAACCTTTGATCAAAGATCAGATCATTCCTTATCTGCAGGAGAAATTCAGTCTCAATTATATTCACACCAGAATCGTTTCTGTTGTTGGGATTCCCGAAAGTATTCTTGCCGATATGATTGAAGGCTGGGAACTTGCTTTACCGGAGAATACATCATTATCTTATCTCCCTATAGGAACCCGTGTAAAGCTTAGGCTGACGGCTTCAGGTGGCAATGAAAATGAATTGCAGAAGCAGGCTGAAGAAGAAATTCAAAAGCTGTTACCGCTATTAAGTGATCATGTAATTGCTGTATCCGAAGATAAAATCGAAAATATTCTTGCAGAAATACTTACTGAAAGAAGACTGACGATCTCTACAGCAGAAAGCTGTACCGGAGGTGAACTGGCTAAAATGATCACCTCAGTTTCCGGGAGTTCAAAATATTTCCTGGGCGGAATGGTCGCCTATGCCACAGAGAAAAAAATCAAGATTCTGAATGTTTCCAGAGAAACCGTAGACCAGTTTACCGTAGTCAGCGAACAGGTGGCACAGGAAATGGCAAAAGGCTGTCAGAATTTGTTTGATACAGATATTTCCCTTTCCACGACAGGAGTAGCAGGTCCGGGAAAAGGAGAGGACGGTAAAGATGTGGGAACAGTGTTTTATACCATCAGAATAGGGGATAAAGAAGTAACTTCAAAATTATATATGCCGCATTTGGAAAGAGTAGACTTCATGGATTTTGTTTCCCAAAAGGTGATTCAGGATCTTGTGGGACTTCTGGTGGCACATTAAACCAAAAGGATTCTTTTTTAATTTTTTTTTAATTAATTTTAATGAGCTTTTTCACACTTTTTGAAAATCATTCATTAAAATTTGAAAATCGTGGAAAATTCCAAACAGATCTTCCAGACCAACAGTAAAAAACGCTGGAAAAGCGTACAGTGGGGAAGCCGCATATTTATCTTTATTGCGGTACTCCTTCTTTTGGCCCTGGGATTGATGATGACCCTGGACAGAAGTCCTAAAATACCTTTTAAAGAAGATTATAAAGCTGTAATCACAGCCAACAAACCTTATCTTCAGGAAAATAAAATTTCGAAAGAATACAAAGGTTTCAGAAGCTTTATTTCCGAAAAAACAATCCATACCAATCTTGCCAAAATTCAGAAAGCAAGAGCAGAAAGATATAAAAATCAAAATCGAAACTGGGCGCAGTTTCCCGGTGGGATTCGCTCTGCATTTTATGTAGCCTGGGATCCGCAGTCTCTCATGTCTTTGAAGAGAAATATCAGACACGTCAATCTTGTTTTCCCGGAATGGTTTTTTATTGATCCGAAAACGGGAGATCTGAAAACCAATGTAGACCCTGAAGGCTATAAAATCATCAAGAGAACAGGAGTTGCAGCCATGCCGATGCTGAGTAATAACTCTGATCGTGAATTCCGCTCAGAAGGATTGGCAAAAGTGCTTAATGACCCGAAAAGAAGAACCAATCTGATCCAGAAAATAACCCAGGAATGTATCAAATATCATTTCAAAGGAATCAATATCGACTTTGAAGATATGAACCTGAATTCTGATGAAAACCTGATTGCCTTTATGAAAGAGCTTTCAGAAACTTTCAAACAGAATCAGCTATTGGTTACCATGGATATTATGACGGATAATGATGATTACAATATCCAGAAACTCGATCCTTATGTAGACTATTTTGTATTGATGGCTTATGATGAATATTCTCCGGATAGCGATGCAGGCCCTGTTTCTTCTCAAAAATGGATAGAAGAACAGACAGGTAAAGTGGTGAAAAAAACATCTCCTCATAAAATTATATTGGGATTGGGAGCATACGGTTATGACTGGAGTACCAATAAGGATGACAACACTTCTGTTACTTATATGCAGGCTATTACAAAAGCTCATGCCAGCAAAGCCGTAATCGATTTCAATGACAATACCTTTAATCTGAATTACTCTTATACCGATTCTAAGAACTTCACACATACCGTGTTTTTCAATGATGCGGCCTCTATTTTCAATACAATGCGTTTTTCATCCGAATACCCATTGGCAGGAACCGCACTTTGGAGACTGGGAAGTGAAGATAGCAGAATCTGGAACTTTTATGATAAAGATCTTACGTTTGCCGGACTTTCCAGGCTCAATTTAAAAACACTTGAAAATGTGAAAGGGCAGACCATGGTCGATTATATTGGAGATGGGGAAGTGCTGGATGTACTGAATACTCCTCACGACGGAAAAATAGCTTTGGAAATTGATCCGAAAGAAAAGATCATTACCGATGAAAACTACATCACCTATCCAAGCTCTTATGAAGTGAAAAAATATGGAAGTGCCCCTCAAAAAGAGTTGGTGCTGACATTTGATGATGGTCCCGATGAAACATATACCCCTCAGATATTGGATGTATTGTCCAAATATCATGTTCCGGCGGCTTTCTTCCTGGTAGGATTGAATGCAGAAAAGAATCTTCCACTGGTGAAGAGAATTTATCGGGAGGGCCATGAAATAGGAAACCACACATTCACTCACGAAAATGTAGCAAAAGTAAGCCCGGAAAGAGCTTTGCTTGAACTGAAACTGACACGTTTGCTGATAGAATGTATAACAGGGCACAGCACTATTCTGTTCAGAGCTCCCTATAATGCAGACTCCGAACCTACGACATCTGAAGAGATCATTCCGGTAGCACTGGCAAGACAGCAGAACTATCTGGATATTGGTGAAAATATAGATCCGGAAGACTGGCAGCCGGGAATAAAAGCGGATGAAATTGTAAAACGTGTTATGGCCGGAATCAAGCAGCAGAGAGGAAATATCATCTTGCTTCACGATGCAGGAGGAGATACCAGAGAAGAAACGGTAAAAGCATTGAAAATCTTAATTCCTACTTTGCAGAAACAAGGGTATCATTTTACCAACCTTACCAGTATCCTGCATAAAAGTAAAAGTGAGCTGATGCCGGCAGTTCCTAAAACAAGAGCATATTATGTAATGCAGCTTAATCTGGTATTGGCTACTGCCATCTATGGAATAAGCCATTTTCTGGTAGCATTGTTTACTATTTTCATCGTATTGGGATTGATCAGATTGATCCTGATGGCATACTGGGCTTTTAAAGAAAGAAAAAAAGAGAAAAAACTGAGCGAATTTCCCGTTCTGGAATCCTATCCGAAGGTTTCCATTATCGTTCCTGCCTACAATGAAGAAGTGAATATTGTCTCTTCCTTACATAACTTACTGAAGCAGACCTATCCGAATTTTAACATCATCATGATAGATGACGGAAGTAAAGATTCAACTTATGAAAAAGCAAAAGATGCATTTCCTGATCATCCGAAACTGAAAATCTTCACCAAACCGAATGGCGGAAAAGCAACGGCTTTGAATTTTGGGATTTCGCAGACCGATGCTGAATATGTAGTCTGTATTGATGCCGATACCAAACTGCAGCAGGATGCCGTAAAATATCTTATCGCAAGATTTTTAAATGCAGATCCTGAAGAAAAAATTGCAGCTGTGGCAGGAAATGTGAAAGTTGGAAATACCGTAAACTGGCTTACCAAATGGCAGGCTATAGAATATACAACCAGTCAGAATTTTGACCGTCTGGCATATGCCAATATTAATGCCATCACAGTAATTCCGGGAGCTATTGGAGCATTCAGAAGAGAGGTTGTTCTGGAAGCAGGCGGATATTCTTCCGATACGCTGGCTGAAGACTGTGATATTACAGTGAAAATTTTGAAAGAAGGTTACACCGTTGCCAATGAAAACAGAGCTGTTGCCGTGACAGAAGCTCCGGAAACCGTGAAACAGTTTTTAAAACAACGTTTCCGCTGGACCTATGGAATCATGCAGATGTTCTGGAAACAGAGACAGACTTTCCTTAATCCCAGATATAAAGGACTGGGACTTTGGGCCATGCCGAATATTTTATTATTCCAATATATCATTCCGTTCTTTTCACCATTGGCAGACGTGATCATGCTTTTGGGAATACTGTCCGGAAACGGAGGCAAAATATTCAGCTATTACCTGATCTTCCTTCTGGTAGATGCATCATTAGCTTTGATAGCCTTTATCATGCAGCGGGAGAAACTGACTAATCTGTTGTATATCATTCCGCAGAGATTCGGGTATAGATGGCTGATGTATATTGTATTATTTAAAAGTTTAAGAAAAGCATTGAAAGGCGAAATACAGTCCTGGGGCTTCCTGAAAAGAACAGGAAATGTAAAGGAGATAACGACTTCTTAATAGGGAATCTGAATTTGTTTATCAGGCTGAATGTTGGCTGAATGAGACTGTAAGTTTGTTTTGGTTAATAGAATAGCCATTTCATAACTTCCAGCTTCCATCATCCCGCTTCAAATCTAGCTGAATTATAAATTCTTATCATACACTGATGTTATTTGTTTAAATTTGTTTTACAAAAAAGTAACAAATACGAAATAAATCATACCTATTATATAAATTGTTATCATAATGAAAAAACTAACGCTTTCTTTGTTTCTAATAGCAGGGATCTGCACTCAAAATACGATGAGCGCACAAGCTAAAGCTGTTAAAACAGCAGTAAATAACACAGACAAAGGTTTAGACCTTAGCTTGATGGACACTTCGGTACGTCCACAGGATGATTTTTATAACTATGTGAGTGGAACATGGATGAAAACAGCTAAAATTCCATCCGATAAGCCGACGTGGGGAAGTTTCAACAAACTGGGAGAAGATACGGATAACAATTCCATGACGATCCTGAACTCTCTTTTGAAGGATAAATTTGCTGAAGGAAGTGAAGGAAAGAAAATCCAGGATTTATATGCTTCTTACATGAATATGGAGAAGAGAAATGCTGACGGAATCAAGCCTATTCAGGATCATCTGAATAAAATTGATGCCATCAAAAACATGACTGACCTTCAGAACTATCTTGCTTCTGTAACGAAAGAAGGCGAAAATGCTTTTTACGGATGGGGAGTATATGCAGACCTGAAAAATTCTAATATGAATGCGGTTTACCTGGGAGAAGCATCTCTTGGATTAGGAAGAGATTACTACCAGAAAGTAAACGAAAAAAATACAGAGGCTATTGCTGAATATCAGAAATATGTAGCTTCTATGCTAAAAGAATTAGGGTACAAAAATGCAGACGCAGCAGCAAAAGGTATTGTTGACTACGAAAAAAGTATTGCAAAAACTTACCTGACAAACGAACAAAGCCGAGATAATACCCTTCAGTACAATCCTCAGACAATGGCTGAGCTTTCTGCTTTGGTAAAAGGAGTAGATCTTCCTGCTTACCTTAAAAAAGTAGGGGTAAATACAGATAAAATCATCATCGGAGAACTAGGCTATTACAAAAACTTTGATAAGTTGGTAAATGCTCAGAATCTTCCTGTAATCAAAGATTATCTGAAATTCCACATGATCAATGGAAGTGCTTCTTACCTGAGCGAAAAACTGGGAGATATGAAGTTTAACTTCTTTGCTAAATACCTGAGAGGTCAGCAGGAGCAGAGAGCATTGAATAAGAGAGGTTTCGAAGTGATCAACAGAAACTTGGGAGAGGCATTCGGTAAACTATATGTTGAGAAATACTTCCCGGCTGAAGCGAAGGCTCAGATGGTGGAACTGATCGATTACTTAAAGAAAAGCTTCGCAGTTCACATCAATAATCTAACGTGGATGTCATCTACAACCAAGGAGAAAGCAATGCAGAAATTGAATAAATTTACTGTGAAGGTAGCTTATCCGGACAAATGGAAAGACTATTCAAAACTAGAAATCATTCCTGAATCTAAAGGAGGTACACTATACAAAAACCTTCAGAATATCGGTGAATGGCAATACAATAAAGATCTGGCTAAAATCGGTAAACCGGTTGATAAAACAGAGTGGGGAATGACTCCACAAACGGTAAATGCTTATTACAACCCGGTATACAACGAAATCGTATTCCCGGCAGCAATCCTTCAACCGCCATTCTTTAACCCTCAGGCTGATGCAGCCGTAAACTTCGGTGGTATCGGAGCTGTTATCGGTCACGAAATGAGCCACGGATTCGATGATTCAGGTGCTCAGTTTGATGCAGAAGGTAACCTTGTAGACTGGTGGACTCCGGAAGATAAAGCTAACTTCGAAAAAGCTACAAAAGCCCTTGCTGCTCAATATGACAAATATGAGCCTGTAAAAGGAACTTTCGTAAACGGTACCTTCACAAACGGTGAAAACATCGCTGACTTAGGAGGAGTAAACATTGCTTACGATGCCCTTCAGATGTATCTTAAAGATAAAGGAAACCCAGGAAAAATCAGCGGATTCACTCAGGATCAGAGATTCTTCTTAAGCTGGGCAACCGTTTGGAGAACCTTATCAAGTGAAAAATATATGGTGAATCAGGTGAAAACTGACCCACACTCTCCAGGATATTTCAGAAGTTTCGGTCCGCTAATTAACGTTGATGCATTCTACAAAGCATTTGATGTGAAAAAAGGAGATAAACTATACAAAGCTCCGGAAGACAGAATCAAAATCTGGTAAAAATAAAAACCGCTCAGCAATGGGCGGTTTTGTTGTTTTTGAAAGGAAGGTAATAGGTAATAGGTAATAGGTAATAGGTAATAGGTAATAGGTAATAGGTAATAGGTAATAGGTAATAGGTAATAGGTAATAGGGCAACGCTTAGGAATCATCTTAAACAAAATTAATAGAAAATGGCTTCCATCATTCCCCTCCTCCGGAGGGGTGGCAAAAATTCTTTGAATTTTTGATGGGGTGGTCTACGACACCTTGTATATCATTCATCCATCAATAGAAGAGGCTGTCTCAAAAGTACCCCCTCTCTCGGACTCCTGTCTGACAAATTTTGTCATTTAGGAGATTCTCAGAGCATTAGTTTACCTTTTGAGACAGCCTCTTACCCTATCCATCAATCTCCATCCGGCTTTAGCCAAAACCTAAAAATAAAAATCTCACCTCATAATTTAAAAAATATTTACCCCAAATCTCATACCCGCATCAATTATCAATTATCCTTCATCACTTATCATTAAAGTTCGTATATTTGATAAGTTTGTGTAAAATCAAAAATTATCTTTAATGAAAAAGCTAAATATTGGAATACTTGCCCTTTCGGGTATTGTATTTCTCAATTCGTGTGGTGCGGCAAAGACTGCGGGGACGGAGAAAAAAACTGAGACTACAGCTGTAGCTGTGGAGCCGGTAAAAGAAGAAGTGAAAGAGGAAGGGATTAATCTGTCTTATATGGATACAGGTGTCCGTCCGCAGGATGACTTTTTTAGCTATGTGAACGGAAATTGGGTGAAAACTACTCAGATTCCTTCAGATAAAGCAAATTGGGGATCTTTCAATGCATTGAGAGAAAATGTGGATGATGCTTCATTGGATATTTTAAACAAAATCCTTACCGAAACATATCCTGCAGGTTCCGAAGGACAGAAGATTCAGAATCTTTATGCTTCCTTTATGGATACTGCTAAAAGAAATGCTGAAGGTTTAGCACCTATCAAAAAGGATCTGGCGAAAATTGATGCCATTAAAAACCTGAATGATCTGCAGAAATACCTTTTAGAAGCTACTGTATTAGGCGATAACTCTTTCTACGGATGGAGAGCCGGTGCTGATATGAAGAATTCTAAAATGAATGCGGTATATCTTGGCGGTCCGGATCTTGGATTAGGAAGAGATTATTATCAGAAAGTAAATGAAGCCAACACTAAAACATTAGGACAATATCAGGCTTATATCGGACAATTATTCGGTGTTTTAGGATATAAAAATTCAACTCAGGCTGCACAGAATGTAGTAGATTTTGAAAAGCAGCTGGCAAACTACCTGTTGACATTAGAGCAGAACAGAGATGCGAACTTAAGATATAACCCTAAAAATGTTTCTGAACTATCCGGTTTAGTGAAAAACGTTGATCTTGCAAAATACCTTAAGCAGGCAGGCGTTAACACAGACAGAGTGATCATCGGAGAACTGAAATACTACCAGAATATGGATCAGTTCATGACGCAGAAGAATCTTCCTTTATTAAAAGATTATCTGAAATATCACCTGATCAACGGTAATGCAAGTAACCTTGATGAAAATCTTGAGAAGATCAGATTTGATTTTTATGCTAAAGATCTGCAGGGGCAAAAAGAACAGCGTCCAATGAACAAAAGAGGACTTACGCTTGTAAACGGCGTTCTTGGAGAAGCTTTTGGTAAACTTTACGTAGACAAATATTTTACGCCGGAAGCTAAACAGCAGATGGAAACTTATATTGATTACCTTTTAAAATCATTTAAATCTCACATTGCCGGTATCGACTGGATGTCTCCTGAAACCAAAGTGAAAGCTCAGGAAAAACTGTCCAAATTTACGGTGAAGATTGCTTATCCGGACAAATGGAAAGATTATAGCCAGTTAAAAGTAGAATCTCCAAAACAGGGCGGATCATTATATGCCAACTTACAGAATGTAGCCGCTTGGCAGTATCAGAGAAATCTGGATAAAGTAGGAAAACCGGTTGATAAAACAGAATGGGGAATGTCTCCACAGACTGTAAATGCTTACTATAGCGGTTCAAATAACGAAATCGTATTCCCTGCAGCCATTCTTCAGCCTCCTTTCTACAATCCTAAAGCAGATGCAGCCGTGAATTTCGGAGGTATCGGAGCCGTTATCGGACACGAAATTTCTCACGGATTTGATGACAGTGGTTCACGTTTCGATGGTGATGGTAACCTTAATAACTGGTGGACAGAGGCTGACCGTAAGAACTTTGATGCCAAAGTAGGACAGCTGGCAGCTCAGTACAGCACTTATGAGCCGGTAAAAGGCAGCTTTGTGAATGGTAAATTTACAAGCGGTGAAAATATCGGTGACCTTGGTGGAGTAGCAGTAGCTTATGACGCCCTTCAGATGTACCTGAAAGACAAAGGAAATCCAGGTAAGATCAGCGGATTTACTCAGGATCAGAGGTTCTTTATGAGCTGGGCAACCGTTTGGAGAACGAAAGCAACCAATGAATATATGATCAATCAGGTGAAAACAGATCCACACTCTCCGGGAATGTTCAGAGCATTTGGACCGTTGGTGAACCAGGACTCATTCATTAAAGCATTTGACATAAAACCTGGCGACAAAATGTATAAAGCTCCTCAGGACAGAATAAAAATTTGGTAGTACTATCAAAGAATTGTTAGAAAAGAAAGAATCCGCCTCAACTTAATGGGAGGCGGATTCTCTTTTTAATAAGCTTTCTTATAATTCCGGAGCACAAAATTGATACCCGTTTCCAGAATGTCACCCATCGTTTTACAATATTTGAAATTGACATCGTAAGTGAGTTTTCGCAATGCCGTCTTTAGCTCTGTAACATTGGCTTCCGGTGCAATATTATCTTCTTTCATAATAGAAATCAGTTCATCGAATCTGGTTTTACTGCTGGTCACCCTTTTTACAATTTGTGAACGCACCTCCTTTCGGTACTGTTCTATAGAGCTCGGTTTCAACTTTTCCAGGACCATATTGACCATCTGATTATTTTCTTTGAAATACTGGGGAAGATAAACCTTCAGATTCCCTTCATAAGTCTGCTGATCAAAATCAATAGGACGGATTCTGTAAATAACCTGGTCAAAATCATGGATAGGAATCACAACATAATTATAAGAACGCATGTCACCGAGAAGACCAATGAGGCAGCGTTCATTGAATTTTACAAATTCTTTGGAAATCTGTGCCTTTTCCAGTTCGGTACAGTTAGACATATGCTTCTGAATAAATACATCTCCGGGAATTCCCAGAATATGTTCCTCTATCAAAGTGTTTTTATAAATCAGAAAATTAATCCGGTTGGGAGAAAGCAGGTCTTCAAGCTCCAGTCCGTATATCCGGGAAGCATCTGCCTGTTTGATATAAAAATTAGTATAATTATCATTCAGAATATTTCTTACCCGAATTCGGAAAGGTTTAGAATTCCCGAAAGTACAAAAGTCGATCGTATCCACCTTCAGATAAGGTAAAGTAGCTTCATCCCCGTCAGAATGGAGGAGGGTATAGATTTTATTTAGGTTGGCTTCTATTTCTTTAAACTCATATTCAGGGTACAATACCCCAAGCCACAAAGTATCTTTCCCTTCCTTATCCAGAATATTCACACTGTCACTGAACCTTAGGAGATCTTCATACAGAAAGTGAATTTTAGTCGTTCTGTTATATTTTTCCAAATATTGCTGTAAAGACTCGGAAACAGGAAATATGGGTTTTCTAAAAGCTATTTTTACATCTTTCATGCCGCTGTTTACTTTCCTTAAATATAAAGTATTTTTTCATCACACCGAAGGATTTCTTATTTTTAGAGGGGTTGAGGAATTTTGGATAAGCGCAAAAACACTCAAAGATTTTATTTTATATTTTTATAACTTATTTTGTTTATTTTTCATAGCTTAGTGACATCATAAGATTTTGATTTTATGTTAAATAAGTGCAGAGGATTTTTAATAAGACAAGAAAAATCTTATCAAAATTTTGTATGTTACAGTTTTTTTTTAAATTTAAACTTTGGATTGGTCATTGAACTGATTTGTCAGTAAATGACTAAAAGACAGATCCAAAACAAAATAGTAAATCTCAAAATAATAATAATATGGCAATGTTTAATTATGGTGTTGGCGGAAACGAGGTAAAAGTAGACGCTAATGAAGCTATTCAGGAAATACAGGAAAATAAATCACTGATAGTAAGCCAGCTTACAACTGAAGAATCTTACACCCCTGAAATTGTAACAGGATTAAAAACAGTAGAAGACGTCTTCAGACATTTCCAGCCTTCTGTAGCAGTACAGCACGAAACAGAAGACGGGGGAATGGTAGAAGAAGAATTCCGTTTTCAAAATCTTGGCGACTTTACTCCTAAAAACCTTACTCAGAAATCAGACTATCTGCAGCAATTGAGCATGGAGCAGGAGCAGTACAACAAAATTGTACGTCAGCTGAAAACAAATAAAATTCTACGCAATATGCTGGAGAACGATCAGACAAGAGCTGCGTTCATAGAAGTATTGAAAGAAGTGGCACAAGAACTTGAAAAATAATTAAAGACTTTACATTAAATCATGGATAGCAAATTACAGGCACAGGAAAGCCAGCAGCAGGGACAGCAGCAACACTCAGGGCAGCCGAAGGGCAACCCGCTTGCAGAGCTCAATAAAATGGGAGGTTTTGGCTTTGTTGAATCCGTTGTAGACGGTATTGCCAATATGAACCCTACAAGAAAAGCAAGAAAGGAAATTTTCCTTAATGACGGCAATAAAGCAGAGGAAAGAAAAGAACTTCTTCAGAAGATCAATCTTTGGGTAAGCCTTTTAGAAGGTAACGAATCTGCAGATAAAATGGCCGATACATGCAAAAATAAAGCACAGCAGGCTGATCAGAACTTAAAGAAAAACCTTAAAAATACACTGGATGCCGTTCGTTTGTTGGAAACCAACTACAGAACCGTAGCTCAATTCTACAAAAATACAGAATTGGATAAAGTGGATAACGTAAGCATCGTGAATGCAAGTCTGGATCAGGTTTCTGATTTGGATAACCCTTTATTCATTGATGCGATTTCTGAAGAATTCAAAAACTATTACGACCGTCTTGACCTTAGAGATAACTACTCAATCCTTGCAATACCAGGATACCTGGGATCTAATAAGGTAATCGAGAAATGGGCAAAAATCTGTAACGAGAACAAAGTAATGATGGTTACAGACTTCGCCAACCTTGATAAGCCGGATGACGTAGTAGACTTGTTCCATTCTGCAAACCTTACCGGAGGTGAACTTCACAGAAGTAACGTGATCATGACGTGTAACTGGCTGGTAGGACGTGGAAAAGCTGAAGAAGTAGGAGAAGAAGAAAACGTAGAACTTCCACCTTCCACTTCATTGGCAGGAAAAATCCACAAGACTTTAATGTCTCAGGTGGCAGCAGGTAAAAAACATGGGAACATCAACGAAGTAGACGCCGTAAAATTCGAATTGAAGAAAAGTGAAATCTCTCAATTGGAAAAAATGGGTCTTGTACCAATGGTCAACGAATACGGAAAAATTATGGCTTTCTCTGCAAAGACCTTATTTACAGGAGACAACATTGGTCTTCAGACGTATTCCGTAGTTCGTGTATTCGACTATGTAACCAAAGTATTACTGGACTTCCTGAACAGAAGAGCTTTCGAAAACTGGAATGCTAAAAATGAAGATGATCTGAGAAGACAAATCGTAACCTTCTTAGACAATATCAAAGGACCGGACAAATTGATCGAGAAATTCAAGATCGTTCGTTTCGAGCAGGATAGAGTAAACAAAGACAGAGTATGGCTGGATATTCGTATGACGCCTTATTTCCCTACAAAAAGTTTCGTTATCAAACTTGACGGACACAAGGGAGACGATGGTAACGAATGGGATGCAGAATACACTCAGGAGTAATAATACTTATTTAAAATATCAAAAACCGATGCATTTTTTACATCGGTTTTTTTCTACCAATATCTATGAATTTGAATATGAAAAAAAAACTTATCCTGGGGCTGCCTGCTTTATGTATGATATTTCTGGTGAGTTGTGAAAAAAAATACCAGAGTCCGGGAACCTATGAAAATGACCTTTTTGCAGACGAACGCCAGGAAGGTAAAGCCTATATTATGAACAGGGAAGAATGCTTTGATGGCAGTGAAATGGTTCTGGCAAGTTCAGGTGTAAAATTAGCAGACAGCTCAAAAGGCCGGGGGAAATCTTTTTTTCTCTATAAAGTAAGCTCCGGAAAAGTATTGAAAACCGTAAGAGATTCTGCTGTAGAAATGCCGATGATGTTTTTGTCTCCCTATAAACTGAAGATTAAAAACAGCGATTCCATGTATGTCTATCTGAAAAAACTCGAAGGCTACCGTTTTATAGCTAAAGAACGAAATCTGAAATACCAGTGGCTAAAAGCTGCTCCTGTATATTCTGTGAAAGCTGATAAATAAATTTTATCTTTGCAGAATCTAAAAATGCTTCGTCAACTTCGTTTGCAAACTCCCGGTCTATGCATTGCAAGACATGGTGAATGTTAGCAATAGATGCAGAGTGAAACCGAAGCATTTTATAAAAAATTAAACAAAAAATTTTTGGATAAGGATAGCAGAAATACAGCGTTTCTTCATGTAGGAAACAGGCTTTTGGAGTGGTATAGAAACAATGCGAGAGATCTGCCTTTCAGACAGACAAAAGACCCATATAAGATCTGGATCTGTGAGATCGTATTTCAGCAGACAAGGATCAGCCAGGGGCTCAATCATTACAATAATTTCATTGAAAGATTTCCCGATGTAAAAACTTTGGCAGAAGCCGAAGAAAATGAAGTCTTGCTGTATTGGAAAGGATTGGGATATTATTCAAGAGCAATCAATATTCATAAAGCGGCCCAACAGATCATGAATGAGTATCAGGGCGTGTTTCCTGATCAGTATGAAGAAATTTTAAAACTGAAAGGTGTAGGGAAATATACTGCGGCTGCAGTTTCAAGCATATGCTTCGGTGGGAAAACTCCGGCCGTAGATGGTAATTTTTACCGTGTTCTGAGCCGTCTTTTTGCAGATGATTTTGATATTTCGAATTCAAAAGCATTCAATTATTTTTCTGAACTGGCAACTTTAGTAATGCCGGAAAATGTAGGTGATTTTAACCAGGCGATGATGGATTTAGGATCAGAGATCTGTAAACCGAAAAATCCTCTCTGTGGAGAATGTCCCATCAATGAAGACTGCCTTGCATTTTCTACCCAAAACATCTCAGCCTATCCGGTAAAAACTAAAAAAGTAAAAGCAGAAGATCTTGCTCTGACTTATTATTTTGTTCACAGAAACGGAAAATTTCTGATCCGTCAGAGGGGAGATGACTTCATCTGGAAAAAACTATTTGAGTTTCCGCCTGCGATTTCCACTGATATGGAACAGTTTATTACCAGTTCAAAAACGGTTACCCATAAGCTGACCCACAAGAATTTAAGCATTGAAATTTTTAATGTTGAGGTGGCTTCAGAGAAAATCTGGAAGCATTTTATCGCTGAAAATCAATACCTGATTACAGACGTTGAAGGCTCTCATGAAAAATCCTTTCCAAAGCCTTTGGAAAATTACATTCAAAACTCTCTGAAAGACTGAAATTTGTCTTCCGAAATCTGAAATCTAATTTGTACTTTTGCAAAATGATAAAAAAAGTCATTTTTATTTTTGTATCACTGCTTTTAATTTCATGTGGAAAAGACACGACCCCGAAACCTTACGGAGAACTGCGTCTGGAATACCCCACACCGAAATACCAAAAGTTTGACAATGATTGTGCCTATACCTTTGAATACTCGGACTTTGCTTCGATTGCACCGGCTAAGAAACCTTGCTGGTTCTATCTGAATTATCCTAAAATGAAGGCCAAACTTTTCGTGACCTATTATCCGATACAGAATGACTTTGCAGAACACATCAAGGAAGCTGAAAAAATGGTGTATGAGCACACCATCAAAGCCAGTTCTATCGATACAAAATCCTTTGAATACCCTGAAAAAAAGGTATATGGGAATTTCTACGAGCTGAAAGGGCAGAGTGCTTCCAATCTTCAGTTTTACATTACAGACAGTACGAAACACTTCGTGACTGCTTATCTATACTTTAATACGAGACCGAAACCGGACTCTCTGGCTCCTGCTGTGAACTATATCAAAAACGATATGAAACACCTGCTGGACACTTTTGAGTGGAAAAAATAATTTACTTTTAATATACATTGAAAAATATATGAAACTTTTAGTTGTAGGAAGTGTTGCATTTGATGCAATTGAAACACCATTTGGTAAAACGGACAAAATTTTGGGTGGTGCAGCCACTTATATTGGAATTACATCATCTATTTTAGGCGTTAAATCCGGTATTGTTTCTGTAGTAGGAGGAGACTTTCCACAAGAGCATCTTGATATGTTCACAAACAGAGAAGTAAACATCGAAGGAATTGAAGTAGTGAAAGAAGGAAAAACATTCTTCTGGTCAGGAAAATATCACAATGACCTGAACACCAGAGATACTTTGGCTACAGAAGTAAACGTATTGGAGAACTTTGATCCTAAAATTCCGGATTCAATGCAGGATGCTGAGATCTTACTACTTGGAAACCTACACCCTGGAGTTCAGTTATCTGTCCTTGAAAAAATGAACAACCGTCCTAAGCTTGTTATCCTTGATACCATGAATTTCTGGATGGATTGCGCATTGGATATTCTGATGGAAATGATTGCAAAAACAGACGTTATTACCATCAATGATGAAGAAGCAAGACAACTTTCCGGAGAATATTCTTTAGTGAAAGCTGCCAAAAAGATCCACACTATGGGTCCTGAGTATGTGATCATCAAAAAAGGAGAGCACGGAGCACTTCTTTTCCATGACAATAAAGTATTTGCAATTCCTGCACTTCCGTTGGAAGATGTTTTCGATCCTACAGGAGCCGGAGATACATTTGCCGGAGGTTTTGCGGCTTACCTTGCTAAAAAAGGAAAAATTGATTTCGATACCATGAAATCTGCTTTGATCGTAGGATCTGCAATGGCTTCATTTACTGTTGAAAAATTTGGAACTGAAAGAATTCAGGAAGTACAGGAGTCTGATATGTTCAGCAGATTGAGACAATTCAAAGAATTAACGACATTTGATGTTGAACTGCAGTAAATAAGTCTTTTTAAGAAATATTTATAATAAAAAATTGAGTGAAATTCGTTAAGAATTCTAAATTTGCAACTTGTTAAAATAGTAAAATGACAAATAAACTAAAAATCACTTTTCTTCTTGGGATTTTCATGATGATGTTCTCTTCAAATATGATGAATGCCCAGCTAAAACAAGGAGATTTAGTGGATGGTATTGCTGCTGTTATCGGGAACGAAATCGTTTTGGAATCAGATGTAATCGAGCAGATGAATTATGGAAAACAGCAGGGAGCTAGTAATACAGACAAATGTGAGTTCCTTGAAAACCTTATCAGCAATAAGCTTCTTGTATATGAAGCAAAAAAAGATACATTGATCGAAAACCGTTCTGCTGCGATCAAAGAACAGGCTAACGCAAAATACCGTCAGTTGCTTTCTCAATTTCCGGATGAAAAAACATTGCTTGCCGCTTATAAGTTCAGAAATGCTTACGAAATGAAGAATGCTATCGAGAAAATCGATACAGACCAATATTACGGACAGGCAAAATATGGTAGAATTACCGACAAAGCAGACGTAACCCCTAATGAGGTGACTGACTTCTACAACATGTATAAAATGCAGTTGCCACAGGTAAAAGAAGAGGTTACCCTGGCTCAGATTATGATGTATCCTACTTTGACGGAAGCACATAAGCAGGACCTGATCAACAGGCTGAAGAAGATCAAGCAGGACATTCTTGGCGGAGAAACTTTTGAAAGCCAGGCGAGAATTTATTCAGAAGATGAAGGATCTGCGGCCAACGGAGGTTTATATAAAAACATCAACAAAGGACAGATGGTGAAGCCATTTGAAGCAGCTGCCCTAAACCTTCAGGAAAATGAAATTTCTGACCCTATTGAGTCTGAATTCGGATTTCATATTATTCAGTTATTGAAAAGATCAGGTAAGGTATATGATGCAAGACATATCCTTTTGAAAGCTACTCCTACAGATGACGAGATGAAGACTGCAAAAGCAAAATTAGACAGCATCAGAGGGCTTATTCTGGATAAGAAAATGACGTTTAAAGATGCTGCTTTCAAGTTTTCAGATGATAAAAGAACCAAGTTTAATGCTGGGATTATCCCGGGAGCAGACGGTTCCGATAAAATTGAAAGAGAAAGTATTCCTGGAACCATCAGTTACGAATTGGCAGGATTGAATAAAGGAGATATTACAACTGCTTTCGATGAAGAAGAGAACAGAAGAAAAGTAGTGAAAATCCTTAAACTGGAAGACGAAATTCCTGCTCACCAGATTACTTTAGAAAGCGATTTCAGCCGAATCAAGCAGATGGCGCTGAATAAAAAGAAAAATGAAATGATTGAAAAGTTTGTCAACTCTAAATTACCGACAACTTTCATTTCTATAGATGGCCGTTACGATAACTGTAGCTTTAAGGCTAACTGGAAAAAAGAATCCATCAAAAAATAAAATCAAGACCTTCAGAATTTCTGAAGGTTTTTTTTTGAATATATAGAAGGGAAAAATCATTTTTCCAAATTAAGTTTAAGGCTTATTCTATAGATGTAAACAGGACTTTTGATACCTTTACCAAAACTGACACGATGGATTATCTTTTTTATCTTAAAGAGTTTCGCTCTGCTGTAGCAAAAATTCCTGAGGAAAGATTTGAGACTTTTGATTTAAAAGTAAATGTAGATAGGGTTCTGGAATCTGTAGCGCTTAAAGTTTATAAACTTGAATGGTCTGGAGATGTGTTATCACCGCTGGATGCAAAAGGGCGGATTTTCTTTTCCATATGGATCAATGATAAAACGATTCGGGAAGGGAAGATGTATTATAATATCCATGCTTTAAAGCTCAGGGAATTGAAAAATTATTCACTGTCAAGCCGAAATTTTGCACAGGATTTTAGAAATGAATTTTTGAAATACAAAGAAGATTGGCCTAATCTAAGTCTGGACTTTGGTCCACTGACCTTGATGGAAGGTTGGGTTGACTTTAAGGAAGAGAATGTTCAGGATAATATAATCAAACTCATTCAGAAATTTTTAAAAGTCAGTTCCGTTATAGATAAAGTTTTAGCACCGTATAAAAAAACTAATATTTAGCATATTTTATAAGGAATAGAGAGGTCTGGCAATCATTGTTTTTAGTATTTTTACGCATGAGCAATTTTATAGATTTCAATTCGGCAAAAAAAATTCATGATATGCAGGCTAGTCAAAATAAAATTTCAGAGCTTTTCAATATCAAATATCCAATTATACAGGCAGGAATGATCTGGCATTCAGGATGGAAACTGGCTTCTGCGGTATCCAACTGTGGCGGGCTTGGCCTTATCGGAGCAGGAAGTATGTATCCCGATATTTTAAGAGAAAACATTCAGAAATGCAAACAGGCAACGGATAAACCTTTTGGAGTGAACGTTCCTATGCTGTATCCGAACCTTGAGGAAATTATTCAGATCATTCTGGAAGAAGGCGTGAAAATAGTGTTTACTTCAGCCGGGAATCCGAAAACATATACGGAAACTCTTCAGAAAGAAGGAATAAAGGTTGCTCACGTAGTGTCTTCCACCAAGTTTGCAGTAAAATGTGAAGATGCAGGAGTAGATGCAATAGTAGCGGAAGGTTTCGAAGCTGGCGGGCACAACGGAAGAGATGAAACCACAACATTCTGCCTTATTCCCAATGTAAGAAAACATATTTCCAAACCGTTGATCGCAGCAGGAGGTATTGCACTGGGGTCACAGATAAAAGCGGCTATGATTTTAGGAGCTGACGGGGTGCAGATTGGTTCCCGTTTTGCAGCGACTACAGAAGCAAGTGCCCATGAAAACTGGAAAAAGAAAATTACGGAGCTGCAGGAAGGAGATACACATCTTACCCTGAAAGAACTGGCCCCTGTAAGAATGGTTAAAAATAAATTTTTCAATGAACTGGAAGAAATCTACCAGGGCGGAAGAAATAAAGAAGCTTTAATTGCTTCATTGGGAAGAGCAAGAGCCAAAAAAGGAATGTTTGAAGGTGATATGGAAGATGGCGAGCTGGAAATAGGACAGGTTTCTGCTCTTATTGATGATATACTTCCCGTAGAAGCTGTTTTTAATCAACTGTTAAAAGAATTTGAAGAGGTAAAAATGCCAACATTGTAAATTGCTGAATGGAAGGAAGAATAATTGATGTAAAAGGACAAAAGCTATATACAGAATATCATAATTCATTTGAAAACAGACCTACCATTGTGTTTTTACACGACTCACTGGGGTCTGCACAGCTTTGGAGAGATTTTCCGGCAAAATTATCTGAAGCAGCACAATGCAACGTTCTTGCTTATGATCGGTTAGGATATGGGAAATCATATCCGATGCCTACCCATGAAAGACCGGTGAACTATATGGAGCTTGAAGCGGATTTATTAAACAATCTGTTGGCTGAAATGAATATTGATCACGCCATTCTTTTCGGACATAGTGATGGTGGAACCATTGCATTGCTTACTGCAGCAAAATATCCTGAAAGAGTAAAAGCCGTAATTTGTGAAGCCGGGCATATTTTTGTAGAAGAAGTGACTTTAAAGGGAGTTTATGATGCCTGGGAAGCCTATAAGACCACAAATCTTCCGGAACGTCTGCAGAAATATCATGGAGATAAGGTGGAAACCTTATTCAGAGCCTGGACAGAGACATGGACTCGTGATGATTACAGAGCCTGGAACATCGAACATTTTTTGAAACAGATTATTTGTCCTCTATTGTTTATTCAGGGTGAGGCCGATGAATACGGGACATTGGATCAGGTTGAAAAAACAGTTTCTCAGGTAAGCGGAACTGCTGAAAAATACATCATTCCGGAAGTAGGACACACTCCACATAAAGAAGTTCCCGAGCTGGTGCTGGAAAGAGCTGCAGAATTTATCAATAATAAGTTTTAGTATATAATAAAACCCACACAATAAACAGATGAAGCTATCTCAGAAACGAGATAGCTTTTTTATTAAAAGAAATATAGATCTCTTTTGTAGACACTCCTAAAAAGTGTTTTTCAGTAAACGAATAAATATGTATATTGATGCTCACCAAAACCATCAGAATAAACCATGAAATATTTCGTTTTTATCTTCTTTCTTTTTACGCAGTTTGTATCAGCGCAGAATAAGCGCTTCATCTATCAGTATACCTTTATTCCGGATTCTACGGATAAAGCAAATGTGGTGAAAGAATTTATGTTTTTGGAGGTGTCAGGTAATAGTACATCTTCCTTTTTCAGCCAAAGAAAATATCAGTCTGACTCCACAATTATGGCGCCTGCCAATAAAGGTAAAATGATAATGCCTCCCATGGACCTGACCGTATTGTACACCATCGAGAAAAAAGGAGGTAAAGTATTTTATAAAACGTTGGGAAACTCAGCCCAAATGAGAATAAAAGTCAATGACGAAAGAAAACTGGATTGGAAGATTCTTAATGACAAGCAGAAAATACTGAATTATAATGCACAAAAAGCATCATTAAATTTTGCAGGAAGAGCATGGAATGCCTGGTTTACACAAGCTATCCCTCTTCAGGATGGACCGTATAAATTTCACGGACTTCCAGGGCTTATCGTGAAGATGGAGGATGCTACCAAGAGTCATATTTTTGAATTGGTAGGTATATCAAATCTTCCTGATGATTATTCTTATCCGGAGCGCTACCAGTTTGCAAAAGAAGTAGAATTTAATAGGGATGAATACCAAAAGTATTATACAAAATACAGAAAAGATCCTGCTGCTGTTGAAAAGCAGTTGTATATAGAGGGGAAAATTCCTGATCAGAGAGACAGTTCCGGCAATTTACGGACAGGCGCTCAGGTTCTTAGAGAAATAGAAGTAGCCGCTAAAGAAAACGTAAAAAAAGATAATAATATCATTGAAATTGATCTGCTGAAAGCAGTAAACAAGTAAAAAAAAGAGATGTCAGATAACATCTCTTTTTAAGTTTTATTTTTTAGGCTGTAAAGAAAAATTATCCAGATAAACGGCCTGATGTATTCCGTTTAGCAAGACTTTCAGTCCCAGATTTGAATCCTTTTTTAAAGAGATATTGAAGGTCTTTTTATCTCCTGTTATCTTTGAAGATTTTACGATTGAAACAAATGATTTTGGATCAGATGCATTGTTTACAGAGAATACTTCAAGCGTTGTTTCTCCTCCGTTATCTGAAGTATCAAGAGAAAGGGTATAATTTCCTGCTTTAATTTTGGGTGTGATCAGATACATATTTTCTCCCGGGCTGGTCATCGAATAAAATACAATCCTTTTGTCAGTGGCGTATAGCATTGCTTTTCCTGCCTGGGCAGTCCAGCATTTATTAATATCTTTCCAGGTATCAAAATTTTCTGTAAGGGTAGATACCGTTTTACATTGTGCATTTACTGTTAGAAAACCTCCCAAAGAGGCTAGTCCCATCAATACGATTTTTCTCATACGTTATTTATAATGAGTAAAAATAAGGAAAAAAACTCAATGAAAGATTATTGTTTAAAGCTTATGAGTCTTTATCTTAATGATATTTGTTAGGTTAGCTTTCATTATTGAAATTTGTACATATTGCACATAATATCATCGAAATTGACCTGTTGAAATCAATAGAATATTGGGAAAATAGAAATTGAAGCTTCTTCTATAATAACTGAAGTTCTTTTTCAATATTTTCTTTGGCTTGAACCTCGTATTTTCCTTTAAAATATTCGGTTTTGAAGATGCTTTCAAGCTCAAGGAAATGTCTCAGCACTTTTTTTCGGCCGGGTTTATAAAGGAAATCAGGATAAATAGAATATTCTTTCCTGATCTTTTGAGTATAATCCAGATAAGTTTTCCAGTCTTTTCCAAGAACCGATAAGTCGGCATCCAACAGAAAATTAATATCTGAATTTTCAGAATTCTGGTGGGATTTTGTAGCAATGATCTGATTTGAAACAATGGCAGTCTCTTCTTTGCTTAAGCCTAGTTCAGTAAGCCTTTTTTTTGCCGTTGATGCACTTTTCTCCTCATTAGATTTAGAAGTAGCATCATAGATGACATCATGATAGAATACCGAAAAGGAAACCAGACTAAAATTTGAAATAGAGTCTTTTATCGCTTCAAGTTCCTCAAACATACGCCCAAGATGCAGGAGATCATGATAATATCTGCCTTTTTCAGTATATTTTGTTTCAATCTCTTTCCATAAACGGGCAATAAGGTCCTGATTTTTGGTAAAAGGGGAACAAAGCCGTATAAACCGATCCTTTAGATTCATGGTGAAAGGGGATAAAAAAAGGAACTTTTTAAAAAGTTCCTCTGTTTGCTTCAAGAACGTCTTTCAGCTCAGCCCAGCCTCCGCCGTTATAACCGTCCTTCAATCCTTGAGAAGTAAGATATTCCAATGCTTTTCCGCTTCTGTTTCCACTTCTGCAGAATAAGATTACCGGTTTTTCAATAGACAAAATCTCATCTTGTCTGTCTTCTACTTCACCAAGAGGAATATTCTTCGCTCCTTCTATATTACCGTCCATTTCAAGCTCCATAGGCTCACGAACGTCGATCAATTCATAGTTTCCGGATTGTATTACTTCTATTAAAGACATAGTTGTTTATTTTAAACATTAAATTATGAACGAAATTACGCAATTTTTTTTTGAAAAAAATCCTAATTAAAACATAATTTTTTCAGAAAGGAAACCATCATGAAATGGAAAATAAAGCCACTCTGAAATGGAACAGATATAAATTTTTAACTTTATCTAGGTGATAGAATAGAGGAACAGCACATTTTTTACAGAGAAAATAGATCTCAAAAGATTTTACACATTAAGAATTCCAGGATCTGTGGGGATATTACACCGGATTTTTGAAAACCGGAAGATTGATAAAATAATCTTAATTTTGCAGGGTGAAATTATGAACGCAGGCGCTGAAAAATATTCCCAACTGATCAAATCCAAGGCAAAAAGTTTTGGATTCCAGAGTTGTGGCATTTCCAAAGCCGATTTTCTGGAAGAGGATGCACCGCGCCTTGAGAAATGGCTTAAGAATAACTTCAATGGCGAAATGAAGTATATGGAAAATCATTTTGATAAAAGACTGGATCCAAGGCTTTTGGTAGAAGGTTCCAAATCGGTGATTTCATTGTCATACAATTACTTTCCTAAAGAAAAAATATCGATTCTTGAGAACTATAAAATCTCAAAATATGCCTATGCAGAAGATTATCATGAGGTGATCAAGGAAATTCTCCGTGAGATGGTTGCAGAACTGCAGGAAGAGATCGGAGAATTCGGATTCAGAGTCTTTGTAGATTCTGCACCTGTTTTGGAAAGAAGCTGGGCCCGGAAATCTGGAATAGGATGGGTGGGGAAAAATGCCAATCTTATTACCAGGCAGAGCGGTTCTTTTTACTTTCTGGCGGAAATTATCTGTGACCTCGAGCTGATTCCAGATCATGAAACTACAGATCATTGCGGAACATGCAGAAAATGTATTGATGCCTGTCCCACAGATGCCATCGTTTCCGAAAAGATCATTGATGGAAGCCGCTGCATTTCTTATGCCACCATAGAGCTGAAAAACGAAATTCCGGATCATTTCAAAGATAAAATGGAAGACTGGATGTTTGGCTGTGACATCTGCCAGGATGTATGCCCGTGGAACAGATTTGCTGCTCCTCATCAGCAAAGCAGGTTCATGCCTAATGAAGCATTGAAAAATTTCACAAAAGGAGAATGGAAGGATCTTACTCAGGAAATCTTCTCTGAGATCTTCAGAAAATCACCGGTGAAAAGAACCAAATTTGCAGGCCTGAAGCGGAATATTGAATTTTTACAGAAATCTTCAGACTGATTTTGGCCCAAACTTATGGTGACAATCCCTTCTTTGGAATTTCTCTGACTTCCAAACTAAAGCTGATAATCGACCATTCCTTAGATTTTTAGCTCTGAGGAGGTAAAGATTAATAAAGATAAATGAGCTGAAAAGCCTTTCCTAAAAAGAAAAATTGACTCTCAGGAGATCAGATCTCACCGAAAATCAACGTTTTTTTTGTATTCTTTTTGGAGCCGTTTTCACTCTTACTTTAAATCTTTTTTGGGACTTGGTATTTTTACGCATATTTATGAATATTTCGTAACTAAATATAACCATTTTTTCGATTAAAACAAATACTTTTACATAAAAATGTAGATTAAATTTTATTAAAAAACATGACTGTGAAATCTGTATTACTGTATATTCTGAAAATTCTGGGAATCATTCTGGGAATTGTGGTTATTTATGTTGTTCTGGGATTACTGATCCCTTATATCCCTGTTTCTGCCAAAGATGACGGCCAAAAGAAAGAAATTCCCATCTATATCTATACCAATGGAGTGCATACCGATATTGTGATGCCTGTAAAAAATGATCTTCAGGACTGGAGTCTTAAAATACCTTTCGCCGATACAAAATCTAAGAAAACAGATTACAGCTATATCGGAATAGGATGGGGAGACAAAGGCTTTTATCTCGATACTCCCACATGGGCAGACCTCAAATTTTCAACCGCTGTAAAAGCAGCATTTTGGTTAAGCGACTCAGCAATGCACTGTACCTATTACAGAACCATGAAAGAAGGCGAAGACTGCAAGATGATCATGATCAGCAGAGGACAGTATGAAAATCTGGTGAAATATGTAGAAGATAAGTTCGACAGGGATCAGAACGGCAATTTTATGCTAATTCCTACCAATGCCGTATATGGGGATAATGACGCATTCTATGATGCTAAAGGGACATATAGCTTTATGTATACCTGCAATACATGGTCGAATAACGCTTTAAAAGCTGCCGGTCAGAAAGCCGCACTCTGGACACCATCAGATTTTGGAATCTTTCAGCATTACAAATAAGAATGTACCGTACTTTTCTATTGTGTACCCTGCTTTTCGCTGTTTCCTGTACTCATGATAAAAAAGAAGAACAGAGAGACAAAGCTATTCCTGAGACTGTGGCCGTTGAAAAGAAACCTGAAGCAGACCTATCCAAAATAAAAATAAAAGCCGGGGAAGCATTAGAATTCTGTACCTCAAAGAAATTCAATACCGATTTCTGTATTTTGATCGATATGAGTCTTCATTCCGGAATAAAGCGTTTCTTTGTCTGGAATTTTAAAACAGGTTCCATAACAAAACAATATCTGGTAGGCCACGGCTGTGGGTTCAATTCATGGAGTAAAGATGAGTCTAAGTCAAATCCTGGATTCAGTAATGAAGACGGAAGTCACCTTTCATCTTTAGGAAAATACAGGCTGGAGGGAAGAGGATACAGCGATTGGGGAATCAATATCAAATACCTGATGCACGGTCTCGAAGAAACCAATAGCAATGCCCTGAAAAGATTTATAGTCTTTCACTCCTGGGATCAGATGAGTGATGAAGAAGTCTTTCCCAAAGGTTCACCGGAAGGCTGGGGGTGTCCCACCATTTCCAATAATGCCATGAGGGAAATTGATCCGATGATTCAAAAATCAGGAAAACCCGTTTTGATGTGGATTTATAATTAAAAGAAGTAAGATGAGACATACCCTTTTCCGTGAGCAACAACTCAACTGTGATATAGAAACAGCCTGGAAATTCTTTTCCTCAGCCAATAATCTCTCAGAGATTACGCCAAAAGACATGGGCTTTGTGGTATTGACAGAAATGACAGATGATGAGATCTATGAAGGCATGCTTATCGATTATTACGTATCTCCATTATTGGGAATAAAAATGAAGTGGCAGACAGAGATCGTACACGTAGATTTTCAAAAAAGCTTTATCGATTTTCAAAAAAAAGGACCCTATAAATTATGGAATCATCACCATGAATTTATTCCCAATGAAAATGGAGTCTTAATGAGAGATACTGTTGATTACGAACTTCCAATGGGATTTCTGGGAGAAATGGCCCACAATCTTTTCGTAAAAAAGAAATTGGAATACATTTTTGATTACCGTTTCAGAGTCCTCAGCAAATTATTCTAGCTATAAAATTTTAATCATTCAATAGGAACGGGCTTTAGCCCGTTTAATAAAAAAACAAAATTTCGATTGGCTTCAGCCAAAACCTAAAACCATCAATAATCAGAGATATTATTTTTTTATTCTGATTCTGAATTTTAGAGATTGTATTCCTGTGGAATGACAGTGTGCATGAATAAACTTAGCATCTTGTTGATCATTCTGTAGAAATCGGATCAATCTCAAAAGTTATGGACTAGGCAAAAAGTTTGGTTAATCTAAAGAGGAAAAATGTTCTATTCTTCACAGATTAGAATCAACAGTTGTGGATATAGGGTTTCACGCAAAGCTTCATGTTTGTGTATGCTTTATTTAAGTGAGCTAAGAAGGGATCGATTTTCAATCGATCTGAAGAAACGATCGCATTGTCACAAAGGTTCATCAGCGACGAAGTTGCATTACTTAGCCTTTTAAAATAAAGTATTCGAATCACTAATTCTTTGTGTCTATAAAATTTAGAATAATCAATCGGTATTCAATTCTTTTACCACAGCTTTTAAGCATGATCCAGAAAATCCAAACTCAAATTAATAGAATTATTCATTCATTGTTTAAGTTTTTTTAACAATTCAATGGCCGGATTTTCCAGTAAAAATCACTACTTTTGCGGGATTATCGTTTTTTACGAAAAACTAATGTGTTCTGATTGACATGGCAGGTCTGAGGTCATTTTTCTTATTCTATATCATACTGGTTTTTACCCTTTTCAACTCGAATTGGGCAGAAAATTCGTTGCAGGATATTCCCCATGTACCTCATCTGAATAATATTCACCTGCTGGATGTTTACGAAGAGGCAGATATGAATACGCATGCATTGCCTGCAGCCTCTAAAATCGTAAAATATTCTACCCGTAAAGAAGATTCCGCCGTTGGAGATTTTTCAGGAATATTAAAAGTAATTCCGAAAATAAAGCTTCCTGAGATTGCGGTCTCTATCATCTGTGGGGTCAAATCATTTCTCCATCTCCTCCAGTTGTTTTAGGTTTAAGTTATTGAATACCAAATTACTTTAACGAAGATTTTATAACCTAAACATTCAAAAATGTATTTTAAAAACGTAATAATTTGCAGCTTTGCAATATTATTCGCTGTGTCATGCAGTAAAGACAAGAAAAAAGACAGTCAGAAAGAGAAAGAAGTTCCCATACTTGAAATCAAAGAAAAAGATACCCTTGTAAGCAATCAGTTTGTAACGGATATTCAGGCTAAAAAGAACGTGGAGATGCGTTCCAGAATTGGCGGAATTATCCAGCATATTTATGTGAATGAGGGGCAGTTTGTTCATCAGGGGCAGCCTCTGTTTAAGATCAACGATGCTGAATTGCAGATGGAACTTTTAAAAGCCAATGCCACTTTGAAACAGACCCAGGCTGATGTACGGATTGCTGAAGTAGAGCTGAAGCAGATCCAGAGTCTTCATGCTAAAAAGTTTGTTGCCAACAATGAACTGGAAATGGTAAAAGCAAAACTTTCATCTGCCCAGGCCAAAAATGCCTTTGCTGATGCAGAAAAAAGAGCGGTTCTTCAGAAAATAGGTTTTACAAAGATTACCGCTCCATTTGATGGGGTGATTGATGTCATTCCGCTTAAAGACGGAAGTTTGGTGGAAAATGGAACTTTATTGACTACATTATCCCAGCTTAATGAGGTCTATGCCTATTTCTCCATTCCGGAAAACGTATACTTTGAGCTTTTGGCCAATGATAAGATCGGGAATCATCAGAAGATTGAGCTGACACTACCTAATGGAGTCAATTATCAGTTTAATGGAGCTTTAAAGACCGCTGAAGGGGAAATCGACCGAACTACAGGTTCTATCCGTTATAAAGCCCTTTTCCCTAACCCGGACCATCTGATCAAACACGGTACTTCGGGAAAACTTATCATTTCCGAACAACAGAATAACGCGATCCTTATTCCACAGAAGTCTACATTTTCTATCCAGGACAAGACTTATGTTTTTGTAGTGGATAAACAGAACAAAGTGAAAATGACCAGCATTAAGATCGGAGCCACCCTGAGAGATTCCTATATGGTGGAAGGCGGTCTTAAAAAAGGAGATTTAATCATTTATGAAGGGACTCAGTCTTTGAAAGATGGTGATGTAATCAAAATCAAAAAGAAATATTAACCTTTCATAATCTTTAAATCAATTTACCATGGTAGAAATGTTTATAAGACGAAAGGTGCTTTCGTTGGTTATTTCCATTGTATTTGTACTCCTTGGGATCATGGCACTTCTGAAAATGCCAATCACTCAGTTCCCGGATATTGTACCGCCTTCTGTAACGGTAACGGCAAAGTATACGGGAGCGAATGCCGAAGTATCTGCCAATGCAGTAGCACTTCCGCTGGAACGTGCCATCAATGGAGTACCGGGGATGACGTATATGTCAACAGTGACTTCCAATGACGGGCTTACCCTGATTCAGGTTTTCTTTGAAGTAGGAACAGATCCCGATGTAGCTGCAGTAAACGTTCAGAATAGAGTAACAACCATCCTTGATGAATTGCCGGAAGAGGTAATCCGCGCCGGGGTAACGACGGAAAAAGAGGTCAACAGTATGCTGATGTACCTCAATATTACCAGTACAGACCCAAGCCAGGATGAACAGTTCATTTATAACTTTACGGACATCAATGTTCTTCAGGAGCTGAAACGTATTGACGGAGTAGGGCGTGCGGAGATCATGGGGCAGAAAGAATATTCCATGAGAGTATGGCTGGACCCACAGAAAATGGCAGCCTATAATATTTCAGCAGATGAAGTGATTACTTCTCTTCAAAAACAGAATATTTCTGCGGCTCCGGGAAAAGTGGGAGAAACCTCCGGGAAAACTTCCAGCCAGCTTCAGTATGTCATTAAATATAAAGGAAAATTCTTTGAACCTAAACAATACGAAGAAGTTCCCATCAGATCTGATGTAGATGGAACAATTCTGAAACTGAAAGATATTGCCAAAGTAGAATTTGGAGCGATGAACTACGGAATGGTTTCCAAAACGGACGGAAGACCTTCCGCATCTATTATGATGAAACAGCGTCCGGGTTCCAATGCCTCTGAAGTTATCGAAAGCGTAAAGGCTAAAATGGAAGAACTGAAAGTCTCTTCTTTTCCTCCGGGAATGGAATATAATATGGCTTATGATGTTTCCAGATTCCTGGATGCCTCCATCAGTGCGGTACTCACCACCCTTATCGAAGCTTTTATTCTGGTAGGAATCGTTGTATTTATCTTCCTGCAGGACTGGCGCTCAACATTGATTCCTGTATTGGCAGTTCCTGTGGCACTGATAGGAACTTTTGCCTTTATGAATATGATGGATTTCTCAGTCAACCTGTTAACCTTGTTTGCGCTGGTACTGGCTATCGGAATTGTGGTGGATAATGCCATCGTCGTCGTAGAAGCCGTCCATGTAAAAATGGAAGAAGGAATGAATGCGATGGATGCCACCATCAGTGCCACCAAAGAAATTGCAGGAGCTGTCGTGGCGATCACCATCGTAATGTCTGCCGTATTTATTCCGGTAGCGTTTTTGGATGGTCCTGTAGGCGTTTTCTACAGACAGTTTTCATTAACGCTGGCTATCAGTATCGTTATTTCAGGAGTCAATGCACTGACGCTTACTCCGGCACTTTGTGCAATTATTTTAAAACCTCATGACCATCATAAAAAGAAAACAATCGTTGATCGTTTCTTCCAGAGTTTTAATACCGGTTTTGATCGGTTGACCAATGGATATGTTGGGGTTTTGTCAAAATTTGCGACCAGAACGACAGTTACTTTTGGCTTATTGTTCCTGTTTGTAGGATTAACCTTTGTAACCAGTAAATTCCTGCCAACCGGATTTATCCCGATGGAAGACCAGGGAATGGTGTATGTAAGTGTGACCACTCCTCAGGGAGCAACAGTAGAAAGAACAGAAAAAGTACTGGATGAAGTAACAGTATTGGCAAAGAAAATTGAAGGAGTAGAAAATGTAACGACCCTTGCCGGATACAGCATTGTAACAGAAATTGCAGGTTCCTCTTATGGAATGGCGATGATCAACCTTAAAGACTGGAAAGAGAGAAAAATCTCAGTCAATGACCTGATTGCAGAACTTTCAGAAAAAACAAAAAGCATTGCCGATGCCCAGATCGAGATCTTTGCGCCACCCACCGTGCCCGGGTTCGGAAATACCAGTGGTTTTGAATTGCGTTTACTCGACAGAACCGGAGGAACGATTGAGAATACGGATAAGATCACCAAAGATTTTGTTAAAAAGCTGAATGCCGCTCCGGAACTGCAAAATAACTTTACCAGTTTTGATGCTACTTTCCCGCAGTATATGATCAATGTAGATTATGATATGGCCGCTAAAAAAGGAGTTTCAGTAGACAATGCAATGTCAACGTTACAGACTATGCTGGGATCATATTATGCCACCAACTTTATCCGTTTCAGCCAGATGTACAAAGTGATGGTTCAGGCAAGCCCGGAGCACAGAGATACCCCGGAGAGCATTCTGAACCTCTATCTTAAAAACGATAAAGGAGAAATGGTACCATTCTCAACATTCATCACCATCGAGAAAGTTTATGGTCCTGAAGTATTGACGAGGTACAATATGTATATGTCGGCAATGATCAACGGAGAGCCTGCCGATGGCTACAGTTCGGGAGATGCCATTGCCGCAGTAGAGCGTGTGGCCAAAGAAAACCTTCCAAGAGGTTTTGACATCGAATGGTCCGGAATGACAAGAGAAGAGATTTTATCAGGTAACCAAACTGTTTATATCTTCCTGATCTGTCTGTTGTTCGTTTATCTTTTATTAGCTGCACAATACGAAAGTTTCCTTCTTCCGATGCCCGTACTTTTAAGCTTACCTACAGGAATCTTTGGTTCCTACATTGCTTTGGTAGCAGCCGGATTAGATAATAATATCTATGCACAGGTTGCCCTGGTCATGTTGATTGGACTTTTGGCTAAAAATGCAATCCTGATTGTAGAATTTGCCGTAGCCCGGAATAAACAAGGCTTTGATATTATTCCTGCAGCTATTGAAGGAGCAAGGCAGCGTCTCCGTCCTATCCTGATGACTTCTTTTGCTTTCGTTGCAGGGCTTATCCCTCTGTGTATTGCATCAGGAGCAGGTGCGATAGGAAACCGTTCCATTGGTACTGCTGCGGCAGGAGGGATGTTACTGGGAACCATCTTTGGATTAGTTGTCATTCCGGGACTGTATATATTCTTTGCAAAACTTGAAAATAAGAAGAAAGATGAAAAGATCAAATCATAAACATATATTGTACGGAATCGCTGCATTAAGCCTGGTTTCATGTGCTGTTCCTAAGGTAGCTGACCTGAAAAAAGCCCAGACACTGCCCGAAACTCCAATTAAAACCGCAAGTTCAGAGGAATTTCAGCAGCTGAATCTGAAAGCCTATTTTACAGATGCACACTTGCTTGACCTTTTTGATAAAGTAGTACAGGCCAATCCTGATTTTCAGATTGCCCAGCAAAGAGTAGAGATTGCCAACAGCTTCCTCCAGCGTTCAAAAATGGATCTTTTACCTTCTCTTGAGATAGGGGCGGAAGTTTCCGGCAACCGATATGGCAAATATACGATGGAAGGAGTAGGAAATTATGATACCAATCTTTCACCCAATATTACCGAAGATCAGAAGATCAACCGTGATTTTACACCTAATTACTGGTTGGGAGCAAGAAGCAGCTGGGAAATTGATGCCTGGGGGAAACTGAAAAATAAAAGAATTGCGGCACAGAAGAAGTTTCTGGCTTCTACAGAAGGACTCCGGTTACTTCAGGTAGAGCTTTTCACAGATATTGCCAATTTGTATTATCAACTGGTAGCTTTAGACAACCGTCTGGCTATTTATCAGAAAAACTATAAACTTCAGCAACGGGCATTCGAAATTGTACTGGCACAGCGTGAAGTAGGAAAAGCTACGGAACTTGCCGTACAACAGTTTAAAGCCCAGAACAACAACTGGCTGGCTGAGATTGAGCATATCAAAGTAGAGATTGTTACAGTAGAACAGGCGATTACCACACTTACGGGAAGTTATGGAGGAGAAGTAAAACGTGGGAAAATACTGATGCCTACCAATATGGATGTTTTAAACAAAACCATTAATGTAGAAGCGGTGATTCACTCGAGGCCGGATGTTGCGGCTAATTATTACGTTTTGGAAGCTTCCCAGGCCGATGCCAAAGCTGCCAGAGCTGCTTTTTACCCGAAAATCGATCTTGGAGCCGGCTTTGGACTGAATTCTTTCTCTGTGGAAACCCTGTTTAAGCCAAGCTCACTGGCCGGACAGCTCTTAGGTGGATTAATGGTTCCTGTTTTCAATAAAGGACAATTGAAATACGAATTTAAAGTAGCCAGTAAAGAGCAGGAAATTGCCTTCCTGAATTACCAGAAAAGCATTACCACTGCATTCAATGAACTTCAGTCTATTCTGAAACAGACCAGGATCTATGAACGGGTTTTGAAACTGAAAGCAGAGGAAGTTGGTTTTCTTGACCGTGGGGTTGAGGTATCCAATGATTTATACCTTACAGGATATGCCAATTACTTTGAGCTGATCAATTCTCAGAAGAGTAAGCTGACTGCTGAATTGGATCTGCTGCAGTTCCAGCATCAGAATACAAGGAATAATGTTCTGCTGTTTAAAGCACTGGGCGGAAAATTGGATTAGATCATTAAGAGATGAAGTTATTAAGGGCAGTAGGAGTAATTTCCTTCAAAAGAAAACTGTCCTTAATACTTTTTAAAGCCTTATTCAGATTTAAATATGTAATAATACTCTTTTACCGGTTTTGTAAACCGGCCCATTTTTATTTTTTTACGATGTATGATGAAAGCCACCTGAAAAGGTGGCTTTCTGTATTGTATAAAACATATCTTCATCTATAGAAAATATGCTGATGGGTCAGATATTATTTGACGATCTGGATTTCAACTGCAGAAAATCCTTTTGGAGACTTTTCTTTTTCAAAAGAAACTTTGTTCCCCTTTTTTACCGGTTCCACACAGTTGTTGTTGTGGAAGAAGATATTTTCTTTAGAATTATCTTCCGTGATGAAACCATATCCTTTTTCACTCAGGAAAGTCACAATTCCTGTTTTTCTTGGATCTTCTTCAATAATAGGAGCTGCACCCAGTTGAATATCATCAAGGTTTACTTCCTGTCTCTGTTCAGGTGGAGTAGAGGTTAATCTTCCGAATTCATCTACGTACATGAATACGTCCTCCATGTCCTTACCTTTGTTGTTGTTCGTTTTACGTTCTTCGCGTCTTAGCGCTTTTTCTTTTTGCTTTTGAATTTTTTTCTTGAAATTTTCCTTTTTAGAAAAAGAATCTGCCATAAATTATTTTTAGTATTTAGTTTCTTAAATTGTATTGGTTCAATCAGGTCTTTCTGGACCTATAAAGCCTGCCGTTGTTTCCTGCCTTTGGATATTCCCAATCATACAGAGCTTTAAAATTCCGACAAGTATTGTTCTGGGTAGAAGAATAAAAGTTAAAAAATATGGCTGCTCAAAAAGCAAAGACTGAATAAAAAGATATTCTCGTCGTTACAGAAAACAAAATATTGACTTGGTTACTAGCGTACAAATATACAACAATAAAATGAATAATCAGGTTTTAAATGATTGATTATCAGAAATGGTTTTCAGGAGTCCTGTCGCTGAATACCTTATAGGGCTGAATTGAAGATCAGATCAAGCAATTGATAAGGTTTATAAGAAATCCCCAGCAGGCTGAGGATTATAAAAAAATATATTATAGAATGAAGTGGTGTATAATACGGGTGGGAAGTATCAAATGTTGTGCCTAAAATTCACATATTTTAGAAAACGGAAAAGAAGTGTTTAATACTAAAGGTGTGCTTTAACCCGTATCTGATTGGTAGATAGTAGAATATTATAAAAAAGGTGTTTGTATAAATTCTGGATTTTTTTTACTCCGTTTCATGCGTACATCAGCACATTCCAATAGATCATCTTAATTTTAATGCAATTTCCGAAAATTTCACCATGCTGAGATCTTATTTATTATCCATCTTTGCTTTATTAACATTTAAAACAAAAAAGAATGTCAACACACAATGTAAATGGAAAAGTTGTTTTGATCGCCGGGGGAGGTAAAAACCTGGGAGGATTATTAAGCAGAGATTTTGCTGCAAAAGGAGCAAAGCTGGCCATCCACTATAATAGTGAAAGCTCAAGAGCAGATAGTGAAAAAACGCTTGCCGAAGTTCAGGCGCTGGGAGCCGAAGCATTTCTGTTTCAGGGCGACCTTACCAAAGTAGAGAATATTACCCGATTTTTTGATGAAACTATTTCCCGTTTTGGCGGAGTAGATGTTGCGATCAATACAGTAGGGATGGTATTGAAAAAGCCTTTTGCAGAGACTACAGAAGCGGAATATGATACCATGTTCAATGTGAATTCAAAATCAGCTTACTTCTTTTTGCAGGAAGCAGGTAAAAAACTGAATGATCATGGGAAGATCTGTACCATCGTAACTTCATTATTAGCGGCATATACAGGTCTGTATTCCACTTATGCAGGAGCGAAAGCACCGGTAGAACATTTTACCAGAGCTGCTTCCAAAGAATTCGGGGGCAGAGGTATTTCTGTAACCGCAGTAGCGCCAGGTCCAATGGATACTCCTTTCTTCTACGGCCAGGAAACAGATGATGCAGTAGCTTACCACAAATCGGCATCAGCATTGGGAGGACTTACTGATATTAAAGATATTGCCCCATTGGTTGAGTTTTTAGTCACTGATGGCTGGTGGATCACTGGACAGACTATTTTTGCAAACGGAGGCTATACTACAAGATAATCTTTTATTACGCTAAAAAAGAAACTCACTGAAAAAAGACTTTCAGTGAGTTTTTTATTGAATACGTATAAACGTTCTCTTAACGAATAAGAATCAAGGGAGTACCAGCGATTACGTTGTTTTGATTTTTCCCTTTTCTCTCATACTTTTGATCATGAAGAACAATCCCAGAAGCACAAAAGGAATACTCAGAAGCTGACCCATATTCAGACTCATTCCATGCTCAAATTCAACCTGATCTACCTTGATGAATTCAATCAGAATTCTCATCACAAAGATGAGCAGAATACTGATCCCGAAATAGAATCCCTGTCCGATCCTGAATATATTTTTCTTATAAATAAAGTAAACAAGCAGAAAAATAATCATGTAGGAAATCGCTTCATAAAGCTGGGCCGGGTGTCTCGGCAGATCATCAACCTGTCTGAAAATGAAAGCCCATGGCACATCAGTAGGTATCCCAATGATTTCCGAATTCATCAGATTGGCCAGCCTGATAAAAGTACCGCCTAGCGGAAGTACAATGGCTATGGCATCCAGTATGGTCATAAACGGGATTTTATATTTTCTGGCATACAGCAGAAGAGCAATCACAAGTCCAATTCCGCCACCGTGGCTTGCCAGTCCGGCAAATCCTGTAAAGTGGTAGGCTCCGTCCGGACCTTGCTGGATAGGTAAAAGTATTTCAACCGGATGCTGAGAATAATAATCGAAATCATAAAAAAGACAATGCCCTAGCCTGGCTCCCAACAGAATTCCGATCAGTGCATAAGAAAATAAGGCATCATGCGCTTTTGAGCTGAGGTTTTCTTTTTTATAAATATGTTTTAAAATGTTCAGGCATAAAACAAGCCCTGTAAGAAATAATAGTCCGTAGTATTTTAAAGGGATTCCTAAAATATTGGCGATTTCAGGATTGATGTCCCAGTTGATGTATAATAAATTCATTGATATTGTTGTCGGAGTTTTGTGGATGCAAAAATAAGAAAATAGGATTTTCCGGATAAAACGATAGCATTCAGGTGATCTATGATCTGAATCATAAACTGTTAGCGGTATCTTGTATACCTTTAATGATGTACCATTGCAAAAATAGAAACCTGAAAATTTCCTTTCCTTTTATCAGGGTGACTATCAAACCAACTTCTTAAAATATACCATTATGATAAAAAATATTTTTGACAAACTGGCCCATTGGCCCGGTTATACCTTATTGGGAATTACAGGACTTGCTGTAATATTCCTAAAGAATACACAGAGCAGGGACCTTAAAGAGCTTCAGGCCAAACTTGATGAATTGATTGCTGCGAGTAAGAAAAGCATGCTGGAACACCGGTTTCAGGATTTAAAGGAAGAAGAGCTGAATCAGCTTCAGGATTTCCATAAAAATGTAGAAATCCAGCGTGCCGAAAGCCTCGCCGAAAATGATGAAAAACCGGAAAAGGAAATTACCTATTATCGGTATAAATAATTGAAATTACCTGTTAAGTTGAAGCTCTGTAAACCAGCTCTGCATCCATCAGCACAGTTCTGCTCGGAGCCTTACTGTCTTTTATTTTTTCCAATGCCAGCGCTGCGGCCGCTTCACCCATTTTTTCCAAAGGCTGCTGTACACTGGTGAGCTGAGGATACACCATAGATGACAATTCCGTTCCTGAAAAACTGGCTACAGATACCTCATCAGGAATACTTATTTTCTGTTCCAGAAGAAAATTCATCGCTCCCATGGCCAGGGTATCACTGAACGCAAAAATGCTGTCAAACTGAACATTCTTATCCAATATTTGTCTGATCGCTTTTTTTCCGTGCTCAAAAGTCATTCCATCTGTTTGTACAATCAGGCTTTCATCAAAAATATTGTATTTCGTGAGAATGCGTTTATAGCCATTCATCCTTTCCGTAACATTGGGGATCGTGGAGGGACCCATGATATGTACAATTCTTTTTCTTCCTGTTTTAATCAGATATTCTACCATTAATGAAGATTTAATATAATCGTCAATAATCACTTTCGAAACATCCAGAGATTGATGAGGGAGCCTGTCAAAGAATATCAAAGGCGTTCCTTGGTTCATGATATGCTCATACATATCATTATTCTGAGTTTCATGACAGAGGTTGATAATAATGGCATCCACATTAAACTCTTCCATCAGCTGCAGATTTTTCCTTTCGATAAGAGGATCTTCGTCTGATTGTGTGATGATGATTCTGTACCCTAGCGGATACAGAATATTCTGAATTCCTTTAAGAACTTTCGAAGAAAACGGGGTGATCATTTCCGGGACTACAAATCCTATCGTCTTAGATTGTCCCGATTGTAAACTTAATGCCGTAAGGTTAGGTTTATACCCCAATTTTTCTGCCGCATCCAGTACTCTTTTTCTCGTTTCTTCATTTACATTTTTATCATGAAGGAGCGCTCTGGAGATGGTAGAGGTAGATAATGACAAAAATTTGGACAGATCTTTAATCGTAATACGTCTCATCAGGCATGTTTTTTGGATAAAAAAGATTAGTAAAAAGCAAAAATAAGCAAAACGGTTAAAACCTTTGCTATACAAGGCTTTATAAAAAGAGTAGTCTTAGTTCGGAAGTCGGTGTCTGATAGGTTTGGGGCTTAAATTGACAAGGTTAGGTTACTAATTCGTTACCGATTGACAAAGGTAATGATATGGCTTAACTGATTATATTTCAGTCTTTTGCGCCCTTTTCTACATTCCCTTGTAACTCAATGTAATTTAATTTTAAACATTAAACATTTGAGTTATGGAGCAGACAAAAAAATCGACGTTCAAACTGCTTTTCTATCTGAAAAAGAACGAACTGAAAAAGAACGGTAATGCACCAATTATGGCACGTATTACCATCGACGGAACACCCAAAACTTTCGGAACAAAGTTAGAAATAAACCCCAATAACTGGGATTTAAAACACGGACGAGTACAGGGCAAAAGTGCGCAGGCACTAAGCATCAATAAAAAACTGGATAACATACGTGGGCGTATCGACAAGATTTATGAAGATATGCTGAAGCACGAGGGCTTTGCGACCGCCCAAAAAGTAAAGCTGTCGTTTTTAGGTGTGGGTGTAATGGATGATGCTATCCTAAAAGTTTTCAACGACCAAAATGAGGATTTTAAAAAATTGGTCGAAAAGGAAGAACGCTCACAAAGCACCTACAACAAGTATATCACGGTTTACAATCATCTTACCACGTTTATTAAGGAACGCTATCATCGTGACGATATGGCTTTCCGGGAATTAACTGCCGATTTTATCCGTGAGTTTGATTTTTACCTACGGTATGATTTACAATCTTCCCACAATACGGTTTGGGTGTACACGATGCCTGTATTAAGTTTGGTTGAACTGGCTATTAAAAAGGGCTTGATACGTGATAATCCGTTTCAGGATTATGACATCAATATGGAAGAAACCGACCGGGGTTATATCCTTAAAGAAGATGTAGAAAAGCTGATGATGTGCATACCGTCCCATCCACGATATGAACTGGTAAAAGACCTGTTTATTTTCAGTTGCTTTACCGGACTTGCATATGCGGATATTAAGAAACTGACAAGGAACAATATTCAATCATTCTTTGACGGTCATCAATGGATTATCAGCAGGAGAAAGAAATCAGATATTGCTTCCAATGTTCGGTTAATGGAAATCCCCAAACGTATCATTGAGAAGTATCAGGGTACGACAAGGAATGAATTTATCTTTCCGGTTCCGACTAATGCAACCTGCAATACACACATAGGCAAACTGGTTGAAAAGGCGGAGATTATTACGGAGCAAAAAGTAACCTTTCACACGGCAAGGCATACTTTCGGAACAATGTTTTTGACCGAGGGCGTACCGCTTGAAAGCCTTAGCAAAATGATGGGGCATAAAAACATTTCCACCACACAGATTTACGCTAAAATCACAAGCCAAAAAATCAGTAAGGATATGGATTTAGTTACCCCTAAATTCAAGGCTATGGAAGAAGCGTTTATGATGGCAATCTAATCGGCTTTTATGTAATCACAATGAGCAGAACTTAATGGTTCTGCTTTTTTTATGCCCATACTTTTTGTGTAGGTAAAGCACATTTACTTTCCTCTACCCAGTCCAACACTGTAAAAGAGCTTATTACCTACTTGCTAAATAGAAAATTGAAAAACGAAGCCCTTATCTAACGCCCCTTGCTATTCCATTTTTCAAATCTCTATTACAGGCTATCATAGCCTGGTCATTAATGCCATAAAAATTTAGAATAGAAAATTTCCACAATCAACCGGTAAAAAGGCAGCTAAGTTATAGCGGGCAGCCACCCCACACGCCCAACCAAAAGACTACGGCATAATGGCAAGGCAAAATGCTGGCTTCGCCGAGTTGCTGTGTGTTGCCTTGCCACCCTCCGGGACTTATTCCGTTTCCTTTCGGTTTTGCGCTGTTGCCCGCTTGGATTATCTGCTTTCTTTTTTCCGGTTTTTCTTTTGGAAAAATTTATGCGAAGCGAAGCGGAGCAAACCACAACAGGAAGCGGGAAACGAGAAAAGCGAGTGAGTAAATAACAATTTTTTCAAACATCAAAATTTTAGCATTATGGCACACAACATCAATTTCAACGAGCAAACAGGACGTCATTCATTTTTCAGCGTTCAACAAAAAGCGTGGCACGGTTTGGGGCAAATCGTAGAGCAATACCCAACAAGCGAGGAAGCAATCGTACACGCAGGTTTAGACTACGAGGTTATCAAATCCCCACTGTTCACACAGGGCAGAACAATGAGCATAGGCGACAGCGGAGAACTGATTGAAGCCAATGACATCTTAGTACCTAACAGTTTCGCCACACTCCGCACCGACACCAATACACCATTGGGTGTAGTAGGCAAAGACTACCATATCGTACAAAACCGTGAGGCATTTAATTTCTTTGATGCTATTGTAGGTGGAGGCGAGGGAATATTGTACGAAACCGCAGGGGCATTGGGCAACGGGGAACGCATTTTTATCACTGCCAAGCTACCCGACTATATCCGTGTAGGTAACGGCGACGACGTAACAGAAAAGTACATTTTCTTAACCACAAGCCACGACGGTAGCGGAAGTATTACCGCAGCATTTACCCCTATCCGTATCGTATGCCAAAACACCCTTAACGCTTCATTGCGGAGTATGACCAACGTAGTGCGTATCAAACACACGTCAGGAGCAAAACAACGCCTTGAAAACGCTCACAAGGTTATGGGACTTGCCAACACCCTAAGCACACAGTTAGAGAACATTTTTAATGACTGGGCTAAAGTAAGGGTAACAGACCGAGAAGTAAGAAAGCTAATCCAGTTGGCACTTTGCCCGAACAAAGAAACGTTTAAATTGCTCAAAAAAGGTGCGGAAGATGAAGTTTCCACCGTGTTCAAAAACACCGTAGATGATGCCTTTGAATACGCTATGATAAGCGACACCCAACAAATGGCAACTACCAAAGGCACATTATTCGGGACTTACAATGCCGTTACAGGTTACTTTCAGAATGTACGCAATTACAGGGATGGCGAAGCCAAACTACAATCTATTGTAATGGGTGGTACAGCACAGCTAAAGACCCAAAAAGCCTTTGAACTGTGTACAGACTTTGCCTATTCGGGAGCAGAGATTTTCAAATTCAATTAATCAACAATGGCGACTGCCTGCAAAGGTGGTCGCCTACTAAAAACAAAAGATATGAAAGCATTAGATAAAATGGACAATCTCGATAAAGCGGGCTTGTTATGCAAACTGTTTCCCGCAGAACTGGAGAACCTGCAAAACGCTATAAAAACACAATGTGACTACTTCCTGCAAAATGAAACCGCCTTTCGTGAGGGTTGGTATCAAAAGGGATTTTTCACCGCTGAATTTTGGTACAGGCTTGTGCAGAATGCACAAAAAGGGATAACGAAAAATGAACCGCTTTGGAAACGCCCGCACTGGTTTACCGAGCATTTTTTTGACGGACACCATTCAATTTTCGCTGTCCATTGCCTAATTGAATATACAGAGGATGCACAATGCGACCCGCAATTAAAACAGGCGATACACCTACTTTTTGGGAGCGACAAATTTTTACAGATAACCTTAAACGATAAATAATTATGGCTAATTGGTGCAACAACTGGGTTGTTTTTGAGGGAACAGCCGAAGCAATAGAACAGATAACACAGCTATTCAAATCAATGGCTGAAAAGGAGCAGAAAGACAACTGCGGACAACTGCCCGATTTCGTACAGGACACGCACGGAGATTATTTCTACAATATCAGTCAGGATAATGAAAGTGCGGGCGTGTTCCAGTATGAAACAAAATGGTCGCCAAACACGGAAGCCGTTAAGCAGATAGCCGAACATTTCAAAGTGGACTTTACACACGAGTATGAAGAATTGGGCTGCTTAGTGTACGGCAAGGCAATATTTGAAGATGGCATACTAAAGGACATCTGCTTAGAAAGCCAGGACTTTGACAGCTATGAATTAGACGAGGAAACCGACACCTACCATTTTGAGGGCAAGGAGTACGACAGCGAGTGGGAAATACTCGACACCTTGTTAGAGCGTAAAATAGAAAATCATTTTAATAGTAGTAAAGTTTAAAACACCGCCTGACCAGAAAAGTCGGGCGGCAAAAAGACAGATCCTCCCGATGGTCGGGCAGCCTTTTTGCATTAAAGCGGTGCAACCCCTTTGCTAAAATGCACTGCTTCGCACAACACCCTTTCTTTCATTGTACCAAACAGGTTGCGACATTATTGCGTGGGATATTCATTATCCCACTGATTAGTCTTTTTCTTTGATAGTAATTGATTTTTGACTTCACAAATGCGAATTCAAGCGTCCTTTTAAATTTACTAAATTTGTTATATAGCGAAAAATTGCAAATTAAATATGGGAGGAGTTAAACAGAAATGGCTTGAATTAGAAAGTAGACATTTAAGCAATATTCCAGATAAGAATATTTGTATCAAGCACATTGACGATAAAAGCATCAAGAATTTCATTAAACATAATTACACCGATGGTTATTGCGATTATTGTGCTAAGGAACTAAAGGTCGTTCCTCTTGAAGATTTGATGGAATTTATTATGGATGGCATTTCTAACTTTTATGAAGATGCCGCCAATTTTATGAGTTACAATTCAAGAGAGGGAGGTTATCTTGGAGAAATCTATACGCCGGATGAGCTTATCCAGGAACTCATAGAGTTAAATGCAGAACCGTTCGAGGTTGTAGAGGATATCGTTGGCTCAATTGACGATATTGCTTGGGCTCAACCTGACCTGTATTACGACAATATTAAAGATGATTTAGAATTTCAGTGGAATTACTTTAAAGAAATCATTAAACATAAGTCCCGCTACCTTTTTTCTTCAGCAGACAGTAGCCTGCCTAAAGCCTTGCAAATACTACAAGAGGTTGGTAAACTTATATCAAAATTAAATATCATTAAGATTATCCCGGCAGGAACAAAACTTTATCGTTGTAGACAACACGACTTCAAAACAAAAATTACAGATTTTAACGAAATCACTGCTCCCCCAAACAAAAAAGCAATTTATCCAAATCGGTTTAGCCCTTCAGGAATATCAATGTTTTATTCCGCTTTTGATGATGATACAGCAATTTTAGAAACCATAAGCAGGACGGATAAATACAAAAGGTATGTAACAATTGCGGAATTTGAAACCTTAGAAAATCAGGTTATTGTTGATTTTAATAAGCTGCCTAAAATCCCAAGCATTTTTGGCATTAAGGACAAGAAACGATATTACCTTATTTTATTTCTATACTCATTTGTAAGGGATATAACGCAACAAATTATTAAGGATGGTAAAGAACATACCGAATACGTTCCAACTCAAGTTGTGACTGAATTTTTAAGGTATCCATTCAATAAAAATAGGAAGAATAAAATATCGGGAATTATTTATCCCTCATCACAAAATAGAAATCATCAATCGGCAGTGTTTTTTTGGGATGACGAACTAAGCAGAGAAAAAGTAAAATTGAATAACTTGAAAAGAAAGAAAATCATTTAATGAAAATTGACAGTGAACATATTGTAAAGCAATCTGAGGAGTTTGCACTGAATATAGCTAAGCAAATTTCAAAAATAACAGTTAGACCGTTCTGTGAAATTTCCTTTCATTCATCGGAATATAGAGATAGGGAAACGCTCTCAAATTATCTGCATAAAATCCCTAAAAGTGACAACCCACTCATTTACATCATTCAGATAAAATCCCCGAAAATTTTAAGCACACTGATTGAATATTTTGAAGATTATCAATCAGCTAATAAACTAAAAGTGAAGAATAAAGACCGTGTTAATCTTTCCCGGTACAACAAAACTTCAACGGATATATTATATGTTGGAAGCTCAACGACTGATTTCAAGACAAGAATTAAGAACCATCTTGGCACAGAAGGAACTCGGGTTTATAGTTTGCATTTATGCAAGTGGGACAATTGTTTAGAATATGATTTGAATATTTTTGCATACGAAGTCATTTCAGAAAGCAATGAAATTATTGAGCGTTTCATTGTCGAAATTCTTGAACAGCAGTTTTGGGATAAGCTAAACCCAATATTTGGAAAACGAAGTGGTTTATAACCCAAAAAATAGATTAAACAACTGAATTAATGAAAACATTATACATTATTGGTAATGGATTTGACATCCATCATAAATTAGACACAAGGTATCAAAGTTTTGCAAAGTACTTGGCTAAAAATAATAGTGAGGTTTATGAACTCTTATTAAATTATTATGGACTTCCTGATATTACAAATCCTGAATTGACAGATGAAGAGTATGCGTTATGGTCAAGATTTGAGCAAGCCTTAGCTGACTTGGATTATTTATCGGTATTGGACGATAATTCCGACTTAATTGCTCGCCCTGGTGCTGAAGATTTTCGAGATAGAGATTGGCATAGTTATCAGATAGAGATGGAAGAAATCATTAAGGATTTAACGACCACTCTAATTAGCGACTTTAATAAGTTTATTCTAAAAGTCAAATACGAAAGTATTTCTGACGATGTGCTAATTGACATAGAAAACGATAGCCATTTTTTAAATTTCAATTATACAAAAACACTACAGGAAGGCTACGGCATTCCCGAAGAACGAATAACTTATATTCATAACAGAGCAGATACAGAAAATTGTACTCTTATTTTAGGGCACGGAACTGACCCAGCAAATTTTGATGAGAAAGAAGAAGAACCGCCACAAGGATTAAGCGAAGAGGAATTATACGAATGGCGTGAACAAAAGGCTGACGAATATGACTACTCTTATGAAAGTGCCAAACAAGAAATACTATCTTATTATACAAAGGCATTTAAAAATACAACTACAATTATAGAAAACAATATTGTTTTTTTTACCAATCTTACAGAAGTTGAAAACGTTATTGTCTTAGGGCATTCTATTTCAGAAGTAGATTTAAAATATTTTGAGGTATTAAAAACCAAACTAAATGAAAATGTAATTTGGAATGTTTCGTATTACAGTGAGCTTGAAAAGCAAGCACATAAAGAAACACTGTCGCAACTTGGAATAAATAACAACAATATTGCCCAAATAAAAATTACAGATTTAAAAAAGCAGATTTAGTTATAAGTAAAATATTCCTGTGCAATATTCGCTACACCCATACTAAAATATCTTCCGCCATTGATAACAACATTAATGGCTTTTTTAAAATCGTCTGCATCGCTGCCAATCAGCAGATAACCTGTAAAACCAATTACTAAAAGAGGATTTATGGCTTTTTTTGCATCAATATCACTATGCGCAATCAGCTTAATGGTTGGATATTGTGTCCTTAATTTTTGAAGCTGTGCCAATACATCACTGTTGTAAAAATCAAGGTCAACAATGCAAACTTTGGGAAGTTCTTTTAATGGGGATAATTGAGATAGTCCTTCTTCAATGTTTTCCGAACGAAATAATACTTCAAGCCCTGAAGCAATAAGGTCGTTACAGGTCAAATCTAAAATTGGATTTCTATCATTGATAAAGGCAAGAGTAATTTCTTGCGTTGCTGTACCAGTTTCCATATCATACCTTTTTTGTGTTGATGTAGCCCTGCACAAAAAAAGAAGCGCAGGCAACCACACTTACTGGCATTAAGGCACTGGTACGCCTGACCCCCAAATAAGCGAGCGCCCACGCCATAACGTGAGCGTTCTTACTTATTCGTTCCGGGGTTTTAAAAATTACCAGTTTCTAATGCGGAACTTAAAGCAAAAACAACTTTAAGTATTTTCTATATTTTCGACAACAAAGATACTAAACTTGTACTTTTTTGACCGCATATAATACAAAAAAGATTACAGTCAAACTGTTTTTTGGGAGATATAATTTTGTTCCAGTATCGTCAGAATATCGCTTTCCTTGTAAATAATCTTACCGCCTATTTGGATGTACGGCAGAATGCTATCATCACGATATTGCTGTAAAGTGCGTTTGCTGATATGGAGCAGTTTGCACACATCTTCGCTCGATAGATAAATTTCTCCGTTCATTACAGGGCGGTAGTTTTTCAATATGCTTTCGATACGGCTTCTTAGCTGTGCAATCATTTCCTGATGGGCAATGATTTCTTCATTGTCATTCGTGAATAAATCCATTTTCGGCAGTATTGTACGGCTGTCCGGCTTCGAGCAAAGCCTGTACATCCGAGCGTTTATAATAATTCTTACGGTTCAGTCGGGAATAAGGTAATAACCCTTTGTCCTTATACGTCTGCAAAGTCCGCTTGGTAATGTTCATCATCAAACAAACTTCCTGGTTATCGAGCCATTGCTCTTGCGCAAAAATTGGCGTGTATTTCTGCGTGGCATTTTCGGTCAGTTCCAAAAGTGCTTTCAGCTCATTTTTCATTCCGTCCAGTGCGGATTTTTGTATTGCGATTACTTCCATTGTTTGCTCAATTTTGCTAGGGAAGTCGAATTTATCAAGGCTTTGCAAGCGGCAGCAGAATGTTGTAGCCATTGGCTTTGAGAGGCAGCATTTGGCGTATAGTTGTAATTCCCGAAGGGAATTATTTTGTAAATTTGAAAGAAGATAAATGCTTTTGAAAAATATGAAAGCCGCCTCAACAATATAAAATCTTATGATAGGAAAACTGAAGTATTATTTAAGGGCTAATACAAATATTGACGACAATCAAATCGACAAAATAGCAGCTTGCTTTAAGTTAAAGACCTTCAAAAAAAACACGACCTTGCTTTTGGAAGGAGAAATTTGTAAAGAACTATATTTTGTACACAGTGGTTGTATTCGGACATATTACATAACCCAACAAGGACAAGAAAAGACAAGGTATGTAGCTTTTGAAAATAGCATAGCAACCTCTATTTATAGTTTTATTTCACAACAACAATCATTTGAATTTGTTGATACGCTTGAAAATTCGGAATTATATTCAATAAGCCATAAAGATTTTTATCAGTTAATATCTGAAATACCCCAATGGGAAAAATTCTATATAACACTTTTGGAAATGGCTTATCTCTATCAAAACAAAAAAATAGAGAACCTTGTAACACTTTCTGCTAAACAACGCTATGACAAATTAATGGCGGAAACACCAATCTTTGTTCAACGGCTCTCGAACAAAATACTTGCATCGTACCTCGACATAACCCAAGAAACTTTAAGCAGACTTAAATCGAAATGAGATTTTTTGACCTATATCAATGCACAGGTTTTTACAGCACATTAATTTTGCTACTCACATTTTAAATTAAGCAATATGCTATTCGACCCAGACAATAATGTTGTTAAACTCTGTGCTCAAGGTATGAACTTGGAAGGAAAAGGTAAACTAAAAGATGCAAACAGACTTTTCCTACAAGCTTGGAAAGAAGCTACAAACGACTTTGAAAAATTTACTGCTGCTCATTATGTAGCTCGATATCAGAAAAGTGTTGAAGAAAAGCTGAAATGGGACGAAACCGCTTTACAATTAGCTTTTAAAATAGATGAAGATACTATTAAAGAAACTTACCCTTCGTTATATTTAAATATTGCTAAATGCTACGAAGACCTGAACGACTTTGTAAATGCAAAAAAGAATTATCAATTAGCTCTTTCTTTTACGAACAAATTACCCGACAATGGCTATGGAGATATGATTATAGAGGGTATTAAAAATGGTATAAAAAGAGTAACATAAAAACCTATTTGGAACAACGACTGAACAATGCAGAGATAATATCCTGTCCAAAAAGAAAATAAATTTCAGGCAAATAAAGATTTAATATGAGAAAAGTAATAGCAGCAATTAATATGACACTTGACGGAATTTGTGACCATACAGTGGGAATAGTGGACGAAAAACTTCATCAACATTACTCTGACCTAATAAATAATGGTGGCGTTATTTTATATGGTCGGACAACCTTTGAACTAATGAAGTTTTGGCAAACCTTATTGCAAAATCCATCGGGGAAAAAATCAATGGATGATTTTGCAATTTCAATAGACAAAATTCCAAAACTTGTTTTCTCCAAAACTCTAAAAGAAACAAGCTGGGACAGTGCGAAAATTTCAGATAATTCACTTAACGAAAAAGTTATCGAACTCAAACAACAAGCAGGAAAGGATATTTTAATTGGAAGTCGGAGTTTAATTATTGAATTATTAAACTGTGACCTTATAGACGAATTTCAAATTTGTACCCATCCCATAATTGAAGGGAAAGGTTTACCATTATTTGAGCAAATAAATGATAGAATTATTTTGAAACTTGTAAATACAAAAATCCTCGACACTGGTGTGACAATATTTTATTATCAACCGCAAAAGAAAAGATAAAAGACCAATAATAGCGTTTTGCAGGTACGGTTGTTCATTGTAACATTGTAACATTCCTGTCGGTCAAACCGGAAATACCGGAGAAAATGTGTATTGAAAGGCAGTGTTTGACGGTTACTATGAAAGTATGGGCAAACCAAAAACAAAAAAACCGACCTCATTGAAGTCGGTTTTTGCTCTTATAGAATTTTACCGTTAATCGGTACTGTTAAACTGAAAGCTCACTTGTTTTTCGTTCCCGAAGTTGTCCGAAATCCAAACATCAAAGGACTGTGATACGGCAGACGTTGAAGTGTAGTACAACCTGAACTGCTCCGTTGGTAATTGGTACTGGTCATTGGGAAGGTACGGCGGTTCATCATAGTACCGCAATGTGCCTTGCCCGTCGAACTGAAAGTAACGGAGGAAATACTGCGTATTGCTGTAATTGCCTGAACGCTGTATGGTAATGCGTATCTCTACTGTCTGCCCGGTAGATACATCTTTTGGAACAGGCATCACGTTTACATCAAAAGGAAAATCGTTCTGTATTTCGAGTTCATCATCTTTGCTACAAGATACCAACGTTACCGAAGCTGTGAGGATTACCAGGAATACATATATCGGCAGTAATCCTATTCTGAATTTATTGAATATTGCTATCATTGTTTTCTGTTTTAAAAGTTAAACCTTAATCCCACACCTGCGGACGGTCGGAACTGTTCTAAGTCTGTACCCCAAAGGACTTTTGTACGTCCTTGCAGGACTAGTACAAAACGGTCGGACAGGTACGTTTCAAAAGTGAGGCGACCGCCTGCTCCGTAGATAAAATTATCTTCGCTCAATATCTTCGCACCGTCGTACAACATCGCTTCTCCCCGGTTGATGCTTTCATAGCCGACCACGCCTGTTACGGCGAAATTCAGCGTGATGTTCTTTCGGGCATCGCCCAACAGGAAGAAGCTGTAACCGCCCTCTGCGGAATAGGCTTCCTGCGGTATGCGCAGGTCTTTGTAATCGTGGTACTGGTGGGTATATTCCAACGCCCAAAGTTGGTAGTTACCGTCCTTGCCGTTTACGGTCATTGCTGCGCTGATGTAATAATCATTGCCAATCTTATCATCGGACAATACACCTGCACTTATTTCCAATCCTTTCTGCTTAGGCAGCATCCTTTGTGCCTGTGTAGCCGTGATGCCTATCAGGACAAGCAGCACGGTATAGATATACTTTTTCATATTCTTGCTTTAAAGGGTTATTAAAATTTCAGGTGCATATCGTTAATCAAACGGGCTTTGATTAAATCGGAATTTTCGACCTGCAATGTTTGATGCCTGCCACCGTTCTTCTCGAAAATCTCAATCAGCAATACCTTGTCATCGGCAATGGTAAACTGGTCTAACAGGAACACGTTTTGTTCGGTCGATTTTCCGGCAATGCCGTCCAATGGCTTGTAAGTTTTCAAAGGAGTTAAAGGGCGTTCTTGGACTACGGTGCGTTTGGCTACCTTTTTATCCACGACTTTGAAATTGATAAAATCAATCTCGAAAGGCACATTGGTACGGTTTCTCAATTCCGTATGGAAATAGTATTTGCCGTTGTGTATATAAATCCCTTTCAGGATAAACTGAATGCCGAAACTCTTAGCCCCGATGTGCTTTACAATGCGCTTATCTTTCTTGTAAATGGTTTCCAAAAGCAAGCCTGCCAGTGAGGGAGAATTGTTGCCCAGTTCCTCAAAAAGCACATCGTTACCTTTGGCTTTATTCACTGCTTTTTGCATTGTGAGCAGGTCATAGCTCATTGCCTCCGGGTAGGAACTGTAATACACATTGAAGCTGTAAAAACGCCCGTCATTCGTGATAACGGAAAAATTCGTTTCCGGCTCAAAGTCCCTTACCGATGCTTTTACACGCAATACGTTTTCGGCATCTTCAGCCTTACCTGCAATCAGGTATTCGCTGCCCAAATCCACGTAACGAATGGCGGTCGGGAAAATCAGGTGCGAAGTTTTATCGTAGGTAACTTCCATACGGTACGGTTCTATCTTGCCCAATGCAAGCGGTGTTTTTACAGTTGCACTGTCCTGTGCAAAAGTTGTTACGGCAAAGCCGAGTAGCAGGGCAATAGCCCAAAAGGTTTTTAAATGATTTTTCATTGTTTTATTTATTTGAGTTCAAAATTATTTTTTAGATACAAGGAAGACCTGATAGCCTGCTTTCAGCATAACCTTTGGCGTTCTTACTTTCTTAGCGAAATAGCCCGAAATACCCTGCACCACTCCACGGCTTAGGTCAGCCGCTACCTGTTGTCCGGCATTCTGTGTGAGCATTACGCTTGTTCCTCCGGTCTGGCTCATATTGCCCGCCATTTCGGTAAGGGCGTTCATTTCCGGCGAATACGGAACGTACAAGCCTTGTTGTCCGTCCAAATCATAAATGGTAATATCCACCGGGATGATGTTGCCCTCCAGTTCTACGGAGGTAACTTTTAATTGCAGCCTGCCATTCTGAAATTTAGCGTTTGCCGTTACAATCGTTCCTTTAGGGATGGTACGTTGCGGGGTTTTGGCAGGCTCTAACAGGCGTAAACGCACACCCGTTTCCCCAACTACCGTTTGGGCTTCGTGTACACAGGCTTTGATGCTGTTTTTAGGCTGCACTATCTCTTCAGTAGAACCTGCGGTATAAAACCCACGGTTTTTTGTTTGGCTCCAATCGGCTGCAAAGGCACTGTCAGACGGTTCACGGTACAAGGCTGATACAATGTTCTTTCTTGTTGGTGTGAACGATACAAATTGCTCTTTTTGGTTAGCACCCGCAGCCCCAGTAGTTGCACCGTTGGCGGGAGCAGCATTTCCGGTATTGGCATTTTGCGGAAGATACTTTGCAGCCATTTCATAGGATTTCTCCATTAATTTGAGTTGGTCGTCAACGGTGGCCACAGGTGGCACATCTTTTTCCGACAACTTTGCTTTAAGTTCGTCCACTTGCTTACGCAGTTCCATTGTTTCAGAATTGTTGTCCTGATAGAATGAACCCAGTGTGCTTTGTGCATTACGGTAACTGTTCAATGCAGGATTGCCTTGTCGCCCTGAAGTTCTGCCACTACCGCCCAAGCCGTTGCTTTCGTCTTCTTCGGGTAAACTATCTTCATTGTCAGCAGATGCACTGTCTTCAGTATTCCAATAATCAGAAAGCGTGGTCAGTGCATTACGCTTTTCCTGCTCTTTGCGTTCGAGCATTTCCTGCTCATACGCCTTGCTTTTATCGTCGGGCATTCCTGCTCCGGTAGCCTGTGGCACGGCATCGTTCAGCCCGATATTTTCAATCGCCTTTTTATCTTCGCCCGGTTTAAATATGAGGTACATACAACCCAAGAAGACAATTCCCATTAAACCGAATATGATTGGCTTTTTGAGCTTTTCGGCTTTGTTCTGTGTGCCGTCTTGCAGCACATCAGCGGTTGCTGACGGGTTCCCCTCCGTTACCCGAACAACCGATTTTTTGTTCTCATTTTCTTTCATAAATCTGATTTTTTAAAATTGTTGATACACTATCCTGCAACCTTGCAGGATTTTTACTTTTGAGGACAGGGTTCTCGATATGCTCTATGACCATATCATTACCGGACTTTGAGGTATCGTACATCACTTTGCCAATGACCGCTACGGTAAGCAGCAGATAACCCACAAAGAAGTACAGCGTATATCGGTGCTGTTTGCGTAAAGGCAAAGCCCGCCAACGTTCGTCCAGCTTATCAAAGTACCTGTCCATATTTGCTTTTAATTTTTTCATAGCCTTACTATTTCTGTGTTATAGCTTGAAACGCTTAGGACTTTTACCCGCCGTTTGCTTCGGCGCATCGTTGACCAGTGCGACCGCTTCCGTTAATTTGGGTGCGGACATTACGGACAGGTTTGCCAGTTCCGATTTTTTGAGTAATTGCCCAAAGCCGTCTTTCTTCGCTACCTCCATACGGCTCAATGAGAATTTGCCATTTAGGTACTTTACCCACATACTGCATTCTATACGGGGCTTGTCATCGCCTGACCATTGCAGGTAGCCTGTCAGCAGTAAGTCCTGCTTAGGTAAACTGTCTGCACCTTTTTGGCAACTTTCGAGGTATTCGCTGATGCTGTCTTTCAGCTTTCCGGCATACGCTCCCTGCGTATGGAAATACCCGTTATATCCTTTGTCGGTAAGGATTTTTGCGAACGTGCTTAAATCTGATAATGCTTCCATAAGATTATTTTTTTAGCGTTCGATAACCTCTATATCCTTATTCTCCACGACTGCAAATTTTTCAATATTGAAGCCCTGCGGATTGTTGTCGGAACGAACGGAGTTGACGAGATAGCAGGAAGTAATCAAGTTGCGCCTGGTTACGTTGCTTGACCGGATAATGAACTGTTTGGCATAGGTACGCACTGCATACGGGTAGTTGTCGAAGTTGCACACGACACTATCCACCTCTATGCGTTGCTGTACGTTCCCCGAAATGATACGGCTGTAATAACCCTTTTCCGACAAGTCTTTGTAGTAATCAAAAGCACTTTTATCGGCAAGGTTGAACGCACGTTTCATATTGCTTTCAATAGCGTTCTTGTCGGGTGCAAGCGTAAAGAACAGTTCGTGAAATCTCCTGACGTGTTCCCTTGCTTCAACCGGGCGGTTGATGCTCGCATCCTGCGACAAGGCAAGCATCAGGGATTTGCCGTTATCCAGTACATAGATTTTTTGGCGTTGTTCTTCTGCAAAGCGGTAGGAACGCCATACGGCGTAACCTACCACGCTAATGCAGAGAACCGCAAACACAATGGCATATAATCTTATCTGCCTAAAGCTGTTTTCGATATTTCTTAGCGTTTTAAATTCCATTTTTTAGAATGATTAATGATTATTTATTCATCAGTTTACCGCCGATGTTTCCAACTGTTGAGCCTGCGCCTGCTCCGGCGATGTTTCCGGCTTTCATTGCTGTGGAGTTTACATTGCGGGTAAAGTTTCCTGCGCCTCCGGCTTGGATTACCCAACCTGTTACTGTCGGGATAGTAAAGTACCCGATGATGCCGATAATCATAAAAATGATGTACACGGTATTGCTCGTATCAGGTATATAGGTGGGGTCGGCAAGCATTGCTATATCCCGTTCTAAAATGAGGGATTGTATTCTTGCCAACATTGAGCTGAACAAATCCGAAACGGGAAGCCACAGGTAAACGCTGACGTACCTCGTGAGCCATTGCGTGAGCGTAGACTGAAATCCGTCCCATACGGAAATAGCAAAGGCTATTGGTCCGAGTATGGAGAGGACTATCAGGAAAAACGTTCGTATGGTATCAATGACCAAAGCCGCCGCCTGAAAGAGTATTTCCAATAGATTGCGAAACCAATCCTTTATGGCTTTCTCTATCTTGTAGGCTTGCCTGTCCATATACATACCCGCCATTGTACCAATGTCGGAGGGCGACCATCCCAGTTCGTCCAGTTTTTTGTCAAACTCTTCGTCTGATACCATATAGGCGGTTTCGGGGTTCCTTACCATTGCCTCGTATTCCAACTGGTCTTTCTGCTGTTGCAGCTTGTTCAGGTCAAGCACCTGGTCTTCGAGTATTTGGTGGGTTCCTACTACCACCGGGCTTAATACCGCATTGATGGTTCCCAAAACAATGGTCGGAAAGAACATAATGCAAAGCCCTAAAGCGAACGGGCGCAGTAAAGGGAACATATCAATAGGTTCGGCACGGCTTAAAGCCTGCCAAACCTTTAATGCCACATAGAACAATGCTCCCAATCCCGCCAAACCCTTAGCTACTGCCGCCATATCGCCTGCAAGCGGCATCATATCATCATAAAGCGACCGCAGGAGTTCGTGAAGATTATCCCATTCCATAGTTTACCAGTATTTTTGGTTAGCAGTTCCGTAGAGTTCAAGCACTCTTTGGGCATCGTTTTTCTTTTTCGCTCTTAGGTAGCTTACAGAAATGTTCTTATTGGTATAGTAGCGTACAAGGCTGTGGTAATCCTTAACTTCTTTGTACACACGGTCGATAATATCCATACGCTCTTTGTCATTCAGCGAAAGGTCTGTGGCGGTTATAATCTGCTTCAATTCTTTCAGCAGTTCGGTACTTTCATTGAGCAGTGCCGAATAACCGTTACCGATAGCGACCAATTCCTGTGGGGTAAAATTTGGGTCGTTCATCATCTTACCAAAATTCTGCACGTACATTTCGGACACATCGCCTACCAACAATACAGTTTGTTGCACCTTACGGGCATCTTTCACAAGGTTGTTGATAGCCTTCAGCTTGTCATAATATTCCTTGCCCTGGTCGTACACTTTCTTCACTTCGTTGAAGTTCTTTATCACATTGCTCACGGTCGAAGAAGTCTGTATGATTTCGTTCGCAGAGTTGATAATCCCTGAAGCCAAATTTGCGGGGTCGGTTACCACCCACTGGGCTTTTGCTGACGGTGCTACGGCGAGCATCAGTGCCGTACACACCAGATACAATACTTTTTTCATTGTTCTGAATTTTAAAATGTTAATGACTATTGATTTGCTTTGTCCCGCCTTTGCATTGCGATATGTTTAATGGCGAGTTCTACATTACCGTCCAATTCGGAAGCAAGCTGCATTACTTCCATTTTTTCGGTTTCTTCGGTCGTGTAAGCGAGGTATTCCTCCAAACTAACTTCGGTGGCATAGACTGCCGAGTGCGTACCACCTAAGCCAATCCAAACCTCTTTGTAAAGTCGGCTCGCATCGTTGTTCATATTGATGGAAAGTACCTGCCCTTTCTCTTTGTCCGTAAGTCCGAGCATCGCCTGTATGTCATCAAACTTGTTCATATACTTGCGTTGGTCAAGCAGGATTTTACAGTCGGAGTTATTGATGATACTTTCTTTCACAATGGGCGACTGGATGATGTCGTCAACCTCTTGTGTTACTACAATCGCTTCCCCGAAGAATTTGCGGACGGTCTTAAACAAATACTTGATGTATTCCGCCATTCCCTCTTTCGCTATCGCTTTCCAAGCCTCTTCAATCAGGATGAGCTTACGAATACCTTTCAGTCGGCGCATCTTATTGATGAACACCTCCATAATGATAATCGTGACTATGGGAAAGAGGATTTTGTGGTCTTTAATCGCATCAATCTCAAACACGATAAAGCGTTTGGATAAGAGGTCTAACTGCTTGTTGGAGTTCAGCAGGTAATCGTATTCCCCGCCTTTGTAATAGGGTTCGAGTACGTTCAGGAAGTTGGCAATATCAAAGTCCTTTTCCCTGACCTGCTTTTCTTCCAGTACCTTGCGGTAGTCGCCTTTTACATACTCATAGAAACCGTTGAATGACGGGTAAACATCTTCCGTTTTGATACGCTCGATATAACCGCTTACTGCATTGGAAAGGGCAACTTCTTCCGAACGGGTTGGCGGCTCATCATCACGTTTCCATAAAGTCAGTATCAAAGTCTTGATACTTTCCCTTTTCTCAATGTCGAACACGCCATCATCGGTATAGAAAGGGTTAAAGGCAATCGGGTTATCTTCGGTATAAGTGAAGTAAACACCGTCTTCGCCTTTGGTCTTTCCTTTGATGAGTTCGCATAAGCCCTGATAAGAGTTACCCGTATCTACCAACAGTACGTGTGCGCCCTGTTCGTAATACTGCCGTACCATATGGTTAGTGAAGAATGATTTACCACTGCCGGAGGGACCAAGTATGAACTTGTTCCGGTTCGTGATGATACCACGCTTCATAGGCAGGTCGGAAATATCCAAATGGATAGGTTTTCCTGTAAGCCTGTCAGCCATCTTGATACCGAACGGCGAGGGCGAATTGTGGTAGTTGGTTTCTTCCGTAAAGAAGCACAATGCAGGCTCAATGAACGTGTAAAAACTTTCTTCGCTCGGAAAGTCGCCTGCATTGCCCGGCATTCCTGCCCAGTACAAGGTAGCCACATCCGTAGTGTTGTGCCGGGGTTTACACTCCATCAGTGCCAATGCACTACCGCAATCGTTCTTTAGCTGTTTCAGTTCCGCAGGGTCTTCCGACCACGCCATAATGTTGAAGTGCGCACGGATGGAGGACAGCCCGAAGCTGTGGGCTTCGTTCAGGTACTTTTCTATCCACTCTTTGTTGATTTGATTGGCACGGCTGTACCTTGCCAGTGAGTGCATATTCCGTGCGGACTTCTCGAACTTTTGAAGGTTGTCTTCGCTGTTATCCAAAAAAATGTACTGGTTGTAGATGTGGTTGCAGCTTAACAGCAAACCCACAGGTGCAGCGAATGACAGGCGACAGTCGCTACGGTCGGTTGATAGCTTTTCAAAACGGGTATCTGCTGATACTGTTCCGGGCAGGTCGTCCGTATCGGAAAGCGTGTGCAGGCTTAACCTTTTGTTGCCGATGCGTACCTCTTCGTTTCCGAGTGCGATGTCCTGCATTGGTGTTGCGGCTCCCTTCGATAACGTGAGGTACTGTTCCAGTAATCCCTGTGTATTGTCCGTTCCGATAATGTCCTCTTCGGTCAAACGTCGCAGGGTTACAAAACCGCTATCGTTCACGATGCGCTCAAACTGGGCGACCGCCTCCATAAAGCGGTGTATCGTTTCCTTGTTCCTGATTTCCTTTGGTATAAGTGTGCCTTTACAAAGCGAACTGAAGTTGCTTTGCATCCGCATTCTTTCCTTAGTGGTCTTCGTCAGGAACAGGTAACAGTAGTGATTTAAGAATGGTCGTTCGTTGAAATGGCGTTGGTAAGACTTTGATAAAAAACTCTGGTCTTCTATTGCCAAATCAGGTGCATAACTTTCCTTGATGTACCAATCCTGTTTGTGAATGACCGTAAAATCAGGCAAGGTTTTAATCGCTTTGTGCCAGGCGGAGTGTATGGCTTCGTATTCCGCAGAAGCTACCGTAAACAGTTCCGGCAACCGCACTTCAAAACAGGCGGTAATATCCGCATCTTTGGATAAGATGCAGTTGTTCTCTACTGCCAACAAAGGAAATTTGTTTTCCAGTGTGGTGGTCTTTGCTACATTTCTCATACGGCATTCTGTTTAGGCGTGAATTTTAAATAGCGGTGTACAGGCTTGCGGCAGATGATGTAGCGGGGATGCCGTTTATTGGCTGCAATTTTCATCAGCCCGTGTTCGCCGTACTTCCTGTTCAGTGAAAAGGTCTGCCACACAATGAGCGAAGCCCCGCCTGCGCCCAGGAACAGGCAGACGTAAGAGTTTACGCCAGCCATATACATTATCATCACGAGGATAAGCGTACCGAGTAGTCCGCCTGCGAAAATGAACAGGTATTGTGCTTTCAACCCTTTAAATTCCACCGTTCTTCCGATGCCTTTATTGATATTGTAATTCATAAGGCAAAGGATTAAAGGAAGAATGAGCGCAGGATGGTAGCCGCAACAATTAAGAAGATACACGCACCAAACCAGCTTGCCGCAGTCTTGCTCGTGTCGGGGTCGCCCGAACTGAACTTGTTGTACACCTTAACACCTCCGATTAACCCAACGACCGCACCGATGGCGTAAATTAATTGGGTAGCGGGGTCGAAATAAGAGGTTACCATTTGGGTAGCCTCGTTGATACCTGCCGAGCCGTTTCCCTGTGCGAACGCACCAATTGCTGACAGCATTGCCAAGGCTGCCAGCCAAACTTTTTTTCTCTGTTTTTCCATAATTGAAACACATTAATTTGTTACTGTTTATCCCGCACCTTGCGAGCTTTCGGGACAAATGTCTTGTGGAAAAAGAGGCGTTATAAGAAAGTGGCAGTCAAAGGAAGTGTTTGGCTGTGAGTGGCTGTTAGAGCAAAAGGGCATCAGTTAACTGATGCCCTTTCAAATATTACTTATTAATTTCAGAAAACAATCACATTATGAGTTGTTACTAATTTTTAGGTCATTTAGCATTTCTTTAGGATATCCAAATAGCTGCATAATTATCTTTTGAGATGTATTCCTAATTACAGGTATTACATTTCCTAAAAAGCTAAGTCCTAATGCTCCAAAAATTGTAAATGCATAATTATACTTATCTATAAATTTTATAGACTCTGGACTATAATTTGGAAGTTTAAGAATTGCATAAACCAACAGTCCAAATAGCATTGCCTGAACTATCCAAGATATATACTTAATTCGATTAATAAAATTTGCATTAAATTTCTTTAAGAGGTCAACCTCTTTTTTGTCAGGAACGTCTTTCAGTAAGAATATCGTATCGTAAGCTTTAAGTGAACATAGGATTTGAAAGTCACTTCTGTTCTCAAATAATTTTACATTTCCGGTAATTCTTGTGTATGTGAAACCTACAAAATCATTAGTCATTAAAGACTGACCATTTATGCTTAAAAACATAAAAACTATTTCCGGTAGATTACTTGTACTATAATAATTTTCATTTAATATATTTTCAAATGTTATTGTTATAGAGTTTCTGTTCCTGATAGAAACAATATCTTTTATCCAAGTTTTATCTAAATTAAATTTTACTATACCTGATATTAAGGAAAAGATTAAGAAATCATCATTAACAAATGGTGCTGGAGAACCTTTGCTCGGCTTACTCTTATTTTTTTTATTATAGTAACTTTCAAAATTCAGTTTATTGTTTGATAAAATAGCATCTATTAAACCATAAAAGATTTCTTCGCTTTCATTGGAGTTTTGACCTGAAGCAGTAATGTAAACTTTTCCAGATAAGAAATCATTGAAAGCTGAAAGCTTGGCATTCTCACTCACTCTTGCCAAATAACCTATTCTTTCTTCTAAAGGAACCATTTCTTTCTTTTTAGACCATAGTTTAAGTTATCAGCATCCCAATTTGGAATATTTCTCATTTTCCCCAAAAGCTTTGAAATGAGATTAGAGTATTTCATTGTCGCAGGCTCTTCGCCAGGTAAAAAACTCCTCCAGGACAAGTACGTGAATGAAAAAATCTGTTGGGTAATATATCCTAAATCATAGAACAGCAAATCATTTAAATCACTACTATTATAATTTCCTTGTGGCGTTCTGATATTTATTAGGACTGGCTTACTTATACCTTGTTTGGCTGTTTTCAATTCATTTGCCCCAAACATTTGCACGATACAAGTTTTCTCGTCAAGAACAACGTTACTCCCTCTATTTGGTATATATTGTCCTTTTATCACATTACTACCGTATTTAGATATTCCAGATTGGCTTATATCAAACAGCATTGTTGGATGAACAGTACTTATCGTAACGAACGCAAACTTAATCTTGTATTGGGTAATATCACGAACCAACTGACTAATAACATCAAATTCAGTGTTTTTGATGGGCTTGAAGATATGAAAAATTAGCCTAACCGTATCTCCATCAGACCATCCTTGTTCGGTGGAAAGTCTTATAATTGATTGCTTTAAACTTTTTAGTAACTCTTCAAAATAGCCCTCAAATGGAACGTCTTTAACTTTATCTCCAAGTAGATATTGACCATCACTTGACATAAATGTTGTGATACCCACAACTCGGTTCTGTTCAGCACCGGCATATTGATTTTTTCTCAACCAACTATGACCAATACCAATAATTATTTCTTTATCAACGGAGCGTTGAGAAGGAAGAACCCACGGAGTTCCCCCAAGTTTAGCGTAAATCTGAAGAGCAACCGAATTAAGAATATATTCGTTATGATTACCTATTATCTCAGATGTAACAAACTGTACAGGAATTTCTAATGATAAAAGCTTAGCTTTAATTCGGTAATAAGGGTTTGCTAAATCTGCTTGACGTTTAAAGCTTGCAGGGATTTCTATAATTGCCAAATGCGGTTTGTTTTCATCATAACCACTGATAACATTTAGATATTCATCAATGCTATAAGCCTGTATTTCCCTTATATTAAGTATCACATCCTGCAAATCGTATTTTTTCTGAAGTCCTTTTTGAAAATATCGAGATTGAGGTATCCCATCTTTCAAATTCGAGAGAAACTTTGTGAAATTGCCCCTATTATTTCTATTACAAATACAAAGCACGTTAGGACTTTTAATGTCAAAAATTGAACTATCATATGGTCCATAATTTGACAAGCCTAAGTCTGGATTAGAACTATTTGTTTTAGTTGCTGCGGGGTCAAAAATAAAAGTGGGAGTTTTTAGCTCAATACTATTTGATACCGATAACGGTTGGCTGTTAACTGTAAAACAAAAGCCATCTTTATTGTGAAATAAAATGGGGGCTGCATTTTCGCAAAATAAATGGTTTGATATTTTTAAAATTTCATCGTACAACGCTTTTGTATTGTAAATATCGGAACGTTTACTCTCAATAAGGTTCATTATTTCATCACTTTTCTGTTGTGAAATAGCAAATGATAAATAGTTACCTATATTATATTTGGATTTCTTGATGAATAATTGGTTGAGAGGGTATTCCTTAATTCCTTCGTTAGTCTCAATTCTCGCCTTATCATCAACTATTTCAGCAATTACTCCTAATAGTTCTTCATTAGGTGCGAGAACTTCTGTTAAACCTGGAAGTATCTCCGCATACAGAACATCAACACCTATTAAGTTATAGCCTTCTGAATGCAGTTCTAAACAAGATTTGTTAAATACCCAATTACGTTTTATATTGATAAGAAAACCAAATTGTTTAATTCCATTTATCTCAGTTAGACGTAATTGAACCTCAATCAGTTTTTTATATGCGATACGCTTCCTAAGATTTTCCGGTAGTGCATTGTAAATAATATCATCTTTAGCTTGTGCAGAAAAAAAACGGAATGGATAAAAATCCACCGGAATATAGTTCGGAAATCTTTCTTTGAATGTCCTGAAAAAAAGATGTTTAATCAACGAAGCGGTAACCTGACTATCATCAAATATTCTCTTAGGTATAATTTCTCCTGTCAGGATTGTATCTTCTCCTTCTTTGTTTGATATATAGATATAGTCACCATTCCTAAAAAAAGAATGAGTTGCATTATATAATGCCCTTAGCTCTTTAAGCCGTTCTTCTGAATAAGGTTCTGTCTTAATCTGGTATTCTTCAAACTCAAACTTAATTGGAAAGTAGTTTAGTTGCATATCATTACTTCTTTTGTATTCGTTTTTCTGACTTTTTAAGTGCCTTGTATGCCAACGGTTCTTCTTCCAAAATTTCCACAATCTTGTCCGAAAGCCAAATAACTAAAAGTTCATCCACCTCTACATCTAAGACTTCTGCTAATTTGGCAACTTGCTCTCGGTTAGCTTTTCTTTCACCTCTTTCAATTTTACTAATAAGAGCCGTGTCTATTTCTAAAATAGCAGCAACTTGTCTTAGCAGCAGCCCTTTCTTTTCTCTTAGTTTCCTAACTATTATTCCGAAGTTTTGGAGTTCCATTTCAATGACTTGTCACTTTATGTCAAATTTAATGAAATTTTATTAACTTTTTGGTTAGTAAAGATTATAGAAAATAAAAAGGACAAAAGGATAATAAATATTTCCTTTTGTCCTTATAAAGCATCTACTATACGACGTTTAAGAAAAGAGTAGATATTTCACACAAACTCCCCAATGTCAAAATCATCCAAATCACTTTTCCGCAAGGTGGAAGAACCGTCATCGCTTTCAGATGAAAGTTTGCTATCCAAAAGCTCGGCAATTTTTCGGGAAGCACCCTCAATGGAATTTTCCAGTAAGCTGAATAATTCGGTTCCCTGTAATTTCTGAACTATGGCTACCGCTGTTTCCTTTTGAGCCTGTTCCAAATTCTCTTTTTGGAGCAACGCCCCTACGGAGCTTAGTTCGTCGTAGGTAACCCCTTGGGCAAAACCGTTATCGCCACCGGATATTCCGTACCTGTTCCATTCTTCTTCCTCTTCCTCCAAATCAGGCATATTGCTGAAAACTTCGTCCAGTTCTTCCTGCGGAATTTGAATGCTGACGTTTTCGTTTTCGTCGTATTGAATGTCTAAATTATCAGGGTTTATCTCCGGTTCCGTTATTTGGCTTTCATTGGCAGTGTTTGGCAGGGAATGGCTTTTTACTGGCTTGGGCTGCCCCATAATATCGGGCAGGTTCGGGTTAACTTTTTCCTGCGTGGGCTTCTGCTCCGACCTTTTATGAATGAAAATCTTATCCTGCAAAAGCAGGACAATGACGACGAGCAGGCAAATCACAATTACTATTTCCATAATCAGTTATTTTAAAAAATGGGTTTAAACTTTTCGTTGAAATCATCGGTAATGGCTTTTTCAAACAGTTCAAAATGATGTTCCAGTATGTTGTCAAGATAGGCATACAGGGGTATGGCATCTTTACCAATGACCTGTACAATACGGGATAGCCGTTCGTGGTATTCCTGCCGGATATAAATACTTTTATCGCCCCGCTTCGTCATCGAGTGGGTTTTCAAAAAATGTTCGCCGTAGCTTCCGTCAAGATTTTTCTTTGTGCGGTTCCTTTCCCGCTGTGCAGGCTTGCTTTGTGGTAATTCTTCCTGCTGCACCTCGTCTTTTGCCGCTTCCTTTACCTGCTCTTCAGCAGGTTCGGGCGGTAGCTGTAAGCCGTCCTTTTTAACGCCGTCCACCATCAGGTTCATCATCATTTCCTCGTTAATGTCCGGCGTGACTTTTCTTTTATTATCTTTTTCCATAGCACTACAATTGAATGATGTTTAAAAATTCGCTGATGAACAGGTCTAACTGGCAGGCTTTCATCAAACGCTCATCGGGAGGCATTACCGTAGAACGGAAAACCGTTTTGCTGTCCGCTTCGCTTTCCTTGCGAAAACGGGTGCTGTTCTTGATTTGGCTTTGCATCAGGCTTAACCCCAGTTGCTCAATAAGCTGATTGTACACGTCATATAAGGGAGTGCTTTCCCTGCCGTCCACCTGGTTCCAAAACAGGTTAATGGTCTGTATGGAAGTTTCGCCCTTTTTCATAATCACGTCCTGTAAAAGCTGGGTGAAGATGAGCGTACTTTCCATTACCACACGGTCTGCTGTGATGGGTGTAAAAATGTGGTGCATACCTGCCAGTGCTTTCAGGATGCCGGGCGTGTTCACAGTTCCGGGCAGGTCGAAGAAAAGCACATCAAGCGGAACGGCAGAAGTGTTTACAAATTCGTGCGCCGCATCGAGTACGCTATCTGCTTTGTGCTGCATAATGGGATAGGCTTTTTTGTTGATGGTGGTAAACTGCTTATACGCCAGTTTTTTCAACGCCTCATTTTCCATTACCATTGCCAAATCACGGGTTTTCATTTTCATCAGACTGTGCTGCGGAAAATCCGCATCAAATACGGCTACGTTGTAGCCTAACCGATAGTGCATCGTACTGGCGACAAGCGTGGTAAATGTACTTTTACCGACACCGCCTTTTTGAGAAGAAAAGGCAATAAACAGAGGTTTCTTTTTTGCTTCCATATTTTAAAAATTTAAAGTTTACTTTCTTGCAGGCAGTCCTACGGACAAGCAGGCGTTCCTGATTTCGTTCAGGCTTCCTTGCAGGATAGCCAGCAATCTTGACGGAACTCTTGATTGCCTGTCTGCGATACGGCAGGACGGCACTCATTCCTGTATGCTATCAGGCGGGATAGCCGTCATTCCTGCGTTCCTGTAATCCTGCATTCGGGAGGGCAATCCTGATTGCTTGCAAGCCGTCAGGCTATCACTCCTGAACTCTTGCATTTTTGCAATCCAGTCGTCAGGCTTTCAGGATTGCCTGCATTCCTGAAAGCTGTCAATCTATCCGCCCTGATTGAGTTCCTGCCTGAAATCTGGTACAAAGAACTATGGATATTCTTTCCGTTGTAGGCGTGTGGCAGTGTTTGGCGGTCAAAGGCAGTGTTTGGCACTGTGTTACTGTGCAATGCTTTCGTAAACAGGGCTTTACTTTGTATAAAGTTTTTTTATTAACGGATTTATGCAAAAGGATTTTGACAAATCAGGAGGTAACGGGAACGGCAACGAGCCGTTTTTCCCTGTTACATTCAATCCGTCCCGCAGGGCGGATTTTTGTGTTCACCGGAACACGGCAAGTTGTGTTTTGAGGCACTCGAAACCGAGTTCGTGCCTCAAAACAACTTGCCCTTTGCAGGGGGCAGAAAACACCTTCCGAAGTCAGGGTTTTGTATGGATTTTAAAATGGATTTGTGATGAACGAGAACAGTTACAGAAAACAGAATAAGGGCGGACGGACACCCAAAACAGACCCAAGCATCCATCGCCACGTTTTCCGTCTTACGGACGAAGAAAACGCCAAACTTTTGTCGCTTTTTGAAGCATCGGGAATGCCCAATAAAGCAAAGTTTATCATCTCCCTGCTGTTCAGTAAGGAAATGAAGTCAGTTAAGATTGACAAAGGAACAGTTGATTTCTATATGCGATTGACTTCGTTTCACAGTCAATTTCGCTCCGTAGGTGTGAACTATAATCAGGTTGTGAAGCTACTGTACAAGCATTTTTCCGAGAAAAAAGCCGCTGCATTCCTTTACAAACTGGAAAAACAAACGGCTGAAATGGCGATGCTCTGCCAAAAAATCATTCAGCTTACTGAAGAATTTGAGGAAAAACATCTGAAAAAACAGCGTTAGAAATGATAGCAAAAATCGGAAGAAGTGAAAATCTGTACGGTGCATTGGCGTATAATAATCTGAAAGTGGAGAAAGAAAACGGACAAATTCTGTTTACCAATAAGATAATCGAAACGCCAAACGGAGCATATACCGTTTCTCAATTAACCCAATCTTTTGAGCCGTACCTCATCGCAAATCGCAATACGCAATATCACACCTTGCATATTTCGCTCAATCCCGACCCGAAAGATAAGGTAAGCGATGACCAATACAGGGAAATGGCGGAAGAATATATGCGGGAAATGGGTTACGGCGAACAGCCTTTTGTAGTCTTCAAACACACGGATATTGACCGCAGTCATATCCATATTGTATCGGTCTGCGTGGACGAACAGGGCGTAAAGATTTCGGATAAATTTGAGAAAATACGGTCAATGAATGTGTGCCGTGAGTTGGAAAGAAAACACGGTTTGATACCCGCAACAGATAAGGAACGTAACCAAACAGACAAGGTTTTCCGTCCCGTGGATTATCGGGCAGGCGATATAAAAAGTCAGATTGCATCGGTCATTCGACACCTGCCGAACTACTATCAGTACCAAACTTTGGGAGAGTATAACGCTTTGCTTTCCCTGTTCAACATTACCGCCGAGAAAATCGAGGGCGAATTGCAGGGAAAGATGCAGCAGGGCTTATTATATATTCCGCTAAATGAAAAAGGCGAAAGAGCCGGACATCCGTTCAAGGCTTCGCTTTTTGGAAAGAACGCAGGGCTTCCGGCTTTGGAATTGCATTTTGCGAAATGCAAAACGGCTTTGAAAGATAGCCCGACCAAACAGACCCTAAAATCTGCCGTTACCATTGCCCTGCAATCCACAAACAACGAACAGGCTTTTAAAAAGCAATTAGGAGAACAGGGTATTAATGTTGTAGTGCGAAGAAACGATGCAGGACGTATATACGGAATGACCTTTATCGACCACAATTCCAAAATCGTATGGAACGGTTCACGTTTAAGCAAGGAACTTTCCGCCAATACCTTTAATGATTATTGGAACAATAACATCAAACCCGATATTAAAGAACCTGCCGTATCACAACCAAAACTATCCACATCAAATGATGCGGATCTTCCTGCGGAAGAACCACACCATTTGTTCGACTTTTTACATACTGAAAAACACGAAGACGGTTTGATTGAAGCATTGGGCGGTTTATTGCCCGAAGCACAGGGCGAAGATTACGAGGAACAAGATTTTGCCAATAAAATGAAGAAGAAAAGAAAGCGTGTCAAAAGAAGATAATTTATAAAAACTCATCTTGCACCAATAAAACTTCCTGACTGCTTAACCGTTCATTCAGCCATTGTTTTATTTTGTCTTTATCTTCATTTTTGAGTTTCTTACCCGCATTGTACAATACCAAGAACTGAACTTTTGTGCTATCGGTATTCGGATATTTTTCAATTTTTCCCAATTTGATATTCTTAAAATCGGGAAAAAGTATGTTCATTTCTTTTACAAGATTTGGTTCGCTGACTTTGTATTTATCCAACTCTTGTCGTAAATTATTGATGGTTACATCTTTCTCGGAAACAGAAGCATTCTGCTTGTTTATTTCACTCAATATTTCGGATTTGATGTCTTCCTCGTTCTGCCGGAAACTCAATACGGTATTATGAATACCTTTTTCGTCAAGCAGGCGATTATACATTGCTATTTCATCTTTGCCCAACTTCTTATTCAGGAAAGCGATGTCCACCGTTCGGGGACTGGCATTATAGTTCAGTTTTTTATAAATCACTGTAAAGCCTCTGCTACTGAACTCTGAATTGATGAAGTCTTCAACGGTATTGGTAAATTTTTTCTCGTTGAAAAGGTTATAGGCTAAATAAAAGCTCGGAACTATCATTATCATCACCAATGTGGTAATTCCTAACCGTATTTGTTTTTCAAAGCGTTTGCCTTTAAAGCTCGTAGCGGGATATTTCAAATATTTAACCACAAAAAACGTGGCTATACAAATGAAAAAGCAGTTGATGGTATATAGATAAAACGCTCCTGCAAAATAGGACAAATTAAACGTTGCCAATCCGTAACCTGCGGTACACAAAGGTGGCATCAATGCCGTTGCAATAGCCACGCCCGGAATTGGATTTCCTTTTTCTACCCTTGTAATGGCAATCACGCCGACCAACCCACCAAAAAAAGCAATCAGCACATCGTAAATATTGGGAGAAGTTCTTGCCAATAGTTCTGATTGTACATCTTTGAAAGGGCTTAAATAGAAATAAAATGCCGAAACAAGCAAGCTCACTACCGTAGAAATCAATAAGTTTTTCATCGACTTTCTAAGCAGGGCAAAGTCGTAAGTCCCCAATGCAAAACCCGCACCTACAATCGGTCCCATTAAAGGAGAGATTAACATCGCTCCGATAATTACGGCAGTAGAGTTTACATTTAGCCCGATAGAGGCGATGATAATGGCACAAGCCAAAATCCACAGGTTTGAGCCACGAAAAGAGATGTTGGCTGTTACGTTTTCGAGTACTTTGTTTTTGTCTTCCTCTCCGTTATGAAGATTGATAAAGTCAAATATTTTATTGCTCATAAGAATTGTTAAGTTTAGGAATTGAGATAATGCCCGCAACTGTAACAATATTTGGCATCATCCCGATGACCTTCCTTATTGCAATGAGCACACACTATACCGTTCAATTTGTTATGTTCTTTTTCCTTGCCGATGGATTTTCTTACCTCTTTTGCAATCTCTACACCTACAATTCCGGTAGGCACAGCGATGATACCATAACCGGTAACCATTAGTAGCATTGACAAAAACTGCCCCAAAGCGGTAGTCGGCACCATATCGCCATAGCCTACGGTGGTCAGCGTAACAATAGTGTAAAACACGCTTTTGGGGATACTTGTAAAACCGTTTTGAGGTCCTTCAACGTAATACATCAATGTACCAATCAATACGGCAATGATTAATACGGTGTAAAGAAATACCATTATTTTGGCTCTGCTTGCCATCAGTGCCACTTTAAGTCTTGCAGACTCCTCAACAAATTCAATCAACCGGAGCACCCTGAACAGTCGGAGTAATCTTAAAATCCTGAAACTACTTAAAATATGACTGCCCTTGATAAAGACAGAAAGGAACATTGGCAATATAGAAAGCAAATCAATGATACCGTAAAAGCTGAATATATATTTTAACGGTTTTTTACTTACAAAAATCCGTAACGCATATTCCAACGTAAAGATGATGGTAAAAATCCATTCTAAAACGATGAGTTCCCTGTGGTAAGTATGGTCGATACCTTCGACCGTTTCTGCCATTATGGTAAAAACGCTTAGCAAGATAGCTATGAGCAAGCCTACGTCAAAAGCCTTTCCAGCAGGAGTATTCACACCATATATGATGATATACATTTTCTGACGGAATAGGTCAAGTTTACTCTTGGGATTGTCAAAATAGTTCGGCATAAGCAGGTTTTAGTTTTTCTTACTTTGTTTGCTCAATACCATATAACCTAATACACCGCCAATAAGAGAGGCTATAAAAATACCAACCTTTGCCTGTACCTTGTATTCTTCGTGTGTGAATGCCAATTCGGTTACAAATAAGGACATCGTAAACCCGATAGATGCCAGCAGTCCTAATCCCAAAAGGTTTTTCATATTCATACCATCGGGAAATGGGGCTATCTTCAATTTTGCACAAAGCCAAGTGAAACCTACTACGCCTATAACTTTACCCAGCAATAAACCCAACGCTACACCGGTAGCTACATTGGTGCTGAACAGCTCATCAACATCAATATCCAATACAGAAACACCTGCATTGGCTAAGGCAAAAATGGGAATGATAATAAAGGTTACAAAAGGGTGCATTGCGTGTTCCAGCTTCTGCAATGGCGGAATGGCGTGGTTTGTATCTGCATTTACATTTTCGAGAATGTGAAGTTGCTCATTGGTCAACGTAGGGACTTTATTATTGGGGTCTGCACTTGCAAACCTTCCCAAATGTTTTTTTATTCTTTCAATGAAAACATCTTCCTTTATTTTCACATCAGCAGGTATGGTAAATGCCGCAAGAACAGAGGCTATGGTTGCGTGAACACCGGACAATAGGAACGCTGTCCAAACACCGCCAATACCCAAGATTGCATAGAATAAAATGCTCCTTACACCCATTTTGTTGCCAATGTACATTGCTAACAGAAAAAGCAAACCGATAGCCAAATTCATCATCGAAATATCGGAAGTGTAGAAAAAAGCAATAACCAATACCGCTCCCAAATCATCAACAATAGCCAATGCTGTTAAAAAAACTTTTAACGCCAGAGGTATACGATTGCCCAAAAGATACAGAACACCCAAAGCAAAGGCAATATCCGTTGCCATAGGAATACCCCAACCGCTTTGCACTTCGCCTGTCGGGTTTAAGCCGAAATAAATAAGGGCAGGCACAAGCATTCCGCCTATTGCGGCGGCAATAGGGAGCAACGCTTTTCTCGGGTTGGATAGTTCTCCGGCTACAATTTCCCGCTTCAATTCCAATCCCACCACAAAAAAGAAAATTGCCATCAGCCCATCGTTTATCCAATGGTGGAAACTGTATTCCAGATAGGTACTTCCGTTAAACTGAAAACCTAATTTCTGTTCAAAAAAATGGTGGTATTCGTGATACCAGGGCGAATTGGCTAAAAATAAAGCAATAATTACACTGATACCTAATATTAATCCGCCGGATTTTTCCTGTTGTATAAATCTCTGGATAGGTGTAACCACCCTGTCAATAGGAGCTTTCTTGATTTCGTTCATTTCAATTTCGTTATACGGCTGTAAAAGACTTGGAAAGCAAGTCTTCCGATAAAATAAAAGCACAAATTTACAAAATACCATACGATTACAGGCATATTATCGACACAATTCAGCCAAACACCGCCACGCACCGCCAATGCCTGCCACATTCTTATTACCACACTACACAGCCCATAAATTCACGCCCGAACATTAAAACTTAAAATAATGCAGGGAGAAGACGATTTAAGAGGACTTGCCAAGATAATGGCTTTTATGCGGGCAGTCAGTATTCTTTTGGTGCTGATGCACCTTTATTGGTTCTGCTACGGTTTCTTTTTAGAACGTGGGTGGACGTTGGAAGTAATAAACAAGATATTAGGCAATTTCGACCGAACGGCGGGTTTGTTTTCACATACACTTTACACCAAAGCATTTGCTTTGGTTTTGTTGGCTTTAAGCTGCTTAGGAACAAAGGGCGTAAAAAACGAGAAGATAACCTGGTCTAAAATTTACGTGGCTTTGGGCGTTGGGTTTGTGCTGTTCTTCCTGAACACACCGTTGCTAAAACTACCTCCGGCAACAGGCACATTTCTTTATATGCTTACGATTTCGTTAGGATATATCGCTTTGCTGATGGCAGGCGTATGGATGAGCAGATTACTGAAAAACAATTTAATGGACGATGTTTTCAATAACGAGAACGAGAGCTTTCAGCAGGAAACCAAGCTGATGGAAAATGAGTATTCCGTTAACCTGCCCACCAAATTTTATTACAAAGACAGATGGAACAACGGTTGGATAAACATTGTCAATCCTTTCAGGGCATCAATAGTGTTGGGTACTCCGGGTTCCGGTAAATCTTATGCTATTGTAAACAACTACATCAAGCAGCAGATAGAGAAAGGCTTTAGTATGTACATCTACGATTTCAAGTTTGACGACCTTTCGACTATCGCCTACAATCATTTGCTGAAGCACAGGGATAAGTACAAAGTTCAGCCGAAATTTTACGTGATAAATTTCGACGACCCACGCAAGAGCCACCGTTGCAACCCACTAAATCCCGATTTTATGACGGATATTTCAGATGCCTACGAAGCCGCATATACCATAATGCTGAACCTTAACAGGTCGTGGATACAGAAGCAAGGGGATTTTTTCGTGGAAAGTCCAATTATCCTATTGGCTGCCATTATTTGGTATTTGAAAATCTACGATGATGGCAAATATTGTACATTCCCACACGCTATTGAATTGCTGAACAAAAAGTATTCAGATGTGTTCACGATTTTAACCTCATACCCCGATTTGGAAAATTATTTATCGCCCTTTATGGATGCGTGGCAAGGCGGCGCACAAGACCAGTTACAAGGACAAATAGCATCGGCAAAAATTCCGTTGTCAAGAATGATAAGCCCGCAACTTTACTGGGTTATGACAGGGGATGATTTTACGCTCGACATCAACAACCCGAAAGAACCGAAAATTTTGTGCGTGGGTAATAATCCCGACCGTCAAAATATTTATTCCGCAGCTTTGGGTTTATATAATTCGAGGATTGTAAAGCTGATTAATAAAAAAGGACAGCTAAAGAGTTCCGTTATCATAGATGAGTTGCCGACGATTTATTTCAGGGGACTGGACAATCTTATCGCAACGGCGAGAAGTAATAAGGTAGCGGTATGTTTGGGCTTTCAGGATTTTTCGCAATTAACAAGGGATTACGGCGACAAAGAGAGCAAGGTAATACAAAACACCGTCGGCAATATATTTAGTGGTCAGGTGGTTGGAGAAACGGCTAAAAGCCTATCGGAACGCTTCGGGAAAGTATTGCAGAAACGCCAAAGTATGACCATTAACCGCAACGATAAATCTACCTCTATCTCCACACAGTTAGACAGCCTTATCCCGGCTTCCAAAATTTCAACTTTAACACAGGGTATGTTTGTGGGTTCAGTGTCGGATAACTTTGATGAACGTATCGAGCAAAAGATTTTCCACGCTGAAATCGTAGTAGATAATGAAAAAGTATCCGCAGAAACCAAAGCCTATCAAAAGATACCACAAATCCTTTCTTTTGTAAATGAGCAGGGCGAGGATAAGATGAAACAGGAAATTGAAAGCAATTACAAACAGATAAAATCAGACATCCTGAATATTGTTGTAAGTGAAATGGAGCGTATCAAGAATGACCCGAATTTACAGCATTTGGTACAGCAGGAGTAATTCTAAATCATTAGTATTTGCCCTAAAATAATCAATCATTGTAAATGAATTAAACGAAGAGCAAAGCGTAGTTCAACTTAAATCGTAAATTTGTTTATTGCTTTTATATTAAATACAAAATGTGGGCAGTGAATAAATATGAATACACTCTTTATAAAAAATATGGTTTGCAACCGTTGCATTATGGTGGTGCAAAATGAATTGCAGAAACTCGGTTTAGGTATTAAGAATATAAAGTTGGGCGAAGTAACATTAGCCCAAGAGATAACCCCTGCAAAAAAAGATGCTTTGGTAAAAACTTTAGAGCCATTGGGATTTGAGATAATAGACGATAAAAAAGGCAGGATAATAGAGAAGATAAAAAACACTATCATTGACTTGGTACACCATCAGGATAATGATGTAAAAATCAATCTTTCAGATGTATTGAGCGATAAATTGCATCACGATTATAATTACCTGTCCAATCTGTTTTCAGAAGTAGAGGGTACAACTATTGAAAAATACTTTATCGCCCAAAAGGTTGAAAAAGTAAAAGAATTGTTGGTGTATGATGAGCTGTCTTTGAGTGAAATTGCTTTTCGCCTGAACTATTCCAGTGTAGCGTATTTGAGCAATCAATTCAAAAAAGTAACAGGGCTAACACCAAGCCATTTCAAACAAATAAAAGAAGATAAAAGGAAGCCGTTAGATAATTTGTAAATCTTACAAATCAAATACAAAATTCCACAATAGCCACCCCTAATATAATTGCCAATTTTGCAGTGTTAATTAAAGCAAGCAGAATATGGCAACGAATAATAATAAAGAAATCATTTATCTTCCGTTGGAAGATGTAGAAAGCGAACATTGTGCGTTAATCGTTGAAAAAGGATTGGCACAGGTTAAAGGCATTTCAACCCACAAAGTAGAGCTAAACAACCGTAGGGCAGCTATTACGGTAGAGAATACCGAAGTTGTAAGCGAAGCGGTTAAAGCAATCAAAGCGTTAGGATATGGCGTTTCCACAGTAAAAAATATATTCCCTGTTTTGGGTATGACTTGTGCATCTTGTGCAGGTAGTGCCGAAAGTATTGTAAAGTATCAGGATGGCGTTGTTGATGCTTCCGTAAACTTTGCAACAGGCAATCTTACCGTTGAATACCTGCCCAATATGACCGATGCTACTAAACTGCAAAAGGCGGTGCAAGGTGTCGGTTATGATTTATTGGTAGAAGATGAAACCAAACAGCAGGAAACCTTAGAAACTATTCACGCTGAAAAATTCCAAAAATTAAAGACTAAAACCTTATGGGCAATTATCCTGTCTTTGCCTGTCGTTGTTATCGGTATGTTCTTTATGGATATGCCTTACGGCAATGAAATTATGTGGGCATTCTCTACACCTGTTGTAGTGTGGTTGGGCAGGGATTTTTTTGTAAATGCGTGGAAACAAGCCAAGCACCGTTCTGCGAATATGGATACATTGGTAGCATTGAGTACAGGTATTGCATACCTTTTTAGTGTGTTCAATATGCTGTTTGCCGATTTTTGGCATCAAAGAGGTTTACACGCCCACGTTTATTTTGAAGCAGCAGCCGTCATTATCGCATTCATTCTGTTAGGCAAATTATTAGAAGAAAAAGCCAAAGGCAATACTTCATCAGCCATTAAAAAGTTAATGGGCTTACAGCCTAAAACCGTTATCGTAATACAAGCAGACGGAACGGAAAAACAAACCGCCATTGAAGATGTAAACGCAGGCGATATTATTCTTGTAAAATCAGGCGAAAAAATTGCAGTGGACGGTATGGTTACTTCGGGCAGTTCTTACGTTGATGAAAGTATGTTGAGTGGCGAACCTGTACCTGTACTGAAAAAAGAAAACGAAAAAGTATTTGCAGGAACGATTAACCAAAAAGGAAGTTTTCAATTCCGAGCCGTTAAGGTAGGCAAAGAAACAATGCTTGCCCAAATCATCAAAATGGTACAGGACGCACAAGGCAGTAAAGCCCCTGTACAAAAGTTGGTAGATAAGATTGCAGGGATTTTTGTGCCTGTTGTCATAGGAATTTCAATACTCACTTTTATTTTATGGTTGGTATTGGGTGGCGATAACGGAGTTGTGCAGGGATTATTGGCGGCAGTTACGGTATTGGTTATTGCTTGTCCTTGTGCTTTGGGATTGGCTACGCCTACGGCAATTATGGTTGGAGTGGGCAAAGGTGCTGAAAAAGGCATTTTAATTAAAGATGCTGAAAGTTTGGAATTAGCCAAAAAAGTAGATGCCATTATATTAGACAAAACAGGAACGATTACAGAGGGCAGACCAGAGGTAACAGGCATTCAATGGCTCAACAATGACGATACCACCAAAGGCATTTTAGTAAGCATTGAAAAAAAATCGGAACACCCATTAGCCGAAGCAGTAGTAAAGCATCTTAACGAAGCGGAAAACACAACTTTAACACAATTCGAGAGCATTACAGGTAAAGGAGCAAAAGCCGATTACAATAACGAAACCTATTTTGTAGGCAATAAAAAACTGTTGGCAGAAAACAATGTCAGTATTCCCGAACAATTACAACAACAAGCCGATGAATGGGGCTTACAGCCTAAAACCATTATTTGGTTTGCAGACAGTAAACAGGCACTTGCAGTAATAGCCATATCCGACAAAGTAAAAGAAACATCGGTACAGGCAATCAAAGAAATGCAGGAAATGGGAATTGATTTGTATATGCTTACAGGCGATAACGAAGCCACAGCAAAAGCCATTGCAGAACAAACAGGCATTAAGCATTACAAAGCGGAAGTATTGCCACAGCACAAAGCCGATTTTGTAAAAGAGTTACAGCGTAAAGGTAAAGTAGTTGCAATGGTTGGGGACGGTATCAATGACAGTACAGCTTTGGCAACAGCCGATGTAAGTATAGCAATGGGCAAAGGTTCAGACATCGCAATGGAAGTAGGCAAGATGACCATCATTTCGTCCGACCTGACCAAGATACCGCAGGCAATACGCTTGTCCAAACAGACCGTAGCCACCATCAAGCAAAACCTGTTCTGGGCGTTTATCTACAACGTAATCGGCATTCCGGTAGCGGCAGGCATCCTTTACCCTGTTAACGGCTTTCTGCTCAACCCGATGATTGCGGGTGCGGCAATGGCATTGAGCAGCGTGAGCGTGGTCAGTAACAGCCTGCGGTTGAAGTGGAAGAAATAAAACAGTAAATCTCACAAATCAAACAAGAAATTACACAACAATACTGAACTGAATAGTACGGAAATTTGCATTATCAGATAACTCTAAAATTTGTAAACAATGGAAAATAAACAATTTCAATTCAAGACGAACATCAATTGTGGCGGTTGTATCGCATCTGTAAAGCCGCACTTGGACAAGGCAGAGGGCATATGCCATTGGGAAGTGGACACGGCCAACAAGGACAAGGTACTTACAGTGAAGTCCGAGGGCATTACCGAGCAGGAAGTAATATCGACTGTACAAAAGGCAGGCTTCAAAATAGAACCTTTGAATGCCTAAGCCAACTACATTTTGAAATGTCCTTTTTCCGACCGAATTTTCTGAAGGTTGGGTTGCTGAAAAAGGCATTTCATCAAATCCTGAAGTAAGAGGATGTCTTGTTGTGGTCGTAACATTGTTTGTTGTATAGAGAAATTTTGCCTATATAGCAAAAAAAATTGTAAAAACAATATAAAAAACCAATCTTATTTGTAACTTTGTTGAGTTGAAAAATTATAGAATACATATAGGCATTTTGACACTCTTCTGTCTGGTTTTCTTTATGATACCAAGCCAGAGTTTTGCTTGTTCCAAAAATTCGACAAAGACCGAGCGGTCCTGCGCAAAAGAGAAATCCAAAAAATCAGAACATAAAAAAGGTTGCAAGGGCAAATCCTGCAAAAAATGCAAAAGCGGCAACTGCGATGGTGGTTGTTCACATAGCTCTTGCAGATGCAGTGCTTCAACGACCTCCCTATACTTACCAATCCCAATCGAATTAAAAGCTAAAAATCCATTTGCTGAAGTTAAAAAGCAAAAATTCGGTTTCAAGGAAGCCTACTATTCTTCGGGATTTTTCTTCATTTGGCTACCTCCTAAAATAAGCTAAAACTATGGCCTGATAGCCATAGGTGTGCCTTGTCAAAAGCTATTCCGGCTTTTGCAAATCCCCTATTTGTACTATTTATTTTAAAATTCAAGGGAAATGGGTTTGCTAATACCCCTTTTCCGAAAATGTATATTATTATGAAATCATTATCAAAAATAGTGATGGTAATCGCCGTATTACTATCATCAATAAACGTGTTTGCACAAATCAAGAATGCGAAAACGGAAACCGTAAAAATTTATGGCAATTGTGGTATGTGCAAAACCACCATCGAAAAAGCAGGTAACGTAAAAAAGGTAGCCAGCGTGGACTGGAACAAAGATACCAAGATGGCTACGCTCACGTATGACGGCGACAAAACAAATCAGGATGAAATCCTGAAACGTATCGCTTTGGCTGGTTATGACAGTGAGAAGTTCCGTGCGCCGGATGACGTATATGCTAAACTGGCTGGTTGCTGCCAGTATGATAGACCAGTAAAGACGGTTGCCAAAAACAAGGAGGCGGGAATGGACATGAATGCCGGACATGGCAATCACGACCATAGCCAAATGGCAGCACCCGCTAACAAAGATGCAGCCCAAAACCAATCACAACTGAAAGCTGTATTTGACAACTACTTTTCAGTTAAAGACGCTTTGATAAAAACCGATGCGGCGACCGCATCTGCCAAAGCCGCTGAATTGGCTGCATCCCTTAAAGCAGTCGATATGAATAAGCTATCGGCAGAGGAACATACGGCTTGGATGAAAGTGATGCAGGACTTGACGGCCAATGCGGAAAGCATTTCAAAATCAAAAGATGTTGCAAAACAAAGAAGTGCTTTTGCGGCACTTTCGGGAAGCATCTACACACTGGCCAAAGTGTCTAAACAGGATACTCCCGTTTATTACCAGCACTGCCCTATGTACAATGGAGGTAAGGGAGCCAATTGGCTAAGTAAAGAGAATGCTGTTAAAAACCCATATTACGGCTCACAGATGCTTACCTGCGGCAGTACGGTCGAAACCATTAAATAACAGGTCTGAAAGCTATGGTACAGTACAATGACATGGTGCAGGCGCTTAAAGACCTAAGACAGCGTGGATACAGTATGGACTTTAGTCTGTTGCCGGACTGCCTGTACTGTGCGTCAAGGAGCCTGAAACTAAAACCGGAGGATTTTACGGTTACGGAAACCCATAGGTTTGAAAGCCTCGACAGCAGTCCTGATAACAATGCCGTGATTTATGCCATATCGTCCAATGATGGTAAGAATAAAGGCGTACTTGTGGATGCCTATGGTGCTTATGCCGAAGAAATGACCCATGAGATGGCAAAAAAATTAAGTGCAACATAACTTTTAAAACCCCTTATTATGAAAAAATACACGTGTCCCATGCACCCGCAGGTGCTAAAAGACGAACCAGGCAAATGCCCGCTTTGTGGCATGGCACTGGTTCCCGTTGGCGGTAGCTCAGTTTCTCATGTACAAAAATCAGGACATGGGCATTCCGGGCATTCTCAACATGGCCATGCTGACGAAAACTTTAATAAACATGAGGGACATCATACAGGTGATTTCCTCACTCGTTTTTGGATAAGCCTTGTCATTACAATCCCTATACTGCTCCTGTCGCACATGATACAGCAATGGTTAGGTTTCTCGCTTGCTTTCAATGGCGATAAATATGTGTTGCTGGCATTGGGTACGGTGATTTATTGCTATGGAGGCTTACCATTCCTAAAGGGAATGATTGGCGAGGTGAAAGCCAAAGCCATAGGGATGATGACACTTGTTGCTATCGCCATATCCGTAGCCTATGTCTATTCCGTAGCCGTTGTATTTGGCTTGCAGGGTATGGATTTCTTTTGGGAACTGGCAACCCTAATTGACATCATGCTGTTAGGGCATTGGCTGGAAATGCGTTCCCAAATGGCTGCTTCACGGGCATTACAGTCATTGGTAGCGTTACTGCCCAACGATGTTACCGTGGAACGAGGCGGAGAAGCTGTAAAGATAAAGCTAGAAGACCTGCAAAGCGGTGAAACGGCTATCATAAAACCGGGTGAAAAAATTCCAGCCGACGGATTGGTTCTGGATGGGCTTTCATATATCAACGAGAGTATGCTTACCGGAGAAAGTGTTCCCGTAAAAAAGGAAAAGGACGGAAAGGTCATCGCAGGCTCTATCAATGGTGATGGTGCGCTGAAAGTTAAGGTAACAGCCGTTGGAAAAGACAGCTACCTGAACAGGGTTATCAATCTTGTGCAGGAGGCACAAGCTACTAAGTCCAATACGCAAAACCTTGCGGACAAAGTTGCCAAATGGCTCACCTTTATTGCCATTGCCGTGGGCATAGGCACATTTGCCTATTGGTATGCAAGCAGTGGAGATATTGCCTTTGCGCTTGAAAGAATGGTGACGGTAATGGTAACGGCCTGCCCGCACGCATTGGGCGTGGCTATCCCGTTGGTAGTCGCCATTTCCACAACGCTTTCGGCGACCAATGGCCTGCTCATCCGCAACCGTACGGCATTTGAAACCACCCGAAAACTTTCCACTGTCATTTTTGATAAGACCGGAACGCTCACCAAAGGTTCCCATGCCGTAGAAAAGGTTATACCGTTAACAGACGAATATAATGCCGATGAGGTTATCCAGTATGCTGCCGCAGTACAGCAAAATTCGGAACACCATATTGCAAAAGGCATTATGGCTACATTGAAAGAAAAGAGCCTTGCCTTATGGAAGTCTGAAAACTTCAGCTATATGCAGGGCATAGGTGTTAAAGGTGTTGTGAACGGGAAAAATGTCGTAGCTGGCGGCCCGAATTATTTCACCGAAAACCACCTTTCCCTGCCTGAAATTCCAAACGAAATCAATCAAGAGGCCGAAACGGTCAACTTTGTCCTCATTGATGACCGGGTAATCGGCATCATTACTTTGGCAGACAGCATCCGTGAGGGTTCGGCACAGGCGATTGAGGAACTCAAAAAAATGGGCATCAAGTCCTTTCTGCTCACCGGGGACAACGACAGGATTGCTGCTGCCGTAGCCGGAAAATTGGGTATGGACGGGTATTTGGCTAATGTGCTTCCGCACAACAAGCAGGAGAAAGTAAAGGAGTTTCAGGCAAAAGGCGAAATCGTAGCAATGACTGGTGATGGTGTAAATGATGCACCTGCACTGGCACAGGCAGATGTGGGCATTGCCGTGGGTTCCGGTACGGACGTGGCTGCCGAAACAGCGGATATCATATTGGTAGACAGCGACCCGAGGGATGTGGTCAAACTGATTGACTTCGGCAAACTTACCTACAAAAAGATGGTACAGAACCTGATATGGGCGGTTGGCTACAACGTGGTGGCAATACCGCTTGCGGCAGGCGTACTCTATCCGAATTTTGTTTTAAGTCCCGCTATGGGTGCTGTGCTGATGAGTGTAAGCACCATTGTAGTGGCTATTAACGCAAGTTTTTTAAAAATCAAAAAATAAATAAAAATGAAAAATCTAACATTATCAATCATTGCTGTTATCATGGCATTTGTAACAGTATCATGCAATAAGGCATCCAACAAAAACGAGCAGTCTTCAAGTGATACTGCTGTTGTATCACAAGAACAGTCAGCTTCCCAACCAAAAGAGGATGATACGGTAGCTGCGCCCGTTGTGAGTGAAACTCCGAGCGGTCAGGAAGCAAAAGCAACAGGAAAAGAAGAAGCAAAAAACTTTTCTATTGCGCCCATAGTTACCGATTATCTGTCCTTAAAGAACGCCCTTGTTTCGGACGATGACAAAGCTGCCGCCAGTTCAGGGAAAAAGCTGTTAGCTACCCTGAATAAAGTGGACATGAAAGCCGTTCCTGCCGATAAGCACAAAAAGTACATGGACATAGCGGACGATGCTAAAGAACACGCAGAACATATCGGGGAAAATGTCGGCAACATCCACCACCAGCGGGAACATTTGGCCTCGCTTGGCGAAGATTTGAAAGACCTGATTGATTTGTTCGGTACATCGCAAACATTGTATCAGGACCATTGCCCGATGTTCAATGACGGTAAGGGTGCTGTTTGGTTCAGCGAAAACAAGGAAATCAAAAACCCTTACTACGGTTCTAAAATGCTGACCTGCGGTAAGGTGGAAAAAACAATTAACAGCAAATAAAATTCAGGGTTATGGAAAATATGCAAAACAGTCACCATGCGGGTCATTCCTCGGAGCATGGCACGCACAATACAAAACATGCTTCGGCCATGTACAAACGCTTTGCGGTGATGGCTGTCGCAATGTTCGCAGTGATGTATTTTATCATGTACTCCATGATTGACGGGTGGCAGAACCTGATACCCAATATCAACAATTTGTACATGACCCTGCTGATGACCTCGGCAATGCTGCTTATCGAATTAGCGATAATGAAAGTAATGTACCCCAACAGGAAGATGAATTGGGCGATAGCCATCATCTCGGTTGCTGTTGGCATCTTTTCATGGTTTGGTATCAGGGAACAAATCAATGTCGGGGACAAGCAGTTTGCAAAGGGTATGATACCCCATCACGCAGCAGCCATATTGATGTCCGAAAAGGCACACCTGACCGACCCGGAACTGATAGAGCTGCAAAAAAATATACTTAAAACCCAAGCGGAAGAAATTGAACTAATGAAGCGCAAGCTAAAAGAGTTTGAAGAAAGTAAATAATAAAATTTAAAAAAACAAGTTTGGACATGAACAAAATAATAATTGGCTTTATTTCCTTATTAACCCTGCTATTCACCGCTTGCGGTCAGGCGGGGTCAAATAAGGATGAAGCGGAACAGCAGCATTCGCAGGCAACTCCGGAAAGCAACGGACATACTACCCAAATAGGTGAATTGGTTCCATCGGATGAAGTCTGCATGGTCAACGATGCCTATATCGGCAAAAAGCAGTTTGAAGTAAAATTTGATGGTAAAACCTATTACGGATGTTGCGAAATGTGTAAGGAACGTATTCCAAAAGATGCGACCGTGCGGATGGCGATAGACCCCTATTCCCATAAGCAGGTAGACAAAGCTAATGCGGTGATTGCTGTGACAGGAAATAACGGTGAAGTTTCTTATTTTGAAAACAAGGAGAATTATGCCAAGTATGTGAAAAAACAGTAGACACAAAAAGATGAAGCCACAATAAAATAATTATGACCATAAAGAAGAAAATCATATTGGGGCTGGCTGTCGTCCTGATTGCCATACAGTTCTTTCAGCCCTTACGGAACCAGGCGGTTGAAGTGCCAGCCACCCATATCGAAAGGGTGTACGCCGTACCCCAAAATGTAAAGGCTATCCTTGTTCAGTCCTGTTATGACTGCCATAGCAACAATACCCATTATCCGTGGTACAGCCGTATCCAGCCCGGCGCATGGTACATGGCAGAGCATATAAAAAAGGGGAAAGAGGAACTCAACTTTAGCGAATTTGGCGACTATTCTTTCCGCAGGCAGCGAAACAAGTTCAGGGCTATGGCCGGGCAGGTTAAGGACGGGGAAATGCCGTTGTCATCATACACACTAATTCATCGCAATGCAGTATTGTCACCGGAGGATAAGCAGGTTTTGATAGTGTGGTTTAGCACAATGGAAGACAGCATTAAATAAAATTTTTCAAATCATGAACAGATATAATAAAATACCTATAAGAATTTTGCAAACAGTGCTGATACTGCTTTGCACGCAAACGCTGTTTGCACAGAGAGTGGTGCATTACGAGCTGTATGTAAAAGATACGCTTGTCAACTATGCAGGTAAGCAAAAAAGGGCAATTGCCGTAAACGGGCAAATCCCCATGCCCACCCTTACCTTTACCGAGGGCGACACTGCCGAAATAGTGGTGCACAACCAATTGAAAGAAAGCACATCACTTCACTGGCATGGTGTGTTCCTGCCCAATAAAGAAGACGGTGTGCCCTGGCTTACACAAAAACCCATCGCACCGGGCACAACCTACACCTACCGTTTTCCGATTATCCAGCATGGTACGCACTGGTACCATTCCCACTCAGGATTGCAGGAGCAGATTGGCATGTACGGAAGTTTTATCATGAAGAAAAGAAGCGATGATAAGACATTCAGAAAAGGAATTGACGATTTGCCGACCGTTCCAATTATATTAAGTGAGTGGACAAATCTTAACCCCGATAATATCAACCGTATGCTACACAATGCAAATGATTGGGCGGCCATTAAGAAAGGCGCAACACAATCATATGTTGAAGCTATTAAGGAGGGAAAATTAGGGGTAAAGGTAAAAAACGAGTGGAAGCGGATGCTGGCGATGGATGTCAGTGACGTTTACTATGATAAAATCCTAATAAATGGTAGCCATAGCACCGATTTGAAAACAATTGATGGTAAAAAGCTAAAAGCAGGCGACAAAGTCAGATTGCGTGTTTCCAATGGAGGGGCGTCTTCATATTTCTGGCTACGGTATGCTGGAGGAAAAATTACAGTAGTAGCGAATGATGGGAATGATGTTGAGCCTGTAGAGGTGGACAGGTTAATCATTGCCGTTTCTGAAACTTACGATATTGTAGTGACTATCCCTCAAGATGGTTTGGCTTACGAGTTCTTAGCAACAACCGAAGACAGGACACAATCTGCGAGTTACTTTATAGGTGATGGGGTCAAACAGCTTATTTCTCCACTCCCACGATTGAAGTATTTCGAGGGGATGAAGATGATGAACGATATGATGAAAATGAATGGCGATTTGGACGATATGGGCATGAAGATGAGCCTTAACCAAATGGACATGAATGTAGTGATGTATCCCGAAATTACCGGAGATGCAACAAAAAAAGCAGACCACAGTAAGCATGAGGGTATGGATATGGATAAAGACGCTAACCGTTACAACGCTAATGCCTTGGGAGACATCAAAACATTAAATTATGCTATGTTGCAATCACCTTATAACACCTCTCTTCCAAATGATGCGCCTGTAAAAGAGTTGAAATTCACACTTACTGGCAACATGAACCGCTATGTATGGAGCATGGATAATAAAATACTTTCGGAAACTGACAAAATACCTGTAAAAAAAGGAGAAATTCTACGGATTACCATTTATAATAATTCAATGATGCGGCATCCAATGCATCTTCACGGATTTGATTTCAGGGTGATAAACGGAAAAGGCGAAAAATCGCCGCTTAAAAATGTGTTGGATATCATGCCTATGGAAATAGATACCATTGAGTTTTTAGCAAATGAGGAAGGTGATTGGTTCTTTCATTGCCATATATTATATCACATGATGGCGGGAATGAACAGGGTCTTTGAAGTTGGAGACTACAATAACCCCTATCTACCCGACAAGGCAAAAGCCTATAAAGAATTGCAAAGAGAAAGTAATATGCCTCATTTTATGGCACAAAACGATTTTGCAACCAATGGTAATGATGGAGAAGCTATGCTAATGAATGCACGCTACCAATTAGGAACAGAATGGCGTTTAGGCTATAATAGTATGCACGGTTATGAAGTAGAAACCCATTTAGGTAGATACATTGGAAAGATGCAATGGTTCATGCCCTTTGTAGGTTTTGATTACCGCTACCGTAAAATGGGAGAAGATGAACACGAAAAGAACATATTTGGACAAACCAACAAGAAAGACACCCGCAGGGCGTTCAGTTTAGGGTTTATGTATACGTTACCTATGCTGGTCAATTTTCAGGCAGAAGTATATCATGATGGAATTGTGAGATTGCAGTTAATGCGTGAAGATATACCAATTTCAAAAAGACTAAGAGGTGGTTTTATGGTGAATACCGACTTAGAGTATATGGGAGAACTTAGGTATATCATTAATAAGAATATAGGTATACGTACCCACTATGATAGCGATATGGGCTTTGGTGTGGGGCTGGCATTGACTTATTAAAATTAAATAACTAAGGGTTGTAAACTGCATAACCGTAAAAAAATATCGGTAAAAAAAAGGAGGTGATGCAGGTGTAATTCGCAAAGACTAACCTGCATCATACTACAACCCTTTAAAGTATGCAACAAAAATCTATCTATCGTTCCATCATCAATACGGTAGAGGTTGAATTTTTTTAAGCAGTAATTGCATCATAAGCTAATACGAACAGTGTTAGCTTTTCTGTATTAACCAATAATATATTACATCAAAATGAAGCGAATGGATAAATTTTACAATGAAACATATCTTAAATTGGAAACTGCAATCCAGGAACTGGAGATTGAAACCGACTGCCCCATAAAAAGAATTGAAGCCGTTATACACCATATCATACAAAGCCTTGCCGACTTAAAGGACTTTGTACTGAAAAATGACTTTAAGAATATGGAAGAAGAAATCCATTTTTTCAAGTATCAGAAACCTGTTATTGTTTCAAAGCTCATCTACTACAATGCCATCTATAAAATCGAAACAAGAAGACCCTACGGGAACAAGCGTACCAAGAAATATTTTACCAAAGAACTGAAAAAGCTAAAAAGGTTCTTTGAAAACAACCTTGATTTTTACAAGTATTACCGCAGCAATAATTCTTTCGTTGACGAAAAATTCTTTGTGCGTGGCATGCACGATATAAGGCTGTGGTTAGACACATTTTATTTTGAAGCAGACCATCGTTTTTCTACTTCACACGATTATAAGGTTGCCAAGATTATTGCCAATGACCTGATACAAGTTTATTTGGAAGACAGGCTCAATAACATCAATGTGAAAAGGGGTTCGGACAATTCATTGAAATGGACGGCAAGTAAAACGGCACTGACGGAACTCATATATGCACTGTACTCCCACGGTGTATTTAACAATGGGAATACAGACATAAAATTGATTGCTAAAGCATTTGAAGATGCCTTTAATATTGAATTGGGCGATTTTTACCATACGTTTATGGAACTGAAAGCCCGTAAGATAAACCGAACCAAATTCCTTGACAGCCTGTGTGAAGCCCTAATAAAAAAAATGGACGAAAAGGACGAAAAGTAACGACTATTATAATACGCCACGAGGTGAATGAACGCCTTTTGTTCGTATAATGCTTTCCTGCACCTTTGGGGCTTCATTCTGCTTTTCTGCCTGCTCCGAAGCATCTTGTTTGGTTTCCGGCGTAATAGATAGCTGTATCTTTCTTTCTACGGCAGCCAGTTCCGTTTTAAGCTCACTCAATCGACTTTCCTTAGCCCAAGTACCGTTAACCACTTCCTGAAGTATCGGCAGGTCTTTTTGTATTTCAGCGATTTTCTCCTGCTCCTGCTTCACAAAGCCCGGCAGTTTTTCCAAAGCCCTTAAAAAATTCATTGCGGCGGTTTCGGGGTCTTTTGCCATCAGACCGTTATTGTAGGTGTACTTGATATTGCCCTCGCCAGTTATAAAAAATCTATTGACCCTTTCGAGTGTTGAATTATCCTTTGGAAGTTCTGTTTTAACCAATAATTGAAACCCGTAGAGGTTGCCTATTTCACGATAGTCGCCTGCCGTGCGGGCTTTGTTCGCAATCTCGTTCAGTTTTGCGCCTATTTGTTTCGGATTTGCATTGGGCGGCAAGCCATCTAACAGCACAGGGTTTTCGATTGTACCGTCCGAACGCTTTTGCAGGCGTTGCTGTAAGTTTTCCCAGTCGGTACTCATCCGGCTCAAACGGGATTGAGTGCTTTGCAACATTTCCATATAATCCTGTACCTTAAATTTGGCACTGGATTTAGAGCGGTTGAACGCCTGCTTTTCGCTTTCCAGTCCGGCAATCTGTTTTTCCAGTTTGGCTTTATCCAACAGGTCTGTATTTCCTGACAGGATTGCCACATATTCCGAAAAGTTCATTCCCGATTTTTCGTCCATACTTCCCTCGTCAATCGTTCTTTTGGTCAGGTTGTTAGTCTTTAACTGGTCGATGAAAAGCTGCTTATTATACAGCAGGTTGAATTTGTAACTGTCCAACGATTTTTCAACTGCATAGATAATCACAGCCACTTTATTATCGGCAAAGAATTTGGCAATCTCATTGCCTTTTCTGATTGCCCGCCCGTCCCTTTGGGCAAGGTCAGACGGTCGCCACGGTGTATCTAAATGATGAACGGCAACAGCTCTTTTCTGTGCGTTTACGCCAGTTCCGAGCATACTTGTAGAACCGAACAGTACACGGATTTTGCCCTCGTTCATTCCGTTGATAAGTTCCTTACGTTGCTTATCATTTTTCGCTTCCTGAATAAACCTTACTTCGTGCGCAGGTATGCCGTGGTCTTCCACGAGTTTGCGTTTTATTTCGGAGTACACGTTCCATTCGCCGGGCTTATAGGTTCCTAAATCCGAGAAAACGAACTGCGTTCCTTTCTGTGCGTTGAACTGGTTGTAATACTTGGCGATATTTACCGCACAATGCGAAGCCTTGTTGTCGGGATGGTCGTCGTATATACCACTTACCATACGCATATCGAGCGACATCTTACGGGCATAGTCCGTCGCAATGAGCATCTTTGCTTTTTCTTCCCTTTGCGATAATGGTTCTCTACCGAGCAAAGTAGCATCGCCCGTTTTGGCAAACTGCATCAGGCTTTGGATAAAGGCATCTTGGTCGGGCGTTGGCGGTATGTTGTACAATACCTCGTTCTTAGTGGGGCGGTCAATACCAATATCCTTAGCCGTTCTGTAATCCGTGATTTCAGAATAGAACTGTGCCAGTTCCGGCACTTTGATAAAGTAGCGGAAACGCTCTTTTGCTACAATATTGTTAGCTACCGAAAATTCATAATCGGTCGTTTTCCGTGCATAGATAGCTGCCCACGCATCAAAGGAATGAATACCCTGTTTTTCCAATGCACGGGGGCGCAGGTATTTAAACAGCAGGTACAATTCCGTTAATGAATTGCTGATGGTTGTACCCGAAAGAAAGGTTGCACCCATATCCGCATTGGTACGCTCTTGAATGGTGCGGATTGCAAACAGCAGGTTCAGTGCCTTTTGGCTGCCGTCCACGTTCCCCAGTCCGGCAACCCGTGTATGACGGGTGTTGAACATCAGGTTTTTGAACTGGTGGCTTTCGTCCACAAACAAATGGTCTATGCCCATCATCTTAAAGTCCACAATATCATCCTTACGGTTTTCAATATCGTGTTGCAGCGTTTTCAGCTTTACTTCAAGATTTTCTTTCCGCTTGATTACCCCGGCGAGCATTCCCCTTGTCACTTCCTTGCCCTGCGATTTCAGGGCATCGAGATTGCGCTCTACGCTGTCCAGTTCTATTTCGAGGATTTCCTTTTGTATTTCGGGCGATTGCGGTATCATTCCGAACTGGTCGTGCGTAAGTATCACGCAATCCCAATCATTATTTTTAATATTCCCGAAAATCCGCAGGCGTTTTTTCGGCGTAAAATCATCAATACCCGGATAAAGGATTTTGGCGTGTGGATAGGCTTTACGGTAGTCTTCGGCAATGGCAGGTATATTTGCTTTCAGCCCGATAATCATCGGCTTATGGGCTAATCCCAAACGCTTCATTTCCTGCGCTGCGGTACACATTATCAGCGTTTTTCCTGCGCCTACTTCGTGGTCGCAGATAGCACCGTTGTTCAGCTTTATCATCCAAACGGTGTCCTTTTGACTTGAATACAGGTCTTCAATGCCTGCTCCCTTGCGGTCTAATCCCGGAAATTCCTGATGGCTTCCGTCATAGTTTGGGCGAACGAAACAATTAAAGGTATCGTTGTACTGGTCGGTCAGCCTGTTTTTAAACTCATCGTTCTGTGCGTGTAGCCAGTCGGTAAAGGCGGTACGGATTTCGTCAATCTTGGTGTTCGCCATTTGTATGGCTTCCATATCCCGTACTTTAACCTCTTGGTCGCCAACCATTACTTTTTTGGTAATATCAGGCGTGGTATTGACAAGGGCGTGTTTAAGCAGGGCAATACCGTCAAACGTGCGGCTTTCCGCTTTGACCGCATATTTTTCCCAAATGTGCATATTGCCCTGATGACACTTTACGGAAAAGTCGTCGGAGCTTTCGGAGTAATGAACCAGTACATCCGCATCGAACAAATGCGAAGCGAAACGGGCATAAATTCCGGTAGGTATCCACCGTTCGCCGAGGTTAAAATCCAGTTCCTCAAATTCGATACGTTTTGGTCGGGCTTCCTCTAAAGCGGTAAGGCTTTCTTTGGCTTCGGTATCATCGGGATAGTTTTCGAGATAGGCTCTTACTTCATCTGCTTTCTCCACCACGTTGCCTGCAATCCAACGTTCGGCTATTTCATATTCCTGTTGTAGCGGATTGTAGAACAACCGCCCGTGCAGGGCTTCTTTCAGGGTATCGGCAGGCAGGCTGCTGATTTCGGACATAAAGTCCAAATCCACATTTCCGTATTTGTTCAGGGAGGCAGCTAAAGCCTCTTCGGGATTGTCGGTTGCTAACGTGGTAGTAGAGAAACTGACCGGACGGCTGAAAATATCCGCTTTATGGATTATGCCGCCAATGACACGCTCCAGATAGGGGATTTCTTTACCTGCACTGTCTGTTTTTATCAGCTTGGCATTGTCGGCAGTATTGAGATTGCCGTATTTTTTGGTAAAGGCATCGTACAGCAGGTTCAGGGTTTCCCGTTCTTCCCTGTGTTCGGTCTGTTTTTCAGCTTCTTTTTGGTACAGGTTGATATAACTGTCCCTTACGGCTATGTAGGCTTCGGCTCTTGCTTTCTGTGCCGACGGCAATTGCAATGGATGAAAGATAGCTTTTTTGTCTTCCTTATCCACCTCTTGCAAATAGCCGACCCAACCGTTATCCACCACAAGGCAATCATTCCGGTGGAATAATTGCAGTTCGCCGCTATACGGAGCAGGTTCAGGAACGGTGTTAATATCGGTAACGGGAATGGCAGTCTTATCAGACTGGCCATTGCCGTTTATTTGTGAAAACAGGTCGCCGATGGCTTCCTGTTTTTTGCTGTTTACTTGGCTTTTTCCATTGGTAGCACCATTGGATTTTAGCGGTGTATAAGGTTGCTGCCTGGCACTGCTGAACAGGTCGGGTTGACGACCTATTGTGCCTCTTCTTTTATTACTACTTTGCCTTTTGTTTTGGGTAGTTCTTTTAGGTGGAGCAAGCACCATTACAGGCTCACCCGCACTTTCAAACAGGTCAAAAATGCTTAGTTGTTTTAGTTCCTGTGGGCTTTCCTGATGGACTACCGGAGTGGTTATAAGCTGCGGTTTTTGCTGAACGATTGCAGGGTCTATGACCGGAGGTGTAACCTTTGGTTCAATCGGAATTTGTATCATAGGCTCATCATTGCGTTCGCCTTTGTATAAATTCAAATTCAGATGGTTCCCAAAATCTTCGGAAAGCATTTGTTTCAAATCTTTGGCAATACCCTCAACACCGTCTTTATGCGTATAGATTAAGGCAGGTTGACCGTATGGGTCGGTATCTAATTTTTGGTCGGTATGGATAATTCTTGTACCGTCCTGAAAGAGCGCATTGCCCGGCGTATTGTATTCGGTTGGCTTGCTTTGGCAAAACAGATCTTCCCTGTCGGTCAGATTTTGTTTTGCCGTATTTTTTTGCAGGATAATCAGGTCGCTGCCCACTTCCGTACCTGCATATTCGGTAAACAGATTGTTGGGCAGTCTTACAACCGAAACCAAATTATTATCCTGCATCAACGCCCTGCGTATGGGTTCGTTCTTAGGGCTATTCAGAATGCCCTGCGAAGTGATGTAAGCCAACAAACCACCCTCACGGAGCATATCAGCACCTTTCAGAAAAAAGTAATTGTGTATGCTTCGGGCAGCCTGTTCCTTTGCGCTGTTTCTGCTGCGTGAATAAGAAAGGTCAAATACAGAAGTATCGCCGAACGGTATATTACTGGCGATTATATCATAGTTGTTTTGTTCCCTTTCGGGAATTTCCTCAAAACCGTTGATACGGATATTGCTTTCGGGGTAAAGCTGCTTTAAAATCTTGCCTGTAAGCAAGTCTTTTTCATAAGCGGTAACACTGGCTTTCTGATTTTCCGAAAAGGATTGGATGAATGAACCGATACCTGCGGAGGGTTCGAGGAATTTATCAATGTGCAGACCATTATCCCGCAAGGCAGATGAAATGGCATCTATAACCTTTGGCGGGGTATAAAAAGCCGTCAGCACGGAACTTTTCATACTGTCCACATACCTGCGGTATTGCTTATCGTCTTGGGAATTGTCTTTGAGGAGTTGGTGGAGTTCCTGCGTGAGTGGAAAAAGGTCGTGTTCTGTTTTTCTCCAATGATTGATGTCTATTTCGTTTTCTACGGCGTTCAGAACGAACTTAAGACCGCCAAATCCGCTGTATCGCATCATTAGCAGTCTTTCTCCTACGGTGGCTTGCCGTTTCTCCTTTTCCAGTTTAAAAACAATTCGCAGGGCATCAATATTCTGTTGGAGATGGAACCGCTTACTGAAGCCCATTTTCCTCAATCCATATTGAGATGGTTCCGGTCAGTTCGGTATAGAGTAAATCAAACTCATTTCCGTTGGCGAAATCATCAGTTAATTCATATCCTGCGAAAACAGGCTCACAAACGGGAAACATTTTAAGGGCGAACGGTCGCAGTTCCTCGTCTGCCATTATGGTATCAAATTCATTGCATACCACTTTGAAAACCGTGTCGAACTTGGAGAAGTGCAAGCCCTCAAAAAGTATGTAGTTGGCTATTTCGTCGCATTGCTCAACGGCGTTTCCCGAACGGAAAGCACCCTCATAAGCATTGGCAGCCCACGAAGACCGTTGGTCAATAAATTTTTGGTCGTGTGCCTTTTCGGGAAAGCTGCTGTTTAATAATTCTTGCAGTCGTAATCTGAAATACGACAGGTCTTTTTGCTGTACATCCATACTTATTTTGATTAGAATTTTACTTAAATCCTAAAATTATAAGCAGGAGCAAATGCCTTTGATAATGTTGCAGCGTTTGGCTTTGAAAGGCAGGATTTGGCGATTTACAATAGAAAATTGAACTGATTATTTATACAGAATTGGTGCTTGGCTATATGTTTTTTCACAAACTACTTTTGTGGTTTAAATATTTATCGTAATATTGCGATATATTATTACAAATAAGATGGGCGTAACAAAAACAGAAATATTTACAGAACAGCAAAACAGCTTGGCAACCACTTTAAAGGCACTGGCTCATCCTGCCCGTATAGCTATCCTGCAATACATCATCAAGCAGAATGCTTGCATTTGTAATGACTTAGTGGAAGTATTAGGATTGGCGCAGGCTACGATTTCACAACATTTAAAAGAGCTTAAAAACATTGGTATCATCAAAGGCAATATAGAAGGGACAAGTGTGTGCTACTGTATTGATGAAAATGTTTGGCAGCAGATTAAAAAGGAACTCAATGCTTTCTTTATAGATAATGTAGAGGTTGATAAATGCTGTTAAGCATTTTTTTTAAGCACATTAATCGCAATAAAGCAATATAACAATTAAATAAAAAAATAATGAAACTATCAAACATCAAAGAAATCTTACCAGCATTGGATAATGTTGAATTTCAATTAGAGAACGGAACATTTGTACCCGAACACTTTCACGTTACCGAGATAGGTGTTATTACAAAACACTTCATTGATTGTGGCGGAACAATTAGAAACGAAAAAGTTGTCAATTTCCAATTATGGAATGCCAACGATTTTGAACACCGATTAAAGCCAACAAAGCTATTAAACATCATTAAGCTATCCGAAGAAAAGTTGGGTATTGAAGATGCCGAAATAGAAGTAGAATACCAAAGCGAAACGGTTGGTAAATACGATTTGAATTTTAACGGAAACCATTTTGTACTGAAAAACAAGCAAACCGCTTGCCTGGCAAGTGATGCTTGCGGTATTCCTGCCGAAAAGCAAAAGGTAAAATTATCAGAGCTGAATAATGCTTGCTGTACACCAAATTCGGGATGTTGCTAAACACTAAAAACAAAATGCGATGTATCAAAAACTAATCGAAATCATTAACAACAAAATTGATGTACAAAGCATCAGCGAAGAACGTAAAGCCGTATTACAACCGCTGATTGATTTTATACAGCAAAAAGTAAACGACAGGCAGGATATAAATATCAATTTCATCTGTACCCACAATTCCCGAAGAAGCCATTTATCACAGGTTTGGGCACAGGTAGCGTCAGCACATTTTAATATACCAAATGTACATTGTTATTCGGGCGGTACGGAAGAAACGTCACTATTTCCGAAAGTTGCAGAAACATTGACTAATCAGGGGTTTAACATTTTCAAAATCGCAGATACTAATAACCCTGTATATGCCATAAAATACAGCGATAATGCTTTGCCTGTTATCGGCTTTTCAAAAAAGTACGATAGTCCTTTCAACCCAGTATCAGCATTTACAGCCATTATGACCTGTTCACAGGCAGACGGTGGATGTCCATTTATTGCAGGTGCAGAAAAAAGGATACCTATCACATTTGAAGACCCTAAAATTTCAGACAATACACCGGAGCAATCACAGGTATATGCAGAAAGAAGTTTACAGATAGCAACGGAAATGTTTTATGTTTTTTCAAAAGTCAGTCAATAACCAATGCAACCAAAACTAAAATTTCTTGACCGTTACCTTACCTTATGGATATTCCTTGCAATGGCAGCAGGTATAGGTTTAGGGTATTTCTTTCCGGGAATATCAAAAATTACAAATGCTTTATCCGTAGGCACTACAAACGTTCCTTTGGCAATAGGTCTGATACTGATGATGTACCCGCCATTGGCAAAAGTGGATTATTCATTATTGCCCCAAGCATTTAAGGATAAAAAAGTAATCGGTATATCCTTATTGCTCAATTGGGTTATCGGTACAATATTGATGTTCGGGTTAGCCGTTTTGTTTTTACGCAATGAACCCGATTATATGACAGGTTTGATATTGATAGGTTTGGCAAGATGTATTGCAATGGTAATCGTATGGTGTGACTTAGCTAAAGCAAACAGAGAATATACAGCTATGTTAGTGGCGTTAAACAGTGTTTTTCAGATAATAAGTTACAGCTTCTTAGTTTGGCTGTTCATCAATGTATTACCAAGCAAATTAGGATTGGCAAATTTCAATGTAAGCGTATCAATGAAAGATGTTACAGAAAGCGTATTGATATACTTAGGCATTCCTTTCTTAGCAGGTTTTATAAGCCGTTACGCAATGGTAAAATCAAAAGGTATAGAATGGTATAACAGGAAATTTGTACCCCGAATATCGCCCATTACATTATATGCTTTACTTTTTACTATAGTATTAATGTTCAGTCTGAAAGGAGATAAAATATTAGAACTGCCAATGGATGTGGTAAAAGTAGCTATACCGTTAATCATCTATTTTGTACTGATGTTTTTCGTCAGCTTCTTTATCAACAAATCCCTTAAAGTTCCTTACGACAAAAACGCCTCAATCGCATTTACAGCCACAGGAAACAACTTTGAATTGGCAATAGCGGTAGCAATAGCCGTTTTCGGTATTCATTCCCCACAAGCGTTTGTAGGCGTTATAGGACCGTTGGTAGAAGTTCCGGTACTAATTCTATTAGTACGTGCAAGTTTATGGTTAAAGAAGAAGTATTACAGTTAGAAACAAGCAAAAGTTATGAAATGGCAATATGATTTCAACAGATGTACAAAAAATATAAGGTTCAATAATTAAAATAATATCGCGAAAATGATAAAACTAATAAAGACCATACCTGCATTTCCTGTTCGGGATATTGAAAAAGCAGTTGCCTTTTATAAAGCCCGATTGGGCTTTGATTGCAGACATATGGAAGAAACCTTTGCAATATTAATTAGGAATGGTATAGACTTACATTTATGGGCTTCCTGTAATTATAGCTGGAAATGGAAAAGTATTTTTTTATTTCTCAAACCGATTAGTAGCGGAGCGGAAAGTTTTTTGGCAGGTACACACAGTTGCCGGATTGAAATAGAAGGCATTGACGAACTGTATAAAGAACTAAAAGAAAAGGAAGTATTACACAATGAAAAAACCGAAATAGAAACCACTTACTACGACACAAGAGAATTTGCAACTTTGGACTTATACGGAAATTTACTAACCTTTTACGAAAATATACAGTAGGAACAAACAGTTCAACCAAGCCGGTTTTAACTTTTTGTATTTTAGCAATTGCTTAAATAAGCAAATTAACTATATTTGCAACATGGATAGTACTTCTTGTATAAGACAACAGGCGGACATTAAACAAATCAATCGCTGTAAAGAACGAGTTTCAGAACTTCACGGTTCGTTTGACTATTTGTCGAATGGACTTGAATTGGCGGGAAACAATGTAAGACTGAAAATCCTGTTTCTGATTTATGAAGAAAAACGACTATGTGTTTGTGATTTAAGCGATATTCTCGGTATGACAATTTCTGCAATTTCTCAACATTTACGAAAGCTCAAAGACCGTAGACTAATTGAAACGGAAAGAAAAGCACAAACTATTTTTTATTCATTGACAAAAGAGTATGAAAAAATGTTGACCCCATTTTTTGAAATACTTGATGATAATAAAATTTTATAAACTATATGAAAACGGACAACAAACTAATCGGCACTGGACTTTTTACAGCAATTGCTGCGTCATTATGTTGCATTACGCCTGTTTTAGCTCTAATAGCAGGGACAAGCGGGATTGCTTCAACCTTTTCTTGGCTCGAACCTTTCCGACCATATTTTATTGGCTTGACAATTTTAGTGCTTGGTTTTGCTTGGTTTCAAAAGTTGAAACCCAAAAAGCAAATTGACTGTGAATGTGAAATAAATGAAAAACCGAATTTTATGCAAACAAAATCATTTTTAGGAATTATTACTGTTATGGCGGCTTTACTTTTGTCATTTCCCCTTTATGCCCACATCTTTTTTCCAAAGACCGAAAGTAAAGCAATTATTACCCAAACTTCCAAAATCCAGAAAGTTGAGTTTACAATCAAAGGGATGACTTGTTCAGGTTGTGAACATCATATTAAAACAGAGATTAGCAAACTAAAAGGAATTATCGAAGTTGTCGTTTCCTATGAGAAAGGCAACGCTATTGTTAAGTTTGACAACAAGCAAACAAGTATTGCCGAAATCGAAAAAGCTATCAATTCGACAGGTTATAAATCACTAAAAAGTAAAGTTATATCATAATGGAAATTAAATTAAAATCAATAATAACTTGCCCAAACTGTGGACACAAAAAAGAGGAAACAATGCCAACAGATGCTTGCCAGTATTTTTATGAATGTGAAAATTGCAAAACAAGATTAAAACCATTACAGGGGGATTGTTGTGTGTATTGCAGTTATGGTACTGTAAAATGCCCGCCAATACAAGCAGGAAATAGCTGTTGTAAATAAGAGAAGCTTAATAATTTACTTTAGAAAGCTACTTGTCTAAATTTGTGAGTATAACCTATTTAGCGAAAAACCTCCGAATTATCAGAGGTTTTTTATTCATTATTTAAGATTTGGAGCATCCTGCCGACTTCAATATCCATTCTTGAAAACGCAAACCATTTTTTGCCCAGGTCTTTGAGTGATGCTCCTATATGGTAGAGTTCTGCATTATCAATAATCAAAAATCGGTCGTGGGCATCGGAGAAAACCTCAATAGTTACTGGAGGATATTGGCTATTGTAGCGTTGTAAGTCTAACCGTAACTGATTGCTGATGCTTTTGGTAAGGATTGTAGCGGTTACATTGTTTTTACGCTTACCCAGTAAAATAAGCACCGTATCATCCACGTAATTATCAAGCAGGATAATTGAGCTTACGGCACTTCGGATAATATCGGAAACAAAGGTGTAGGCATCAAATACCTGCCCGTTGTAGAAAATGCCTTTTTCGCTGTGCAGCTTGTCGCTTTCCAAAGCCTTAAAAATCTCTTCAAATTTTTGGTCGGCTTCCAGTTGCTTTAATTCGATATTATCCAAACGATGAAACAAAGAAGCGTTGCTGATAAGCATACGCCTCATTTCTACAAAGGCTTCCATTATTTCCACACTCATTTTAACGGCTATATCAGACCGGAGTATGGCAGATGCCATTGCAACGCCCTGTTCGGTAAAAACATAGGGCAAATAACGCCTGCCACCGTAATTTAAACTTGAGGTTCCAATTTGGAACCTCAAGTTTTCAACTTCCTCTTCGGTCAGTTGAAAGCAGAATGATACAGGAAAACGCTCAATATTCCGTTTAACGGCTTTGTTCAGGTTCTTTGTTTCTACCTGATATAAGGCAGCGAGGTCGCTATCCAACATTACCTGTTTGCCCCGGATAGTATAAATCAGGTTCCTGATTTCTTTGGGTACGATTGACGGTTTATTTTCCATTGCGTTTACTGCTTTTGTTTTTCTCAAACTCAAAGGAACTTTCAGCGTTTTCTTTCAGAATGATGTAAGCATCGAATTTCTTTCCCGCTTTGCTTGTCATTCCTTTAATAAGAGAGGTTTTGCCTTTATTGACAAGGCTTGTTACATTTTCGATACTGATTTGTACACCGCAGACGGTGCGGAACTGTACCCAGTTACAAGCCTCATCAGGGCATTTCACAATCTTGTCACGGATAATAAGCTGCTGACTTTTGCATTTCGGGCAGGTCAGATTGGGTTGGTTAGTGCTTGCAATAGAGGTTTGCAGCAATTCATCAGTAATAGATTTGGCATAGGTTTCCATTTCCTTTTGGAACGTTCCGGCATCCGCTTCGTTATTTTCGATTTTCTGCAATGCCAGTTCCCATTCGGCGGTCATTGCCACATCCGCAATTTTCCGGTCTTTAACAAGCCCATACACCTGTAATCCTTTTTCTGTAGGGATTAAAGAACGTTTATCCCGTTGGATATAATTACGGGTAAACAGGGTTTCGATAATGGCGGCTCTTGTTGCAGGGGTACCGATACCGATATTTTTGAGGGCTTTGCGCTCTTCTTCGTTCTCAATTTCTTTCCCTGCGGTTTCCATAGCCGACAAAAGCCCGGCTTCGGTGTAAAGCACTGGCGGTTTGGTTTTCTTTTCCAAAACGGCAGCTTCCTTTATGGCAAGTTCGTCGCCTTTACGCAGTTCAGGTAATTCCTGCACTGGCTCTTCGCCGTCATCGGTAAAACTTCCTTTAATGGAACGCCAACCCGCTTCCTGAATTTTACAGCCCTTTGCCGTAAAGTCGTAGTGTAATACCTGTAATGACACATCGGTTATTTCTTTGACACAGGCTTGTGATATGGCTTCGAGCAATCGAAGCGCAATCATATTGTAAATCTTGTTTTCGTCTGCATTGAGTACCGACGGTACTTTATCAGTAATCAACAAACCGTGATGGTCCGTTACACGGAGGTCATTCACGATACGTTTGTTGAACCGTCCCCATTTGATTTTGGTAAGGGCTTGCTTGCAATCTTCACGGTTCTGCAAAGCCCGCACAAGGTTTGGAATTTCTGACCACATATCTTCAGGGATGTATTTGCTTCCGGTACGTGGATAAGTGATAAACTTCTTTTCGTACAGGCTTTGCGCAATATTGAGCGTTGCTTCAGCAGATAATTTCAGCCTTTTGTTGGCTTCCTTTTGTAAACCTGTCAGGTCGAAAAGCAAGGGCGGTTGTTCCGTAACGCTTTTGGTTTCTGCTGATGTAACGGTTGCCGTTGCGCCACGCTGAATGGCTTTAAGGGTATCATCAGCAAGCTGCTTTTCATCCCATTTGGTAGCGGAAATACTTTTAAAATCAACCTGGGCTTTATTGTGCGCTAATTGTATCTGCCAGTATTTCTTTACCGTAAAATTCTTATTATCGAGGTAGCGTTTACATATCAAAGCCAGTGTGGGCGTTTGCACTCTTCCGAGCGAATAGATACCGTTGCCTGCGGCAATGCTCAATGCCTGCGTAGCATTGATGCCCACAAGCCAGTCGGCACGGCTTCTGCCTTGTGCTGCCTGATACAGTCCGTCAAATGCTGCCCCGTCTTTCAGGTTGTCAAAGCCTTGCTTTATTGCCTTTTCGGTAAGCGAACTTATCCAAAGGCGTTCAAAAGGCTTGCTGCATTTCAGGTATTCATAAATGTACCTGAAAATGAGTTCGCCCTCACGACCTGCATCGGTAGCAACGATAATGCTATTGCTTTGCTTGAAAAGCTGTTCAATGACTTTCAGTTGCTTTAATGCGCCAGTATCGGCGGTGTACCCTTTGTCTTTTTTGACCTTGCGGACGGTCAATAAAAAGGGTTTGGGCAATATCGGCAGGGATGCTTTGTCAAATCCCGAAATGCCGTAATCTTCGGGCATTCCCAGTCCTATTAAATGACCGAATGCCCACGTAACAAAATAGCCGTTACCTGTCAGGTAGCCGTCCTTTTTATCGGATGCTCCCACAAGTCCGGCTATTTCCCTTGCTACGCTTGGTTTTTCTGCAATAATTGTTTTCATACTGTATTACATTTTTCTGCCTTTGGATTTTGCAGGCTTGTTATCCTGTTGCTCCTGCTGCTTCTCGTTTTTCGGTCTTTGCTGCCCGGACTTCAAAGGCTCTTGGACGTTCTTGGTCGCTTCGTTGGTTTTACCCTCAGAATTGACGGCAGTCTGCGTTTTATGGCTTTCAGCAGGTTCCACTCTTGCTTTATATTGACCTGGAAACTCAAAATTGGTCTTTCCGGTATCTTTGTCGAACGTGATATAACCCTTATACGGTTGGTCTTTTTTATCTTTCAGTTCAACGTATATGGTTTGTCCGGCTTTGAACTTATTGTACTGCTCATCATCCAGTTCTTTGCCCCTGAAAGTTCTTGGAGCTTCTTGCGGTTGGCTTTGCTGATTGCTTTGTTGAGTGTTCTGTTGGTTCGTTTGCGCCTGCTGATTGTTGTTGCCTCTGTCAAACAGGAACTCAACATACCGTTTGTCAGCATTGAATTGTACAGTTGCCGAAAACTCCGTTCCTTTCGAGGAAATCATACCCTCTAAATAGAGCGGTTTGCCCTCCATCAGCGTTTGTTTTTGTTCGTCATTCAGCTTTACGCCCTTAATTTCATCGGGAATTTTTATAAACTCCGTGCGCAGTGCAACCACGTCATTGGTCAGCCTGTCAATACTGATAATGGACGGCATCAGGTCGCCTGTTTTGGAGTTTACCAAATTGACGACACGCCCCATATTACCCGTTTCGAGCAGGTTTTTCTTGTCTTCGTCCGTAAACTTGTGACCGAAAAACTCAAAGTGGAGGTTAGGCTCTCTTTTGATACCGTGTATTGCCACGATAACATTGCCGTCTTCCGCTTGCTGTAAAGACAGGCGGGCATCCGTACGGAGGATAGAGCCACCGAGGTTGATACCTATCGGTAAAAGCTCATTGGTTTTGTAACCTCGTAACAAAGGGTCGAGCAGGTTTCTTTTTTCAAGATACTCTTTGCTTAATCCGAGGTTTTTCATTGTGTCCCAATCAATCTGCTCCGGCTTGTAGCGATATTCGCTTGTTTCCGTTGTTGTTTGTGCTGTTGCCATATTATTTTGATTTTCTTGTTTTTTATCGGGTTGAGGTTCGGTTTTTACCTCGTGTTCTTTCAGCACTTTTTCGCCCTGTGGAGTGGGCTTATCTACGTGCTTTTGTAATTCCTCTGCTTTTTCAGCAGCAACCGGGGCAGGTACTTTGAAGAAAGTAAAGTTTGTGGGGTTCTTTAACTGGCTGAAAAAATTGGAAAAGAAGTTGGAAAAGAAATCGCCGCTTTTGTCCACACGCATAAACTGATTTTGGTTCTTCTTGGTAGGGTCAACGGTTTCCATTTTCCCGTTTTCGCCTATACTCTTTACCGCCTGGATTTTCATTTTCTCTTTATCCAGTACGAGTAAGATGTCCGAAAGCTGTTCGGGCATTTCCTGTTTATTTGTTGTTTCTTCGCTCATAGTCTGAAAATTTTAAAATTTCACGGTCGAATGTAAAGGAAGCCTTCACTGATTTGCGTTATGTGGCATTCAAAGGCAGCGTTTGTCATTTATTGGCATCCAGTTTGGGCAAGGGAGGGTTAAAACTTTCCCTGATGAACTGATGCACATCAGACAGTTTGTAATACAGTTTTCCGCTAATGGTATAATAAGGGAGCTTGCCTATGGAGCGATACCGTTGCAGGGAACGGTTACTGATTTTCAGCATTTGCAATAAATCCTGATTGTCCAGTAATTCTTCGCCGTCTATGCTGTTGCGCTTCTTTTGTAAATCGTCTATGTGATTGCCAAGAATGTCCAGCCTATCCATTATGCGTTCCATCCACGCCACAAATTCCATTTTGTTGATATTCATACGGGTACGCTTTTAATTATTACCTGATTTCAGCTTTCTGCCTTTTTCGATATAGCTTTTGCCTTTCGCCATAAGCTGCTCTACATATTCATCGGAGGTCTGCACAGCGTTAGCGTTGAGCATTTCCTTGATAGCACCAATCGTATAGTAATACTGCCCGTACATTTTTGAAAAGGCTATCTGCCCATTGGTGCGCATACGCCACAATGTTTTTTCGCTGATGTGGAGATACTGGCAGACTTCGTGATTGTTGAGCCACAAACTATCGTAGCTTGTATCTTCCAGTTTGAGGATATATTCGCTAATGGCTTTCAACCGCTCATTGAGGTGCTTCCACACTTCTTCGTCAACTGTTATAATATTCATTGCACTGCTGTTTAATGTTCACAGGGCAAAATTCAGAAGTGTGGCAGTGTTTGTCTGCCAATGCTTACCCATTGGTTTGGCACTTTTTTGATTTTTTTTTGCAATGAGGAAAATCCTTGTTTAATAAGGGTTTTAGCGTGTTTCAGTTATTTTGTTGTAGCTTTTTGCCAACTTTTGCCAATTGGCAGATATGGACAAAAAAAGCAGTACACAAAATGTACTGCTTTGAAACACTTTTGCTGTTACGGCTAAAGGTCTTTATCCATATACTCTTCGAGGGAAATTTTGAGTTGGTCTAAAAACGCCGTCCGGGAGCCTGCCCTTGTTTTCATTCGGTGGAAAGAATGGTGTATATCGTTCAAGGGCGTTCGGAATAAGATTTGAAAAATCAGAGCTAATTTTCTGATGCCTATTTTACCGTATGCAATAGAATTGGAAGCATACAGGGCGTAAATCAATTCTATCAGTGCATTTTGTGAATTAGTCCACGAAATGTCTTTGCTTGCATCCCCGTTCATTAAAATGGTATCGGGATTTTTTTCAGGATTGATTTTGGTAAGCAAAAAAGTATAGAGTAATTCATTGGCTATAATGTGGGCAACTTTGTTATCGTAGTAGGTTGAAAAGCTAAGGTCAATTTCAAATACGGCACTCTTTAAACCATCGTGGTAATTGACTTTTCCGAGCCTGAAATAACTGTGGTCACGGTCTGTTCTGCCTGCACGGTAGTACCTGTAAAAATCTTCATTGGATATGCTTTCCTTATATTCGGATTTCAGGATTTTCAGTTGGTTTTCAAAATAGCTTTGATGTATTCTCCCGGTACTTACAGGACAGGTGGTTTCAATACGGAATACTTTATTGTAATAAATTAGTTTTCCTAAAATCTGCGGTTTAATGTTCTTGAAAAAATTGATTTCCTGCTGTTCATCCTTAAATCCGGTTTGTAAGACTTTCATCTTTATAGTAAATAGCATTTCCTTCAGGAATAAGGTCATTTGGTAAGCCTCATCAGCAGTTTGCATAATTTGAGAAGAAAGATTATCTTCCTGATGCTGAATTTGCGATAATATTTTACTCAACACGATTTCCATAGCTTAGTCTGTTAAAAGTTATCACTACTTGTTTCGGAACCACATTTTAATTGATATACCAAAACTTGGAAATAATATGTAAACCATTATCACATTGTGTCCCCATATTGGGAAAGATTTATTTCCAATTACGCTTTTTGATGTATATTGGAAAAGCAGAAAAAGGGTTAAGTACACTACGACTTAACCCTTTTTTTATTAAATTTGCAATAATGATTTACAAGGTAATCAGATGAAAGCGAGTGCAGTAAGCACCATTACTAAATCGTTACCGATAGCACTTTCGGTTCTTGTAAACTACTCTTTATTAGCCACTTTGGGCTATATTAATCTTTTTTGTTAAAAATAATAAAAAAATAGGCAATTGGGAACGTTCCCTGATTTTTGGGAACGTTCCCAATATGGATTTTGTAAAAAAAATAATTAATTAATTATTTGTTAATATATATTTAACGAATTGATAAATGTTTTAACAATTTTACGATTATGGATATGATTTATTATGATTATGATGTCTCTGGAATCCGTCCGGGAATTTTGCATATTGGAGTAGGGAATTTCCACAGAGCTCATCAACAATTTTATACCAATATGCTGTTGAATGATAAAGACCAGCATGAATGGGGTATTTGTGGAGTCTGTTTACTGCCTTCAGATGAAAAAATCGTCAATAATCTGAGAGCACAAAATCTTAATTATTCACTCACGGTCTGCGGAAGAAACGGAGAAGATGAGGTTTATAAAATAGGCTCATTAAAAGAACTGATCTGGGGTATTGAAGACCCTGAGGCAGTAGTAAGAAAAATAGCAGATAATGCTATTAAAATTATCACTTTAACGATTACAGAAGGTGGATATAATCTGGATAAAGAGACGGGAGAATTTCTTCTGAATGATGAAAAAATACAGCATGATCTGAAAAAGCCAGCCATTCCGGCTACTGTTTTTGGGTTCGTTGCAGAAGGCCTGCGCCAAAGAAAAATCCAGGGTGGAAATGCGGTTACCATACTATCTTGTGATAACCTTCAGCACAACGGAAATACGGCGAAAAGAGCTTTTATGACGTTTATAGAAGCTCAGGATAAAGAACTGGCAGCCTGGGTAGAGAACCATGTAACTTTCCCGAACAGTATGGTAGACCGTATTACACCAGCTACAACTCCTGAAGATGTAGAAAGATTAAACCGACTGAACGGAACAAATGATCATGCACCCGTGTATTGCGAAGACTTTGCACAATGGGTGATAGAAGATCGCTTTATTGCAGGAAGGCCTGCCTGGGAAAGAGTTGGGGTAGAATTTACAAATGATGTTACCGCATTTGAAAATATGAAATTGAGCCTGCTGAATGCTTCCCATACCTTATTATCTTATCCTGCCTTTCTGATGGGATACCGTAAAGTAGATCAGGCGATGGGAGACGAAAATCTGGTGAAACTGATCCGCACTTTCATGGATACAGACATCACCCCTTTTGTACCTGCTCCTGAAAATACAGATCTTGAGAAATACAAAGAGACCCTTATTGAGAGATTTGCCAACCATAGTGTAAGCGACCAGGTAAGCCGATTGTGCTTTGATGGAATTTCAAAATTTCCGGTTTACATCATTCCTAACCTTGAAAAAATGATCAATGCAGGAGCAGACCTTACCAGACCTGCTTTTCTGATCGCTTCTTACAGACATTATCTTAAATATAAAACAGATGATCAGGGCAATATTTTTGAAATAGGAGAGCCTTGGATGACTGAAAAAGATAAAGCGCTTATCAACAGTGAAAATTCACAAGACTTTTTAGAACTGTCTGCTTTCAAAGCGGTTTCACTGAAAGACTCTGAACAGTTTATACAATTATTTACCCGGTTTGCAGAAGAAATTAAAAATGAAGGAATGGTTTCGGTGTTACAATCAATCATAAAATAACAAGCCATGCAAATAAATCCAGGGATAACGTCCTCAGACAATAAGACCAACAACGCTATATTGCCGTTCGCGATCATTACATTTATTTATTTTATCGTAGGTTTTCTGACCACGGTGAATGAACAGTTACAGGCCCCTCTGAAATTCACTTTTCTGAGCCATGCCGGCAGCCTGAAGAATACATTTACTACCCTGATCTCCTTTTTCTTCTTTTTAGGATACCTTCTGAACGGAACTTTGGGAAGCAGATGGGTAAATGCTTTTGGATATAAAAATACGATTCTGCGCGGGCTTTTATTTATGATCTCAGGGCTCTTTATGTACTTGTGTTCATCATGGTTTGGAGATCAGTATCCTGAGTTAAAATTTAGTATAAAAGATGCTGTTATTCCTTTTGGATTTATTGTTTTTGTCATCGGATCCTATCTGATGGGGACTTCAGCGGCTATTATCCAGGTGGTTGTAAATCCTTACGCTGCCTCATATGAACTGAAAGGAACACAACCCGTACAGCGTCTGAATATTCTGACAGCAATTAATTCTATAGGAACTACCTCAGCACCGTTTTTTGTGACGGTAGTGATGTTCAGCGGGATTTCTATTGAAAATATTGAGATCAGACAGCTTTTGCTTCCGCTTTCAGTGCTTATCGTATGCATATTAACGGTAATGATTATTACTAAAAGACTTCATCTTCCCGATTTGGCGCATACTAGAGTAGTGGGAGAAGAAAAACTGGACCGGAGCATCTGGTCATTCAGACACTTTGTATTGGGAGTTTTAGCCATCTTTTTTTATGTTGGAACAGAAGTAGCTATTGGAGCTAATATCAACTTATATGCTTTTGAACTGATGGATTCCGGGCATCCGATTACGTTCTTCGGAAAAACAGATATTATTATCGGAGGGATGGATCTGGGAATCCATGCGCTATTATCCACGTTGTATTGGGGCGGATTTCTTGTAGGAAGAGCCATATCAAGCTTTTTAAGCAACATTTCTGCAAGAACGCAACTGATTACCACTACTGTTCTTGCGACCGTCCTTGCCTTAACCTCTATGATTACGCAAAATTTATGGTTTCTGGTGGCCATCGGGCTTCTGCATTCATCAATGTGGAGCTGTATCTACACCCTTTCCATAAAAGGACTCAATAAATATACCTCAAAAGCATCCGGAATTTTTATTTCAGCAGTATTTGGTGGGGCTGTTTTTACCCTTATCCAAGGGGGGATGGCGGATATTTTAGGCTCATGGAGATGGACCTGGTGGCTTACCGTAATCTGTGAATTGCTGATGCTGGCTTATGCCCTTTTTGGGTCGCGTATAAGAGAAAAAGACCTTATTCACTAATCATATATTTTTTTCACAACCCGTGTATTATCCTGTATTCAATTACCGGATACAGGATAATTACGGTCTTTATTAAAAACACTTTTACTATGTCAAAAATCTATTTATCACTTGTTTTCTGCACCATTGCGTCTTTTATAGGAGCACAGGAAATACATTCGGCGTTACAGCTTAGAAACAGCCATTTATGGCGGGGAATTGAAGTCTCAGCAGGACTTATTTATACCGGAGATGTACATTTGGATTACAAAAATTTTTATGCAGGATTCTGGGCCGGGGGGAATGTGGATAGCTCTTATAAAGAATTCAATAACTATATAGGATATAAAAACAAACACCTTACTTTAGAATTATGGGATATTTATAACTTTTCTCCGGGAGCCACTTACAACAACAAGGAATTTTTTAATTATTCAGCGAAACAAACCGGGCGTTTTTGGGATATGAGATCTTACTATACCATAAGTGACAGGTTTCCTTTAGTGCTCAGCTGGAATACGGTAGTTTTCGGAAGAGACCGTAATAGTGAAAATACGGAGAATAAATATTCGTCATTTGTTTCCGGAGAATATCCTGTCTATAAAAAAGATGACCTTGAAGTGCGTGGAAGAGTAGGATACGGATTTGCATTCAACAACAACGGAGAAAAGAATAATTTTTTTGCTAAAGAATCCGGGTTCAATGAGATCAGTCTTATTCTTTCAAAAAGCTTTACCATTCAGGGATATAAAATTCCTGTCGGAATATGGGGAATGTGGAATCCTGTCAATAATAATGCATTTCTTCAGTTTTCTGTACAGGCCTATTCATTCTGAATTTAAAAAATCAAAAGATTAAACCTTTTATAAACTCAACACATTTAATTACTTTTATATAATGGAAGATCAAAAAAATAAAGCAGTCTGTTTTGGAGAAGTACTCTGGGATATTTTTCCGGGAGAACAGAAAAGAGTGGGCGGAGCTCCTTTTAATGTAGCTTATCACCTTTCCAGAATGGGTCTGGATGTCAATATGATAAGCAGCGTAGGAGATGACCAGCTCGGGCGTGATTTGCTGCATAAAATGAAACACTGGAATATTCCTTCAGACCATGTTCAGATCAATACCCAATATCCTACAAGTACCGTAATCGCTACCGTAGATGAAAATAATGAGGCACATTATGATATTGTAGAAGGAGTGGCCTGGGATTTTATTGAGGCAACGAAGGAAAATCGGGAAATCCTCCATTCGGCAGATGCTTTGGTATTTGGAACACTCGCAGCACGGAACGAAAAATCCAGAAATACATTATTCCAGCTGCTTGAAGAAAGTCATTACAATGTTTTTGACATCAACCTCAGAGAGCCTTATTACGAAGTGGGAATGATTAAAGATTTACTCCATAAAACTCATCTGGCCAAATTCAACAAAGCGGAAATGCGGATGATGCTGGATTTTTTAGGAAAAGAGTATACTACTGAAGAAGATGGGATCAAATACCTTCAGGACCAGTTTGATCTCGAAGAAATTATTATTTCCAAAGGCAGTAAGGGAGCGCTCTATGCAGATCGGGACCATTTTTATCTGTATCCTACCATACCGGTTACCATAAAAGACACCGTGGGCAGTGGAGATTCATTCCTGGCAGGATTCCTTTCCAAAAAATTGGAAAAAGAAAGCTCTGTTCATGAGACGATGGTTCAGGCCGTGTCATTAGGGGCATTTATCACCTCTCAGGAAGGGGCATGTCCGGAATATTCACTCGAAGATTTTATCAGGTTTAAAAATCAACATCCTGTTCATGCTTTAAGCTGAAACAGCAAAAGGTGCTTTATAATTTAAAATGATTCTTGATGAAACATTTGGTAACTTTAACCTGAGTTTGGGGTACAGACTTATATCATCTATCATCACAGAAATATTTTCTTATGCATCATCAGTTGGAAAAACATTATGTAAACCGGGTAGGCTGGCTTCGGGCGGCAGTACTGGGTGCTAATGACGGATTATTGTCTACTACAAGTATCGTAATTGGAGTGGCCGCTGCAGAGCCGGAACGTCATATCATTATCCTTGCTGCACTGGCAGGAATGATTGCGGGGGCAATGTCGATGGCCGCAGGAGAATATGTATCCGTAAGTTCGCAGGAAGATACAGAAAAAGCCGATTTAATACGCGAAAAAAGAGAACTCGAAACAATGCCTGAAATAGAGCTTAGAGAACTGGCTAAAATTTATGAAAGCCGGGGTGTAAGCAAAGAAACCGCTTTGCAGGTAGCCACTGAACTTACAGAACACAACGCTCTGGAAGCCCATGCCCGTGATGAACTGGGAATTAATGAAATCACTCAGGCCAAACCTTTGCAGGCGGCTGTCGCTTCATTTGGCTCATTTGCAGTTGGGGCTTTATTACCATTTACCGTATCACTTCTTGCTCCGATCAGCCAGATGGTATATTTTCAATATGGGTTTTCAATAATATTCCTGATGCTTTTAGGAGCCGTTTCCGCCAGAACCGGAGGCTCTCATATCGGAATTGCGATGCTCAGAATATGCTTCTGGGGAACTGTGGCAATGGGAGTGACCGCATTGGTCGGGCATCTTTTTGGCGTAAGTGCAGGATAAGATATAAATAAGTTTAAATTTAAATTTTTCACAAGACTTAAGGGCTATGCTTGCTGAGCTTATGTAAGCATTCGTAATGATCTTCTACAAACGCTTTTATTTTTTCACGCACAAAAATTTTCCTGGGCTTATGACAATACTGATCATGAGTTGGGGAGATGTGCTTTCAAAAGACGGACGAAATCTGTAAGGAAATAATGATTTTTCCTGATTTGATGGTAACCTGATGATTTACAGTTAATAAATACCCTAACATTTGTTAGTCGTAGAAGTACTACACTTTTTCAGATTTACCTGAAAATATACTTCCCATAAGATAAATACATCTAAATTTGGTGATATAAGCAACAACAAATCACAAGATATTAACGATTAAAATTTACCATCATGGCAGAAAGAAATTCAAGAGGAATTTTAAAATTCAACAACGGAGAAGGGCAGAAATTATTAAAGCTGAACTACAGCGTGTCCAGAGCTACGGATGTTTCCGGACGTGTAGCATCAGATCCTTCCAATGCATTAATCAAGATTACAGTAGAAGCTACTGATAAATCAGACATCCTTGAAAGCTTACTGAACGGAAAATATAAGCCGACAGTAGGAGAAGTGGTCTTCAACAAATCTCACGAAGAAGGAACACTGACCACATTAAAGTGGAAAAACGGCTATGTCATTCAGCACGAAGTAGACTTTGATGCAGTAGATGAAAACAGTATGTACATCAGCTTTGTGGTAAGTGCAGAAGAAATTGATCTAGGAAATTCTGCTTATTTTGGAGCTTGGCCTTCATAAGAAACCGAATTCTTATTAATCAGATACACATAAAACAGAATGGTACATCCTGAAGGGGAGATGCTGTTCTGTTTTTTTGGCTTGCATTGTTCTCTTCAATACAGAAGATAAATCTGCAAAAAATTATGTTGAATTTATTGTAATTTTAAAGATAAAACGTATAAAAGTCGATTTTATATTGTGAGAAATTTATAACTTTATATAAAGGTCATCTGTTTTTAGAATTTTTTTTCAAAAATAAAGATCTTGCCAAACACCTTACCTAATATGAACAAAAATACCTCGAATTCCGAAAAGATTTCGGAGAATCATATTCCTGGAATCAACCGTGTGGTGAAACTGGATATTGTGATTGAAGGCAAAATGATCAGGCACTTCAAACATTTCCGTTTGCAGCAGAGTGTAAAAAAACATCATGAATTTGAACTCACACTGGCGCATGACACCTTAGATGGGGTACAAAACCACGACCTTGAAGATGCTCAGCAGTTTTTAGGAAAACGTTTAACAGTTGTATTCAAATATAAAGATGTAGAAGGCAGCCCGGAAAGAACCTTTGTTGGGGTCATTACAAAAGTAGGCTTCAGCCAGGAAAATCACAGTCTGGGAAATATTGTTTTAAAAGGGCACAGCCCAACAATTTTACTGGATGCAGCTCCTCATACCCAGAGTTTCGGCGGCGAAAAACCTGTTAATATGGGAATTATTGCCACCGATGTGATCAAACAGGGAATAGAGAATAGTAAATTTGATGTAAGTGTCAATGCTAAAGCGTCATCGCAGATCCTTTACAGTGCCCAGTATAATGAAACCCATTACAATTATCTCTGCAGAATGGCAGAAGCTTATGGAGAGCAGTTTTATTATGACGGCGAAATACTGCATTTCGGAAATATGCCGCCACAGAATAAAGCATTGGAACTGATCTACGGAAGTAACGTTTCCGATGTGAATGTCGAGCTGAAAGCAGTACACATAAAACCTCATTTCTACGGATACAACAGCAGCTCAAATGCTAAACTTTCTTCAGGAGAAACCCCTATAAAGCATGTAGGGAATCTAGCCAAAACAGCTTATAAGAACAATGACGGAATATTCAAAACCCCATCATTACAGATAGCTCCAATAAAAGCGGCAACCGATATGGATGTCGTGATTTCCCAGACCAGTACAGCGGGAAGCAAAGCCGTAGAGGTTTTCACCGTTTCAGGAGGAACTACAATCCCATTCTTATATCCGGGATGTGTCGCTGATATTAATATGCGCAAAACAGATACCAATAAAACCTCCTATTTTACCAAACTGATGATGACGGAAGTAACGCATGAAGTAGATGCTCTGGGACGTTATAAAGGCAGATTTGAAGCCATTGCTTCAGACACGGGATATATTCCGACCCCTGACTTTACAATCCCTATTGCACAACCACAGATTGCTACCGTAATTTCCAATACAGACCCTTTGAACCAGGGAAGAATTACAGTGAAATTTGACTGGCAACTTCATGATACCACCAATTTTATCAGAATGATGTCCCCTGATGCGGGAGGAACTGACCAGATCACCCAAAACAGAGGATACGTGGCCATTCCGGAAGTAGGAGATCAGGTAATGGTAGGTTTTGTACATAACCATCCGGACCGGCCTTTTGTAATGGGCGGAATGTTCCATGGCGGAACTGCGCTTGGGGGCGGAGTAGATAATCATCTGAAATCTATACAGACCAGAAGCGGAATCAGAATTCTGATGAATGATACAGAAGGTAGTGTCAATATTATAGACCCGAGCGGGAACAACTATTTTATGGATGGTAAAGGAAATATTATCGTTACTGCTCCTAAGAATATGACCTTTAATGCCGGGGAAAATCTTACCATCAACGTAGGTAAAAATATGAAAACCAGTGTCGGAAACGATAATACAACTCATATTACCAATGATCACCAGTTTACCTCAAAGAACTATAAACAGACCGTTAATGAAAATAAAACAATCAATGTAACGGGAGATCTGAAAGAAACTACCTCCACAACGACTCATAAAGCGAAAAACGGTGATATTTTATTACAGAGCTCCGGTGTGGCCAAAATGCTTGGTAAAATAGATGCCAAGGTAAACAAAGGCTAATGTACATCAGGGAAATAAAGCTTTCCCGGATTGCCGTAAATAATTTTATAATGAACAGATTCATAAAATATTTTCTAAGTGTGTTATTCTTTATCCAGATCTCATGTCAGGAAAAGAAAGATCACCAAAAAACAAAAACAAAAGCAATGACAAGATATGAATGGCTGGATGCCACCTCAGCCCCTTTAGGCTACCCTGTGGATGTATATCGTGGAGGATTGGAGTCCGAAAACGGAGAATTTACAAGTTTATTCAGCGGAACAACAGGCGGAATATGGGGAGATGCCAACAGAGGAATGAGTAATGGAGAAAAAGCGGTTCCTAACCATTTGCATGTGATTTGGGTGGCTTATGCTGAAAAAATATTTTATGAAATTGATACCGATATAGACTTTGAAAAAATCTCAAAACTCTTCAAGGAAGGGTATCTGGTTCCTTCAATGAGTCAGGATAATCCCAAACCGAGAAAAGAAAATTATAATCAGATCATTGTAGGATTTGCGCCGGGTGGCGTTGTTGTCATTTGGCTTTCAGGGGCAGGAAGACAGGTAGAAGTAGGAAGGTATCAGGGAAAAAAAATAGAAATACCAAAATCTGAAATCGATGCATTGAGCCCGGGTCCTCAGAAAAATATGTTTGATCCGGAGTATCAGCGCAAAATTATCCATGAATTTGGTATTGTTCCTAAAGAAGTGGTACAGGCCAATGAAGGAAAACCTATTCCTTACGGATTGTGGGACAGATACAGACAGCGATACAATTGGAGTTTACAATTTATTCCGCCGGATAAAGGGCAGCTGAAAGAGGTTTTCTATTTTCATTTTAATGGAGAAAATGAAAACCTGTTCGGAGAAACCCAACTGAAAGATTATTCTCAGATTATTCCTAAAAACCTGTTATGGTCTACGGTTAATCAGCTTTCGGTACCCAGTAAAATGAATATAACCTGGTTGGATGGGAATAGATATTATTGTCAGATTCAATTTGATGAAGACGAAATATTTTCTGCATTTAAAGAAATATCAAAAGCCGATCCTGATGCAAAGATTGTTTTACAGGTCCAGGTAAACATTCCTAAAACGGCAGCAGCGGTGAAACTGATCAACGGAAATGATGAAATCTGGTTGAAAAAGAATAAAATTCTTATCGGGAAAACAAAATTCACGTATTAATGTTTTTAAGTTATGGGCAAAACACTTGTTTATAATACAGGAAATCCGGAACCTCCTGGTCCAGGAAAATTAGAACTGACCTATGGAATTTTCTTTGATGGTACAAGGAACAATATGGAGAATACCAAGATCCGTAAGAAAGTTGAAAGAAAAGGAGAGTTCCGTAACGTTTCTGCCACTGCAGAAGAAAAAGAAATCTTCGAAAAATATGCTAAGGATGACAATAGCTTTGGCAATGATTTTACGAATGTGGCCAGAAAGTATATGTGTACCCTGAAAGATGTATATTCCTTTTATATAGAAGGAATTGCTACAACCGACAAAGAGGACGATTCAGGTGCGGGGTTTAAATATGGGCGTGGGAAAACTGGTGTGGTAGGAAAAGTAAGAAATGGCTGTAAGGCTCTGGCAGAAAAGATTTTTTTGAAGTTAAAATCTGAAACTCAGGTAGAAGAAGTTGAACTTACTATAGATATTTTCGGATTTAGCCGCGGAGCCGCTGCAGCACGGAATTTTGCCTACAATTTACAGCTGGATGCTTATCCCCCGAAATTGTATTATCCTCCCGTAGAAGGGGCTATGGAAATGGAAGTAGACCATGAGACCAGCGAATTTATGGTAATCGAAAAATCATGGGTGAAAAATGGGCTTCTTCCTCAGTTTGGGCATCTCGGAACCTCGCTTCTTCAGGCGGGAATAGACCGTGAACTGGTAGATTCTATGACCATTAAAGTCAGATTCATTGGAGTCTATGATACGGTTGCTTCTTACGATCCTACATGCCTTCTTATTCCTAACTTCAGGAAAAAGGTTGATGAACTTCATTTGCATGAACTGGGAGCCCCTGAGAAAGCAGTACATTTTACAGCTGCAGACGAACACCGTAAGAATTTTTCTCTCACAAGATTTGTGGATGTTGACCTTAAATCAGGTATTGAACGGAATTTCCCGGGAGTACACAGCGATGTGGGGGGAAGCTATAACCATGATGTGATGTCTGCCGCAGAACTGAGTGAAAAAGGATACCAACCCGACCCTGCGGAAGGAGTAACCGGACAGGAATATGTCTGGCTTGAGAAAGCTTATTTTTCAAGTTCATTGCATGGGTACAGAGATGAATTAATAGAACAGGGCTGGTTCACAGAAAGACAACTGGCAATAGAAGCGCATTGGAAGTATGTATTGACCGGAACCCGTTTTCTGTATAGAGGATATAGCTTTATACCGCTTCATTTTATGTGTGATTATGCTTTACCTTATCTCAATAAAAAGAATGAAAGCCTGCTCTATTCCAAGATAATGGCTGACTATGCTTTGAACGATCCTTTCCTGGATGAGGTGAAAGCCTATATGAAAGAACATATCATAGAAAAGAATGAAAACTGGACCCTTAAAGGGAACTTTAAACATCAAGAAGAAACTCAGACTGAAGAAACTCCTGTAGAAGAACCTGCTGAAACCTCTTCTGAAAAGCCGGTGATGGCAAAAACACTAGATGAAGTGGTGGTTACAGCATACCGATCAGATTATCTCCTCAGAAAACTCAAAAACAGGTATCTGCACCGGTCTGCAAAAATCAATACACTGGTGGATACACTTGCCTATGCACCGACTGATGACCGAATAAGAATGGAATTTTAAGCTATAAATGAATTGACATTGGAACATCCTTTAAAGAATCTTTGCAAAACTTACAGATTTGAAACGATCGTTACTTCTAATCCGGATACCTCTTACAGTACTCAGAAAAGTTACGTAAGAACAGCTGAAATTTATTATCTGGGGAATGAAAAAGACGGTTTTAAATATCAGATTCTTGTCGTTGATTTCAATTTTTCAAACGATGATAATGCAGCAGGAAAATTTTTAAAACAAATCAGCTATCTGTTTGATGAACTGGAACTGACGGTGGATCACGATGGAAATATCATGAGAGTTGATAATATCGGTTTTCTCCGTTCAAGATGGCCGGAAATTGTTGACAGGCTTTCCAATACCCACAAAGGAGAGGCTATTGAAAATTACTTCAGACAGATCAGCAGTTTACTGGACAACGAAGAGGATTTAATAGAATTTCTGGGAGGCTATAATATGTTCGGACTGCTTTTCAACGGTTTGTTGCAACCATTTGACAGCAGAAGAAAAAGACAGTCTCCGGATGGATTTATAGAAATTGTGACCCCTGTAAAAGAGGGTAATAAAATGATTTTAACCATTTCTCCTGAGAATCTTGACGGAACGGAGGTTGATCATTTCGGAGGTCTGTTACAGTTCAAAAAAGGGCATTATGAAGAGGGTTTTACAGAAGTCAAAAAGCATAATACCCATTTAAAACATTCATTATTATGGATAGGTTAAAGAATGATGGAGAAGGAACTACTCCTGAGACTCAGAATAATGGGCAGACTAATACTGGAAACAGTAAGGGAATGCCGGAGAAGCGGGCTGAGAATGCAGAAAAAGACAAAAATGATGAAGGTTTATTATTGGCTATAGATGGAGCTAAAATAAAATTCAATGCTCATTTGGGAGAATTTAAAGTGTTGAGTGATGTACCGACCACTCAGGATAAACTTACCGGAACCATTGTAGAGAAACAAGTTGCCAATTTTACTTTTTATGATGGTTTTAAAATGATTAGTCTTGCAGAATGGCAGGATTTCGGAACGGTGAAAGTGCAGGATAACTATGTTTTGCTCAAGAAATCCACTTTACCCGGAATAGGAAAAATGCCGGGAAATATTCCACCCGAAACCGGGAAAATAGAATTTATAACGTCAGGGCAAATAAATGTGCCTGAAAAGGTTAATGCAGTAGGAGCACCAGTGCCGGAACAAAAGGATGAAAAAAAGTGTTTTTGTAATAGAGATTTTACACCAGATGAGGTAAAAGAAATTGTAGTTGCATTAAGGAAAGGTGAAATTATGGGATATACTACACAAAAAAAGGTTGAACTTATAAATGGAGTGAAGAAAAAAGTGGTGAAAAAAATTGCTTTAACGGTGTATGATATGCCTCATACTAAAGATTTATTATTTGCAAATCAATCTGATGTTAAACGTGTAGAGCATTTGACCGTGGGAGATTCTACTTATGATAAAGTAACAGATGCAATCAACAAGGCACTTAGAAATTATGATATTAATACTTGTATTAGAAAAATTCATTTTATTGCGCAGGCTCATCATGAGTCTCATAGGTTTAGAGCTACATTTGAAGGGCGGACAGAAAAAAATACACCATCAAATTATAGCGGCGGTTATAATTTTCAAGGAAGAGGCTTTATGCAAATTACCCATGATTACAATTATGTAAAATATTATAATAAAGTAAATAAAACGAAGGAGAGCTTAAATGATAAAAAATTTTATAAGGATAAATTGATTCCTTTTGCTCAATTATTAGCGACAAATATTGATTATGCTTTTGATTCGGCTGGCTGGTATTGGAAAAATGATGACAAAGTTAATGCTATTGGATTGAGTATGAATGTTGCTGCAGATCAGGATAATACATTGTATGTGTCACAAGGGATTAATGGAAAGGTAAAACATCCTAATGGTTTGAATGAAAGAATTAAATATGTCGCAGATCTAAAAGAAATTATGAAATATGAAAATTGTGTTAATAAGAAAAAATAAAATTATCTATTTATGGATTTTTATACTATTTGGAATTCTGGCTAATGCTCAGGAAATAAAGATTTTTAGTAAGGTTTTAAATAGCAACATCATCGTTCATCAGAAAGTGGAGGCAGATAGTGTTTATTTATCAATAGATAAAAAAGAAAATAAATGGCTGGGGAAAAATGTAAATATAAAAACCGTTAATTATTGGAGCAATGCTGAAATAGAAGTTACTGTTGATTGTTGCAAGAAGAATTTATTGATTATCAAACGGACTTTTTTAGGAAATAATATTGTTGGTGACAGACTTTATTTCAATAAGTATAAAAACAAGTATTATTTTAAAGTTCTTAAAGAGTTTGAGCAAAAAGCTGAGAGGTGATTTAAAAAAGATAGTAATGTGTTTATTTTGAATACAAATAACCAAAAAAGTTTTTAAGATAAATGAATGTAAGAACAAGTCTCTTTAAATTAATGATCTTATTTTTTGCTGTAATCACCCTTCACTTTGTTAAAGCTCAGAAAGTAGGGGGGTATATGGATGTAAAAGATTTTCAACAAGAGGATTATAAATTGTTTTTTAAAAAGGACTATCGCTTTATTTCCAAAAAAATTTCAATTTTTATTTTTGAAAAAGATCATAAAAGAAAATTTGTCCTATGTGAAAATATAAGTTCTTCAAAAAGAAAGATTATTGCTTTAAATAACGATATGATCTATCCCGGGTTATCAGACTGTGATCAGAATAGTTTTAATAAAATAACTCAGAAAAGATTGTATTTTACAATTGAACAGACTTATTGTACCAATAAAGGCGGCCAGTACTTAAAAGAATATTTCACCTTTAAATATAATAGTAAAATGAATAATTTTTTACTTGATAAATATAGCTTTAATCTGGTCAACAGCCTTCCTGCTGATGATTCTTTACCACCTAAAAAGTATATTGAAGATAAATTTCCAACAGAGGTATATACTGAAAAAGACTTTGGGCAAATTGAAATCAATAATTTTAATCTCGATTCAATAAAGACAATAAGGGAAAAGTATTTAGAAGATAAATAGGAAAAGTATTTTGACTGTTATTTAAAATTGGCGGGTGACAAACCATTGGAATGATACCACATTCACAGAAAATTTTACAATCTGAATAAGACATTTTTCAATTACTTATGGATAACCTCGATAAAGATAAAGAAAATACAGCACCGGAAACTCAGAATCCGGCGACACCTCAGGATAGTGAAGCGTTAAAGGCTGCCAACAGTAAGAAAATGGAGGAAAAGCGTGCCGAAAACGAAAAAAAGGACAGTACCGATGACGGGTTGAAAGTGGTCATCGATACAGCTACTTTGGAATGTGTCTTATGCACCAATCCCAAAGGAATCATGAAGGTCAATTACGATACTCCTACCATACAGGACAAGAAAACAGCCACCATCAAAGAGAGAGGGCCTAAGAGTCTTGTGTTTCTGGGAACCTGTAAAAAGAGCCCGAATGCAGCCGTTCCTTGTACCGCCGTTATGAATGTAAGAGACTGGCAAGACGTGGGAACCTACCTTTCTCAGGAACAGCCGGTGTTACTGCAAAAAAGTACAATTCCCTGTACCTATGGAGGAGTGAATATTACCATTACAGACAGCGGACAGGTTCATCAGCCGGAAACTGTAGATGCAGTGGGAGCTCCGGTGCCTGAATCAAAAGAAAAGATCAACGGTTACTTTTACAATTATAACGGAACCTTTGAAGGCAATGTAACGGGGCAAAAAATAGGAAAAGAAACAGACGTATATGCGTGTGAAGGGAAAGGATCAGAAGAAGATATTTACAAAAGCCCTAAAAAACTGAAAATTGAACACAGTGAGTTCCAGAAAGTCTGCAATATTATTAAACATGAAGGCTTATCATCTGAAAAAGAAGAATATCTTTACATAGCACACACCAATTACAATGAAGCAAAAAGAGTTGGAAAAACAATGTTCGAATTGCTGAATTCAAGCTATTCAAGTGTGGATGCCAAAGATAAAGTTGAAATGAAAACCACCGAAAAAGATACCATTTCTTTACATTCCAGAGCCGGTGCAATTGATGCTCTTCTAAGAGATGTAGATGAGGTGAAAAATGATCCTACCGACAATGCGACGCAATGGGATGGAGAAGACTTTTTGGCCTGGGGAATTGATACAGATCTAAAACCTGACAGTAAAACCAAATATGGCCATAATAAATTTGATGAATATGACTATATTAAAATCAGTAAGAGCCTCTATGATTCTTTTGTTGGCAAAGTAACAGGAAGAAGAGGTTCAACCTTAGCCTACAACTCAATTCATGATGATAAGTGTGATAAAGGCAATCATACGCACAAAATCGTAAAAGAAAAAAATAAAGCAGTTTATGCAATTCCTAATGCGGATTTTGCAAAAGAAGACTATTGGACGACAGGTAACTTTTACTATAAGAATGCAGCAAAGCAGTCTTTTGGTTTAGAAGCAACCCGTGTTGCTGGATATACTATATTTTGGAAAAAAGTAAAAGCTTAATCAATGAGAAAATTAGCGTATATATTGCTTATCCTTGGGATATTTCACATCAATGCCTGTGCTCAGGTACCTAAATCATATACCATAACGCAGATTGTCAACAAAACGATCGATAGGGGAGAATATGTGGATGACAGGAAGGTAAATAAAAATGATCAGGTAAGCCTGAACCGTCTTATTTATATATCAAACCCTAAAAAAGACAGTATAGCTTTCTATCGTTTTAATGATACTCAGGTATCAGAAAAGGAAGTTCCCAATATATGTACCTTGACAAAAAATCAGAAAAAGCTTTTGCTGGATTACAAAAACGGAAGTTACAGTACAAAACTTACCATTGCATTTGATGATAAGGAAAGAAAAATATTAATTGGAGATAAAGACACTTTTTATCTGAACGATCTCTACTATAAATATGTACAGAAAAACATTGGTGAAGACCTGAACATTCCTGACCTGATCGACTTTCTGGAGGACTTTCTGACAGGATATAACCTTGATGACTTAAAATATATTTCATCCTATGCAAAATATAAACATAAGGATTTTAAAATAATAAAAGGGTATATGGAATCTCACAGAAGCCAGGCCAGCGATTATCTGGACAAATGGAATCTTAAATTCACCTACAATAAAGCCGGAACATTAGAATCTGTTTTAAAAGAATCCACAGAAGGAGATCAGGAAATAGAAAAGAAACTGTTATCTGCCAATAAAGACATTTTTAAATATACAAAACATACCAATGTTGAAAGCCGACTTATTACAGATTCTGAAATACTGATCGATGCCAACAAAAATAGATATGATGAAAAAGTAACCTCATTTCAGGTAGGATTAGGCAAAGAAACCAGGTATGAGATCAAACAGATTTCTTATAAGAATTTCCCTTCCAAAGAGTTTATGCTCACTTCAGGGAATATTTCAAAAATCAATTCATCAAAATAAAGCTTCAAAGTAAGCACCATTTATATAAAGAAATATAAAGCAGCTTTACCCATTACAATAAAAACTCCCGTGGAATTCCCGGGAGTTTTTCTCTTAAAAATGGTGAGGATTTTTAAAATAAATACCTTTTTATCCATATTTAGAATAATTATTTTTTAAGCACATGCATTTTCATTAACTTTATAAAAACTTATATCATGAAAACTGGAATCATTATGATAGATCCGGGGCATGGTGGTAGGGTAAATGCAGGTGGCTCCGATGCAAGTTGTGCGGTTTCTGCCTTAAGCGATCTTGTGGGAATCAGCATTCTGAAGGCTGACCAACTGAAATTAGAAATACAACAGGTTTATTCTACCTGGAAATCAATTCATTTATTCTTTAAGAAAAACAGAAATACTTTAATTGTCTGAAAAATATTTGCTTTTCAGGACTTATCAATAGGCTGTTTTTAAAATATATTACCCAAATGGGTAATTGACAGGGCAGGATATAATTGCAAAATTTGTAATGAAATGAATTTCCCTGAAGAAGTCTACAAAACGATCAAAACCAATATTCTGATTACTGCGAAAATAAAAGGTTTTGTATACTGATGAAATAACAAACTTTAAACTAAGAAACTAAAATCATGAGCCATGAAAAAAGATTTAGAATTCATTAAAAGTAAATATGAAAAAGAGAAATTTAAAGGAAGAGAGGGAAACCTCGCACAGCGTTTAGAAAAACTGGAAAATAAGAGGTTTTCGGATGCGATTTCAAAAAATGATGATGGTAAAATACTTCAATGGGTCAATTTTGTACAGGAAGGAGGTGGAACGTTGGGAATATCTCTGGTGGGTTATGTTTTTGTTCTCGAGTATTTGGGAATCAGGTTTTTAAGATTGGCGGGAACCAGTGCCGGAGCCATTAATACCTTATTTCTTGCCTCCATGGGGGAAAAGGATGATCCGAAGTCTGCAGAATTGTTTGATATGATGATGTATGATGATAAAAGATTCAATATGAGGAGTTTTGTGGATGCCAAACTGGGAATTGTCAAGTTTATGATATTTTCTTTGAGCAGAGGCCCGGGGCTGATCAGCAATATCCTGATTTCTTATCTGGCCATAGCGGCACTCGCATTGATCATATTGCCTTTGTTAAGCTATGCCGGCGTTGATATGTTCCCTGCTTATCTTATTTTTATGTCTCTTTTTACAGGGATGTCATTGGTGATTCTGATTTTGTTGTGGAGGCTCAATCGATACAAATATGGTATTAATCCCGGAAAAGTTTTTGAAGGTTTTCTGAAAAATGAACTGAAGAAATCCGGAATTACCACTCAGGATCAACTGAAGAAAAAAGCAGAGGGAAAAATGGAGTTTGAGAAAAAATTTGTGAATACCAATGAAGGAAAGATAGTTGCGGTGGAAGAACATGCGAAACTTAAATCTATGGCAGGTCACGATGAATATTTCAATCATGCAGAGGAAATGGCTGAGCCTGAAGCAAACAAAGAGGAAAAATGGTATTCCAATATCATCTCGGAAATGGATAACCAAAAGAACTATTCTAAAGAAAATCTGGAAAAATCCGGGGTATCTCATCATCCGAAACTTCCCAAATTATATCTCATAAGAGATGAAGAATCTCCACTTGAAAAAAATAGAATAGATGAAGAAATTTTAGCATCCGTAAATCTTAATGAAAATACCAAAACTGAAGAAAATAAAAAGATAAAAGAAGAGCTTGAAAAACAAATCGGCTTTGACTATTCTTTTGTAACCACAGATATTGCCAATCAGTGTAAAATTGTTTTCCCAAGAGATCAGCATCTTTATAATTTTGGCTCTGTGTCTTTTAACCCTGCTGTTTTCGTCAGAGCATCCATGGCTATTCCCTTGTTTTTTGAACCTAAAATTCTTCCCGTTAATAAAGACGCAGACTGGATGAAAGATAAAGGGATAAAAAACCGCTCTACGAACGGAATTCTTATTGATGGGGGATCCCTGTCCAATTTTCCAATCAATCTATTTCATCAAAGCCATATCAAGGAGGCTAGAGTTCCCATAATGGGAGCCCGGATTATGGATGAAAAACCTGTTGCCAATCAAAGACAAAAGCTCACCTTCGGCAGATATGTGGGGAATGTGATCAATACCCTCCGGAATAACGAAGATTCTTCCTTTTTGGCGGTTAATCCGTTTTACAGAAAGCATAGTATTGCTGAAATAAAAGCCTATCAGACTAAGATCAATTGGCTGAACTTCGGGCTTTCATTTGAGCAAAAAGAAATTTTATTCTTAAAAGGAGTTGAAGCTGCATTGAGCTTTCTTGAAGACTTTGACTGGAAGGAGTATAAAGCAGATCGTGACCGTTTAAACCAACAAGAAAATTCTTTATCATGAATAATTTTTTAATCAGATTGCTGCTTCGGATCTGTTTTTTTACATCATCCGTTTTATGGGGAATTATGACTTTCTTTCAGTATAAGAAACATAATAGCTTACAATCGCCTCCTATATACAAAGATCTTGAGGAATTTAGAACAGCGTTCAATAGCTTGAGTACTTATCACCAAACTCTGGATTGCCTTACTTTGCACTATGATAATTTTGCGGTCTTTTTCGGAGGCTTTTTCCTTATATTCTATGCCTTGAAACAGAAAAGCGAATTAAAAGATACCAAGACGAAAACTTTCTGGTCTGGTATCCTGACTGTATTATTGTGTCTTGGGGTGGTCTATATGGCTTTGGACTGGACAGAGAATTACAGTTTTTACAAGGCAAATAATCCGGAATTTATATTCGGACCTTTTAAATGGGTGCAGATCTTCAAATGGATTGTAGGAATCATGACCCTTGTTGCTTTAGCGTTTACAGATATTCTGCTATTCAGAAACTGGCGTGGAGTGCTATGGGGAATCTTTGGTTTTATACTGATTATTGGCCTGATTTCAAAATCTTTCGGACTCTATAAGAATTCTATTTCAACCTGTTTAATCTATTCCAAATGAAAACATTTGCCAACTTTGTCAACCAGATCCTTGAAAAACAACAGGAACTGAATTTAGGTCCTGATGAAGAATGTCTTTTCCGCGGGCATTCAGATACAAGTTATAAGCTTATTCCCAATATTTTCCGAGGAAAAAACTACTCTCTGAAAAGCGAAGAATCTATCTTTTATGAGTTTAGATCTAAAGCAATGGAAATCCATGACCGTAAATTTTCAGACTGGGATATTCTGTTCCATATGCAGCATTATGACTGTAAAACACGAATTCTCGACTGGACAGATAATCTTGGGGCTGCCTTGTATTTTGCCTTATGCAGCTATCAAAAAGGTCATAAGCCGGAAGTTATTCTCCTAAATCCATTTGCTCTCAATGCGTACAGTACCCGGCATAGAGATTTCTATGATCCTGATCATCTGAACCATAAAAACGGATATTCATTCCGAGGTATGCTGCAAAAGCAGATGGAGAATCCCGAAAATCTCAAGGATGGAATCTGGTGGAAACATCCTCTAGCCATTTATCCGGTCAGGAAATCCGGAAGATTGATCTCTCAAAACGGTTATTTTACGATTCAGGGAAGAGATCAGGCCCCGATGGAAATGCAAATTGCAGAAAAAGAAAATATCTGGAAGAAAGTAGAAATTCCGGAAGAGACCATACCTGAAGTCATGACTTATCTGAAGCTGTTCGGAATCAATGATTTTACCCTTTTCCCAGATGTACCTAATCTCTCAGCGTTATTGAATAAGAAATATAATTTGTAGGATGAAAGAAAAATAAACTCCTGAAGTCAAAAAGACATCAGGAGTTTTGTGCCGGGTTCAGAATACAATGCTATCTTTTTTTTAGGGAAAAAGTAGAAATTTCAAAGAAATTGTTAAATAGAAATAAAAGCAGAGTATTCTGAATGGCACTTCGTAACAAACAAAACAAAAAATTGTTTTAGGCTTTTCAGTTTATTTTTTCAGAATTAAAACTGTCTTTTAAAGTATTATATTTCATCATATGGTAATAAGTTGTTAATGATTGCTTATCCAAACCCAGATAAACTTAGATCTGCAATATCCGATGAATGTAAGAGATATAAAATAATAGATATCTATCATTTTTTCTAAGTCATAAAATTTGAATTAAAACTTCCGGACGGAAAGTAATTTTATTTTGATCTATGGTTGATCTATTGAAAAATATCCGGAAGGAAAGATTTTCAATCCTATTGAAACATTTATAAATACACTTCATACCAATTAGGGTATATTAAGAATATTTTATCTGCTGATCGCAATAATCAAAGAGGGAATTTTAGTGTTGTCTGTTTTTTTGCAAAATAAATTTATTTAAAAATGATAGATATCTATTATTTTTTTTTATTCCCAGTACTGATACTTTTGTACATACCAATAAGTCAATGACTTTTTCTAAAAACACAAAAAAAAAATTATGAACAAATCTTACATTTCTGCGGACCAGAGGTCCCTTTCATTAACTGTTACACAGTTTCTCATTTTCATCAGAGACGCTCCTGAATAAAAAGGACGAGTGAATCTTTTCAGGTCTGCTGTCAATTTCTGAAATTGAATTTGAATACAAAAATTTTTATATAGAACTAAGGATAAGAAACTAAACCATGATAAACTTTTTCTCATAAAGTAGAGAGTAGTTCTTCCTTTTTGCTGATGTATAGGGACAAACCTCATCCTCAGATGGTAATGATAGTAGTAAAGAAACAATGATCATTACAGATAACATCACCAACAGGAATGTAGGAGAAATTGGAGTTCATGCCCCAAAATCAAAACTACAGATACAAAGTAATCTCTACATCAGTAATTCTAAAAATGAGCTTATGATGCGGATGTTTATAGAATTACAGTTAAGAATGAAAATAGGCTAGTTGCTGGCAGAATGATATACGTCCTTCAATAAAAGGAATCATATTAAGTAATATTGAGTTAGTTCTAGGCGGGAATAAATTTTAAAAAACACAATGATTTTGGAAGTCTTACTTTCTAACCCCAGCTCCCGCCTTTTTCTAACGTTGGTAAAATGGACGTGATTTTGGTCAATTTTATCAGAAACAAAACATGAATACAAATTTAAAGAGATTTCTATTAGGTTAAATATTGGTTTATGAGAGATTAAAGAGCATCAAGGATGGAAATAAGTCTTTTGATCGGGAAAAAGTGTTAATTGTGATTCACTTTATTTTCATCCTTACGCTCTGTTTTTTTCACAACTAAAACACAAATGATGAAATTTAGATTTCTTCTTAATCCAATTCAACCTGAATAGATATATGATAGAAAGGGTATGGAAATGAACAAAGTTGAAGAATAATAGAATTTTTCAAAATGAAAAAGGATTATTTACCTGCCATTTTTACATAAAATAATAGATATCTGGCATTTTATTCAAGACGGATTAAAAATACATTTGTTTACAATAACTGATGTTATAACGAATCTTTCTTGATTGATAAAGAGACGTTTTATATCAGTTTTATATGATAAAGTATTGATGATCTAATTTTAAAATTCTATGCTAAAAAACAATTTTCATGTATTGTTCTGTATGGTATTGTTTCCTGTGTTTATTTTTTCACAGGTTACATTACCTTATTCAGAAAAGTTCGGTGGTACTCCAACACAGTCTCAATGGGATTATTCTTTGTCCCCTACGCTTGTTGGTCCCAATCCGGCTGTTGGTTCTCCAAATGGGGAGAAGGGATGCCTTATGTATAATTTTTATAGTCCACAGGGAGTTTCTATCTATTATTTGATTTCTCCTGTTCTTGAATCTTCAGGAGGAGGATGGATAAGACTAACTTTTGATTTTGCAGCGGTCAATCGATATATAATGCCACCAGCTTTGCAGACTGTTTTTGCTGATGATCATATCATCCTTGAATATTCTTCAGATTTAGGAGCAACTTATACAGAAGCACATAACTATGAGATAGGAATAAATGGTGAGCTGAATACCGGACCTAGCATGTTGAGTCCTTTTTATAATCCCACTCCATCACAATGGGTAACAAAATCGATCCTTCTCCCTGCCGGAACTAATAGGGTTAGATTTAAAGGGGTTAGGAATCTGCCGTCTCAGCCCGGAAACTTTGCTTATCTGGACAATGTAATATTTGAAGAATGCAGTACACCATTACCGACAGGAAGTAATACGCAGCAGTTTTGCGCAGGAAATACCATTTCTCAACTTGTCGTTAACGGTACCAATATTCAATGGTATGATACCGGAGGAAACCTTTTGCCGCCTACCACACCACTGGTGAGTGGAACGACTTATTATGCATCCCAAACAATAAATTTATGTGAAAGTTTAGGACGCTTACCTGTGACTGTAGTTAGCGGAGGTTGCTTAAGTGTTGATGATATTAACCTTTCACAGTCAGCAATGACCATATATCCTAATCCTGTAGAAGACATTCTACACATTCAGTCAAAACAGCCTGTAAAAAAAGTAGTGATCTATAATATGATAGGCGGAAGAACTCTGGAAGTGAATGAAAAGGAAATTACATCCGTTCATGTAGGTCATCTGGTAAAAGGGGCCTATATGGTAGAAATTTATTTTGCTGATGGTAAAAAGATTTCGGAGAAGATTATAAAGAATTAAAGTGGCGGTTTCTATTACATAAGAATGAATAATCCTGTTAGTGCCTTTTAACATCATGCTGAAATAGGAGCGTACATAAAAGCTATTTATACGCTTCCTCCCATCTAAAAGAACAGGTCTCAAAACAATTTTGCTAAACGAAGCCGTATGGAAATTTTTCATACGGCTTTTTTTGTTTTTCTCCTAAAAAGTTTAGAATCTAGGTACAAAATCTGGGACTAATATAAAAGAATAATAATCTGAATTGAATTTCACAGCAACAGATATACGGAAAAAGATGGGGAAGCCGTGAAATAAAGAAGACTTTAGAATAATAGGATTAATTTTAATGATTTTCAGATTTCCTGTTTCATCAAAATACAAGTCATTCGTCGCTCCTTGTTTTGAATTTATCTCTTATAATTTATTTCTTTTAGCCACAAACTTATCCTTACAAGCAGTATCAAGACGGGGACTTCTACCAATGGCCCGATGACCCCTACAAAAGCCTGTTGAGAATGAATTCCGAAAACAGCAATCGCTACAGCAATGGCCAATTCAAAATTATTTCCAGTGGCTGTAAAAGCAATTGATACATTTTTGTCATAGGGAACATCTGATAATTTATTTATGAAGAAGCTTATAAAGAACATTAATACAAAATAGATGATTAATGGTACAGCTACTTTTAAAACATCCAATGGCAATTCTAAGATCTTATCACCTTTAAGACTGAACATTAGTACAATCGTAAATAAAAGTGCATATAATGTCAGTGGAGATATTCTGGGAATAAATTTCCTGTTGTACCATTCCAAACCTTTGAATTGAGTTAAAAAATAACGGGTTAAAAAGCCTGCCAGAAAGGGGATTCCTAAATATATCAAAACACTTTCTGTAACATCTTTCATTGATACAGTTACCTTAAAACTAGCTAAACCCAGCTTTTCCGGCAAGACATTGATAAAAAGCCAAACCATAAAACTGTAACTCACTACCTGAAATAAGCTGTTAAGAGCGACCAATAATGCTCCATATTCCCGGTTTCCTTTAGCCAGATCATTCCACACGAGTACCATTGCGATACATCTTGCTAAGCCAATAAGAATTAAACCAATCATGTAATCAGGTTCATTTCTAAGAAAAATGACTGCTAACAGGAACATTAAAACCGGGCCGATCACCCAATTCAGCAGCAAAGAAATTCCAATGGCTTTTTTGTCTTGAAAAACTTTAGGCAATAATGAATAATCAACCTTTGCTAATGGCGGGTACATCATAATAATCAAGCCTATTGCCAGTGGAATATTTGTAGTTCCTATTGATAAGGAATTGGTAATTTCAGAAATATGAGGAAAGAAATATCCTAAACCTATTCCTAAAAACATGGCCAGGAATATCCACAAAGTAAGGAATCTGTCAAGAAATTTTAATTTTGGCTGCATTACGTTTGTTTAAATTATTCTTTACTTTTTTATCTGAGAAAAGAAGTAGAACATTTCAGCACCAATCTGCAAACTCCTTTCATGATAAACTTTTGTTTGTTCAGATGTCCCATCAGAAACTTTCGGATCTTCAAAAGTGATGGGAATACGTTGATCTGCTCCTGCAATAAAAGGACAGCCTGCATCTGCTTGAGAACAGGTCATGACTGCCGCAAAACCATGCATCGGATTAAAAGAATTATCATATTTTTTAGAAAAACCTATGACTGGGTGTCTGTCTTCGTCATATTTGACAGCATAGATAGGATTTTCCGTATCGGAAATTTTACTAATTGAAAATCCCTGGTTTTCCAACGTTTCTACTACCTTAGGAAACATAGCGGTTTCTTCTGTTCCTCCTGAATAGCAAGTCACATTCGGTACATTATAATAAGTGCTTGCAACCTGTGCCCAGATTTGTGATAAATGGCTTCTTCTTGAATTATGAGTACAAATGAAGTTTATGGTTACTTCTTTTCGTTCTTCCAGCCTTTTTTGAATAAAATCAACCAGTGGTACTAAAGTAGCTTTTCTCTCCTCACTGATTTTCTGATTTTTCAGTAATTCTATTGTTTGTATTAGTTTCGGATACATATTTTATCTGATTTTAATGTATTGAATTTAGCAACATCCGGAATTTGGAGTGCAGCAAGAAGTCTGAAGGTTAGAAAGTTCAGATAAGTTTACTTTTTGTTTTTCTACAGGAATTCCACAAGCATCCTGAGCCAGACACGCTGTAGTTTTGTTTTTAAGCACAAAATTTTTCCCGTTAAATTCTAAGTCAAATTTGCCAATGGTTGTATCCTGATATTCAACCTCAATTTCATCATCTTCAATTCCTAATTTTTCTTCTGATAGCTTGATGATATTTAAGAGCTTTGTAGGTTTTAAACGATGTTCAAAGTCATCAGCATTCCATAACTGAAAGTTGACGGCTTTTTCATTTCGGATGGTTCCGCCACAGTCGATAAAATGCTTTGTCACTGTTCCTACTTCTGTTACATGAAAATGTTCAGGAACAAAAGTTCCATTTTCTAGTGTCGGTAAAATGACTTTGATTTCAGATAATTTCATTGTTTTTTATTTATTGGTTAAACGCTATATTACGATAAATCTATTTAAAAAAAATGCCTTAGCAACATTTTTGATTGGTAACAGTCAGAATAATTTTTGAAAAATAATCTTTCAGTATTCCAAAAGTATTTTCATCAATGCAGTAGCAAATGGCTGTCCCTTCAATATTCCCTTTAATCAAACCTGCGTTTTTTAGTTCTTTTAAATGTTGAGATACTGTTGCCTGAGCTAAAGGAAGTTCATTGACAATATCCCCACAAATGCAGGTATTTACTTTTAGCAGATACTCAATGATCGCAATTCTGGCAGGATGACCTAATGCTTTTGCAATGATCGCGATTTTATTCTGCTCCTCTGTAAAATGATCAGTTTTTGTTACTCCCATAATCTAGAATAATTATATCGCAATATTACGATTAAATATTTGAAATGAAAAATTTTTTAAAACTTTTTACACGATGTTTTACACGACGACTAATTTTTATGAAGCCTAATTGAAAATAAAAAACCCTGCAAACAACGTTTGCAGGGTTTTTGTGTACCCAGGACCGGGATCGAACCGGTACTCCTAAGAACTGGTGTTTGAGACCAGCGCGTCTACCAATTCCGCCACCTGGGCTTGATGTTGATTCAAACATGATGTTTGTTTCAAATTGGTGTGCAAATATAGGAACTTTTTTCAATGTTCAAAAGCTTTTTGAAGAATTTTTTTTAAAAATTAATTTCCAAACCATCGTAAGCAAGGTGCATTCCGGGTGGAAGTTGTTTATCTTCAATGTCATGCACACCTAAATGATGGCTGATGTGGGTTAAAAATAATTTTTTAGGTTTTAGCTCTTCAAACAGTTTAATGACATCCGGAAGGATAAAATGGGCAGGATGTGGGTCGAATTTTCTGATACAGTTTAAAATCAGCACATCTAAATTTTTCAGTTTTTCCTTTTCAGTTTCAGAAATAAAGCCGGCATCTGTAATGTACGCCAGATTTTTAAACTTATATCCAAAGACCGTAATCTTAAAATGGATCACTTCAATAGGAGTGATCTCAGTATCTAAAACCTTAAACGGTTTGTTTTCGATCTCGTGGAGTTCAAAAGCGGGTGCACCAGGATATCTCACATCTGCAAAGGCGTAAGGAAAACGGTTCTTAATTTCATGGGCTACTCTTGAATAACAGTAGAGGGGGACATCTTTTCCACTCTTGAAAATAAGCGGCCGCATATCATCAAGCCCTATCACATGATCATTATGCTCATGGGTGATCAGCGCAATATCTACGTTATGTTCGTGGTTGGTAAGCATTTGCTGTCTGAAATCCGGACCACAATCGATGAGTATTTTTTTATTTTCCTCCGTAGTCACCATGACGGAAGAGCGTAAACGTTTGTCTTTGGGATTTTGGGAAGTACACACTTCACATGTACAGCCTATAACGGGCACACCTTGGGAAGTACCGGTTCCTAAAAATTTCAACTTCATTTTGTTTTGAGGTTGGTTTAATTTTGGTAAATTTACAAAAAATTTCATGTCCTAATGTATCAGAAACTAACTCCTAAACAAAAAGCATTAACAATTAATCTAGATCCTACTATTTATGGTACTTTCGCAGAGATTGGAGCAGGGCAGGAGACTGTTCGTCACTTTTTTAGAGCAGGGGGAGCTTCCGGTACGATTGCTAAGGCAATGTCTGCTTATGACAAAGATTTTAGTGATGCCATCTACGGAAAAGAAGTAAAAAACAGGTATGTAACCCAGAACAGACTTCGCAAAATGCTTCGTTATGAAGTGGCTTTGATTGAAGAAAGGATTTCCAGAGATAATAATCCCGACAGAAAGTTCTTCTCTTATGCCAATACCGTAACGACGATCAATTTTGATAAAACAGTGAAAGGCCACGGCTGGGTAGGAATCCGTTTTCAGACGAAAGAAAATGAAGATTACAATGAAATCGTCATTCACGTAAAATTCAAAGAAAATGATGCTACCCTACAGCAGGAAACTTTAGGAAACCTTGGGGTAAACCTGATTTTCGGGGCTTTCAATTACTTTGACAATCCAAGAACCCTGGTAGAGTCTTTATACGATGATATTGCAAAAGATAATCTGGAAATTGATATGATCGATTTCAGCGGACCCGCTTTTGCCTATGTAGACAACAGACTGATGTCTCTACAGTTGGTAAAGAACGGGATGACCGATGCGGTGATCTTCAATTCTCAGGGAAGTAATATGCTTCCGGCTGATGTCCTGTACAAGAAGAATATTTTTGCGGTAAGAGGAAGCTTCAGACCGGTAACAAAGGTTAATATTGATATGCTTCGGAACGGGATGGATATGTTTTTCAAAGATGCCACCTGTACTCATGAAGAAACAGAAGTCCTAATTGAAATTACGATTTCCAACCTTAGAGCCGATGGTGATATTGATGAAAGAGACTTCCTGGATAGAGTAGACATCCTGGGGAAACTGGGATACACCGTTATTATTTCAAACTTCTCAGAATATTACAGACTGATCGATTATTTTGCGTCTTATACAAGCGGAGATATTGGGGTCGCAATGGGAGTAAACAACCTGTTGATGGTATTTGATGAGAAATACTATAAAAATTTATCAGGAGGAATCCTTGAGGCATTCGGTAAATTCTTCAGAAACGGAATGAGAGTATACCTATACCCTTATAAAGATCCTGAAACCCATCAGCTGCTGGATTCTTCAAACCTTAAAGTAGAGGAGAATCTTAAAGAATTGTACAAATACTTCAAACGTAACAATCGTATTGTAGATATTACGAATTATAACCCGGAATTTTTAGAAATTTACTCAAGAGAAATATTGAGGAAAATAGCATGTTGTACCAAAGGCTGGGAAACTCAGGTTCCGGAAGGCGTAGCAGAAATGATCAAAGAGCGTGGAATGTTCGGCTATAAAGAAGAGCTTTCCTTAAAACAATTCTCTTAAAAAATAATTATAATGTCAGAATTAAAGAAAAGACTTTCCTCTATTCTTGAAAGTCCTAAGCATAATACAGAAGAAAAACTTGAAAAAGTATGCCACCTGTTGGATCAGGAAATTCCTTATTTCAACTGGACAGGTTTTTACTTTAAAAACGGGGATAAAGATGAATTGATTCTGGGGCCTTATGTAGGAGCTCCTACAGACCACACCATTATTCCTTACGGAAAGGGAATCTGTGGTCAGGTGGCCGTTTCCAATGAAACATTCGTTGTTCCTGATGTACATGAAGAAAGCAATTATCTGAGCTGTTCGATTGATACAAAAGCAGAAATTGTTGTTCCGATCTTCAAAGACGGAAAAAATATCGGTCAGATCGACATTGATTCCCATACCATAGATCCTTTCACGAAAGAAGACCGTGAACTGTTGGAATGGCTTTGTAACGAAGTATCTAAAATCTTGTAATTTTCGGAGTTCCCACCGAAAATTACAAGATTTTAACTTTTTAAAACATAAATGATGAAAATAAACACCCATGCATGGCTTATATTGCTGTGCTTATTCCTTTTTAATTGGTATCGCCCACAGGAAGCTCCTAAAAAAGATTCTCTTCCGGCTCCCAAAATGTTTGGCGACGAAACTTCTGCCACAGATTACCTCCTTATCATTGAAAAAGTAGACGGAGTACTCCGTAATGCCCATACAGATGCTGAATTTGGTATTGATGCATACAAAGTGTTCGGTGATATGAAAGCTACCGATGAAAGACTACAGCTTATTCTGGCCAGTATTAAAAGAGCCGATCTCAATGTTCGTAATCAACAAATGTATCAGAATGAACTGGTAGGGATTAGGAAAGAAATTGAAAATCAGAATAATTTCATTAATGCACAGGATGCTAAATTCAACAGAATTGGAAAGCAGGTAGTCAGTTTAAAAGACAACGCAACGCTTATTAAGCTTGTAAAAGATACAGCCGTTATCAAGCAGTTTTTGCCTGAACTGATGGCCCTGAATGAACAGTATAAAAAGACAGATAGCCTGTTGAATGCCAATCAGGGAATTCTGAATGAAAAAAAGAGGCAGATGCTGGAATACAAAACCAGTATTACAGATGCCATGGGTACCTTGGAAGACCGGCTGCAAAGGTCAGGAATCGATCTTTTTAAAGAAGAATATCCCGCTTTGTGGAAGGTCGGTAAAGCTGGTATTTCAGAGAAAAATGTGCAGCAGGAAACCGCGGACAATTTCAAAATTGAAAAATTTGTAACCGTTTATTATTTCAGGACAATTTGGGTAAGCCTGGTTCTATTGGCTATTTTTATGCTTTTGCTGAGCTGGTATATCAAAGGAAACTTACAGTACATCAAAAAAGCTGGTTATTTTGATAATCTCAGTCTTTTAAAATTCAGGTATTTAAATAATGGACTTTTTATACCCCTGCTTCTTGTAGGAATATGTATTGCCGTGGTGAGTAACCTTTATGCTCCGGCTACCTTCAGTGAAATCCTTCAGTTGGGCCTTATCGTGTGTATCTTTTTATTATTCAGGAAATCATGGGAACATCGTGAAGTGAGAAGCTGGCTTTTTATTATGGCGGTATTCATCCTGATTTGTTTGGTGAGTCTTTTCCTTAATGCAGATTTATTTGGAAGATGTCTGCTTATACTCCTTAATATTGTATCAATAGGATATACCTTATTGAAGTTTAAAAATACAGATCATCTGCCTTATAATAAGATGGCTTTTAAACTGGGCCTCACCATCTTTATGATTTTCAGTCTGTTTTCGGTTTTTCTCAATCTGTTTGGACGGGTTTCTCTGGCGCAGAACCTAAGTCTTACCGGAATTACTGTATTTGTTCAGATTATTTCACTCAACATCCTGCTAAAGATTATTACAGAGATTATTCTTCTTCAGATCTATAAATCCAGAGTCAAAAGAGGAATAAGTAAGCTTTTTGATCATGAAAGTCTGGCTTCCAATCTGAGAAAACCTTTTATCCTGATACTAGGGTACGGCGGATTTGCAGTGATGGCGTCTAATCTTAATCTGTGGATTCCTGCCAGGGCATTATTTATAAAAATCCTTTCGCATCCCAATACCATAGGTAGTTTTACATTTACTCTTGGGAGTGTTTTACTTTTTCTGGCTTTGGTTTGGACGGCCCATCTGCTTCAGAAATATGTAGCCTACTTTTTTGGGGAGATTGAGGATGAAGACGAAGAAAATATCAACAAAGAGCAGCATTCCAGACTTTTGATTACCAGACTTTTGATTCTCATTGCAGGGTATCTTCTGGCTGTAGCCGCTTCAGGAATGCCTCTCGATAAAATAAGCATTGTGATCGGAGCTCTTGGAGTAGGAGTGGGGCTTGGTCTGCAGAGTATTGTCAATAATTTTGTGTCCGGGATCATTCTTATTTTCGACAGACCTATTCAGATAGGTGATATTATTGATGTCAGTTCCCAGACGGGAAGAGTAAAGTCTATGGGACTTCGTACCACAAAGATCAATGCGCCTAACGGGGCTGAAATCATCATTCCAAATGGAACGATACTGTCTCAGAATATTACCAACTGGACCTATACCGATAATTTGAAACTGGTTGAAATCACTTTAACAGTGCTGGAGACAGAATCTATGGATAAAATCAATGAACTTGCAGAAAGTACACTTCATGAAGTTTCACAGGTTGATCAGACAAAGCCTTATCAGATTTATTACAGTACCATTGCCGAAGGAAACTACGGAATCCTGATCAAATTCTGGTGCAGCATTTACCGCATCGAAGAAACGGTAAGCATCGTAAAGCAGAGTCTGTTCAGCAGTTTTAAAGAAAATGGTATTTCGGTTAAAATTTAATCCTGTTCAGCCATTACTTCAGTAAGCATTTCATTAAAATAATTCCCGCACTTTGCAATATGGGTTCCATACCAGGAAAAGGCTTCGCCATCTACAATCATGATTTTTTTTTCAGGATAGATGGCTTTAAGTTCTTCAATATGTTTTTCTTTAAATGGAAAAGGCTCAGAAGAAAGCATGATGACATCAGCTTCAGAAAGATCCTCAGCGGTTATGGAAGGGTAGCGGGTTTTATTTTTAAAAATATTTTCAAATCCTATTTCCGATAAAATTCTGTGAATGAAAGTGTCGGAGCCAACAGTCATATATGGATTTTTCCAGATGAGATAAGCTGCTTTTATACTCGTTTCGAGTTTTGCATGGGTGAGAATATCGTAGATTTTAAGATTAAAAGCCTGAGCCCTTTCTTCTTTTCCAAAAAGTTTCCCGAAGTTTTTCAGTAGATAATAATTGTCTTCGATGGTTTCTACATTGGTTACCATTACCTTGAAATCATCCATTAAAGCCTCTACCTGATCTTTCACATTTTCCTCCTTGTTGGCAAGAATAAGGTCCGGTTGTAAAGCTTTGATCTTATCGATATTAATGTTTTTTGTACCACCTATTATGGCTACGTTTTTTACCTTATCCTGAGGATGAATACAGAATTTTGTCCGGCCGATGATTTCTTTTTCAGTCAGCCCGAGATCGAATAAAGCCTCAGTAATAGAGGGTACAAGTGAAACGATTTTCATATTGGCATTTTAGATGATGCCTAAAATTACAAAAGTTTTCCGGTTAAGAAAAGTCCGGCCACTGTAAAATAAATGATAAGTCCTGTAACATCCACCAATGTGGCCACAAAAGGAGCAGAAGAAGTTGCAGGGTCGAGTTTTAATTTCTTTAAAACAAATGGAATCATAGAACCGGATAAAGTACCCCATAATACGATCGCAATAAGAGAAACAGAAACACTTAATCCTACATACACCCAATATTGACCATAGTCAAAAAAGCCTACCTGCTGCCAAAGCATAATCCTGATAAACCCGATAGCTCCTAAAATAGCTCCCAGACATAGTCCGGAAACGATCTCTTTCCTCATGACATACCACCAGTCTTTAAGGCTGATTTCCTGAAGAGCCATAGCACGGATGATCAGAGTCGCTGCCTGAGATCCTGAGTTTCCTCCACTGGAAATAATCAGCGGAACAAATAAGGCCAGAACAACAGCTTTCTCAATCTCTTTGTCAAAATACCCCATTGCCGAAGCAGTAAGCATTTCCGAAACAAATAAAATAATCAGCCAGGTTGCTCTCTTTTTGATCATTTCGGTCCAGGACGTTTGGGTATAAGGAAGGTCCAATGCTTCCAATCCCCCGAATTTTTGAATATCTTCCGTATTCTGCTGTTCGATTTGATCGAGAATATCATCAATAGTCACAATTCCTACCAGAACGCCGGCTTCCGTAATAATGGGAAGAGCGCCGCGGTCATACTTCTCAAAATACGTAACGGCATCTTCTTTGGAAGTCGTAGTGGTAATGGCCACAAAATGATTATCCGTAATATCAGAAACCAATGTGTCTTCCTCTTCCAATAGTAAAGTTCCGATGGCAAGGTCATCAATCAGTCGGTTTCTTTCATCTACTACATACAGGTAGTTCATGGTTTCCACCCTTCGTCCTACCTTTTTTATTTGCTGAAGACATCTTTTTACCGTCCATTCCTTACGGATCTGGATGTAATAAGGAGTCATCAGACGGGCAATAGAATCTGAATTGTATCCCAGAAGCTTTAAAGCAATCCTCCTTTCCTGCGGATTAAGGTGATTGATAGAGTATTTGATAAGTTCATCCGGGAAATCCTCAAAAAGAGCGGTCCTGTCATCGGGAGTCATCGCATTCAGAATTTCAGAAACTTCGTCGCTTCCAATACTTCTGATGGTATCTTCTTGAAAATCAGGGTCGAGGTGTGAAAAAACTTCAGCTTTGTACTCTTTCGGAACTTTCAAAAATGCCAACAACCTCTCGTCAGCAGGAAGGTCGCTGAGAGTTTCGGCAATATCGGCTGGGTTGAAGATAAGTTCGTCTCTAGAATTCAAAACGTGAAATTTTTTGGATATGCAAAAATAATTCAAATTTTTAAGACTGAGTAATAAACTGGGAAAATTAAGGATTAATTAAAGTTTATTGCTTCATTATAAGAACAAAAGAACACCCGTGGGAGCAGGTGTTCAAAAATTAAATTTTAAAAAATCATAATAGCCTATATTATTCAAAAATAGGTTCACATTGTATAATAGGAGAGTACATACACATTCCTCCTTCACAGCATTGGCCGGGGTCACATTGTGCGCTGGTACTGCATTTTTTAACCGGGCCGCTGCCTTTGATCTCCTTTTGTTCAGTTCTGTTCAGTCTTTTGAGATTTGGATTTTTCATAATGATTAGTTTAAACAATTAGAAAGCTTATTAATCTATACAAGCATATTCCATGCAGGCTCCTCTACAGCAAAATCCAATAAAACACGGTCTTGTTTCGCTGCATCTTTCAATGACTCCGCCATTAATATGCTTTGCCTTTTCTCTGCTGAGTTTCTTTAAATTTTTCATATGATTTAGTTTTAATGTTGAACTAAATTAATAAATATTTTTCATATTATTCATTAGTTGGTGAAAATATTTATTTGGTATTCAGTTGTTTGTGAGGTTTTTCTTATTTTTGATATAAAAAACACTTGCTTTATGGTCAGCAAGTGTTCTGCATTTCAGCGAAAATTTTTATAATTCAGGGCAGGGATAATAGACGCAGGCTTTCCTGCAGCATGATCCTCACGGACATTCAAAAGAGTAATTGCATTTTTGAATGCCTCCTCCGCCGCTTCCCAAAATTTCTTTCTGGCTGTTTCTGCTCAGCTTTTTTAGATTTAAATTTTTCATAACGATTTAGATTTAATGAAAAACTAAACTAAAGAAAGATGTTCAGGGATTTGAAAATCAGATATATAATGTAGGAAAATGTCTATGAATGGCAAAAAATGATATGTTACCGTGATAATCACTCTTTAAAGAAGAGAAATCATATCTGAAAAATAGACTGTGAGTTATTAATGAACAGCAGTTTAGCTTTGTTTAAAACTTAAAGTTCTGCTTCTGTCGGTTTTAGCTTTCTCAGTTTTTTTATAATCCCTTTTATAGCACCTTCCGTACCTATTTTGACGGAATTGACTGTAGAACCCAGTAAACGCATATTTTTCCTGTAGGTATCATGATCCGTTTCGGTGACCAGATTTCCGTCAGAACCAAAAAGTTTCATGCTTACCACGACCTGGTTAGAGAATACATACTTTCCAAGACCTACCTTGAAATATCTTACTTTGGAAACAATCGCAAAATCTGCATCATTGTTGACGCAATAATCCATGATCGTCTGTTTGTCTATGCTGTCGAAAGGAACCTGAACCTCTGCCCGCAGCATTTTGTTTCTTCTTCCGCCGAAATTATCTGAAACAGCATCGAAAAAAGCAGCATTCGTAGGATCTTTTATTTCATCAATATCAGGCTCTACCTCGGGATTGAAGTATAGAACTTTTTTTACTTTATCATCAGCATTCTTCTGTGCTTTTACCGAAGTAAAGCCGATGAATAAAAAAGTAAGAACTGCTATAAAGGATATAATTTTTTTCATTTGTAATTCGAATGCAAAATTACTGCCTTTTCGTTGGATTTCATCAAATTAATTAAGAAATTTTTAACATTTTTTTCTATCAAATTTGATTTATGAAATCAATAATGTTTGCAGATTCAAAAAATAGTCGTAATTTTGCACCCGTTACATAATAATCATTAAACAATATTGGAATGTACTTAACAACAGACAAAAAGCAGGAAATTTTCGCACAACACGGAAAATCTGCACAGGACACAGGAAGCGCAGAAGGACAAATCGCTCTTTTCACTTTCAGAATTAATCACTTATCTCAGCACCTAAAGGCTAACCGTCACGATTTCAACACAGAGAGATCTCTAGTGAAATTGGTAGGTAAGAGAAAAAGTTTACTAGATTACCTTAAGAAAAAAGATATCGCAAGATACAGAGCAATTATTGCTGCATTAGGATTAAGAAAATAATCTATAAAGATTTTCAAAATAAAGCAACTTCGAAAGAGGTTGCTTTTTTTTGTGTAGTATTGGAAAGCTTTTTGATTTTCATGTGATAATAAAAAAAGATTTAGATTCCTACGGAATGCCAAACTGTATGAGCAAACCAATGTTTAAATTGTACTATTCCATAGGTTATTATTCGTAAAAAATAGGATGATGCAATTGAAGGGCTGTAAATTCCCCTTCTCTGGAGGGATGGCGAAAATTCAAAGAATTTTTGACGGGGTGGTAAACGCTCTGCAATAAGTACTTACTCCATCTTTTTCCCAATCTTCCCCAAATGCGTATTCTGAAAACTATCCGGATACTTCAATCCATAGCCCAATATCCTATCAAAGGCGGAATGGGAAAATAAAATAGCTCCGATCATCTGTAAATAGGGTAGAGATAAGGCTGTCCCGGCAATATAAACAATAATAGCTATTCCTAAGTGATGAAAGAGATTATAGAAAAATGCACCCACTTTAGTATTGATTGTATATCCAAGCATAGATAGGTCCGGAGCAAAGAATAATCCAGCAAACCACCACCAGGAATATCCTGTATGGGCAAATGCAAAAATTCCTAATAGTAAAAATGCTGCGTATTCAAGTTGTAACTGGATCTTCATCGGGATAAAAAGCTTAAGGTATGTGATAAAATAGGTCGTGATTTCAGATATAAAGTTACATACTAAGATGCTAATGTTCTCAGAAGATCAGTCTGTTTTTAATTGCCAGGAATACACGAATGAGATAATTCATGGTTATTAATCTATGTCCTTATATGGTAAGAAATAGGCTGCTTCAAAAATGAAACAGCCTATAGCATTATTTATATGCGTATTATTAAATATTTAATGTCCTGATTTAGCCTCAGTAGTTTCTACGTGTCCAAGATATTTGGTGCAGTACGCTCCGAAGATCAGAATGATAAGGTAGCAAAATACCGGAATGATAAACGAATGTTGTACCCCGAACCGATCCGCTAAAAGTCCCTGGAAAATAGGAACGATCGCTCCGCCCAAAATAGCCATTACCACTAAAGAAGAACCCTGGCTGGTATATTTTCCTAATCCTGAAATCGCTAATGTATAAATGTTTGAGAACATGATAGAGTTGAAAATTCCGATTCCTAAAACACTGTACATCGCCATTTCGCCATGATTCACCATAGTAGAAATCAATAGAATAACATTAATGGCTGCAAAAATAGAAAGTGTTCTTGCCGGAGCTGCTTTACCCACAAAAAATGCTGCAAAATTCAATAATATGAATATTAAGAAAAAGCTTATTTGCTCAAAACTCAGGTTGACAATACTGAAAATTACCAGGAAGACCAATGCAGCCGCACCTAGCATGAAAACTGCTTTTTTAGCCTGGCTAATAGAGTGATTTAATGAAATAGCGCCTAAGAAACGTCCAATCATGGCTCCACCCCAATATAGAGAAAGATAATTTTTACTGATGGCTTCATTGAACCTCATGGTTTCTTCAAGAAAGCTGATGATGAAGCTTCCTACAGCAACTTCACCTCCCACATAACAGAACATCGCAAAAACTCCAAATTTCAAATGGTTGAATTTCAATGCGCCCCAACCTTGTACGGTTTCTTCAGTTTCTGTTTGAAATGAAGGAAGTTTTACTCTTGAAATTAATAATCCCACCAGCAGAAGGATAGCGGCGAAGATCAAATAAGGAATTCTTGTGGCTACCGCACTGAAAGTTCCGTCCGGTTCAGAAAATAATTCGAAAATTAAATGCCCACCTAATACTGGTGCAATCGTAGTTCCGAAAGCATTGAAAGCCTGGGTCATATTCAGTCGGCTGGATGCAGAGTCTTCTGAACCAAGCAATGAAACGTAAGCATTGGCCGTAATTTGTAATACCGTAAACCCTAATCCTAAAATAAATAAAGCTCCCAAAAATAAAGGATAATAAGAAAAAGTGGCTGCCGGATAAAACAGAATGCATCCCAGTGCTGCCAAACCGATCCCGAATAAAATTCCTTTTTTGTAGCCCACTTTATTGATGGGGTCGCCCTGGGAAATAGAAATCAGGAAATAAATCAAAGATCCGATAAAGTAAGCTCCGAAGAAGCAGAACTGTACCAGCATAGATTCGAAAAAAGTAAGTTTGAAAAGTTGTTTCAGATAAGGGATCAGAATGTCATTCATACAGGTGATGAATCCCCACATAAAAAACAGCAGGGTGATGGTAATCAACGGTACCGTATAATTCCTGCTTTGAGTTTGTACTTCTTTATTATTCATAAACATTTATTTATTGTTTCAGGAAATATCTTCCTTAGCTTTTTTTGCCTACAGCATTGTATTTGGTGAAGTAGGGCAAATATAGGGATCAGCCTATGGTTTTGCAATTCTTTCAATGGTTTTTATAATGAAATGTATACTTTTTATAGATTTAAAATGTTATTTACATTTTTTGAGACAATAATACAAAAACAACCGCTTTTATCCATATAAAATCATAAAAAAACCTGCTTTTATTTTTAAAAATAAGTTGGCAATCGGATTTGATCATGGTATTTTTTGAGATATTCATAAAACTGATAGCCAATTTTTTGTATTTTGACAGTCTATTTATGCAATTGAAAAATTTAATATATCATTATTATATAGTACCTTTGCAAACGAAATTTAAAGAGTTTAAATATTAATCATACTCAATACGGAGTATAAAGAATTAAATTTATGAGTATACCTCAAGCGTTTATAGAAACGATTACCCTTGCAGACGGCAGGGAGATCACTATTGAAACGGGGAAGCTTGCGAAGCAGGCTGACGGATCTGTAGTGGTGAAATGTGGTGGAACGATGCTTTTAGCAACCGTTGTAGCCAACAAAGAAGCAAATCCTGGTGTAGACTTTTTACCATTAACGGTAGACTACAGAGAAAAGTTCTATGCAGGTGGAAGAATTCCTGGAAACTTCTTCCGTAGAGAAGCAAAACCATCTGATGATGAAGTGCTTACAATGAGATTGGTGGACAGAGTATTGCGTCCTCTTTTCCCTGAAGATTTCCACGCTGAAGTTCAGGTGATGATCTCATTAATTTCTTACGATAAAGAAGTGATGCCTGAAGCATTGGCAGGTTTGGCAGCTTCTGCAGCGATCGCTATTACAGATATTCCTTTTGATGGACCAATGTCTGAAGCGAGAGTAGTAAGAATTGACGGACAACTATCCGTAAACCCGAGCTATGAAAATTTATTAAAATCAGATATTGATATTATGGTGGGAGCTACTAAAGACTCCATCGTAATGGTAGAAGGAGAGATGAAGGAGATTTCTGAGCAGGAAATGCTTGAAGCGATCAACTTCGCTCACGTAGAGATCAAAAAACAGATCGAAGCTCAGGAAAGATTAGCGGCTAAAGTAGGTAAAGCTTTCCCTAAAAGAGAGTACAGCCACGAAGAGCACGACGAAGAAATTCGTGAGAAAGTATGGAAAGACTGCTATGAAAAAGTATATGAAGTAGCAAAAACTCCATCCAATAAAGAAGAAAGAGGAGACAAATTCAAAGCAATCCGTGAAGAGTTCTTGGCACAATATGCTGATAACGAAGAAGAATTGGCAAGAGTAACTCCTTTCGTTAAAGTATATTACCATGACGTAGAGAAAGAAGCAATGCGTCAAATGATCCTTGAAGACAATATCCGTCTTGATGGTCGTGATCCGCAAACGATCCGTCCTATCTGGTCAGAAATCGATTACCTTCCGGGAGCTCACGGTTCTGCGGTCTTCACAAGAGGGGAGACTCAGTCTTTAACAGCTGTAACTTTAGGTTCTGTAAAGGATGCCAACATGATCGACAGCGTAATTACGCAGCACGACGAAAGATTCTTCTTACACTATAATTTCCCTCCATTCTCAACAGGTGAAGCAAGACCTTTAAGAGGTACTTCAAGAAGAGAAGTAGGACACGGAAACTTAGCTCAGAGAGCATTAACAGCAGTTATCCCTGCAGAAAATCCATACACCATCAGAATCGTTTCTGATATTCTTGAATCTAACGGTTCTTCTTCAATGGCTACAGTTTGTGCTGGTACATTAGCATTGATGGATGCGGGAGTTCAGATTACAAAACCGGTTTCTGGTATTGCAATGGGTCTGATCACTGATAAAAAATCGGGTAAATTTACTGTACTTTCCGATATCTTAGGAGACGAAGATCACCTTGGAGATATGGACTTCAAAGTAACAGGTACTGCAGATGGTATCACAGCTTGTCAGATGGACATCAAAATCCAGGGACTATCTATGGACATCATGGAGAAAGCTTTGATGCAGGCTAAAGACGGAAGATTACACATCCTGAATAAAATCACTGAAACAATTGCTACTCCTAGAGCAGACGTGAAGCCTCACGCTCCGAAGATGGTAGTAATGGAGATTGCTAAAGACTTCATCGGTGCAGTAATCGGGCCTGGTGGAAAAATTATCCAACAATTACAAAAAGATACTGAAACGGTTATTGCTATCGAAGAGATCGGAGAAATCGGACGTATCGAAATCGCAGGAACAGACAGAGAAAAGATCAATGCTGCTATTGCTAAGATCAACGAAATTACTTTCGTACCGGTTGTAGGTGAAGTTTACAAAGGTAAAGTAGTGAAAGTAATGGACTTTGGTGCTTTCGTAGCCATTGCTAAAGGAACAGAAGGTCTTCTTCACATTTCTGAAATCGAATGGGCTCGTTTAGACAAAGTTCCTTATGCTGAAGGTGATGAAGTAGAAGTTAAATTTATGGGTTACGATGATCGTAAGAAAATGAAGCTTTCCCGTAAAGTTCTTTTACCAAGACCTCCAAGACCAGAAGGTAAACCAAGACCAGAAGGACAAGGTAGACCAGACGGACAGAGAAGACCGGAAGGACAAAAGCCACAAGGTGAAAAACCTGCGGAAAATCCAACGCCTTCTAACGAAGCTTAAGATTCATTCTTAGATATAAAGAAATCCCTCATTTTTTGAGGGATTTTTGTTTTGTAGATATTGTTTTGTTTTTTGTTGGAAAACGCAAAGGCGCAAGGATTGACATGTTGCTGAAGTTTTAAGACGCAAGAAGATCAAAGATTTCCAGCAAGAGTTAGCTGGTATTTTTTGCCACGAATGCACGAATATTTTTTTTATATAATACATAAAATTAAGCATATAGATGATTTATTCGTGCATTCGTGGCAATATTCAGCGGTATACAATTTTATTTGTAGGGTAACGCAAATTCTTATTCCTCAGTATTTTACAACAGTTGCACGAAGTTTAGTTGCCTATTCTCTGCTTCAGATCCTCCGCTCCTCCCGTTTTCCTTGGCTGTCCATTTTTATAAGATCCAAAATTATACGTATAAGAAAGCGTTACCACACGGGTATCCCTTTTCACCGCAAAATTTTCGATATAATTGTTATAAACGGTTTGCCCTTTGATATTGCTGGTAAAGAATATATCAGTGAAAGAAAGCTTAAGAACACTGTTATTTTTGAATTTCTTCTGCGCTCCGATATTCAGATACCAGTTCGGACTCACATTAAGGTAAGCATAGATTTCTCTTGCCTTATAATTTCCTGTTAATTCAGCAGTGAAGCCATTTCCCAGCTTAAAAGAATTGATGCTGTTGATGCTGAACGTAAAATTCCCTTTATTGTTGATCTGGGTTCCGGAAACATTTCCCGTGTAGGAGCCATAGTAAAAATTGGCACTGTTGTTCATATCCCACCATTTTGTAATCTTTACAGGAGCGATCAGATTTAATCCAAAATAAGATGCAGAATTTAGGTTTTCAAAGGTTTGTACCGTTACATTCTGGCCACCTTCTACAATAGGTTTAAGAATGTCTGTAATATTATCCGAAGTTTTACTGTAGCTCAATGTCGCAAAATACTTATTATAAAGACTGTAAGTCAGTTCATAATTCATCGTGGTCTGTGGATTCAGATCAGGATTCCCGGCTCTCATGGTTGTTGGATCTAGATAGAGTTTGAACGGATTGAGCTGGTTATAGCTGGGTCTTGTAATCCTTCTGCTGAGATTGATTTCCAGATTGCTGTTTTCGGTTAGATCGTAAGCCACCACTGCGCTTGGAAACAATTGAGTGTAATTTCTTTTATTGATCTGGTTGGTGGTAAGCTGAGTTCCTTTTACATTGGTATTTTCAACTCTTAAACCTGCAATCACTTTGAACTTATCCCATTTTTTAGACAGGTTACCATATACCGCATTGATGTTCTCTTCATAAATAAAGTGATTGGTCTTATTGAGATCCGGGACAGGTACTCCAGTAGTAGCATTGAAGAATTTCAGGTCATTGTCTGTTTTTACAAAGCTGGTCTTGATCCCGGTTTCCAGTTTCCAGTCGTTGCTGAAATTTTTGGTAAGATCAGATTTTAATGAATAGATATTGAGCTTTCCGTTCATATCACCTTTCTGAATATCAAGCTGATTCTGGTTACTGGCAATATCATGAGTTCTTGTTTCAAAATTCTGAAGAGAAGAATTGGAATAATTAATATAATCAAAATCAGTGGAAATTTCAGAACCCAAAGAATCAATGGTGTATTTGTGATTGAGGTTCACAGAGACATTGGTCCATTGGTCATTAGACGTATTCAGGGTATTGAAAGTGCTTTCAGGAAGGTGGGTGTTGCCTAACGTTATGTTGGAATTATCACCGTTAAGACCAAATTTATTAGAGATAAAACCAACAGAGAAACCTATTACATTCTTATCATTCATATAATAATCCATTCCGGCTTTTGCGATGTGGTTATTGAATTTGAATTTTAAAAAATTATCCTGTACGTAGGTTTTCTGAAAGACATCGTTTTCATAGAAGTTCCGGTCCAGAACCAATCCGTTATAAGCTTCCCTGTACGCAAAGCTGTAGTTGGCAAAAATATTGATCTTCTTATTTCTGTGATTGATACTGAAGCTGTTGTTGTTTTTCACATATTTCCCTGTTCCCAAAGACGTGGAAATACTTCCGTTGGTCCCTTTTCGCTGCTCTTTTTTAAGCTTGATGTTGATGATAGAAGAACCTGCTGCATCGTATTTGGATGAAGGATTGGTGATGAATTCTATTTTTTCGATCGTAGAAGAAGGCATTCCTTTCAGGTAATTGGCAAGATCACTTCCGGTCATAGGTGTGTTTTTACCATCAATCTGAATCAGGAGATTTCCTTTTCCCCGAAGGCTGATATTGTCATTGTTGTCAATACTGACTCCCGGTGCCTTTTCCAATACTTCAAAGGCCGAATTTCCGGTGCTGGCAATACTGTTTTCAACGTTCATGATCATTTTGCCATCCTGCCTTTCAATGAGAGGCTTGGTTTTGGTGATCGTCACCCCTTCAATTGATTTTACATTCAGATCAATAGAAGGCAATGTCGTATTTTCGGCCAGTGAAATCAGGTCTGAATGATATACCTCAGACCCATTTTTGTTGATTTTCAGACGATAGTTTCCTCCTTTAAGGTCACTGAAAGAAAATTTACCATTAGAATCTGCAACTTCTGTTTTGATTAACTTCTGGTCCGTATCCAGGAGGTTGATTTCCATTTGTTCAGCCTTGTCAGATTTGATATTACCTGACAATGAAAGATTCTGTATCGCCTGGGCAGAAAGCGCACTGCTGAAAAAAATCAACAGCCCTATAAAAATGAGGGTGAATATTCTGGTCATGTTTTTTACTTTTTAGGGTTTAGACAGTTTTCTGAAATTTTCAGTAAAGCAGAATACATGACCTCAAGCTCATCTTTTGTAATGCCGTTTAATGCTGTTTTGCGGTTCTTTTCAACAATATTCTGAACCTTTATGATGACCTCTTTTCCGGAATCCGTTACGTTCAGATTCGTCTTTCTGCGGTCATCAGGATGTACGTGCCGAGTGATATAGTCAGACTTTACCATCAAATCAATTATTCTGGTCACAGAAGCATTGTCCTTGAAAACAAGATCACCAATTTCATTCTGGGTAATTCCCGGGTTTTCCAGAATAGCTTTGATGATAAGCCACTGATCTATAGTAATGGTAAAACCATGTGCTTTCAGCTGGCGTTGTGCATAGTTTCTATAGGCTCTGATCGCTTTATCTATGTTGTAGAATATAATTGAATTTAATTTTTCCATATTTTCAGACTTAAAATGATATATCAATTATTGATATATCAATTAATTTGTTGATCACTTTTTTATTTTGTTACAACGATCTGAAATTATTTTTATAGAAATTTAAAAGCTGTCTATAGGACTACTCATTTTTGCCGTTCCGGATATTTTAGGAGGATCTGGAGGAGAGGGCTTATCTTCTGTGGTTTTGAATAATCGGTCAATCTGCTCTCTGGTTACAGCATCAGGAGAAATTTTATAAAATTCATTAAGAAGATCCAATGAACCCGGTTTTTTCGGATACTGATTATTTCGTAGAAAGTTTTTCAGCGCTGTATTGACCTTTTTTTCACCGATTAAATCACTTAATCTGACCATTGCAATAGCACCTTTTGAATAAGAAATATGGGGAACATCACCGGTGGCTCTATAGATCGGAAGACTTTCAGATAATCCTTTTTCATTATCATAGATCTGTTGATGTACCTGTATTCTTTCCATCATTTTTTCCCGCCCATGCATTTTTTTATAAAGCATCATTTCGGTATACATCGCCAGAGTCTCTGTAAGCATAACGGCTCCCTCTCTGTCATCCGGATTGATCTGGCTGTTGCCCCACCAGAGATGAGAAAGTTCGTGCCCGGCAAGCTCATTGATGACATCCTGTTTCTTGTCTGCCTGAATATTGGCATGGAATATCATATCTTCAGGCATAAAGATCGCAGACGGGTAGGCTGTTGCCGCAAATCCTCTGGTAAAAGAAGAGATCTCTGCAAAGGTGATGGATTTGAAAGGGTAGGGTCCAAAATTCTGCTGACAATAGTCTAAAGTAATTTTTGCATTGTTAAGAAGATGATCTACATTTTCAAAATGGTTTTTATGATACAGAATATTGATCGCAATCCCTTTATAATTCATGCTTTTCATCGTATAGGCTGCCGAAGAAACGGCAAAACGGAAAGGGATCTGATCAGCTTTGTACTGAAAATAATTTCTGCCGGATTTTGTCCATTGTTTTACAAGATCTCCCGTTCCTATAGCCGTCTGATTTTTCTCAGTAGAAACGGTCATATTCAGATTGATAAAATCTTTTCTTAAAACTTCAGGAGCTTCCGGTTTTTTCAATACGGCCAGTTTTTCCAGTGCATATTGATGGCGTGTCTGCTGGTCCTGAATTTCATAGTCTTTCTGATACCCAATAGATGGATAATACCTGCTGATCCTCATGAAAGAACCGTTCCCGATGATTGCATTGAAAGACTGATGACCATTGACTGCACGCCATTTGTAAGACAGTCCGAAACTTAGAAGAGCCGTACTACCCGGAAGCATAGGCTGTTGTAAAATAATTTCGGCAGTATGCTCATGAATGGTTTGTATTTCAGACCCGGATGTGAAAACTGCAGATTCAAGCTTCAGATCATCATTAAAATTGATCAGGATTTTACTGATGGGGTGTTCCGTCTGATTTTTAAGAAGGTATTTTCCTGTGATATGGTAAGCGTTTTCCGAAGGATATAATTGAATGTCTGTGCTTATATCAGCAATTTCCGGCTGGGGAAGATTTTGATATTTTTTGTATTGTTTTTCATACTGAACCGAACTAAGTATGGCTTGTTCCTGGTCTTTTGGAATATAGCCTTTAATAAATAAAAGACCTGCTCCAATCCCACACAGTAAGAGAACAACACAGAATGTGGTCTGGATAAGTGGAAACTTTTTAGTTTTAATAAACCGATTCAGAATCCACAAAAACGAGAGAATTCCCATACCAAATAAAAGACGTTGCGCAAATACCGCTGTATAGATTCCATATCCGTTGAAATCGCTGTAACTGCCTTTAAAATCAGAAAATATTCTTAAAAGAGGATAGGAAAGGATCTTCCCTGAAACCGGACCTGCCAAGGTGAAGACGGCGAGAATGGAAATCCCCAGTGCAATGAATTTATTGGAAATCCTGTCATTGATCAACAGAAGCAATCCGGAAAATAAAAGCAATGGAAAAGTATTGAAAAGGAAAACACCCAGATAAGCAGACCAATTGATATGGAAATATTGATAGGCGGCCTGGAACACAATACCCTGTGCAATTAAAATGACTGTGAAGAAGAATAAAAGAACACTCATGGAAATAAAGTGGCCTACCAAACGATTTCTGGAGAAAAAAGTACTGTTTTCAATCATAAAGAATCCTGATGAACGGCTTCTCCAATACAGATCATTCAGAAAATAGGCTGCAATCAGTAATCCGAGCAAATGAAAATTCTCATTGATTGTAGAGGCCATAAGCCCCGAACCTGCATATTTTTGGGGAAGACGGATCCCTTTTTCTATTTCTGCATACATTTCCATTCCTACACAGAACAACAGCAGAATAGAAACAGCAGGAAGACTGATACTTTTGAACAGATAGATCAGGTCAATTTTTGCAAAAGACAAGATGGACCGATAAGATGCTTTTGATCCGAAACTAGAGGCTGTAACGGAATATTCTGATGGAATATCCTTGGATACGGTCTGTGTTTTTCCGTCAGTTTTTTTTATTTTTTTTCCTGAAGTATTGGAGAAAGAAAATAATCGGGCCGAAAGCAGGAGAAGCCCTCCGGATAAGAGGAGAAACAGAATTCTGTTCAGCAGCAGATAGCCTGTAAAAGGAACAATCTGGGTGTTTTTCTGATGAACCGTAAGCTCCCGGGATTCCATAAAATATGCAGAAAGACCAAAAGGATCCAGTAACGCAGAAATCTGCTGTGTTTCCAATGACTGTGGAAGGCTTCCTGCCATAAAAGGTGAATTGGAAAACAGTAAAACAATCATATAAAAGATATAGAGGAATAACCCACCCACAACGACTAAAAGTTTTCTGTTGATGATCAGAGAAATGAAAAACAGAAAACTGCACACCAGAAAACTATTGATAAGCCCGAAAATCAACAGTGGATAAATATAATACCCGATACTGAAATGATCCTGCATTTCACTTCCGGTACGCATAAGCTGGCCTATGATAAAACCCGTTATCAAAAAGAAAAAACTTACAAAAGTTTGCAGAAAATAGATACTGAATCGGCCTTTCAGATAGGTGAGTTTTGAAAACGGAAATGAAAACAGAATACTATCGAACTTTGAATCCTGATCTTTAAAAAGCAGCTGCAAAGCATAAACGGTAGCAAAAAAGATGATGGCAAGACTCAGCATACCTGTCATATATCCCGATGTGTAAGGCGAGTTCAGGTAGATTCCTTCTCCAACCGAAAGGTTGAACTGGCTGCCACAAAAGATGCCGAGGAATATTAAAATCAGGACAATAAGATAACTGAGCCAGTGCTTGGTGCAGCGTCTGGCTTCAAATAAAAATATAGTATTCATGACTAAGGTTTTTGAGTTAGCGTATGGAAATAAACGTGTTCCAGCAAAGGGGTTACAGGGCTGAAATCTTTAGGGTGTTCTTCTGAGAATATGGTGATATAAAGCTCTCTTTCCAGGAGTTGTCTGCTGATGATTTCGTAGCTGGAGCTATAGCTTTCCAGTTCGTTTTTATGAATTGGTTTTGACCAAATTTTGCGGTCAAGTTCTGCCATCAGAGTTCCGGGTTTTCCTTTTCTGAGAATCTGACCGTGGTTCATCACCGCCATTTCTGAGCAGAGGTTTCTCACATCTTCTACAAGGTGGGTTGATAGGATAACGATAACGTCCTGGCTGATGTCGTTGAGAAGGGCATTGAAACGGTTGCGCTCTTCCGGATCCAGTCCTGCCGTGGGTTCATCCACAATGATGATTTTGGGGTCACCTAATAAAGCCTGGGCCACTCCGAACCGCTGTTTCATTCCACCGGAGAACGTATGAACTTCTTTTTGGGCAAAATCTGAAAGGTTGACTTTTTCGAGCAGATTCAGGATCTGGTTTTTACGCATTTTTTGATCTGTAATACCTTTTAATACTGCGATATGTTCCAACAGATCATAAGCGGAAACTTTAGGATAAACACCGAAATCCTGAGGAAGAAATCCCAGATTCTTTTTAATATAATCAGGGTCTTTCACAATGTCGATTCCATTGAAAACTAAGGTCCCTGAAGTTGGTTTCTGAAGTCCGACAATCGTTTTCATTAAAGATGATTTTCCGGCTCCATTGGGCCCCAGCAAACCAAACATTCCGTTTTTAATTTCAAGGGAAATGTCTTTAATGGCTTGAAAACCATTTTTGTAAGTGAGGCTCAGGTTGTTGATGGATAATGTATTCATAAGGCTGTGTTTGGATAATAGAAGGACAGGCAATCCGGTTGAGGACTACTGTTGTGTTGAATAATAAAAAGACGGAGAGAGAATAGACGAATAGATGAGAGACTGAGGGATTCAAAGATAAAGAAGGGATAAGACTTTCAGTTTTCAAACCTCAAAAGATTGAAAGGAAACCTGAAACCTGAAACTATGAACTTTAAACCTTAAACCCTTACTCTTTATACTCCAGAATATCCCCCGGCTGGCAATCCAGGATCTTACAGATGGCTTCCAGGGTATCAAATCGTACGCCTTTGGCTTTTCCGGTTTTTAAAATGGAAAGATTGACGGGAGTGATCCCTAGTTTTTCTGCCAATTCTTTACTCTGCATTTTTCGTTTGGCTAGCATGACATCTAAGTTGACTATAATTGGCATTTTATATAAATAGATCTTGTTCGTTTTGCAAATGTAGTCCTTGCTTAAAGATATTCGCAAGAAACAGGCAGAAAATTCCAAGCATAAAGTGAATAAACACCAGTCCCCATACCATACTTTCCACTTCTACAAAGAAACTGGCTATCACTGCCAGAGGAAGAGGGAAAAAAATATTATACAGGTAAAATTTCTTAAGCTGTGCGATATTTTCTACTGTAAACAGCTTTTGCTGGAAAAACACTCTGAAAACTTTAGCGGAAAACCAGAAAAAGATTCCATAAGCGATCAATACCAACAGAAATGAAAAGATCATATACGGATAATTGTTCTCGATATTCAGAAATGGCTGTTGTGTGAAAGGCAGATTAATGTGCAGATATTGGCCATTCTTGTAGGGGGTCACTGAAAAACCTGTTATAAGGCAAAGCAATGAATACAATACCATGATTAAATATCCGGCTGAAAGTAATGAGCAGATATAAAATAGTATTCTTGAAATAATTTTGGTCTGGTTCATGTCATGATCATTAAATTGATATTGCAAATGTATAATTAATTATCGTAAAACAATAATTAATTTAAATGAAATTTTATTTTTAAAATTAAAGACTTCCGGATTAAAGTTGATAAATATTGTACTGACCGTTGTTTTTCATTAATTTTAAATAAATAAAAAATACAAAATCATGGCTTATAGTATTGATCTCGCAGACAGGGTGAGAGAATGGCTCTCAACAGTTGATGATATTGAGGTTGAAGAGAAAAAGATGTTCAGTGGTTTGGCATTTCTTGTCAACGGAAAGATGTGTATCAATATCAGTCATGACAATCTGATGTGCCGTTATAATCCCGACCTGGAAGATGAGGTGTCAGGGAAAGTGGGATTTCTTCCCATGATCATGAGAGGGAAGCAGCTCAAAGATTACTGCTATGTAGAACCTGCGGGATTTCAGCATCCTTCCGATTTTGAATATTGGATGAAAATCTGCCTTGAGTATAATAAAATTGCTAAGGCTTCGAAGAAGAGGTGAGTGAGGTGTTGCGTGAGGGAGTTTGAGAGTGGGAGGGTTATTGGGTGAGAGGGTTTGAGGGTTTGAGAGTGGGAGAGTTTGGGAGTGAGAAAAGTGACCGGAAGAGTTTTAATTTTACCAATGGCTAATGACTTATCTTCCAGTCGGTTGTCTTATTGATATAAATTCTCTCTGATCTTTATCAGAATATCTGTTGTTCTTTTTAAATCCGGAAAATCCGGAAGAGTGGATATTGAATGATAATGCTCAATAGACTGAATCAGGTCTTCAGCCGTATGCATGACCGATTCGTAAGATTGATTGCCTGCTTTAATGTCCAGAAGTTCCTCACGGTTTTTGACACGGATTTCCAATAAATTGGTTTTGAAAATATGCTCACAGGACTGCAGCAGACGGATGGTGTGCATCATGTTTTTGCTGTCATAATTTTGCCCATGGGTTTGGTTGACATTGTAGCGGTCTTCATTGCGTTCAGATACCCATTTCCAGTACTCTCTGTAGTCTTTACAGTAGGTAGAGTAGGCATCCAGATTAGAAAAAAGGTAAGCAACTGGCTTTTCATTTTCAGGAACGGATGACACGGAAACCTGATTAGCTTCTTCATGCTGAATCACACCCTTATAGCCTAAACTTCCGGATTCATCATAAAATAGAGCAAACATTCCTTTGGTATGATCAATATTGACCAAACCACAGTTTTCCTGAGTTTTTCCATTTTCTGAAAGCCATTGTTTCAATGATGCGGAGCCCTGACCTTTTAAAATAAAACAAAAATCCAGAATCGATTTTCTTTCCTTGTCTACAGGATTTAAGATCTTTTTATTGAGTCCTTTTGCTTTTTTGATCTGTGAAACGGCATATCCGGCAAACGTGTCTTTGCATAATTTTGATAGAAAATCTTCAGCTTTTAAAAGGTCCATCAATGGGTTTTTATACAGAATAGAATCTTCAGGACTTGCCAGAATTTCCAGAATATTCGGGTTGTTTTTCTGAAGCAGCTCTACAAACCTTCCGATTTCATAATACGTAATGTCATTCGTCTCATTAGAGATCTGCGGAATATAGTTCAGCCCAAAGAAATCTTCTTTCGGCAGGTAATATACTCCCCTTATATCCGTATCTGAATTTTCCGTTGCCAATCCAAAAGCTCTGCTTCCCGAGATAGCTTCGAAGAGGATGAGGTTTTTATTTTTTAGGTCCTGGATGTTCATGATTTTTTAGAAGACTCAAAGCCTTCGTATTTTAATTTTTGATTTTTATTCTTAAAATATCTTTTATCTTTCTGACTTCTGACTACTGTTCTTCCATACAGGAATCCATTAACGATAAGATATTCACGATCCTGAATAGGAATGGCAATAACCACGCCTTTGCCAATATTGCCACTTAGATCATGAAAACAGTCGTTAAGAAAAGAGAAATCTGTTTCGTGAGAGACAAACTTTTTTTCCGGTAATGAAAAGCTGTTTTGAGCCTGATCGATCATCAATTGTAATTTCTCTGAGCTCTCAGTATTGGGATGTGTATCGAAATACTTCCGGGCAGCAAGTTCTATAAAATCTTCGGTGTAGAAAATCTTACATTCTTTGAAGTTTTTTATAGCCAGATAAACAGGATCTGATGAATCAATGGGTAAGCCGGAAGCCTTTATTTTGACCGATTCCGGTATTTCAATTCCATATTTTGCCTGTAAATCTTCACAATGCTTCAGAAAAAGATTTTCTTTTTTGTACATAATCTGCACTTCTCCCTCTGCAATTTTTTCCTCCTTGCTTGTGAAAGCAGGATTACGGCCTTTTTGCCATATTTTATCTTTAAATATTAATGAGAAATATTGATATTCGACTCTGTGCTTTGCATTAAAATGGATCTGTAAAGTATCTCTTTCCTGAGGAGTATATTCAAAATCAAAGATATTTCCCATATTTAATTTTGAGAGGATGCCGTCCGTGGAAATCCCGTTTTCAAAATCTTCGATAGGACGCATGATGATCCCTCTTATTCTTGATTCTTTCGAACCCATATACCGATTCAAAGTCCAGATGTAAATATTTTTGATTTCATCAATATTCCCTTCGGCACAAGTACAAAACTTTATTTCATTATTGGCTGTACACATACTTATTTAATCTAAAAAATAAGGTGAAAAATCTATTCCCTGCACACCTCCGGGTACCGGAAGCACATTATCTCCGTTCATAGTTACTTCATATTCATCGCAGCCCAATTGTGAAACCTTTTGGTACCAGCTTTTCTGATATTCCTTTTCAATATCTTCCAATTTGATCAGGCAATGCAGCCCGCCATTGGTTTTGATAAAGCTGAGGCAGTCCGTATTGAGACAATCTTCTATATCTTTTCGGAATTTGTCAATAGCGATCTGATGGTTTTCCGTTTTAAAATCAATATCAAGATCGAAGAATATTTTCCTTGAAGTGGTGGTCTGGATAATATTCAAAGACAATGTGTGCGGATTGATGGCATTGTCATTTCTGATCAGTTTGTCTGAAATTTCCCGCATCAGCAATAAAGAAGCTTTATGCAGATCCCTTGGATTGGGAGTGATATACAGTGCCAGATTATCCTGAGAAACGTCAACATCTCCAGATTCGTAACGCCCGATAGGAAGCTCAAGCTGGCTGATTTTATGAAACAGTCTTTCCTTGGTGGTGGTAAAACGTTTTAACTGAGCTTTGTCAGATTTTAGTCCGGTTTCCGGGTTGTATTTTCTTCTTGCCAGGAGCTGCACATAGTATTGTTCATTAGGCTGCAGATCCGGAAGCCAGTTGATGAAGTCTTTAAGCTTTTCCTCGTTGTAGATGACTTTATAATTCATGATAATCCTTCTTTTTGTAATTCAACAATTTTGTCTACCCATTCTATAATGGCCGTTTCCAGGGCTTCCAGATTGCTAAGATCGGGATCTTTTTCATCTGTAAAAGAAAGAATGCCGGCAGTATGGATATTTTCATTGATCTTAAACATAAAATGTGTTTGGGGAAGGTCCAATATAGGGCCGCCGCCATAATATCTGTACGTTTTATTTTGATGAATAACTTCCAGAATCTGGTAAAGAATTTTTTTAGGAAGCTGTCCCTGCCAGATGAAATCCAGTGGACGTCCTGTATCTTCTGAGCGTTCGTTAGAGTAGATATGTAAGAAATAATCAAAATCTTTATCAATCAGCAGATCGACACTTCTTACCCTAAGATCACTTCTCAATCCGTCACTTTTTGAAAAATAAAACTGATAATGGCTGTTGAGAAAATTTTCTTTGTTGGTATAAACAGGCAGACTGTATTTTCTTTTTCTGTACCCGTTTTCATCTTTTGGACGATGTTCGTAGGAATAGAAAAGAATCTTATATCCGATCTGGGTACCGATAAAATCCTGGTCATCGGATGTTCCATGAGATAGAATAAAAGATTCATCTTCCCACTGATAGTTTTTGGTTTTGAGATTCCATCGGTTTTTTGTATAAATAAATTCAATCCAGTAATAGGAAGAAAATACATCTATTCTACAAAGAAAGACATCTCTGTGCTGAGGTTGATAATGAATGCTTCCAAAAGAATGATTAGCCGCATATTCATTGAAAAGCTGTGTGATTTTTTCAGAAATCTCTGTGATATTTTCTTTATTTTCAAAGAGCTGTTCCCATGGGAAATAGATTCCGGTAATCGTTTTCTGACCGTCTTTAAAACCCGGGAGGTAACGTTTTAGGGCCCAGTTCAAATTGGAATTTTCCTTTGTCCGGTTGATGGTGATGATGCTTTCTTTTTGCATGGTTATGTTTTATGCTGTATGGATAATACTCTTCAAAAATAGTCTATAATCTTCTTTCTAAAAGATAACTTACCCTTATTTTGATTCTCTTAAGGTCCCGTTAAGGTCTAAAATATATTCTTTCCCACTTTTTTCTGCCTTTATCTTACCATTCCTTGCATAATCGATCCAATCATATTCACAAGGAATAATCAGTTTTCCATCTATATCTGTAGCTCCCCAGAGCCCATTCCTAGCCACTCTGACTCTATTTTCAGACATTTCAAGATGATCAATATGGGTATAAATATAGTCGGTAAGGAAAGTAAAAGTTTCATTTTGAAATTTTACCAAAGCCTGAAGTCCGTTTCTGGTAAAAATATAGTATATATAACCCGGATTTGTATTGATTATAAAACTATCTTCTATGCTTTCTAATTCCAAAGGAATAACAAATTTGCCTGATTTCACATCGTAAACACCTGTTTTTTGATTTTGGGTACACTCAAATAATTCCCCGTTACTATAACAGAACGTTTCAATATGGTCGAATTCCAGAGGGATAATTTCCTGTTCATCCAGGGTGATGATCCCTTGTTTTCCATTCTTCTGTACAATGGCATAATGATGAGGATGCTGAATGTAGAGCTTCTCATATTCCATAGGGAGAAGGGGTTCTCCTTTTTCATTGATAACGCCTTCATAAGCTATTCCTCTGCCGTCTTCTTCTGTAAACCTGCTGATGTATGCAAACCCATTCCGAAATCCTGTGGCATGTTCGTATTGAAAGGGAATAATAACTTCATTTTTTAGATTCAGATAACCATATAAACCGTATTCATTCTCTGCTGCCAGCAGCTGGCTTTTTTCAAGATCAGGATCAAGATATTTGTAAATCACAGGAATGTCGAAAGTCTGTGTAATTTTGTTGTACAGTCCGTATCTTTCATTCTCCCTGTCCTGAGCAATGGCAAATTCTTCATTCAGATGTCTGAATTTTAGTTTTTTTTTCATGGTTTTCTTTGGTTGGGTTTTAGAAAAAAAACTCTGAAAAACATTAGTTTTCCAGAGCTTTAATATAATGAAATACTTTGTCACTCCATCCATTGATTTCTGCGGTCCAGTTCCCGGTTTTTATACCATGGGTATGGGTTGAAATATCAATGATATAAGACGTTTTATACGGTGACGTATCCGGCTTTCTGCTCAGTCCGTAATGCGCATCAATATCCTGGCTGTCGGAGATTACGACCAGTCGTTCAGCATCTTTTGCATATCCTTTTTCTTTCAGCCATTCACACAGCTGATAGGTAAAGATTCCTCCATGGCCTACCTCAGCATTGATTGACCGATAATGATTAAATAATCCAAGTCCTTTACCATTGCTCCAGATCATGTGTTTTCCTGTTCTCTGATGATCGTCTCCAGCCGTAAAGACAAGGATCAGATCTTCAAAGATATAAGAACCCGCAGCTGCCATGGCAAAAGCAAGATCCATCCTTGAAAACTGAGACTGGGAAGAGGTAATCTGCCCCATACTTCCGGATACATCAATGGCTAAAATTGTCGTTCCTTTGATCTTCTCTCCGGAAAAACATTTTTCCATCGCATGGTCAATATCAGCAGTGAATTCTACGGCATTTCTTTGAGCTGCCAGAAAATTCAACGGAGTAAGCCATGAGCTGTTGACCTGTGAGATCGCAGTTCTGATATTTTCTCTTGACAGTCCGGCTTCAGTCATATTTCTGAGATTTCTCAGAATAGCCAGAGAACCTAAGCTTTTTTCAGAGATCATTCTTTCAAAAGTTTCCTTTTTATCAGCACCTTGAGAAAGAGCCGCTTCCCATGTGTTGGCAGGCCGAAGAGTATCTTCAACAAGCGCTTTCAATGCATGTTCATTTTTAGCGGTTGGTTTTGGATGTACCAGATTCACAACGTCTACCAGGGATAAGAGCATATTGCTTTTTCTGTATTTGGCGATCTGATATTCATCGTATTGATCAAAAGCTTTGGCCAGTCCTTTTTTGATTGGCTTAGACATTTTATAAGAACCGTTTCTTACTTTCAGCATCTGAAGTAAATCAATGGTCATATCCGGTCTGTTGGCAATTTTGGCAATGGCATCCTTCACAGAAACTCCATGAATTTCATTGGCAAGAATAAGCAGCCATAGCGGAGTATGTCTCAGCTTTTGCTCGAAACGGCATTCGATGGCCAGTTCAATGATCTTTTCTCCATCCACTTTATGACATAGATCTTCAATCTGCGCCATGATTGTATCGGCAGACTGGTAATAATCGGATTCAAAAAGCAGGTTGGCCAGTGTTACCCTTCTCAGCAATTCATAATCTGAGTATTTTCCGGCTGTATCTGTCAATGTTCCGGCGATGATACCAGAGTCGAACCCAGTTTTTTTTGTGTTAAATTTTGACATACCATTAGTTTTTAAATGAATAAAAAGAAGTGATTAAAACCGATTAAGGCTTGGTTTTGTATCTAAATTACGAAGTAACCTTAATCTCACACCACTTCATCAGAAAGACTGGCCGGACTCGAACCGGCGACCTACGGCGTGGAATGCGAAGTAACTTTATGATCACACCTGCCGAAGCAGATTAAAATTATATAAAGTATTTTTACGTTGCTCTATCCTTCTGAGCTACAGTCTCTCTTATTTGATGATGCAAAATAAGTGAGTTGATGCGCAATGTATTTGCGTAGTGTTATTTTATTTGAAAAAAATTACTTTTTTGTATCTTTTTTTAGAGCATTCTTTACTATAGCGTTGATAAATGATCTGTAGTTTTCTCTTACTGAGAGCTCCTGTTCCACATGAAGAATTTTCCGCATCGAAGCTACGTTTTGCTTTGTAAGAGGATTATAACCCATTTTATCTGTTTCTTTTATAAAGATTCCTATTCCTCTTTTTTGCCAGAAAGGGATGTTATTATAATTAATTCCATATTGAAAAAGCAATTCATTTTTATCGGCCATCGATAGTTTTTCAATTTTTTCAGTAGCCTGCTTCGCATTACATCCGTTATTTCTCAAGGTCCAGTAGCAGTAGGCTGATAGTGAATTTCTGTGCGAATCTTCCTGTCTCCAGTAGAAATAGTCCAAAATCATTTCCTGATTCGGAATTGCAATGACCCTGCAGTCAAACACACAAATCTCCTGAAACTGAAGACTAAAAAAAGCACTGGCTTCCCCGGCCAATACAGAGTTGATCTTTCTTATTTTTCTGCTGAAGGTATTATCGTCCTTATGGATCAATAGAGAAATTTCATCGCTTTGGGTATAGCCATAGATGATTCTGAATCCTGAGTTAAAGAGATGTTTAACCGTATCGGTCATTACCTTGCTAAATTTTTGATCAAAAGGTTTCTCTAATGAAAGCTTTTCTTTAGTCAGCTTTGTAAAACCTTTTCCGTCTAATCTTACAATAATGAAATTCTCCGGCAATATATACTGTTCGGAAAGTGTTTCATTTTTTCGCATCAGAATTTCAATTTCTTCAAATTTCATAATCACAGATTTCAAATTGGGTATTGATGATCTTTACCTGTACTATTTTATCAAATCCTTCTTCCAAAGAAGGTGGCTCCAGTTCTTTAAATTTTGCTTTGATCCCGATCTCATTGATAAAATCTTTACGGTTTTTATTTCTTTCGAGACATGTCTTTATATCAGATTCAAAATAATAAGCTAAGATTTTATATTTGTTCTGACGGGCAAGATCAATATATTTTTTCCTTTCTTTTGAGGATACATTGGTATTATCGATGACCATTTTAGACTGGGTATCAAAACAATACTGAAGGAGTTTCCCTTCTTTATTTCTTGTATTGAGGAGATCCATGCTTATTCTGATGTGTGAATTGAAAAAAAGCTCTTTGTACAAGGAGCTTTTTCCGCTGGCAGGGATTCCTATAAAAATAATCATTTCCATGATTCTAATTTTTAATACAACTTTTCACAATCACCTCCAAAGCCTTTTCCGGATCACAGGCATACAACCCGGAACACCATGCCGGATTGGCCTCAATCAGAGCCCAGCCTTCTCCTTTGATAATGCCAAAATCCAGGACAATGGCTTCTGGAAGAGTAGAAGCATATTTTTGGATAAATGCATCAAAAAAAGAAAACATTTCCTTTTGTTCCGTTTCAGACAGTGGGTGGGTATCAAAAGCGTTGTTTCGCCAGTAAGAAGAATGAGTTTTAATCTCCTTATTGAAAACAAAACACCTTACCTCAAGATCCCATTCCACAACTTCTGACGTGAAAACGGTAATTTCCTGATCCAGAGAATCAAAACCTTTTATATCGGTTACTTTTTGGAAAACTCCGGCTTTAAAGCTTTTAAAATCAGAACATTTGATGAATATATTTTCCTGATCGATGAAGTTTTTGAGCTGACCGTAAGAAATTTTACGCTTTGTAAAATCTTCATCAATGTGAGCAAGCCAGTCATCCGTAGGTTTAAGCAAGGTTAAATGACATTGCTCAGCAACAATTTCTGCATAAATATCCTCACCATACACCGCAATCACATCCCCACGAAATTCCTCGGGAACATTCCATTTGGCATTGAAACGGTTCAGTTCATAAGGTGAACTGAGGGATGCTTTTTTCAGATTGTTGCTGTCTTCCGTATACATAGGAGACAGAGCGATTATATTTTTCATGAGTTATAGTTTTTATTTACAGATGCAGTATTTCCCTGAAGACTCTTTCCATTTCAGCTTTATCAGCATTACTTCCTGTCAGTCCTTTTGATTTTTCTTCATTATCTGTTATGGTTTTTTCCATAAAGTCAAATAATTTCCAGTCATTCGGATGATAATAGGCTTCTCCTTTTGTTGCTTTCAGAGCTACAAGATTTTCTATGGCTGTTCTTACTTCATCATCTGCCAATATAAGCAAATCATTGAACAATACAGGTGGAACTGTTCCTTTTTCTATGATCCATTTTCCGGTCAATGCAGTACGGAGGCAATAAAAATAACTTTTTAATTTTACTTCATCAGTTCTGCAGGCTTCAAGGTATTTCTTACTCATGCTTAGATAATGATAGGAAACGGCTATAGGAGAAAAACAGGCGTCTGCCAAAGGTTTGAAAAGTTCCACAAATCTTTCATCCTTCTTATAAACAATAGGCGAGTAGAACCAGCTCAGTAAAGCTGCGTTCGACTTCAGCAGCAGGTGAAAAGTCTTTCGAAGATCCCATCCGGAGCCGTCCAGATCATCTTCTGTCATAAATTCTATGGTTTCATCCTTATCCCAGGGAGAAAGATACCAGTCCTTTTCATGGCGGTATATGAAACGTATATCATAATCACTGTCAGGCGAGGCAAATCCCCAGGCCCGGCTTCCTGATTCCACAGCCAGAAGAACTTCTATGCCCCTTGCTGCTTCAACTTCTTTTATTTTTTCTAATATTCTGGTTGTCATTTTTTTCAATTTATAAAGCAAAATAAAGAAGGGTGTACGCAGTGTTTTTGCGCAGATGTTTTGGGTTTGAGAGTGGGAGAGTTTGAGGGTGAGAGGGTTTAATGTTGCCGTTTTATAATTTTCAAATCTAAAGTTTAGTTTCTTAGGAGTTTCCGGTCTCTCATCTCTTTGTCTATTATCTATTGTCTATTATCTATTATCTCTTGTCTTCTATACCTGTCATCAATACATTTTACTTTTTACATTGTATATTCCCCAAAATACCCTCTATTTCACTAATATTGCACTTTCTCATTTAACATAACTACATTTACATTCATGTTATCAAACGAATTACAGCATAAGATTGATTTTAAAACCAAACCTCTGGGTGCATTAGGCCACCTGGAACATATTGCCCACAAAATAGGAATGGTTCAAAATACCCTTTCTCCTCAATTGTTAAAGCCACATATGGTGGTTTTTGCAGCCGATCACGGAATTGCCAGGGCGGGAGTGAGTGCTTATCCGCAGGAAGTCACCTATCAGATGGTGATGAATTTTCTGGGTGGTGGTGCTGCAATCAATGTTTTTTGCAGACAGCAGGGTATTGAGATCAAAATTGTAGATGCCGGAGTGAATTTTGATTTTCCTGAAGGACTGAATTTATTGGATAAAAAAGTCAGAAAATCCAGCCGTAATATCCTGGAAGAGCCGGCAATGACTGTTGAAGAATATCGGCAGGCACTTGAAAACGGAAGATCAGTGGTGGCTGAAATTGCAGAAACAGGATGTAATAGTATTGGTTTTGGGGAAATGGGAATAGGAAATACTTCTGCTTCTTCACTGATGATGAGTAAGCTGTTTGATATACCGATTGTAAGCTGCATAGGAAGAGGAACCGGACTGAATGATGATCAGCTGCAGAATAAGATCAATATCTTATCTTCGGCCATAGAGAAGTATCCGGAAGTGACTACTGTAGATGAAATCGCTCAGACTTTCGGAGGGCTGGAAATCGCCCAGATGATCGGAGCTATGGAAGAAGCTTTCCACCAGAATATGCTGATCATGATAGATGGATTTATCGCAACAGTTGCCATTGCTGCAGCCTGGAAAAAGAATCCTGAAATTCTAAACAATTGTATATTCTGCCACGTAAGCGATGAAAATGCACATCTTCAGCTATTGGAATTACTGGGGCAGAAAGCCTTATTGAACCTGAACCTGCGCCTGGGAGAAGGAACAGGCTGTGCATTAGCATATCCACTTATTCAAAGTGCGGTAAATTTCCTGAATGAAATGTCAAGTTTTGAAGATGCTCATGTTTCAAATAAAGAATAAATGAAAGCTGTAAAGAATGAACTGATCTATTTTGCCACGGCAATGATGTTCTTCACGAGGATTCCGGTTCCGTTTACCATTCCGTATTCCAGTGAGATCATGAACAGATCTCAGAAGTATTTTGCCTGGGTCGGATTATTGGTAGGGCTGATCAATGCGGCTATTTTGTATCTTTCTTCTCAGCTTTTTAATCTTGAGATAGGAATCGTTCTCATGATGATCTCCAGTGTTTTGCTGACCGGAGCTTTCCATGAAGACGGGTTTACGGATATGTGTGACAGTTTCGGAGGCGGATATGGAAAAGAAAAGATTCTTACCATCATGAAAGACAGCAGGGTTGGTGCCTATGGAACCATTGGGATTATTCTGTTGTTTGCATTGAAGTTCTTCAGTATTCAGGCTCTGGGAACAGTTGATTTGATGAAAACCTTATGGATTATCATTTTAACCCATACCTCAAGCCGCTTTATCTCAGGAACAATGATCTATACCCATCAGTATGTTACAGATATTGATGCCAGTAAATCTAAGCCTTTGGCGAATAAACCATTGGATGGAATGGCTTTATTGGTAGGATTTATCAGTGTTTTACTTTCTTTTGTACTGATCCCGGACTGGCGGTTGATCATTGCTTTTGCATTGGCTTATTTAGGAAAAATCTATATGGGATGGTATTTTAAAAAGCATATCGGCGGCTATACCGGAGATTGTCTGGGGTCTGTACAACAGGTATGTGAAGTATTATTTTATTTAGGAACAATGATCGTATGGAAATTCATCTGATCCGGCATACTGCAGTAGACAATCCTGAAAATCTGTGTTATGGATTTGCGGAAATACCTCTCCGGGAAAATTATCTGGAAGAATTTCAGAACATAAACCTGGATAATGATTTTGATCTTGTGGTTTCAAGCCCATCAAAACGTTGCCGTCTTTTGGCAGATTATTTTAAATTCGGCTACAAAACGGACGAAAGGCTGAGAGAAATGAATTTCGGGAAATGGGAACTGAAAAAATGGACAGCTATTCCGGAAGAAGAGATTGCTCCCTGGTACAAAGATTTTGTCAATGTAAAAACTACGGGTGGTGAAAATCTGCTTGAAATGCAAACCCGTGTACTCAGCTTCTGGAACGAACTTGTTCAGAAAGAAGAGGTCAATAAAGTTCTGGTCGTTACCCATGCCGGAGTGATACGGCTTATTCTTCAGGCTGTACTTCAGTTTCCACTGGAGAATATGTTTAATATTCAGATTGATTATGGTAAGAAAGTCATTATTGAAGTGAATGAAGGTTATTTTTCTGTAAAAAAGATGAATGTGTAATTCTTCAATACGATGATAAATTCTTCAATTGAAGGACTGTACATTCCCCTCCTTTGGAGGGGTGGCAAAAATTCAAAGAATTTTTGACGGGGTGGTCACCACAACTCCTCACAGCTCTTCTTCTCCACAAAAAAACGCCACCCGATTTCATCAGATGACGCAAGAAAAAATTATTTAAATATTTTGAGAAAACTATCTTTTTCCAAACCTTCCAGCGAAAAATTATAGTCTGCTTCAGTTTGTTCAGTTACGACTGATGCTCCCAATTCCTTTATAAGTACATTAAAAGACATCGGTTCGTACCATTGCTGATAAAGTGCATTGGTTGCCAGCACCGCAATCTCTGAGTTTCCTGAAACATGGGAATGTCCGGCTCCGAAATTCAGAAGTACGAAAGTCTGTTTTTCACCTTTGGGCAGTAACATTCCAAGAATAGTTTGTCTTTGGATCGAGCTACATTTCACTTCAGCAAAAAGAAGGTTAGGGTTCATCATATAATCTCTCGAAATATGATCTCCTTTTCCGACAACGATTTTATAACCGCAGTTGGCTTCTCCATAGTAAACATTGTTCATGACCAGAGTCGGCGTATTCAGTCCGCTGTTGGCATAAAGATATTCTACAGCTCCTGTAGGGGCAGAAGTCATATCTCCGGAATACATCAGGTTTCCGTCTCCCTGGTTATAGGCAGCATTCCAACCTGCTTTTCCGGTAATATTCAATCCGGACAGATCCAGGTCCTGAGCTCCCCATGCATCTTCCCAATAGACTCCTACGGCAAGTTTTTCACCGGAGAATCTTGTTCCTGTCGGAATATTTCCAACAAACATTTTTTCAGAAGTAGGAAGTCCGAACTCTACCTCTTCAGGGAAGTAGAATTTCTTTCCCGAAAGATCAAATCTGGTTTTCAGATAGGAGAGAATAAAATCAAAGTTCATTTCGTTGACATCACTGTTTCTTCCTGTCTTCACCCATGATTTTCCGTTTCTGATTCTATAGACAAAAGTATCCTGACCATACATTCTTAAATAACATGCTGACAGCGCTTTGAAAAGAGCAAACGGCGTTGCATGATCCAGCCAGTGCACATCTTTTTCTTCCAATAATGTGTTGGTAGCATCATTCAGCGGGTTAGAGACCAATGGAAGATGATGTATTTTTGATAATTTGGAAAGCTTATTAATGGTTTCCGGACATCTTTTTTTATACGCCAGAAACAAAGGTTTAAACCTGTTAAAGATCTCTGCAAGCTTTTCCAATCCATAGTTTTTAAACAGCTTTGATGGGTTGAATTTACTTTCTTTGATTTCCTTTATCAGTTCCTGATTTTTGATCAGAGTACTGGTTCCGGTGGTTTTGAAAATGACATATCTCAAAAACTCCACTGGATTTTCCGGGTAGATCTTATAAAGGTCTGCCACTCTTACAATGGCTTCCTTGTTTCTGATATTTTCCTTTCCTGTGAACGTATACTTCAGTTCATCCTTCAGAATGGCGAATATATCATTCAATGTTTCCTCTTTCAAAGCAATACCGGATCTCAATAGCTCAAGGCACTTCTCTGTCATTTCTTCCTTGGAATAAGCCTTGATAATGTTGAGGCTAAGTTTTGTTTCAGGGATATTCAGGATCTCGTCCGGAATATAAACTTTATCCTGAAATTGGCTTCCATAGGTAGAAATGTAATGTGTGATCTGCTCAAAGAACAGATTGAATCTGGTACTGTTTTTAATTTTCTCCCAGGATTTATGGAAGGTTCTGTTAAGAGCATTACCGCTAAGCTTTTCCTCTGAATAATAGCTTATGATTTGCTTTTTCGCCCAAAGTGCATCCGACTCAATCACTAAACCACTATCGGAAATAAAAGGGGCTTCATCCGATTTTCTGGACAGTACAGCGTTGAATAGTTTAAGTGTTTTCATTGTTTTAAGTTTAAAAAATAAGTGAGGAGTAAGATTCATTAAAAGTGAAGGGTAATAGGAACTCCTTTTACCTATAATTTATAAAAAGCTGGGAGTAAAAACCTTTAATGTGTAATAGGAACTCCCTTTGCTTTATATTTTGTAAAAAGGCGGAAAGTAAACTTGGAATATATAGGAACTTTCTTTGCCTTATATTTTTTTACCCATGAAAATGACTAACGTTTGAATAGAATCATCTTCATCGTATTGAGGAGCAGACAGGATTCGAACCTGTGACCCACAAACCTGGTGGTTGATAGGAACTTTATATGCCTGCAGCGAAAAGTAATTCTTGTTGCTCTACCATCTGAGCTACTGCCCCTGCCTTATTGAAAAGTTTTCATATCCTTACAGACTTTCATATCCATAAGGTTTTATTATTAGTTTTTTTGTTAACCTAACAGGTTTTCAAAGACCTACCAGGTTTATTTATCAATCATGCCTTTCTGAATTTCTTCTTTTTCTTCCATGGTGCGTTCTTCTGAACATCACCGGCCATGATACATCCATACGGCATTACTTCATCCAATACCTCACACAATCCGTATTCTTCAATCTGCGCTCTTACATTTTTTGCGCTTTTATAAGCACTTGGAAGCTCAGAAATATCAATTTCATTGGAGTAGAAACGAATATCCAATCCTGCTGTTTCCTCATTGAAGATCTCTTCAGTTGTTTTATGAGCCATGGATTTTTTATGCTGGCTTCTGCTGAAGTTTCTTCCCGCTCCGTGAGGGGCGAAACCAAGGTTTCTTTCATTCGTTTTTCCCTGAACGATCAATACCGGTTCAGACATATTCAGTGGGATCAGTCTCGGTCCTGTAATATCAGGCATGAACTTATCATCCAGTGGAGTAGCTCCTTTCGCATGATAGAACAGATCACCATCTTTAAAGACAAAATTATGTTCATTCCAATATCTGTTTTCTTTCTCCATTTCCAGTTTGTTCAGTACAGCATCATGAATAGAAGTATGGTTTTCTTTAGTCCATTGTCTGATCAGTTGCAGGGCTTCCCAATAGGATTTCCCTTCTTCCGTATCATAAGGAATCCAGGCGTTTTCTTTCAACGTTTCAGGGGAAATTTCCTGTCTGAAACGGTTGGCCACCTTCATTCCTTTATCATATAAAGCAGCTCCCGGAGCTCTCGATCCGTGGTGAGTCACCATCATTGTATTTCCTGTATTTTTGGAAATTCCTACAAAAAGGAAATGATTTCCATCCCCCTGAGTTCCCATATGAGAACGGGCAATGCTTATTAATTTCTCATCATTTAAGAAATCATTCTCTCTGAAGGCATCCATCAGTTCCTGAGACATCGGCATCTGTTCACCTCTAGGTCTTCCTCCATATCCGAAATGCGTTACAGCGTGTGCGGCATCAAGAATCTCTTTAGGATTGGCTTTACCAAAATCGGTCAACATTACCGAACAACAAATATCTGCACTATGGAATCCCGGATGAATGGCATTCTGGGCAACCACCACACCTCCCACAGGGATATAACCTTCAGGACCTGTAGGGCAGGCATCCGGCATCAAGGCTCCTCTGGTCAGAGTAGGGGTTTTCATCAACACTTTCATCGTTTTGATGACTTTCTCCACATTATCATTTTCACTTTCGTGTTCGGCTCTGATGTTGATGACAAAATCTTTAGCTGTATCATGAAGTGGAATAAGGTCTGGTTGCTTGAATTGTACCAGATATTCTGCAATCTGATGTTCATCCAGATGATTCTCATTGATATAGGTAATGGCATCTTTAAACCATTTTGCTGGTCTATATCCTAATTCGATTAAATGATTTCCATTAAATTCCATCTTTATTTCATTTTGATGATGCAAAGTAAGATCATTATTGCGCAATAGTTTTGCGTAGGTAAAGAAATTTTAATTATTTTTACAAAAAGTTTAAAAATAAGGCAAAGCAAAGATACAATAGGTGAATTTGTTGAGTGCCGTAATCATTTAAAACCTATCCTTATGGTATTATTAGAACAACTGACACATTTTCCTGAAACGATCCAGTTTACGGATGTTATTGCTTATATCGACGCAAATTATGAGTTTACACCTACAGCTTTTAAAAATGGGGATACTACCAACCAGTCCGGGCAGAATAACGGTTCATGCAAGGTGTTCAGCTATGCGAGTCTTCAGGATCTTTCAAAAGAAAAGACCCTTAGGCTTTTTGGAGAATTTTACAGAGAAGATGTTTTGAAAAATCCGGAAGGGGACGATCATCAGAACATCAGAAACTTCATGAAATTTGGTTGGGAAGGAATTACTTTTGAAGGAAATGCTTTGAAGGAGAAATAGTTTTTAAGCAAAAAGGAGTATCGCAAAAAGGCAAATCTGCTGAGGAATTTTATAATGAATCAGTAGTGTAACCGCTTGAAAAATAGAGTTTATTGCCATATCAGCAATTACCTCTTTTTGTGCATTGACGATTTTGCTCTTTTACCCTTCTGCAATTTTGCCTAACTAAAAATCAACACCATGTCATCCAACAAAAATGCCCTGATCCGCTATAAGACCCTCGATAAATGTCTTAAGAACAAATACAGAAAATATACGCTGGAAGATCTTATTGATGAATGTTCCGAAGCTTTATTTGAATTTGAAGGCAAAGAATCCTATGTGAGTAAAAGGACCGTACAACTTGATCTGCAGAATATGCGGAGTGAAAAGTTCGGTTATGAAGCGCCCATTGAGGTGTATGAGAGAAAATATTACCGCTACAGTGATCCTGATTACAGTATTCATAATATTTCTGTAAATGACAGCGACCTGAAAGCAATGAATAATGCGGTCCAGATCCTGAAGCAGTTCAAAGATTTCTCGATGTTTAAAGAAATGAACGGGGTGATTCAGAAACTGGAAGATTCCATTCATGCCACCAGCCAGAAATCTATTATCCATCTGGATAAAAACGAACAGCTGAAAGGATTGGAGCACATTGACATTCTCTATGAAAGTATTGCCGGTAAAAAAGTTTTGAATATTCTTTATAAAAGCTTTACCGCCAGAGAATCCAACATCTATACAGTTCACCCGCAGCTGCTGAAGGAATTCAATAACCGATGGTTTCTGATCTGTCTCTATAAACAGAAAATGTACAACTTTGCATTGGACAGAATGGAAAATATTGAAGTGAATGAAAGCCATCAGTATATTGACAAAGATCTGGATGGTGATGAGTATTTCAAAGATATTGTAGGCGTTACTGTCTCTGAGGGTATTGTTCCCAAATCAGTAGTTTTCTGGGTAGACTCGGCAAATTCACCTTATGTGAAAACAAAACCCCTGCATAAAAGCCAGGAGATCATCCGTGAAGATCATAATGGAACTCTGTTTAAAATCTCTGTGCAGATCAATTTTGAGCTGGAAAGATTATTGTTGGGGTTTGGAAGTTCTCTGATCGTTCATAAACCCAAAAAATTAAGAGAGAAGATGGAAGAAAAGTTCAGCGCAGGGATCAAAAACTATCAGAATCTGATTGTACCGGAGGAGAAATAAACTGTCTGCATTCTCACCAAAGTATTGGACAATAAAAAATCTTGGCTTGGAAATTGCATATATACCCTCACAATATCACATTATGAGATCAAGAATATTCAAAGCATTAATTGCAATCATAGCACCTATAGCAATAGAATATATTGTTAAAAAAATATCTGAGAAACTTGACAAAAAAGAGAATCAGAACGAGAAAGAACCTAAGCAGATTACTGCTTAAGCGTAGTTAAAATTTAAAATTATTGAAAAGAGACTGTCATTATGGGATGGTCTCTTTTTTTTGTAGTGATATAAGGTGTGGTAGGAGTGGGGGAAAATGACCACCCCGTCAAAAATTTAAAGAATTTTTGCCACCCCTCCGGAGGAGGGGAATGTACGGTCTTTCCATTGAGATATTCATGTAATATTCAAGGAAGTTTAATATTTTCAAAGGCTTAGGGGGCGCGTGCAAATTTTGTCACTTAATATCACTTAAGTGTTTGTTTTAAAGCTTTTGTGTCTTTTATGGATTAAATAAAAACTTTGGGTGTTTATATAAAATCATAAATTCCATCTTTCCATCCCAAGACTTTGGAAGAGTCTGCTTTCAGCCAGTTTTTAAGGATGGTGGCATATACTTTTCTGAAATCTTCTTTATAGATGAGGTCGCCTTCATTCAGGTTTTGCAGATCAGGAAGAGCATTCAGTAATCCTTTCTTCTTCAGATTTCCACCGATGAAAAACATTTGGTTGGCTGTTCCGTGATCCGTTCCATTGCTGGCATTCTGGGCAACACGGCGTCCGAATTCAGAAAAGGTCATAAGCAGTACATTATTGAAGAGACCATTACTTTTCATATCGGCTACAAAGGATTTTACGGCATCATTTATATCATCGAACAGCTTTTTCTGTCTGTCATTCTGGTTTACATGGGTATCAAAACTTCCGATAGAAAGATAGTAAACCTGGGTGTTGATGTCAGATTTGATCAGTGAGGCTACAGTTTTGAAATCTTTTCCCAATTGAGAGTTCGGGTAGATCTGTTCTGTTTTTTTTGCTTTACTTTTTTCAAAAATATAACCGGCATTATTGATCGTGGACCCTAAAGTCTGATAAAGATAAGAAACCGTTTCATCATCGTGGTGATGGTCATATAGTGATTTGAAATATTTCTCCTGGCTGGTCTGGTAAAGCCTTTTGGGATCTTTAAAGGCGAATGCTTTATTATTTTCTCCTTTCAGGGCAAGACTGAGCATATCATCTACTTCCAGTGCCTGGGTAGGGTGCTCACAGCGGTAGCATTCCTCATCCAGAAACCGTCCGAGCCATCCCGTATCAAGGAATTCATCGCTTCTGCTGGCAGACTGCCATATATCCATACTTCGGAAATGGGACTTGTCAGGATTGGGATAGCCAACATTGTTCATGACCGAAAGTTCGCCATTATCAAAAAGCTCTTTAAAGTAAGAAAGAGAAGGGTTGATGCCTGCTTCATCGGTCAAAGCCAGTGAGTCCTGAATGGCAAGCGTTTTCCTTTCCCTGAAGTAAATATCATTTCTGGCCGGAATAATCGTATTGAGACCATCATTACCTCCCGTAAACTGAAGGACGACCAGAATATTTTGATTGGGCGTCAGAGCATCATCCAATGTCATTGATTTCAGGAAATTGGGCATCAGCAGGGAAGCAGTGGCCAATGAACTTATTTTGAGGAATTCTCTTCTTTTGATTAACATAATTTTGCTTTTAGGATAAAGGTGGGTGATGCCGGCTAACTGCAATCTACATCAATTGGTATTCCGGAGTTGACATCAGATTGATAATGTTCATCTTGGTGCTGTTATCAGAGAAACTTTTTACAGCATCCATATTCAGATTCTGGGAATTGAGAATCAGATAATCCTGGCAGTTTTTATGAGCAAATATTTGATCTACACGATTCCAGTCTATAGAGATATTCGGGTTCTTAAAGGTTTTGTTTAATGCTGTTTCTTTAGATTTCATCCCCATATCGAGGTCATCATCCTGCCTTGGACTGTATTCTAACGGGCGAAGTCCGGACCAGATCTGTGGAACCTGAAGCCTCAGCATCAGAGTAGAACTGTCGATCCATGATTTTCCGTTGGGCCATCCTGCCACATTAGGAGGGTAGAGGAGCATCTGCCCCAATAATTTCTGATAAACAATAAGGTTTTCAGGATTCTGGATATGCATGGGAAGTATCCGCATGATTCCGGCCATGAGCTCTACGGGAGATTTTATTCTGTTTCCGATATTTTTCTGATCATAAAACCAGGAACTTGAAAATATCTCGGTCATCAGCTTTTTTATATCATATCCGGAAGCGTAGAAATTGGTGCTTAGCCTGTTGACGATCTCATCATCCACTTTTTCATTCACAAAAAATCTATAGATTTTTGCTGTAATAAACTTTGCAGTGGCCTTTTGATCCAATATAATATTCAGAACATCTGTTCCGTCAAAATTCCCTGTTTTTCCGAGGAAAGTTTTGGTTCCTTCATCATGGAGGTTTTTTCTTTCTTTAAAGTTTCCTTCTTTATCATAGCTCCATCCGGTAAAAGCTCTTGCTCCCTCCCGAATATCTTTTTCCGTATAATTTCCCCTTCCCATGGTAAACAGTTCCATCACTTCACGGGCAAAATTTTCATTAGGATGGTCTTTTTTGTTTTGTTGATTGTTCAGGAAGTTGAGCATAGCGGGAGACTGGCTTACTTCAAAAAGCAGGTCTTTGAAATTTCCCAACGCATGTTTCCGGATCATATTGAGAAGCTGTCTGTTGAATTTTGGGTTGATTACCCTGGAGGCAAAATGCCCGTGCCAGAAGAAGGCCATCTTTTCCCTCAGCTGTTCCTTGCTGTTCACTATTTTATCCAGAAAGTTCAGATTCAGTTCATTGTTTTGTTCCCGGTTGAGTCGCTGCATTTCTTTTTTCTTTTCTGCCGGGGCGGTAGCGTTCATATAGTCTGCTGTAGGATCGGCATCGGGAGTATCGTATGAGATTTCACTGAAGCTGTCTTCTTTGAAGAGCTCATGCATCAGTGTTTTCGTATCTTTATTTTTCAGATCATTAATCTGATTGATTCCTATACCGAACCCTGCACGCCAAAGAAGATGTTTGTTTTTTAATAATGAATCTGCCATGGTGAGAACATTTATTTTTTTGATGAGATTGAAAGAAAAAGGTTAAAATAATAACGGGTTAAAGATTGTTAATATTATTATATTCGCTAGAAGCTAGAAGCCGGAAATTAAATTTATAAAACAAACAGAATTGACTTTATATTATATTAGGATATGACCTTCTGTTTCCATCTTCCAACTTCCTTTCTGGTATTTTTTCTTTAATTCACTTTTCAGGATCATTTTTTTGATAAATTTTGTTAAACAAACATTTAAATTTTGTTAAAAATAAGGTATTGATATTCATTGTTTTATAGTTTGTTTGAGTGTTAAAATCAACGAAAAAGCCTTCCTTGGCACGATTTTTACATCCTCTTGTTTAGTAAAATTTAAAAATTAGAGTTATGAAAATGTTTAAACAGGCAATATTACTGGCTGGGATTTTAACAGCAGGTATAGCAAGCGCACAGGATTCTAAAATGAACAATATGATCAAAGTGGGCGCAAATGTTGGTTTAGCAGTTCCTGCAGATAATCTTTCTGCTGCCGTAGGAGTAGATGTAGCTTATCAGAACCTGATCACTCCAGGATTTGGTTTAGGTATCGCATCAGGATATACTCACTATTTTGGAAAAGACAACAACGGATATAAAAACAATGATGTAGGAGTAGTACCTGTAGCAGCTTTAATCAGAATTTATCCAAAACAGACTGGTTTCTATTTCGGAACAGACTTAGGATATGGTTTCCTGGTTGGAGATAAAACAGTTGCATCCAATACCAATGTTGAAAGAGCAAGCGGAGGTTTTTACCTTAAACCGGAGATCGGATACCACAACAGAGACTGGAACTTCTTCGTACAATACCAGAAGGTTTTTGTAGGAACAAAAGGAGATTTAGCTGGTCAGGACTATAATGTGGGGAATATCGGAGTAGGATTCGGTTACAATATTCCATTAGGAAAGTAGTTAGATTTAATATATAAACAATTATTAACCAAAACCTTTTCACGAAAGTGGAAAGGTTTTTTTGTTCTGTGCAGGATTTACAAAAACAATTATTATATTTGGTAAAATTTGAGGTTATGATTCTGAATCCAAAATTTCCACTTTATTTACCAGGAGTAGAGAACAGTAATAATGATAATGTTTCTATCATTGGGGCAAGTCTCCGTGAAGATATGACAATCTTAGGCTATTTTGTTTCCGGTAACGGAGGTCTTGAGATAAAACTCCAGAATGTATATTCCACTAAAGAATACGCTTCTTTTTCTGATATTTTGAAGAAGTTTATTCAGGATAACCAGCTGGAGAATGTAAAACGTCTTGGAATGGCTGTACCAGGCCCGGTACTTGACGGAAAAAGCAGCCCTGCGAGATTGGGCTGGAATTTAGATATAGAAGAATATGCCAGAGATTTCGGGTTCGAAAAAGTAGAAATGCTGAATGACCTGGAAGCATCTGCTTACGGAATGGCTCTACTTGAAGATAACGACCTTGAAGCAATCTATACAAGCGGTCACCTTGAAAAAGGAAATGTAGCCATTCTTGCTCCAGGAAACGGATTGGGAGAGGCAGGTTACTTCTTTGACGGAAAATACCTGAGACCTTTCGCTACTGAAGGCGGACATTCTGAATTTTCTCCAAGAACCAATGTAGAAGTCGAATTCTACCAGTTCTTAAATAATATCTATGGAATTGTAAGCTGGGAAAATGTACTTTCCAAAACAGGTTTATTCAATATCTACCGATTCCTGAGAGACGTAAAAAGACATCCGGAGCCGGAATGGCTGGGAGAACGTCTTGCTCAGGGAAATTTTGTAGAAGAATTGTATAAAGCAGCTGTAGAAGAGAATGTACTGATCTGCAGAATCGCGCTGGATACTTTCCTTGAGTTCCTGGCACGTGAAGCGAATAACTTAACATTGAAAGTAAAAGCTACCGGAGGATTACTGATCGCCGGAGATATTCCTCAGATCGTGAGAGAATATATTGATAAAGACAAGTTCTATGAAAAATTCAAGATCAGTGATAAAATGGAAGGAATGCTGAGAAATATTCCGATCTATCTGGTCAAGCAAAATCATACGGCACTAAAAGGGATGGCTCTTTACACCGCCTACTATCAAGTATAAAAAATAAAAACTCCGAAGAAATTCGGAGTTTTTTTATGGGATGATATTATTCATAAAAATAATTAAATTTCTTGATTTACATCAACGTCATCTATCGAATAAGATAGCTACCTTTGTGCTATTAAATAAGTAAATAATTCTATTCAATGAAAAAAATATTTTTATTAGCAGTTTTAGCTGGTGGTTTAGCTTTCGGACAGTCCAAAAAAGTAGTAGCATCTGATGTTCACTGGTGGGGATACAAAGTAGCAAAGTCTGAGGCAAGTTCTCACGATGGTACAGTAAAAGTAAAATCAGGAGATATGGTAATGAAAGGAAACCAACTTGTAGGAGGAAGCTTTGTACTGGATATGACGTCTATCAACGCTACTGACCTTACAGGAGAATATCAGCAGAAACTAAACGGACACCTTAAGAACGGTGACTTCTTTGAAGTAGAGAAATTCCCTACTGCAAGTTTCAAAATTACCGCGGTAAAGAAAAACAACGATAAAATCTACAACTCTTTAGTAACAGGAAACCTTACTGTAAAAGGAAAAACTAGCCCGGTTACTTTCCCTGCAAAGATTTCTTACAGCAAAGGAGTAGTAAGCTTAGTATCTAACAAATTCTCTTTCGACAGACAGAAATTTGATGTAGCATACAAGTCTACCATGCAGGATGTTTTTGTGAAAGATGACATTGATATGGTGGTAAAGGTAACTGCTCAATAAATTAATCAAAAAAAGATTGTTAAAAGTGTAGAAGTTCTACACTTTTTTTTATTTTTGTTGAATTGTAAATAAAAAAGAATGAAAAGATTACTATTGTTTGCTATGGTGTGCGCAAGCATATCATTTGTTTCTGCCCAAAAGAAATTTGATAAAGTTTCAAAAGTGACTTCGTCAGAGATCAGATGGTGGGGATATAAGGTTGTAAAAACCCAGGAAACTTCCCACTCAGGAACAATAAAATTAAAAAGCGGGAAATTCAACTTTGACCATACCGTTCTTGTAGATGGAGAGTTTATTATAGATATGAGAAGTCTGATGGCGGGAGATGTTTCAGACGAAGATCAGATTAAGCTGACCAATGATCTGAAAAGTTCTAATTTCTTCGAAGTAAAAAAATTCCCTGTTGCTAAGTTCCATTTGACTAAGATTATTCCTTTGGCAAACAATGAGTATAATTCTACGGTATATGGAGACCTTACCCTTAAGGGAGTAAGAAAAACAATCTCTTTCCCTGCGAATGTATATGTGACTCAGTTTACAACTTCTATTGAGTCTGCTAAGTTCTCTTTGAACAGAAGAGACTTTAAAGTATTCTATCAATCTTCATTGAAAGATTATTTCATTAAAAACGAAATGGATATTCAGTTCAAAGTTTCTACCGAAATGTTGGATAATGAGAACAGAGTACCAAAAAAGAAAAAATAAAATTAAAGATTTATATTGATACAAAAGAGCAGTTCTGAGGGGCTGCTCTTTTTTTGTGGGATAGTGAGAGTGGAGAAAGATAAAGCCACCCCTTCTGAAGAGGGAAATGTTTACATTTTCCATTTAAATAAAATTATATACCACTTTTTTATAGGTGCTGTCAGATTTCTATCAGAATGACATAGAGCGCTCATTTTATTCATACACTTTGTCATTCCATAGGATTTCGGCTTGAAATTTTCTATAAGAACCGTAAAATTCTTTTTCAATTTTTTATAAATTAGTAGTATGAAAATGTATATTGTAAGCGGTCTGGGTGCAGATTTCAAAGTACTTGAAAAAATAGAGTTTCCCAAGCACTTTGAATTGATATTTATAGATTGGCTTATCCCTGAAAAAAATGAACCTTTTGATGCTTACGTCAAAAGAATGGCAGATAAAGTAGACGATTCAGAACCATTTTGTTTGTTGGGGTATTCTTTCGGAGGAATTATTGTGCAGGAGATCAATCAACTGAAACCAGCTGAAAAGGTCATTATTCTTGGCAGTATAAAATCCGATAAGGAAAAGTCCAGATTTATAAAGACCGGTGAGGTTACCAAAATTCCAAGACTATTGCCGGTAGGTTTGTTCAATGATAAGGCAGCCAACGTATATGCTGTTATCCGAAAGCTGTTTGATCCTAAAAACCCAAAACTTCTGCAATATTTTAAAGTAAAAGATCCTTATTATCTCAAATGGTCAGTAGAAAAAGTTTCTGAGTGGAAATTTGAGGAAAATCCTAACGTGATTCAGATATTGGGAGATAAAGATATTGTATTTCCAATTCGTTATTCCAATCCTGATTATGTAGTGAAAGGAGGAACTCATCTTTTTCCGGCGACAAAATCCAGAGAAGTTTCCAAAATACTGAAAGAGATATTTGTTGAAAATGTGTAATTTTTTTTAAATGCAGTATTTTTAATAGGGGTATTGTTTTAAAATTGTGATTTTTTTATAAATTTATATTTAAATTTAATGGGTGTAAATATAAATTTATGAAAATTGGACTTAAATGGATCGTTTCGTTCTCTATCATTACGCTTGTGGCATTTGGCGGATTGTTCTGGAATCCGGTTACGGATATTCCTGATACAGGAGAATTTTTAAGTGAAGATAAAATTGTTGGGGCTGATGTTGCCTGGATTCTGGCTGCGGCAGGCCTTGTCCTGTTGATGACGCCCGGGCTCTCATTCTTTTACGGAGGAATGGTGGGTAGGAAAAACGTAATTTCTACCATGCTGCAGAGCTTTATTGCTTTAGGAGTTATCTCTTTGGTGTGGGTGGTCGTAGGTTTTTCTTTATCTTTTGGAAATTCACTGGGGATTACCTTGGGTGGAAAACATTACGGTATTATCGGAAACCCGTTAAGCTATCCGTTTTTCTGTGGAGTAGGCAATCTGCCCCATAAAATAATGGCTCCCACTATCCCTTTTATTCTGTTTGCCCTTTTTCAGATGAAATTTGCCGTGATTACCCCTGCTATTATCACAGGCTCTTTTGCAGAAAGGGTTCGTTTTATTTCTTATTTATTGTTTATCATTCTTTTCAGCATTTTTATTTATACACCGCTTTGTCACATGGTATGGCATCCTGACGGACTTTTGAACAAATATTTTGGAGTGAAAGATTTTGCCGGAGGAACAGTGGTACATATGAGTGCTGGTTTTGCAGCACTTGCAGGAGCTTTGATGGTTGGAAACAGAAAAAATCCGCATCACGAGCCTTCCAATATTCCTTATGTACTTTTGGGAACGGGAATGCTTTGGTTCGGATGGTTTGGGTTTAATGCCGGTTCAGCGTTGAGTGCTTCCGCTTCAGCAGCCACTGCTTTTGGTACCACTACTATTGCTTCCGCTTCCGCGATGATGACGTGGATTTTTTTCGACAGAATCAATGGAAGAAGTATATCTGCTTTAGGAGCCTGTATCGGAGCTGTAGTGGGGCTTGTGGCCATTACTCCGGGATGCGGTTTTGTAAGTATTCAGGAAAGTCTTTTTATAGGATTTATCACCGCAATAGTTTCTAATGTGATGGTCAACTGGAAGCCCTTGAAGAAAATAGATGATACTCTGGATGTTTTTGCCTGCCATGGAGTAGGAGGGATTATGGGAATGATTCTTACGGCTGTTTTTGCTCATGGTGAAAATGCAAGTCTGCTTCATGGAGGGTTTCAGGTTTTTCTTCATCATATGGCTGCCCTGATTTTAGTTTCTGTTTTCACCTTTTTTGGATCATTAATTTTATATAAAATTACAGATTCAATAATTACATTGAGAGTTTCTGAAGAGTCTGAAAACAAAGGGCTTGACCTCTCTCAGCATGAAGAATATCTGCAATAGCTTTTATATTCTGATCAGATCTCAATTTTCATTAAAGATTTGAAGATTGATTTTAGGATTTATCATGTATCTTTGTTTTTGAGGAAAATGAAGATATATTTATGGAATCAATATCGGTTTTTGAGATTATTAAAGTAGGAATAGGTCCGTCCAGTTCGCATACGATGGGACCCTGGAATGCAGCATCTGCATTTATCAGAATTATAAAAAGAGAAAGATCAATTGAAGAAGTGAAAGAGGTTTTTCTTGAATTTTTTGGTTCACTCGCAAAAACGGGGATTGGTCATGGGACAGATATTGCCGGAATGCTGGGGCTGAATGGTGAAGATTTCAAGACAATCGATACTTCAAAAATTGATGAAAAAATAGAGACCATAAAAAGAGATCAGATTCTCAACCTTGGCGGGGAGAAAGAAATTCCTTTTATCTATGGGCATCATTTGGTTTTAAATATGCAGAAATCCCTTGATTTTCACCCTAACGGAATGATTTTCAAGGCAGTGTTTGAAGACGGAACCGAGCTTGTTCAGGACTTTTATTCTGTAGGAGGCGGATTTATTGCAAGCCAGGAAAAAAATTCCATTCAAAAACAATGTGTACGTACATTATACCCTTGTCATAAGTCTTCTGATATTGTAAAATATTGCCAGCAATTAGGATTCAGCAGGGTTTCAGATCTGATCCTGATCAATGAAGAAAGCTGGAGAACTCAGGAAGAAACAAGAGCAGAAGCCCTTTATATCTGGCAACAGATCAAAGAATGCATCTATAAAGGTGTAAATAAGGAAGGAATTCTTCCGGGAGGTCTTAACGTAACAAGAAGAGCCGCAGGTCTTAACAGAAAACTTTTAGGAGATAAAATCTATAAAAATCTTGATGAATGGTTCCAGCTTGTTGTAGATGCTGAAGAGAACTTCACGAATATCAACAAATGGATTGCCTGCTTTGCACTGGCTGTGAACGAAGAGAATGCAAGCTTCGGAAGGATCATTACGGCACCTACCAATGGGGCGAGTGGAGTAATTCCGGCAGTTTTGATGTATGCACAGGCCTTTACCCCTTTTACCAGTGAAGATGATATTGCAAGATTCCTGCTTGTAGCGGGTGAGATCGGAACATTATTTAAGAAAAATGCAACGATTTCTGCAGCAATGGGTGGATGTCAGGCGGAGATCGGAGTGTCTTCCGCAATGGCGGCAGCCGGTCTTACAGAGATTCTTGGAGGAAGTGTAGGACAGGTGCTGATGGCAGCAGAAATTGCAATGGAACATCACCTTGGGCTGACTTGCGACCCTATTAAAGGTCTGGTACAGATCCCATGTATCGAAAGAAATACAATGGGAGCAATGAAAGCCATTACAGCAGCAAATATCGCTCTTGAAAGTGACCCTGCCAAAGCAAAAGTAACTCTGGATGAAGTGATCCAGACTATGTGGGAAACGGCACAGGCTATGAGTGACCGCTTCAAAGAAACTTCTGAGGGCGGACTGGCGATTGCAGTGAATGTTCCGGAATGTTAATATAAAACATCCTTTTACAATATAAAATCCTTAGACTTCTGTCTAAGGATTTTTTTTAGAATGGAGGAGAAAGGACCACCCCGGCAAAAATTCAAAGAATTTTTGCCGCCTCTCAAGAGGAGTGGAATATTGGCATCTTCAACTCAAATGAAGGGAATCGGACCTCTACAGGCAATTAAAAAAGCACTATAGTTACCGGATGTTCTATTTTTTATTAAAAAGAAACGTTTTGTCACCCTGTGTGAGTTTAAACTGATTGTTTTCCGGCATAAATACGAGTTTCAGACCTGCTTTGTCAAACGTGAACTGATCTTTTCCTACAGAAGTGAGCGTGAATTCAGCCTGATTGGTACCTTGTCCATATAATGTACCCTCTTTGACAAATACTTTTAACCCCATATCAATATCTTTTGAGGTATAGTCTCCCACATATTTTTCCAGTTCAGGAGCCGGAGCTTTAGTCTGACCAAACACAGGATATTTATAGTCTCTGTCATAGATCAGATTCAAAAGTGCTACGTAGAAACTGTTGTGATTGAATTTCTCACCATTGATGGTAATCGCATAAGATAATTGGTCTGTGGGTTCGAAGCCTACTGTAGAATGACTTCCTGCCGTATCTCCTCCATGTCCGTATAAAGTGATGTTGTAAAACGGCATTTTCATCATTCCGAGTCCGAAAAATTTCTCATTTTTATTGGAAATCATCATATCCAGGGTTTCTTTCTTTATGAATTTACCGTTAAACAATGCATTAATAAAGATATTCAGGTCTTCTGGAGTAGAGGTAATATCTCCCAGCCCGATACAGTTTTGAAAGTTAAAATCTTTTACTTCGCTCCAGGTGTTATTTTTAAGTTCGTAAGATTTAAAAACATTCTTTGAATGGTCGAGTACTGAAAAAGTATGAGGCATTGAGACTTTTGCCAGGATATTTTCTTTTAAAATCTGATGATAAGGTTTTTCATGAATTTTTTCCAGAATTCTGCTTAATAGAAAATAGGCTGAATTTGAATATCTCGTTTTTTCTCCAGGCTTGGAACCTGCTCCTTGTTTTTTGATGGCTGCAATGATCGCTGCGTCACCCACGGGTTTATCAAAAAGCCAGTTACCCCCGGTTTTACCAACATAATCTCCCAATCCGCTGGTATGGTTCAGCATATGTCGGATGGTGATTTTTTTAGCGTTGGGAATATCAGGATAAAATTTTGAAAGCGGATCTGTAAGGCTTAGTTTTCCTTGCTCTACAAGTTGTAAAAGCATCACCGCAGTAATAAGTTTACTGATAGAACCTATCTGATACCCTGTATTTTTATCATAGCTTACATTGGATAAAAGCTGCTGACCAAAATCTTTGTGATACACTTCTGATCCGTTTTGGAATATGGCAACGCTTCCTATGACCTGGTTATTCTGAACCATATAGTTTAAAAAATCATCGATTTTCTGAGTATTGATGGCTTTACCGTTAAGAAAAGGAACATCCGAAGTCTCGGAACTTTCAGATTGGGCATTCCGGTAAAAGTTGAGGGTCATTGTTCTCCCGTTTTGAAGAAAGTCTCCTTCAAAATGATCTGTTTTGTAGGTTCCTTTGTAGCCTGCTCTGAGGTTCTCAATATCAAAACTGAGTTCATTATTGTTGAAACTGATCTTATCTACAGGAATTTCTTTGGAGCTTTGATTGGGGCTTACCAAGGTAGCAGTATAGCCTTTTGATTTTTTGGATATTTTAAGGATAACGGGCAATTTCATAGACTGGGTGTCCAGTTCGCCATTCCAGTTTCCTTCAATTTGGGCATGACAAAAGTGTGCCAGGAAGACCAGCACTGCAATTAATTGAGTTTTCATGGTATTTAAATAAATTTAGACATTAGGATTTGGCAAATAATAACGGAGACTAAAGAGACCACTGCAAAGAGCGCAATATGCTGCCATTTTTTGATATTGGTTGCTGTTTTAAAACCGTTATAAAAGAGAACGATGCTGTAGGTTAGTAGAGTAATACTGAATAAAGCTGTCCCCATCATAATGGATGTATCTAGCAGAGGAATAGAATCAGAAGGATGCTGAGCATAAGTGATCATTCTTTCTTTTGCATCATCTATAAAGGGTATTTTTTCTGTACATTGCAATATCACCAGAACGAGTTGAGATATTAGAACCGTATTGACAATATCTATAAACCTGGTTTTATTATTCAGTATTTTACCCAATATAAAAAGGATGATGATGGCGAAAATAAAGCTGGCCAGGGTAGATAAAGCTACGATTTTAAGAGAAACGGGATCTAAATTGCCAATTTTATAAATACTGTTGAATGACGTTCCTGTCCAGTATCCTACAGCAATAGAAAGAAGTATGGTAAGAATTCCGATCAGGAGCAGAAGTTTATCATCAAATCTTTCAAACGGATTGAAAATGGTTTTCCAGTTCATACAAATGAGTTTACAGGTTATTTTTTTAGTTGTTCCACTTTGGTGATCAAGTCATCCATTTTATTTCTCATGGTAGGGTAAGAAAGCCCGGCCTGCTTAGCCATTTCTTTAATACTTCCGCTGGAGAGGAAAAAGTTGAGAACAAAGTCCTGCTCTTCACGGTTGAGTTTCAGGAGGACCGGAAGTTCGTAGTCACCGTTTACTTCTGTTTTACAGCTTGGACATTTCATCTGGCTTACGTTCAGTGTATGATCACAACTTGGGCAGATTATGGGTAGCTTCATGAATTATTTTTTTACGAAAGTAATACTTTTTTTAATAAAGTTAAAATAATTTTTAATTTTATTAAAAATTGATTCAATGATAAGAAATGTAAAACAGGAAAATAGGAAGGGAAAATACCTTGTCAAATAACAACCCTTCCAAAGGAGAGGAATATGACGTCTTAAGTTGCGGTACCTGAAAAATGTGCTGTAATGAACGTATAATAATGGTTTACTCCTGAATAATAAAGCGGATATTTAGGGGGTAAAGTTCTGATATTTTGTGACGAAGCTATTTTATCCGATACATCTGAAAATAAAAACCGGAAGAAAAAGGCTGATGTAATTTCATTCTCTTTCTTCCGGTATCAACTTGTTGGTTGTTATTTTATCTTAAAATTCCTCTGATTCTGTTGGCATTGGTAATCAGTTCTTCCAGGTATTCATAATTTTCTTTTTCCAGTGCAGATTTGAATTTTCTGAGCTGGGAAATATGTTCGTTCAAAACATCCAGAACATTTTCTTTGTTTTGTTTAAAGATAGGAACCCACATTTCAGGGTGAGATTTGGCAAGACGTACTGTACTGGAGAATCCGGAACTGGCAAGCTGGAAAATGGTTTCCTCCTCACGTTCCTTTTCCAATACCGTATTGGCTAGGGCATAAGAAGTAATATGCGAAATATGGGAAATATATGCGGTATGAATATCATGGTCTTCTGCATTCATGTAAATCATATGCATGTCCAGAGCTTCCACAATTTTTTCTACGGTCTGTAGAGCATCTTCGGCAGATTCTTCTTTGTTACAGATTACTCCAGCTTTTCCGGAAAAACTGTCAGCGATGGCAGATTGCGGACCGCTGTTTTCTGTACCCCACATGGGGTGGAAGGCTACAAATCTTGATCGTTTCGGGTGATCTTTTACAGCTTTTACAATTCCTGCCTTGGTAGAGCCAGCATCCATAACGGTCTGGTGATCTGAGATAAGATCCAGTACTCCCGGCAAAACTTTTCGGGCTGCATCCACTGGGATGGCAATAATGATCAGATCAGAGTTTTTTATCCCCTGTTCAAGATCCGTTCCTTCATCTATGATGTTCAGTTCGAGTGCTTTGTTGATATGCTGCTGATCGTTATCAATACCGTAAATAAAGTTGGTAATTCCTTTTTCTTTTAATTTCAAAGCCATCGAACCTCCGATCAATCCCGTTCCTATAATACCTATTTTCATCTTTTAAATTGTTTGTAAAATAAAAAAACCTCGTCAAGGACGAGGTTTTAAGTTATGTTCATAAGAATCCCTATCCCAGTTCTGAGTTAAAAATTCCGTAATAATATGTTCCGTTGTTAAAATTCACGAAGCGAAGTTATAAATTTTTTTTTAAAGTTGATGCATTTTTATGATTTCTTCCTGATTTGAATCGGAATATTATACTGCCAGTCTTTGTTGGCAACGATCTCACTTTTCAGATAATATTTACCATTTTTCCTAAATACAACCGCTAATGTATCTACAGGAGCATGATTTGACATCTGATCACCTTCAATCTGTTGAATATACTTTACAATGATCTGGTCCTGATCACCGGTGATGCTGCAAACATCTGTAAAATAGGTTTTGTAACCTAATCCGGAGAACATACAGCTGTCTTTAGTGATGGTCAGATTGTAGTCTCTTTCCATTTCAGAAAACTCATCCAGTTTCCCATAATCTATAGACAAAGAATATTCTCCTTTCCATTGTTGCTGAAGCGTTGCAGCCGCTTCTTTTTTTGAAGCTGTTTTTCTGTTTTCTTCTTTGGTGAGAATACATTCAGATGGGCCATAAAACAAGCCCTCAGGAAATTGTTTGACTTTCCATGTCAATGTACCATCATTATTGGCCGTTATTTCCACTTTTCCTTTGTCTTTGGGAGAACCGAAGAAGCTGAAAAACTCAGCAGTTACCTTTCCGTCTTTAAGGGTTCCTGTAATATTATTTACCGGATCATTTTCACAGTCGATTTTTCCGCCACTGCGGGTAATGGCACAATATTGAGCTTTTATAAGATTCCCACTCTGTACCATCTTTATTGTCAGCATTTCTTCAGGCACTTCGGCTCCCGGGGCTTTTTTTATATATTTCCAGGTACCGGACAAATTTGTATCTATTGCTTTTACCACAAGACGGCCTTTTCCGGAAGATTCGGTGTTGCGGGTTTCTTTGGAAGCTTGTTTTGAATCATTTTTACAGCCTGCCAGCATCAATAAGCTGAGGATAACGAAACTGATTTTTTTCATTTGGAAGTGCGTTTGCGTCGTTTTATATGTCCCGGATATGCGCAACCTATAACTCTTTCAGGTTCACGGCGTCCAAATCTTTGTAAGATAAATGTTCCCGATAAATAAGAAAGCCTTTCCGGGACTTTGATAAAGTCTAGCAGCATCGCATTATAACTTCCTTCATCCCATTCTGTAAGCTCTATTTTGCTTTTTTCACCGGGAAATTCCTTAGGATGGTAAAGCTCTGCGGTTATTTTTTCTTTGATCAGTATGCCTTTGAGCAATCCATCTTCCTGCTTATCTCCCTGTCTGATCAAATGATAGGTACCGTAAATGCTATCATTCTCTTTACCTTTCTGAAAAATTAAACCGAATTGCCATAAAGAGTCTGATCTGTCAGAACTCGAATACGTCCAGAATCCCTTGATGGTATCTTTGATCTTTTGGTGATAAACCTTACTCAGATAGGTCTGTACAGCTATACTGTCACGGTTGTTAATCTCTTGCGTAAGTGTTTGAGTCTTCCTGCATGAAAACAGGCACGCTATACAGACAAAGAAGAGGATAAAGTAGGCGGGATATTGTTTTTTGATCATCATATTGTTTTTTAAAAAATGGCTATCTGTTTTGGACATCAGTTTTACAGTATTTAAAGCTTTTTCCTCCATTCACCAGATTTTTACTATTGGTAAGAAACAGTGAAAAATAAATTGGGAATATTCTTTTCATAATGGTAACGCTGTCCTTTTCAAAGTAAATATAAGTTTTATCGTTACTTCAGATGAAGTAGTACCTGGAAAGTTGATAAAAAATGGCTGAAATCAGGTATAATTTCCGGGTTATCAATGAGTGATTTTAATGTTACGTCTGTATAAAATTTAGCATTCTGTATCGTTTAGTACCCTATCATCTTGTTTATTTTTAATAATTTTAATTTTCATTAAATAACGTAAAAACACACCGTCATGAAAAGCAGATATGCGTTTGGAATTTTTATTTTACTGGTCTTTATCAATTTTGGATATGCCGGAAGTTTCAATGATGAATTTTCAGGTCATTCCGGTAAGATTAAAAAAGATACGGTAAAGATCAAAGCAGCGTCTCATGAAGACGATATTGCGGCCAATGAGTATTTAAAGGACCGGTTGAAACCTATTCAGGCTAATTTTAAAAGGATCAATTCTATTACAAAATGGACATCCATTCGCAAAAAAAGTATTGAAGGAGAATCGGCAGAAGGAGGTGAGGCTACCTTTTTCTTTAAAAATAATCGACTGGAAAAGATTCTTGCGAGACATTATGGGGAAATGGGGCAGAGATTGATAGAATATTACCTGCTAAACGGTCAGCTGTCTTTTGTTTTTCAAAAAGATTACCAATACAATCGTCCGATCTTTTATGACGTTAAAGTCATGAAAGAAAATAATGATACGGAAACTTTTGATTTCAAGAAATCAGAGATCATGGAAACCAGAAATTATTTTGAGAAAGGCAATCTGATTCATGTTGTGAACAGTCAGGATTGTGGGGCTCCTTTTAGTGGAGAATATATGGCTGAGGAAGAGAAGAGTATGCGGGAGGATCTGAAAAGGTTGTTGAAGCTGTTGAAAGAGAAGTAGAAAGAGGGGGAGGGGGAACCAGGGGAGGGGAAGGAACCACCCCGTCAAAAATTCTTTGAATTTTTGCCACCCCTCCGAAGGAGGGGAATGTGACGTCTTCAGTTGTAATGTTTCAGTATAAACGACAGTATATGTAAGTTTTGGCTAAAGCCAATCGGAAAATGTTTTTTTGTAAAACGGACTAAAGTCCGTTCCTATTGAATGAAATGATAACGTGCCGATGCTGGTCTTTCTTGGAGTGGATTTTTTATGAATTATTTCAATATAAGGTTCAGGGATGTAAATTATTTCGTCTCCCGGATAAGATTCAGCCGCTCTTCAACTTCTTTTATCTTTCCGATCCAATAGTTGATCCCTTCCTGATTGGTCACGGTTTGTTTGAATGCATTATTGCTGACGGCCCACAGGTGTCGGCCGTTTTTCTGATATTCTATTTCACGTTCTCTTTTGTTCTCAGGTTCTCTGCGGTATCTCCAGAAAACCAGTTCATGCATATATTCTGAGCGGATCTTCTCCAGATAAGTGATGATCGCTTTGCGGTCCTGAGGAATGTATCCCGGTCCTGAGCAGCCACAAGAATGAAAAGTAATTCCTACGGTATACAGATTCCGGATATGAGCCCATTGTTTATGATCGTTTTTTGCGGGGGATTCAAAATCCAGTCCCATACTGGCCATCAGATTTCCGCATTCCGGGCATTTGGCATCTACAGAAATAGCAGCATCTCTGTCCACGTCTTTTAAAACCCGGCGTTTGAATGTTTTCTGGCAGTTGAAACAGGCATAATGACGTTTGTAAACCATCATGGCATATCGGCACATATTACGATCTTATTCTTTGGTTATAAGTTATTTATTTGTTTTTTTTCTTCTCCGTTAAAGCTGATTCCCATCAGGCTGCTGGCGCTTCGGGGATCGTAGACTGACCATACACTTCCCCAGGGGAACAGGAAAGAACAGCTTGGATAAGGTGTTTTCTTTTTTTGGGTGGGAGACATTCCGAGGATCAGCTTCAGAAATGTATTGTTCCGTTCATAGATCTGCATTTCTTTTTTTTCTGTCCAATCGTTCCAGTCTTTGGCATCACTGTTTTCCCAGGTATTCATATGGATGCTGTCCAGCTGATCTCCTAAAAAGCAGAGGTTCAGGTAAACCTGGTATCCTTTTACTTCTATGGTGTTGAAATAATACCAAAAATATCCCGTTTTTACATCCCACACCGAATGATATTTTCCTTTATAGAAATCAGTCTGTTGCAGCTGTTCAAACAACATTCCCTTATATAGCTTTGTATTAAAGGTTTCCAGCTCTATCGTTCCCTCTTCACTGTGAATCAGCATGTCCCAAAAAATTGAAGCTATAAATATACCTGTTTTTTCTTTACAGACAACAGATAATATTTACAGCTTCTTAGAAATAGAAATATCGGTGTGTGTTATGGATTTGAAATAATCAATGTTGATGGAATATCAGAAAGCCACAGACTTTTGGTATCAATCAGGTTTTTCCAGCTTTTGCTGCTGATGAGCATCAGATCCTGAGCATTCAGGAACTCTTTTTCAATCTTCTTTTCATTATACAATGTAATATGATTGGGAGCTACCTGCTCGATGCTTCTGATCAGTTCTTTCACTTCAATATTATTTCTGATCTGTCCTGCAGCATCCAGGATGATGATCTGTGAATTGTTATTATTGATAAGCCTTTTGGCGTATTCAAGCAGATAAAAATCACTCAGGTTGAAGATCGGAACAAATACCTTGTTGGCAGTCTGAAAGTCTTTTTCTACCAGAACACCTACCGGGATATTGGTTTTGTCTAAAATCTGAAGGGTAAAATCGTCAAAAGGCGAATTGTTGAAGATATTTCCCTTTCCTTTCACGGTGTTCAGGAGTTTTTCCGGGTTGATGATCTTCGTTGTAAATCCTAATAGTCTTCCCAATAAACTTCCTTCGTACATAGATTTTCCGAGCATGATCAGAAGAAGATCATAATGTCCTTTGTTGGTAATGCTGGTAAGATCATTTTCTATATCGGTAGAGGCTTTGAAAAAGGTAGTGACCTCCAGATTGAGCTCTTGGGACGTTTCGATGACATTCTGAAACTGAGAGTCTTCATATTCATCAATATCATAAGCATGCATTTCATCTACCGGAGCAATATTCATGGCGGTAATGCTTTTATTTCCGTTCATTTTATTGGTAAAATCGTGGGCAAGCTTCAGCAGGGTACTTCCGGATTCAGGTTTGTCAAAAGATAGAAGTACTCTGTATTTCGAATCGTTCTCATGTACAGGTTCTTCTTCTTTTTTAGATTTAAAAACAAAATTAATAAAGTCTAATGCAGGGCCTGTCATGAATGTGGTAAACAAAGCCATGATCACAAGCATTGCAAAGATCTCAGGTCCCAATACACCAAGGTCATATCCGATATTCAATACAATAAGTTCCATTAAACCTCTCGTATTCATAAGGGCTCCGATTGTTAAACTTTCTTTCCAGTTGATGCCGACAAATTTGGCGGTGAGTGCACTTCCAGCAAACTTTCCTAGAACAGCAGTCAGGATAATGAATCCCGCTGTCATCCACAGGTGACTGTCATTCAAGAGGCCGATCTGTGTACGGAGTCCCGTAAAAACAAAGAATAACGGAAGAAGTAATACCAATGCCACATCTTCTACTTTGTCAATAAATAAGGTACGGAATTTTGTGTTCTCAGGCATGATAGCCCCAGCCATAAAAGCTCCGAACAATGCATGGATTCCGATAACCTCCGTTATATAGGAAGAGAGAATAAGTGTCAGGAAGAAAATGGCTACCATCGGTTTGTTAATGGTATTTTTACCTGCCTGAAGGTCCCCGATTCTTTTCAGGAAAGGCCTTACAATCTTAATCATTAAAAATACATAGGCAATGGCCATAATGATTACATAGATGGAGCTGGTAAAAGAACCTGCTTTTACAATGGCAATAACCGCTGCCAGAATACACCACGCTGTAATATCGTCTGCCGCAGCACAGGTAATAACGATGGTTCCCAATTTGGTTTTCTGGAGATTCCGTTCCTGTACAATTCTTGCCAATACCGGAAATGCCGTAATACTCATAGAGATTGCTATAAATAAAGCAAAAGAAGTAAACTGAATTCCTGTAGGCGCAAATTCCTGATAAATAAAATAAGAAAGACCAATTCCCAATGCAAAAGGAATAATGATACTGGCATGGCTGATCACCACAGCGTCATGAGCTTTTTTTCTCAGTACACTCAGATCCAGTTCCATTCCCACAATATACATGAAGAGAATAAGACCTATCTGGCTGAGAAATTGTAAATTACCTAACGATTCTTTTGGAAACAGAAAGGCTGAAAACTCAGGAAAGTACATTCCTACAAGAGAGGGCCCCAGAACAATTCCGGCAATCATTTCCCCTATTACGCTGGGCTGCTTGATCTTCATACAGATCCATCCAAAAAGTCTTGCCGTCAGAATGATGGTGACGATCTGGGCCAGTAATAAAGCCAACGGATGATGAAGATTGGTTTTAAAAGACTCCTGAAAGTTTTCCCAGGTAGAACCACTGCTGGTTTTGGTGACAATATTTTCTTTGATTTCCAGCGTTTGTCCTTCTATGATAAAGAAGTACATCAGGCAGGAAAAAACGGCTATAGTAGTGATGTAGAAAATTAAATTTCTGTATTTCCCCAAATTCATGATTCCAATATTTTAATGCAAAGTTGATAAGAATATAGTTATGTTAAATACTCTTTTTTTTAAAATGTAACGAATGTTCTAAAAAATGTAATAAAACCTATTTGAATGAATAACCAATGCCGGCTCCTACCTTCCAATTTCCGTTCTGATCCGGGGTTTTGGCGTTATAATAGACCGGAATCTGGAATACCATTTTTTTGTAAACCATCGTAAATCCAACTCCCAAAGTAGGCATCACGGGGCTGTTCTTTGTTCCCGGTGAGCGGTCTTCTTTGATTCTGAGAGATGGCAGCATTCCTGCGATCCATTTTATGTTTTTGTGGGTGAGGCTGATGTTAGGCCCTGTAAAGTTGATGAATGCCCCATGATCTACATATCCGGCAACTGCGATTCCCTCAAAAAATGAGGCTTTGACCTTTGAAGCGGTTTCCTGAGAAAAGCACAGCCCGGATAGGAGAATTCCTACTGCATAAAGACAGTTTTTCATTATTAATCATTTAATCGGAAGTAAAAGTACGTTGGGACAATGCTACAAATAACAGGGATGTAATGAAGAGAAAGCTTTATGTAATGAAACCGTAAATGTTTGAAGGGTTTATTTTCCGAACCATTCCATCAGTGAGTTCTTATAGGTTTCTCCAATCTGGAGTCTTAAAAAGTTTTCACCTTCGGTAAGGATGGTAGTGATAATTTCGTTTGTGGTAAATACTTTGATGGAAGATAGTGCAATGATTTCTTTTTTATTGATCTGTGCAAAATCTTTGGAAGGAAGCATTTCCAGGAGATTTTTGAAGTTAAGGTTTTTCAAAACAATGACTGTTCCGTCATTCAGGGTAATATCCTTGTCCCGGCTGTCAATTTCTGAAGTTTTGATGTAGACAATCTGTTCGGTAGGAATAATGGTCTTTCCGATGTTGGTATTCCATTCGATAAAGGTTTTTTTCTGAACGGTAGCGATCTGCTCTTTAGCCTTTTCAAAAGCCTGGATCAGGCGTTCTTTTTTAATGGGTTTTCTTACATAGTCTACCACATTCAGATCGAAGGCTTCTGCTGCATATTCTTTGTAAGCGGTTGTGAAGATGATCTTTTTGGAACCGGAGATCAGTTCGGCTACCTGAAGACCTGTCATTCCGGGCATTTCAATATCCAGAATGCAGAGATTGCAGTCGAGGGTATCAATTTCTTTCAGAAAAATTTTAGGATCGTTGAATGCCTTGATGACTTCTACATCATCAATCTGTTCACATAGAAGTTTCAGGTAGCTTATTGCCAGCAATTCATCATCCAGAATAACGCATTTTATCATAGAATTCTCCTAAATTGATTTTTAATTCTGCAGTAAAGATTCCGTTTTTTGAACTTCTTTCCAACTGATAATAGGTACTGTAGATCATTTTAAGCCTTTGATCAAAAGACTGGCTTCCAAAGCCGCTTTTTTCTTTTTCAAGAATATTTTTCAGAGAAGCTTTGTTGCTGACCTTCATGGTAAAAATGCCGTTTTCAAGCTCCATCGAAATGGAAATAAACGAATCCTGAGCCAGAAAGTCGGTATGTTTGAAGGCATTTTCAATGAGATCAACAGAGATCAGCGGAGCAAAAACCTTTTCTTCATATACAGAATCGGATTTATTGATTCTGGATTTGATCCTGAAATCAAATAAAGGATTTATTTTGATCTTGTTGATTTCAATAAGGCTTAAGGCAAAAGTTAGTTCCTCTTTCGGGCTTACAAACTTATTATTGCTTTCGTATAAAATATAATCCAGCACATTCGCCAGCTTGTCCAAAGACATATAAGTCTGGTAAGCATGGGACTGAACCGAGTTCAGAATATTTTTGAAAAGGTGGGGGTTCAGCTTTGTACCGATATGTTCCAGCCTCACTTCATTCAATCGCTGTTCGATGATCTTATTGGCTTCAGACAGTTTAGCATTTTTAATTTTCAGTTTCTGATGCTGGCTGAATAGATAAATACTGGTTGTCAGAAAAAGGAAAATGGCAAAAACTCCGATGAATATCAGATAATCATGAATCATGTAGTAATTGCCTCCCATATCGGTCTGTTAAAAGAAATTATTTAAGCTTCTTCAGGTTGATTACCGTTACCGTTTCTTCACATTTGTCAAACGTAATCTCGTAAGACGGATTTTTTTCAGGATAGGTCAGAAGATAATCCGGGCACGGTTTCTTTTGTGCGTGGCTTTTGTCAAAATCTACTTTTCCGTTGGTAATGATGCTGTCTTTGATGAATTTTTCATCGATCTTATAATCAGCCATCGCTGTTTTTACCTCTTCAGAATATTTGAATTCTTTGGAAAGGGTTTCTGCAATTACACGGCTGTTTGGAAGGTATCCGCTGCAGCTTGCTCCTTTTTTGTTTAAAATAAAAAATACAATCAGTAGCCCCGGAACGAAGCCTATTGCATAAAATTTCAGTTTTTTCATTTAGAAAATTAAAAGATTGATATCGTGGTACGTAAGTCCGAAACGGTCACAGATGATCTTTTTGGTATGTCTTCCCTTGTACATATATAAGCTCTGCTTCATTTCGTTTTTGCGGATCAGCATATTTTCAAAACCGCCTTCTTCATCATAATTCAAAATATAGGAAAGGAAGAAATTTGAAATGGCCTTTGTTGTTGTTCTAGGCATTCTGGAAGTAAGGTTTGGAAGCCCGCAGTGGATAACACCATGTTTGATGATGTAAGGATCTTCCATTGTGGTAAGTTCTGAGGTTTCAATCACCTTACCGTTGTCTATGGTAATATCGATGATGACACTGCCTTTTTTCATTTTCATGACCATATCTTCGGTCACGATAGGCGTCATATTTAATCTTGGAAGAGCGCCTATCACAACGTCAGCACGTCTTAAGCTTTTGCTGAGTTCTTTAGGATCTATAATGGAAGTTGGGACGCGGCTGTCTACCATCGTATGAAGCCTTCTCAGTTTAGAAAGTGAATTGTCGAAAACTTTGACACTGGCTCCCAAACCAATGGCAGCTTTTGTCGCAAATTCCCCTACAATTCCTGCTCCAAGAATCACCACTTCTGCAGGTCTTACCCCTGTGATGCCTCCAAGCATTAAACCGTTTGATAAGGCTAATAATTCAGAAGCATATAAAATGGAAACGGTTCCTGCAATTTCACCGATGAGTCTTACCAAAGCCAATTGCTTGTATTCATCAACGATAAATTCGAAAGCGATGGCATTTATTTTTTTCTCTGCAAGCTTTAAGAAATATTCCTTGTCTCTGAGGTTGATCTGAAGTGCCGAAACCAGATAGGTATTCGCTTTCATATAATCAATTTCCTCTTCGGTGGGAGGGTTAATCTTTAAGATGAGGTCCTGTGCGAAGGCTTCCTTAGGATCATTGGTGATCTTCGCCCCCGATTCTGAATATTGTAAATCTGTAAAAAACGAACCTTGTCCGGCTCCTGATTCAACAATGATCTCATGACCGTGCTCTACCAACACCTGTACGGCGTCAGGAGTAATGCAGGTTCTCCTTTCGTTGAGACAGGTTTCTTTAGGAATCCCAATACTGAACTGTTTTCCTTTTTTTATAACCTCCAATTTTTCCTCTTTCGGCATCAATTCTTCTTCTGTGAAAGGAGTAAAAATATTTGTACTCATCCTTAAATTAAATTATGTCTTACAGATTGTTTTTTTACACTCAATTAATGAGCAAAGATACATAATATTTAATCGAATGAAACTTCTCTGTTTTCACCCGTGTTCACAATGCTCATTGTGTGGTAGTTGAGCCCATACAGCTCTTCTTCATAGACTTCCGGCCACTCGATGATGCATAGAAAAGAATTATCAAGGTATTCTTCGATCCCAATATCGTATACTTCTTCGATGTTTTTCAGGCGGTAAAGATCAAAATGATATACTTTTCCTTTGGGGGTGTTGTATTCATTCACAATAGAATAGGTAGGGGAGTTCACCTCGTCTTCGCTGCCCAGATTTTTAAGCAGAAACTGAGTGAAAGTGGTTTTCCCGGCTCCCAGATTTCCCTTCAAAAGAAGTATGCTGTGTTTTAGATTAGGAATGATTTCATCTACAATATGCTGCCATTCCTGTAATGATTGTATTTTCATTTGTCAAATTTAAGTCTAAATTATGTTTTTTATAATAAATTGAATTGATGATAATTGTTGTATTTTGATTTTTGTTGTGATTTTTTACTGTTTTTCGGGTGTTTGTTTTAATTTTTTACTAACAAATATGTATATTTGATTGAACACTAAATATTTATTATGAAAAACATTTACTTAGCTTTATTTATTTCTTTTTTCGGAATAACGGAGGCTCAGGTAGGGACAACCTGCACAAATCCTATTGTTATAAGTTCTTTGCCGTATACTACTACGGATGATACAGCCAATTATGCAGATAATTATGATCCGGATCCTGACAATAGTCCTGCATGTAGTGGGTCTGCAGATGAATTTGGTAATTATTACCATGGAGGAAATGATGTTATTTATTCTTATACAGCAACTTCTACGGGTACGATTAAAATTGAAATCCCCGGTGGAATTGGATGGACAGGTTTATTTGTTTATAACAGCTGTGCAGATATTGGCTTAAACTATGCTGCCTGTGAAGGAATTGTTTCTGACGGGGACGATTTAATTGTAGATAATTTTGCCGTCACTGCGGGCCAAACCTATTATATCCTGATTTCTTCATGGCCTTCTCCACAAACTGTTGCTTATACTTTGAATGTAACAGCTCTTACTCTTTCAACAGCTGATATAGAAAAGAAAAATAAGCAAACAGGAGTGTATCCAAACCCTGCAGAAAAAAACTTGAATTTCAAATCAGAAAAAAATATCATTTCTGCTACCATTTATACAATGGAAGGTAAAAAAATAGAAAGTCCGAGAATTAATAATAACTCAATATCTGTAGAAAATCTAAGTACAGGAAATTATATTGTAGAATTTACAGACAAGTCTGGTAATACCTCAACGAAGGTATTTATAAAAAAATAAATTTACTTTTAATAATAGAATATAAGGATCTTCGTAAAGGAGATCTTTTTTGTTATTAGCACCGGTCTGATCTTGTTATACTTTATACCATGTCAGGTATAAGTATATTTATATAATTGTAAGGTTTTTTTTTATGTGTATTTTTGTACTATGATTTCCAAGCAGACCATAGATAAAATATTCTCCACGATCAGAGTAGAAGAGATTGTGGGTGAGTATGTGCAGTTGAAAAGAGCAGGGTCTAATTATAAGGGGCTCAGCCCGTTTCATGAAGAGAAAACACCAAGTTTTGTAGTCTCTGCCAGTAAGCAGATCTGGAAGGATTTCTCTACCGGAAAAGGAGGGACAGCGATCTCTTTCCTGATGGAAATTGAGAACTTTACCTATCCGGAAGCCCTTCGTCATGCTGCCAAAAAATATGGCATTGAGATCGAGGAAGATCAGCGTGAAATTTCTGAAGAGGCCAAGAATGCACAGACGGAAAAAGACCTTCTGTACAAGATTCATGAGGTGGCCAATACCTATTTTCAGGAAATACTTTGGGATGGCCAGGAAGGAAGAAGTATAGGGCTTTCTTATTTTAAAGAAAGAGAGCTTAAAGATGATATTATCCGAAAATTCCAGTTGGGATATTCTCCGGAAAAGAAGAATGCTTTCACCGCTTATGCTTTGGAGAAAGGATATACCAAAGAAATCCTTGAAAAATCAGGACTTTCTATTTTCCCTGAGAATACTCCGGGAGGCGTTGACCGTTTCCGGGAGCGGGTTATCTTCCCGATTCACAGTTTTTCCGGAAGAGTACTGGGATTTGGAGCGAGGATTCTGAAGAGCAATGTCAAAACGGCAAAATACCTCAATTCACCTGAAACCGAAATCTATCATAAGTCGAATGTCCTTTATGGATTAAACCAAAGTAAGCAGGCCATTTCAAGAAAGAACGGCTGTCTTTTGGTAGAAGGATATATGGATGTGATTTCACTTCACATGTCCGGAATAGAGAATGTGGTGGCCAGTTCGGGAACTTCCCTGACTACAGAGCAGATCAAACTTATCAAAAGGCTTACAGAAAATGTCACGATCCTTTTCGATGGAGATAATGCCGGGATCAAAGCCAGTTTCCGAAGCATTGATATGCTGCTGACAGAAGGGATGAATATCCGTGTCTTGCTATTCCCGGATGGGGATGACCCGGATTCTTTCGCCAGAAAACATCCGCAGGAATATGTTGAGAAATATATTGAAAATGAAGCGATGGATTTCATCGACTTCAAAGCGGAAATTCTCTTACGTGATGTAGGCAATGACCCTATCAAAAAGGCAGAAGCGATACGGGATATTGTAAAATCGGTTTCCTTTGTACAGAATGCGCTGAAAAGGGAGGTTTACCTTAAAGAGGTTTCCAATAAATTTGGACTCTCTGAGCAGAGTCTTTTCAATGAACTGGATGTTCAGAAGCAGATTACCCAGAATCAGACCCATCACGTTCAGCAGCAGCAAAAGGAAAAGGCGGCTCCCAAGATGGAGATTGTCCCACCGGATAAGGAAAGAGAAGATCCTTTCCTGTTTGATGTCCTGTTTATGGAGAATAAGCTGGTTGATCATATGCTGATGTTTGGAGATATAATTCTGAAGCGAAGAAACGAGCAGAATGAAGAATACCAGATTACAGTCATTGAGGAGATCCTTCATCATTTTGAAGAAGAGCAGTATACATTTTTAGTCAAAGAAAATGAGATCATTATCAATCAGGTAAGGGAGGGGATTCAGAAAGATGAGCTGAGAAGTGGAAACTTTTTTGTATCTTTTATGGACGAAGAGATCACCAGTAAAGTCGTGGATGCTCTGATGCCGTTGGATGAGCTTGAAAACTGGGCTTCCAGAAACATTTATCCGCCCAATTATGGAGATAAAGTGGCTGATCAGATTCAGGGAGATGTATTGCTGCACAAGTACAGATATATTGATTATCTGATTACTGAAACGGCAAAAGAACTCGATCAGTACAGCAATACCGATGAAATGAAGTACTATGAGCTGATCAAAAAGATTACTTTGCTGAAACAGGCTTCGATAAGACTGAGTAATATTATCGAGTATTCACCCATCAAAGGTATCTATGTAGATCGAAGAAGGTAGTTTAGAGACAAGGTTTGCTAAGATTCTGTGACAAAAAGTCCTATAAAATTTTAGGAATAAATATTGTAATTTAAACTTCGAAAATATTAGTTAAAATAATACATAATAGAAATATGGACATTAAAAAGGAATTCAGAGACTTCTCTGTAAAACATTTAGGAAACAACGGTCTTGTTACCGATCAGTATATGGGAATGTATGGTCCAACGAACCTTACTCCGTACATCATGGAAGAAAGAAGATTGAACGTTGCTCAGATGGACGTTTTCTCCCGTTTGATGATGGACAGAATTATCTTCCTGGGAACAGGAATTGATGATCAGGTAGCCAACATCGTTACGGCACAGCTTTTATTCCTTGAGAGTGCAGACCCTTCAAAAGATATTCAGATCTATATCAACTCGCCTGGTGGTAGCGTATATGCCGGTTTAGGTATTTATGACACTATGCAGATCATCAAGCCTGATGTGGCAACAATCTGTACAGGAATGGCCGCTTCAATGGGAGCTGTATTATTGGTTGCCGGAGAAAAAGGAAAACGTTCTGCGCTTAAGCATTCAAGAGTAATGATCCACCAGCCTTCAGGAGGTGCTCAGGGAGTAGCTTCTGATATGGAGATCAACCTTAGAGAGATGTTGAAATTGAAGCAGGAGCTTTATGACATTATCGCTCACCATTCAGGACAGCCTTATGAGTGGGTAGAGAAATCTTCTGACAGAGATTATTGGATGACTTCAGAAGAAGCGAAGAGCTTTGGAATGGTAGATGAGGTTCTACAGAGAGCTGAGAAAAAATAATTGATCTTAGAATCATATATAAAAACGCATCCAATGGATGCGTTTTTTGTTTTGCCACGAATGCACGAATAAAATAGCAGAGAACATAATTCTATTATTAATGCAGTATTTTGGAACCTTGTCTATAGAAGGTTTGCTGTTGTAAAAAGAGACGAACCTTTTATCAATTTAACAAGATATAATTTGCAGATGTCTTAGAATGTACTAATAAAAAATTCGTGCATTCGTGGCTAAAAAAATAAAGCCAATTCAGGCAATGGTAACAGCACTTTTTGTGCAGAAGTTTGTCACTCCCTCCCAAAAAATCACCTCAAGAGTGCTTTTTTATTTCTTAATCATCTTGTGGATTGTAGAACTTTCAGAAGTTTTAATCTCAACAAAATAAATTCCTTTATTTAAAGCCTGAATATTGATTTTTGAAGCCTGTGAAGTCATCACTTTCTGACCCGTCACAGAATAAACATTCACCTCTTTCAGGTTTTCTGAAGTTTCGATCTTGATAAAATCACTTGCCGGATTAGGATAAACACCCACAATTTTCTTATTGACCTGAGAAACTCCCAGCGTAGCATTGGCTGCTTCTGTAGGGGTAAACGGTCTTCTTTCTCCAAAACTTAAGCCCAGCCAGTCATTATTACCTAATTGAATTTGAGATAGATTGTTTTTTTTCTGCCAGCTCGACAGATCTTTTCCTTTGTACACTTTCCAGCTACCTGATCCGGAAGTATTTCCGGTAAAGCTGTTTAATGAAAGAGTAGAAACCTGATTGTTGGCTGATGTAAAATTAAAATAAGAAGTCTGAGACTGGATCAGCTGTAGTGCCTGCTCAGCTGTTAAGGTACCGTTGTATTTGATTCCAAAAACAAAAGAATGGGCATTACCGTTTGAGCTATTGGTTCCAAAATCTAGAACAACAAGACTTTTATTGGTTCCGGTTCCAATCCAGTTGGTAATCTGAGATGAAGTATACCATTGAGAGCTGTAGGCAGGAACAGGAGTGGAAGGAGGAATATTCACATCATCCAAACCATATTTGATCCCAAACCATAGCCCATCTTTTAAAGTTGTATATCCTACGCCATTATTTTGATTAGACATATTCCCGGCACTTAGGCCAGTCCAGGTTATCCAACTATCATCGGTGCTTGGGGCATGATGATTGTATTTGAAACTGTATAGAAATCCTGAAGGAATATCCGCTTCCATTTTAGGTTCTGCAGATATAATAGCATTGATCATGTCTTCCGCGTTTAAATTGTTAGCATCAAAACGATACCCCCATGCATAAGATTTTGGACTGTTGTTGTCATTGAAATCGGCAATGAAATAAGCCTTTTTAGAACCTGTTCCCACCCAGAATTTAATGTCGTTTTCTGTAAATTGGGCGAAGAAAAACTGCATACTAAGCAGTAAGAAGAAGAAATAGATTTTTCTCATGATATAATTAAATTAAAGTTTTATTCCCGAAACTTATAGACAGAAAAAACATACATGTCTTCCTGAAGTTAAAATGTATTCAAGGCAGGTCTCCTGGCTCACATCCTATAGCAAACCTTCCCAAGCAATTGGCTCAGTGGTATTATATAGCTACAGGTAAAACAGCTTACAGTTGCGGGTACAGCTCAAGAATTGAATGGTATTCTCACTTGATTCCCTATTAATGAACGATGTTCAACCTTAAAAACGCTGCAAATATATCATATAAATTTTTGAGGTTCATTTTGTGAATTATAATGCGGTTTTCTGTTATTAAAGGGCTCAGTATGTTGTTAGAGAAGAGTTTTTTTATAAATTCATAAATAATTTGGGTTTCTGTTTGTATTTTCAGATTGTAATTCGATGTATTAATGTTTATATTGAATTCATTTTACAGGTTCTATTGTTAAAATACAATTATCATTATATTCAAGATCAGTTTACAATCAATGTATATTTTCGCAGCCATAAAAGAGAATATGAAAAAACTACTATTATCTGTTTTGATGTTGGCTGCATTGGCATCATGTAAAGATGACGATACGCTGAACAACCAGGATATTGCCATCAATTATTCTAAACTTCCTCAGGAATTTCCGTTCACTAAACTGGCTACCATCAATGGGGTAGATGTGATCAATGGCGGGTTTGGTTCCGGGGCAGCAGCCCATCCTACCAGAAAAGGTGAGTTTTATGTCATTACAGACAGAGGTCCTAATACGGATTATCTGAACGGGAAGAAATTCCTTACTCCTGATTTTACACCTACCATTATGCATTTCAAAGTGAATGCAGACGGAAATATTGAAGTGATCAAATATATAAAGCTTAAAAATCCAGCCGGAAAACCTATCACAGGCCTTCCAAACCCTGTAGGTATGGGAAGTACAGGAGAAATTGCCTATGATGCTTCGGGAAATATCTTAGGAACGGATAATTATGGATTAGACAGTGAGAGTATCGTGGCTGCACCGGATGGTACATTCTGGGTTTCTGATGAATATGGCCCTCATATCGTTCATTACAGTGCAGAAGGAATGGAGATGGAGAGAATAAGCCCGATCGGTGTGAATACCGGACCCCGAAAATTGCCTGCCGTGCTGGCCAAAAGAAGAGCCAATAGAGGAATGGAAGGACTTTGTATGACCCCGGACGGAAGAACGCTGGTAGGTACCATACAGTCGATGATGTTTGTCCCTACAAAGGCACTGGCAACCAATACCACGCTCACAAGAATTGTGACATTTGATACTAATACAGGACAGACCAAACAGTTTCTATACAGACAGGATGGTGGAGCTTCTGACTCAGTGTGCGATATTACAGCATTAAGCAATAATGAATTTTTAGTGATCGAAAGAGACGGTAATTTCGGATCTCAGGGAGGTATTAAAAAAGTATACAGAATCAACCTGGCCAATGCTACAGATGTAACCGGAACAGACATTAACGCTGTAGACGGAATGAAGATAAACGGTAAAGCTTTGGAGCAATGTTCATGGGATGAAATTACCAATGCAGGGATTAAAGCGGTTTCAAAGACACTGGCAGTGGATCTGGTGAAAAAACTGGGATATGAACATGATAAATTTGAAGGAATCGTTTATTTAGGAAATAATAAACTGGCTGTTTTCAATGATGATGATTTTGGAGTGGTAGATGATGGAAACGGTAATCCTAAGGCGAAAATTCTGCCTAAAACAGGAAAGGTAGATAAAGGAACAATGTATGTAGTCGATATTCAATAATTAGATTTTTTTTAACGGAAAACGGCGGAATCGAAGATTCCGCCGTTTTTATTTTATCAAGTTTTTTTATTTTTAAAGAAAATTATGGATAAAAAAAGCCTGTAATAAGAAATTTCTGACTAATACTCATATGGATTGATAAGCCGGAATTGATAGATAAACAGACAATAATTTATTTTTTAATAATTTTCTTTGCAGATTCAGATGTATCAGTTTTTATTTTTAGTAAATAAATACCACTGGTTTGAGAAGATAAATCTATTTTGATGAGGTTTTGATTATAATTTCTGTTGATGATTAATCTCCCCTGTTCATCAAACAATTGAATATTCTTAATGTTTTCTTTAGATTTTAATTCTACAAAATCTTTTGCAGGATTTGGATATAATTTTATTTCATTTTTATCAAAATCATGAGAGTCTGTGCCTAATGTAGATCCACAATTTGAAGTAAATGTAATATCTGGATAAGTCGTTTGCAGACTGGCAAGTTGCGCATTATCTACACACATAGATAAATTACTATTGTAATTATTAAATGAGGTATTTGTTTCTATAGAATTATTTTTAATATTAACAAATAGTAAATTGTCTACATAACTTAAATAAAAATTTTCTAAAAGTGAGCAGTCTGAAGCATCTATAGAAGTAAGTGGAGTTCTGGAAACTTCCAATGTCTTCAAAGAATAACACTTTTTAATATTTAAATAACTTAAATTGGGAAAATAGGATTGATAAAAAGATGGAAGAATTAAAGATTGTAAACCGGAACAATTGTATAAATTAAGTGATTCTAAAGAATGATGAGTCTGAAAATCTAAATTCACTAAAGCGGTACAATTTTCCGCTGTAATGCTTTTTAATACCCTGGAATTAGGATATGGATCAAAATTTGTGAAAATTGTATTTGTTTTTAGAGTATGTAAATTGGTCAGGTTACTTACATCTACAGTATTCATAAAACCAGAGGAATTGGTAATATCTATATTTTCTAAACTGGGTGCAGCAGTAAAATTTGCATATGTAATGGGCTGGTTAAATGCTCTTAAAATTTTAAGTTTAGGAAGGCCGGATAAATTTAATGAGGTTAAATTCCCAACAGCATATTGTGCGCCTCCCACCATTGACCCAGTGTAACCATTTTTATTATAATATGAACAATCTAATTCTTCCAAATTAATTAATCCGAAATTTGAAAAATCTAAGGTAGGGGAGCTCACCCCTAAGATTTTCTTCAAAGAAGGACAGGCGCTGAGGCTGATTGGGTTAAAATATTGCCCTCTGTTATTAAAATAATTTGAATCTGATTTGATTTCTAATAAATTAGGACAGTTAGTGGCTTTGAAATCAATGTAACGATTTACAGACGAAGAACCCAAAGCTATCTCTTCATAGGCAGAAACTTTAGTAATTGAAGTATCATTAGTTATTGTTATTTTTTGTAGGAACTCACCATGACAAGCAAATGTACTGATGCTGGAGTTCTCCAGATACAATTCCTTAAGAAGTGAAGCTTGAAGAATTACATCGCTGTTAATTTGAGAACAGTTTTTAATGGTTAGGTTTACTTGGTTTCCATAGGAATTGTAATTAGAATTAACTACATTATTTAAGTCCTGTAAAGCTGTACAATTATCGAAAGTTAGATTAATATTAAATGAACCGGTAAAACCTTGGGCATCAAAGTCTTTTACTTTTTTTATTTTGGAGTTGTTGACAAAGCTAATGGTAGCATCCTTAGTATCGGCAAGGTACAATTCTTCTACATTCGGGAAGAGTAATACATCAGTAATACCATCGGGTAGATGATCCAAATAATACGTTGTATTAATATTATCTGGATCCCAAATAGCTCCTGAAGGATCTATATACTTGAAATTTTTATCCTGCTTTATTGTAAGAATTTTTACCTGTTGCGCTTCAGAAAGCTGTATTTCTCCATCTCCATTGGTGTCAATTGCTATGCTGGCTCCACTTTGGTCTTTAGCAATCTCATTGGTTGAATTAGAAGTGAGCATCAAAGCTTTAAACTTAGAATCTACGAAATTCAAAGTTTGAGTGTAAGCCATCGTAAAACAGCTCACACTAAGTGTAAGTAGAATTTTTTTCATTTTTAATGTTTTTTTAACTGTATAATGTGATTTTACATATTATCAGTAATGCAATATAGCTAAATAATAGTATGTTGCTAAAAAAAATGATGAATTCCTGAGTTTTTAATATTTTTCAGTATGAAAATCTAAAAAAAGCAGTTTTTTTTGGTTTTTTTATATAAAAACAATGATATTACATTCCTTATGTATGGTGCTTTTTTTAGAAATCTTGATTAGAACGCAGCAAAAAAGTAATGCGATGAATGCATTTTTAATGTAATTTTCTGCCCTTGACATCTAACTTTTTAAAAAAGAATGATATGACTTTTTAAGAAATATCATTCTTTCTTTTATTTTGGAAATATTCAGGAATTAAATCCCTCAACAATTTTAGAGAAATCCTCAAGCTTTAACGCCGCTCCTCCGATAAGACCTCCGTCAATATCAGGCTGAGAGAAAATTTCTTTAGCATTATCCGGCTTTACAGAACCTCCGTAAAGGATAGAGATTTCGTCAGCTACTTCCTGCCCGTATTTCGCAGCGATGATACTTCTGATGTGAGCATGGATTTCCTGAGCCTGCTCTGGTGTTGCCGTTTCTCCCGTTCCGATAGCCCAAACCGGTTCATAAGCAATCACTACTTTTTTAATTTCTTCAGCAGAAAGTGTGAAAAGAGCCTCTTCAGTCTGGTTCTTTACTACGTCAAAGTGCTGACCTGCCTTTCTCTGCTCAAGCGTTTCCCCATTACAATAGATAGGAGTAAGCCCTTTGTCCAAAGCCAATTTGATCTTTTTGTTGCATTGAGCATCAGTTTCTCCGTGGTATTGTCTTCTTTCAGAGTGACCGATCAAAGATCCGTTTGCTTCAATAGATTCCAGCATATCTGCAGAGATTTCCCCTGTGTAAGCGCCACTTTCATGCTCGCTCATATCCTGAGAAAACACGCCGATTTCATCCTTTTCAAAGATGTCTTTTGCCATCATCAGATACAAAGAAGGAGGAGCGATCCATACCTCACAGTTGGTAGTATTGTTGTTTTTATAGCTTAGTAACTGAATCATCAATTGTTGTGCATCAATTACATTTTTGTTCATTTTCCAGTTGCCTGCAACTATCTTTCTTCTCATAATTATTTTTTATTTAATCTTCGTTTATTTTTGTATCAATGAAAGAATAGGTATTGTCTTTTTTACCCATCATTTCGATAGATTGAAACTTAACATCACCATTAGGCAGGACCTCATAATTATAAATATCGGTCACCTTATCTGTGTTGTGAAGTTCATAGTATTTTCCGTCTTTAGTCCACCAGCTGCCGTTTTCCGTTTCCTGTACCACATTACCATCCTGATTGATGGCTACAAACATCAAGATACTTTTGCCTTTCTCCAGTCTGCATGATACCCAATATTTTGAGACTCCTTCCATCTGTTGATTGACTTCTGATCCTTTATAACATCCCATTACTTTGGGATCATATTCCTTCTTTTGAGCTGTTAATCCCGTTGCTATAGCCAACAGAGATAACACAAATAATTTTTTCATGGTTTTTTCTTTAAATCAATGTTTATGATAATCCCCATAAGTTTTTCAGCAGAACATAGAAGGTATGTTCCTCTTCAGTTACCTTATTATCGGCTTTAATCAGGGACTTGGCAAACTGAGCAAACTTTACACGTTCATCTTCTGTAGAATCATCATGGAAGCATCTTGCGTGGAATTCGAAGTGATCTTTCCATTCCTCAGGCTGTAAAAGCGCAAGTGTTTCCAATTCATTGTCAAGATTCATTCTGAACGGAAATTCATCAGCCAGGTATTGCTGTACAAGCATTCCTTCTTCAGGAGCAAACTCTCCGTCTACAGAAGAAAGGATCATTAATAAATGGTAACCTGCTATTGATTTATTTGATTTTTGCATAAGTTTTATAATTAAGTTTAGTGTTTAAAGTTATACTACCTCCAGATTTTAATCTTTAAGTTTTTTTGAAATTCATCATTCACCAGCAAGGTAAAACTGGCGATTCAGATTTATTTTACATAGTCCTTTGCAGGCTGTTTGTCTATGATTTTTCCATTTTCAAGGATCAGGACAAACGGATTGCTGCGGGCAATCGTTTTGATTGCTGTACCATCCATCATGGCATTTTTGATGGTTTTAAAAGTCCTTGGCTCTGTAGAAATACCATAGATAAGGGCTCCTTTCTGAGCATTCACTTTGGCCTCTACCTTTTGAAGAAGGTCAGCAGAAACCTCTTTGGGATGATAAGAAAAAACCAGAACAGCTTTTGGTGCCGTGATGATTTCCTCTGTAAGTTCCATTCCTGAAGGATCTTCTATTTTAAATTTTACGATCTCAGATTTATAACCTTCCTTTACAAGGACAGATTCATTTTTTCCCTCCTCAATCTTCCATGGTGAGCCTTCTGCCCAGTATTTGGTTTCTTTGATATAATCATCCTGATTGACTCTTAATACTTCTCCGGTTTTCTGATTTTTCAGAGAGTAGAACGTTTTATATTCAGAAGGATTTTTACTGATCTTAGCCTTTTCTCCTTTGATGTCTGTTCCGATCTTATAATCACGGAAATCAATCATAGGTTCATGCATAATGCCTTGAGCCATAATGTAAATCATAATCAGAGAAAAAATACCTAAAAGAATATATTTAAACTTATTAGATGGCTCTTTTCTGGTTACTCCATACTCATCCTTTTTACGGAATTCTTTTCTGTATAATACAAACAGTAGAATAAGACCCGCCAGAAGGGCTACATCTTTAAAGAAACTCTGCCAAGGCGTAAATTTGATCGCATCACCGAAGCATCCGCAATCCGTTACCACATTGAAGTAAGCAGAATAAAAAGTAAGGAATCCGAAGAATACACAAAGAGCTATTAATGATGATAAGGTAAATTTCAGCTTTAATTTCAACAATAACATAAATCCGAGGAAAAGCTCAAGCACCACTACAATAATGGAAAACAGCAGCGCAAATTTTTCAAAAAACGGCATATTGAAAACAGCAGGTGAGAAATATTCTTCCATTTTGAAAGAAAATCCTACCAGATCCACAGCTTTTACAAAGCCCGAAAGGATAAAAATGACAGCAATAATAAAGCGTAATAAACCTTTGATCATATTAAATAGTTTTGGGTTCGAATTGATTATTTTTTTCAGAGAATTTAATCAGACAGAAAACAGCATAGTTCAGCATATCGAAATAGTTGGCATCAAGCCCTTCAGAAACGATGGTTTTACCCTGGTTGTCTTCAATTTGTTTAGTTCTCAGTACCTTTTGATAAATAAGATCAGTGATCGAAGAAATTCTCATATCTCTCCATGCCTCACCATAATCATGATTTTTTCTTTCCATTAAAGCTTTCGCTTCACCGGCATATTTGTCATACAGACCTATAATTTCTTCCTTATTTTCGTTGAAATCATTGGAAAGTCCTTTTTCAAGCTGAATAAGTCCAATGATAGAGTAGTTGACAATTGCGATGAATTCGTCTTCCTCACTCTCATCCACCATTTTTATATCGGTCATCTGCAGCGTGCGGATTCTGTTGACCTTGATGTAGATCTGATCCGTAATGGAACTCGGTCTTAAAACCCTCCATGCTGCACCGTAATCCTGTAGTTTTTTACCGAAAAGATCACGACACTGACTGATAACTTTCTCGAATTGTACTGATGTTTTTAGCATAAATTTTCTTAATCTTCCAAATATACGAATTCGGTTTGAAATTTTAGAAGGGGAAGGAGGTTGAGAAGGCGAAGAAAGCCGAGAGGGCGAAATTGCTAAAGGGAGGAAGGGCAAAAGGAAGCTGAAGAGGAAAGGAGACTGAAAGAGAGAAGGGAGCAAAGAGGAAACTTGCTGATTGAGGACAATATCTCAAGTCTCTCAAGTCTCTCATCTCTTCGTCTATTATCTATTATCTATTATCTATTATCTGTTGTCTGCTATCTGATGTCTGTTATCTGCTATCTGTTATCTCCATCTATTTCTATCTCAATTTTTCCCTAAATACATCTCACAAATTCTTAATTTTGCAATAATCAAAAAATCATTCATCATTTATCAATCCCCCTCTCACATGCTCTCAAACTCTCCGACTCTCCAACCCTCTCACTCCCAAACCTATTCCATCAATTGCAACGGAAGACTGATATTGCTGGACACTCCAAAGATCATGGGAATTCTCAATCTTACTCCGGATTCTTTTTCTGACGGCGGGAAATTTAACAATAAAAAGGCAGCTTTGGAACAGACTGAGAAACTGTTGAAAGACGGAGCAGAAATTATCGATATTGGCCCACAGTCTACGCGCCCCAATGCAGAATTTCTAAGCAGTGAGGAAGAGATCAGCAGAATCGGAAATATGATCTCTCAGATCAAAAAAGAGTTCCCGGAAGCCTTGATCTCCCTGGACACTTTTTATGCTGATACCGTGAGATTTGGATATGATGAAGGAATTGACATTATCAACGATATTTCAGGCGGACAGTATGACGAAAAAATGTTTGATACTGCGGCAGAAACAAAGCTTCCTTACATTCTGATGCACGTCAATCCGTCTTACGAAACGATGCATGAAAAAATCAGGTTTGAAGACATCACATTGGAGGTAAACCGGTATTTTTCTGAGAAGGTAAATACACTCCTGGAAAAAGGAGTAAATGACATCATTCTGGACCCCGGTTTCGGCTTTGGAAAAACAGTGGAAGACCAGATGAAAATGATCAGTGAAACCGAATATTTGGGTTGGGGAAGATTACCTTTACTGATAGGGATTTCCAGAAAATCATTCATCTACAAACCTCTCGGAAAATCACCACTGGATATTAATGAAGAAACCCAAAAACTCCACCTGAAAGTTTTGGAACAGGGAGCCAAAATTTTAAGAGTTCACGATGTTGCTGAAGCAAAGGAAACACTTACTTATTTTTTGCAGAAAAAATAAAAAGTGTTAAAAAAACTTGTGAGTAATTAAAAAGTTTATACATTTGCAACATGAATTTTACGAATCAGAAAAATATTATTGTCATTTCTATTGCAGCTGTTGTCATTTACAACAGTAAGGAAACGGCATTTTAAAAATAGATTTTTAATTTAAATTATATACGGCCGTTTCATATTTGAAGCGGCTTTTTTTTGTTTTAATTTTTTTATTTGTACAGCATATGTATCAGTTATTAGCAGTAATTATTATCGTCATTATTATTCCCTTACGTCTGTGAGAAGGAACGTGTATGACTGTACATATATTGAGCCCTCTCACAGCGTGAGAGGGCTTTTTTTATTCCTTTTATTCAATTTTAAACCCCTATAGCATGTATTACAACGACGACACCGTTATCTATTTCGACGGAAACTTTATGAAAGCCAGCGAGGCAGGAACCGATCTTTACGGACAATCACTTCACTATGGATACTCTGTTTTTGAAGGTATTAAATCCTACAGCACAGACCATGGAACAAGGATTTTTAAAGCAGAAGAACATTATGAAAGACTGAAAAGATCAGCAGAACTGATGCATATTCCTTTCGATTATTCCGTAGAAGAGCTTACGGCACTTACCTATGAGCTTTTAGAAAAAAACGGTTTCACAGATGCTTATATCCGTCCATTAGTTACATGTTCACCCAATATGTCCCTTTCAAAAGGAAAAAAATCCTACCTCTCTCTACTAGCCTGGGAGTGGAGTAACGGATACCTGGCAGATAAAATGAAGATCATGACCTCAGACTTCCAACGTCCGAACCCTAAAGCCTTCAAAGTGGAAGCGAAAGTAGGAGGACATTACGTCAACTCCATTTTGGCCTGTCAGGATGCCAAAGACAAAGGGTATGACGAAGCCCTTGTATTGGATGAAAACGGAAACGTTGCCGAAAGTTCCGGAGCCAATGTATTCTATGAAAAAGACGGAATGCTGTTTACGCCTGCTAAAGGAAGTATCCTTCCGGGAATTACAAGACAGACCGTTTTGGAGATCTGTAGTGAACTCGATATTCCCGTAAAAGAAACATTTTTTAAACCGGAAGAAATGCGCGGTGCAGATGCCGGATTTTTCTGTGGTACAGCTGCAGAAATCGTAGCTCTGGATTCACTTGATGATGTTCCTTTTACAAAAAACTGGACGGACACAGCAAGTGCTCGTGTACAACAGGCCTATTTAAAAAGGGTAAGAGTTCTGTCATTGTAAATTTTCAGAATTTAAAAATTTAATTATCAGTAAGATACGTTTGTTTTTTAAACGGTTGAGTATTGTAGTTTTCTTAAAAAAGGAAAATGAAAAAAATATAACAAGCTGTAGTTTTGGACCGGAATTAAATAAAAACTTCATCATAAAAAGATGAAAAGAACAGAAAAAGCAGAATAAATATGCTAAATAAATATTCAAAAACATTCACGCAGAATAGCGAACAGCCCGCCGCAAAAGCCATGTTGTACGGGATAGGTTTTACAGAAGAAGATATGCACAAGGCACAGATCGGTATTGCAAGTATGGGGTATGACGGAAATACCTGCAATATGCACCTCAACGATCTTGCTAAAATGGTGAAGAAAGGAACATGGGATTATGGACTGGTTGGGCTGATATTTAATACCATAGGAGTAAGTGACGGGATGAGCAACGGTACAGATGGGATGCGCTATTCACTGGTAAGCCGTGATGTGATTGCAGACAGTATTGAAGCCATCTGCGGGGCACAGTATTACGACGGGATTATCGCTTTACCGGGTTGTGATAAAAATATGCCTGGAACCATTATCGCGATGGGAAGACTGAACAGACCTTCTATCATGGTATATGGCGGAACCATTGCTCCGGGATGCTATAAAGGAGAACAGCTCAATATTGTTTCAGCTTTTGAAGCATTAGGGAAGAAGATTGCCGGAGAAATCTCCGAAGAAGATTTTAATGGGGTGATCAAAAATTCCTGTCCCGGTGCAGGAGCCTGTGGCGGAATGTATACAGCCAATACTATGGCTTCAGCAATAGAAGCATTGGGAATGAGCCTTCCATACTCCTCTTCAAATCCTGCTTTAAGCAAAGAAAAACAGGATGAATGCCATGAAGCGGGAAAATATCTGAAAATATTGCTGGAAAAAGACATCAGACCATCGGACATCATGACGCGTAAAGCTTTTGAGAACGCCTTGCGTATGATCGTGATTCTTGGAGGCAGTACCAATGCCGTACTGCATTTTATAGCAATGGCCAAAAGCGTTGGTGTACCACTGAATCAGGATGATTTTCAGAAAATGAGTGACTGTACTCCGGTTTTGGCAGACCTTAAACCAAGCGGAAAATATTTGATGCAGGATCTGCATGAGCACGGAGGAATACCGGCGGTAATGAAATATCTTTTAAATCAGGGATTATTGCATGGAGACTGTCTGACTGTCACGGGAAAAACACTGGCTGAAAATCTGGAACATGTTCCCGATCTTGATTTCGATAAACAAAAGATCATACGGTCTCTCTCGGAACCGGTAAAAGCAACCGGCCACCTGAGAATATTGTATGGTAATCTTGCGGAAAAAGGAAGTGTGGCCAAGATCACCGGAAAAGAAGGAGAGCGCTTTGTAGGCAAAGCAAGAGTATTTGATGGTGAGAAAAACCTGATCAGAGGAATTCAGGATGGAACGGTTCGGCATGGAGACGTCATCGTCATTAGAAACGAAGGTCCTAAAGGAGCACCCGGTATGCCTGAAATGCTGAAACCAACGAGCGCTCTGATCGGAGCAGGATTGGGAAGCAGTGTTGCCCTGATCACTGATGGAAGATTCAGTGGCGGAACCCACGGCTTTGTGGTGGGGCACATTACTCCGGAAGCCTATGAAGGAGGCTTGATTGCCTTTGTGGAAAATGACGATCTCATTGAAATAGATGCGGTAAACAATACCATACAGCTCAAAGTATCAGAACAGGAAATTGAAAAAAGAAAACAGGGATGGCAAAAACCTTCCCTTAAAGTACAGAAAGGATTACTCTATAAATATGCATTAACCGTGTCATCAGCTGCTGAAGGCTGTGTAACGGATGAAATCTCATAATCACAATATCATGGAGCATTTAAACAGATCTATCGAAAGAGAACTTAGCGGAAGCCGGATCATACTGGAAGCCTTTCTTCAGGAAGGGGTAAAAACAGTATTCGGGTATCCGGGGGGAGCCATTATTCCTATTTATGATGCCCTTTACGACTACAAGGGAAAACTGGAGCACATTCTGGTCCGCCATGAGCAGGCTGCCGTACATGCGGCTCAGGGACTGGCGAGGGTATCAGGGGAAGTCGGAGTGGTACTGGCAACAAGTGGCCCGGGAGCCACCAATCTCGTCACCGGTTTAGCGGATGCTTTATTGGATAATACCCCCTTGGTATGCATTACAGGACAGGTTTTCGAACACCTTCTAGGGACGGATGCTTTTCAGGAAATCGATGTGATGAATATTACAAGTCCTGTTACCAAATGGAACTACCAGGTGGCCAATGCCAATGAGCTTCCGGAAGTACTGGCGAAGGCTTTTTATATTGCCAGATCTGGCAGACCCGGTCCTGTATTGATTGATGTTACTAAAAATGCCCAGTTGCAGCATGTCTTATTTAAAGGCTATTCTCCATGTCACTCCTTGAGAAGCTATAAACCGGATCCCGTTCCCAGGATAGAAAACATCGAAAAAGCAGCAGATCTGATCAATCAGGCGGAAAAACCTTTTGTGATTGCCGGACAAGGTATTATGCTGGGGAAAGCGGAAAAAGAATTTCTGGAATTTGCTGAAAAATCAGGAATTCCGGTAGCGTGGACTGTTCTGGGTATGGGCGCTGTCCCTACAGATCATCCTCAGGCAGTCGGCATGGTAGGGATGCACGGAAATTACGGTCCCAATGTACTGACCAATGAGTGTGATGTACTCATGGCAGTGGGAATGCGCTTTGATGATAGGGTGACAGGAAGACTGGATCAGTATGCGAAGCAGGCCAAAATCATTCATCTGGATATTGATAATGCGGAGATTGATAAGAATGTAAAAGCAGACGTACCTGTACTGGGAAACTGTAAAGAAACCTTACCGCTTCTTACTGCTTTGATCAAAAAAAGAGACCATACCGAATGGCATCAGAAGTTTAAATACTGTTTTGAAATTGAGGACAGTACACTGATCCGTAAAGAATTATACCCTCTGGAAGGAGAAATCACAATGGGGGAAGTGATCAGATGTCTTAATGAAATGACGGATGGGAATGCAGTGATTGTTACCGATGTAGGACAACATCAGATGGTTACCTGCAGATATTCGAGTTTCAGATATTCACGGACGAATGTGACAAGCGGCGGATTGGGAACGATGGGATTTTGCCTTCCTGCAGCTATCGGAGCAGCCTATGGAGAAAAGAATCGTCCGGTCATTGCGATAATGGGAGATGGGGGAGTACAGATGAATATACAGGAATTGGGAACCATTATGCAGTATCGCCCTGATGTTAAAATTTTAATTCTCAACAACAGCTATCTGGGGATGGTAAGGCAGTGGCAGGAGTTATTTCATGAGGAAAGATATTCGTCTGTAGATATTCAGAGTCCGGATTTTGTACAAGTGGCCAAAGGTTATGGTATAGAAGGCTTCAAAGTGACCCAAAGAGAAGAATTGAAAACTGCTCTGCGCAGAATGCTTGATCATAAAGGAGCTTTCCTTCTTGAAGTGATGACGGGAAAAGAGCATAATGTATTTCCTATGATTCCACAGGGGAAAAGTGTTTCAGAGATCGTACTGAATGATAAATAAATTTTTAAAAGAGACAAAAATGAGAACAGAACATAAAGAATATACCATTACAGCGTATACAGAAGATTATTTAGGCCTGATCAGCCGGATCAACGCCATTTTTTCAAGAAGGAGAATTTCGATGGTCACCTTTAATGTAGGACCTTCTGAGACCGAATGCGTAAAAAAGTTTGTCATCGTTATTCGGGAAACAGAAGAATCAGTACAAAAAATCACAAGACAAATGGAAAAACAGGTAGATGTGCTGGAAGTACATTATCACAAGAATCCACATTTTACGGCAATGGAATATGCCAGCTAAACATACATTACATCAAAAAAATAATAAATAAAATCAAAAAAAATGGCAAAATTGAATTTTGGAGGAGTTGAAGAAAACGTAGTAACAAGAGAAGAGTTCCCCCTAAAAAAGGCTCAGGAAGTATTAAAAGATGAGGTAGTAGCTGTTATCGGCTATGGAGTACAGGGACCTGGCCAGGCACTTAATCAGAAGGATAACGGAATCAATGTGATTGTAGGGCAGAGAAAAAACTCAAAATCATGGGATAAAGCAGTGGCAGACGGATTTGTACCGGGAGAAACTTTATTTGAGATTGAAGAAGCACTGGAAAAAGGGACCATTATCTGCTACCTTCTGAGTGATGCCGCACAAATCGAATACTGGCCTAAAGTAAAACAACATCTTACCCCAGGGAAGGCATTATATTTTTCACATGGTTTCGGGATTACTTTCAATGAGCGTACAGGAATTGTTCCTCCTGCCGACGTAGATGTATTTCTGGTAGCACCCAAAGGATCCGGAACTTCATTAAGAAGAATGTTCCTGCAGGACAGAGGATTGAACAGCAGTTTTGCGGTATATCAGGATGCTACAGGAAAAGCAAGAGAAAGAGTAACAGCGCTGGGAATTGCAATTGGAAGTGGTTATCTGTTTGAAACAGACTTTAAAAAAGAAGTATACAGTGACCTTGCCGGGGAAAGAGGAACACTGATGGGAGCTGTACAGGGAATTTTTGCCGCACAATATGATGTTTTAAGAAAAAATGGGCACAGCCCTTCAGAAGCTTTTAATGAAACTGTGGAAGAACTTACCCAATCCCTGATGCCGTTAGTTGCGGAAAACGGAATGGACTGGATGTACGCGAACTGCAGTACCACTGCTCAGCGTGGAGCATTGGATTGGTGGAAGCGTTTCAGAGATGCTACTTCGCCTTTATTTGAAGAATTGTATGACAATGTGGCGAAAGGTAACGAAGCCCAAAGATCCATCGACAGTAACAGCAAGCCGGATTACAGAGAAAAACTGGAAGCTGAGCTTACTGAGCTAAGAGAAAGTGAAATGTGGAAAGCCGGAAAAACCGTACGAAGCCTCAGACCGGAGAATAATTAATCAATCTGAAAAAAAATGATGAAAGAAGAAGTAAGCTCCTCCGTTCTGGAGAATGTCTGCAAGGCGGAGGAAAGGCTTAAAAATGTAGTGATCAGAACCCCTTTAGCCAGCAATAATAATCTTTCTGCTATTTATGGAGCAAACATAAGCTTTAAAAGAGAAGACCTTCAGCAGGTAAGATCTTATAAGATCAGAGGAGCTTATAACAAAATGGCCACTATGACCCCTGAAAGCCTTGCGAAAGGAGTTGTTTGTGCCAGTGCAGGAAACCATGCTCAGGGAGTCGCGTTTGCATGCAACAGAATGAAAGTGAAAGGAACGATTTTCATGCCGCTGCCTACTCCCGGACAAAAACTGGAACAGGTAAGGATGTTCGGCGGCAGTTTTATTGAAGTAGTACTGTATGGGGATACTTTCGATGAAGCGAAAGATGCTGCCGTGAAATTTTGCAGAGAAAATAACGGAGTGTTTATTCACCCGTTCGATGATCCGGCGATTATTGAGGGTCAGGCGACCGTAGGAATGGAAATTCTGGAACAGACGGAGGAACCTATAGATTATCTTTTCGTACCCATTGGGGGTGGAGGACTGGCTGCAGGGGTGTGTACCGTTTTTCGGGAGCTGTCACCACAAACCCGGATTATTGGGGTAGAACCTTCAGCCGCTGCAAGTATGAAAAAGGCACTGGAAAAAGGAGAGCCCGTACTTCTTGAAAAAATAAGCAGGTTTGTAGATGGTGCAGCTGTGCAGCAGGTAGGCGCAGTCACTTTTGAGCTTTGTAAAGAAGTGCTGTCTGATATGGTAACGGTAGATGAGGGGCTGGTATGTGAGACTATTCTTTCATTATATAATAAAGACGCAATTGTTGTAGAGCCTGCAGGAGCACTTTCTGTAGCAGCCCTGGAAAAGTATAGGGAAGAGATAAAAGGTAAAAATGTAGTATGCATTATCAGCGGAAGCAATAACGACATCACCAGGATGGAGGAAATCAAAGAAAAGGCATTATTGTATGCCGGCCTGAAGCATTATTTTCTGGTCAGGTTTCCTCAGCGTCCCGGAGCATTGAAAACTTTTGTAATGGATGTGTTGGGGCCTGATGACGACATCACATATTTTGAGTACACTCAGAAAAATTCAAAAGAAAAAGGAATTGCTGTAGTAGGAATCGCTTTAAAGCAAAACAAAGACTTTTCCCCATTGATCAGTAAAATGAAAGAATATGATTTTTTTGTCAACTATCTGAACAATGATCCGTCGCTGATGAACCTGCTTATCTGAACCATTCAGCATCATTAGGTTGTTAAGAATAATGAAGAAGAATATCTTTAAATAAGACCATTCTTAATAGCCAATCCCTATTCAATTATTTCGTATTAAACACAGATTCTAAAACCCAATGATGAAAAAAGCTTCACAATCTGTGAAGCTTTTTTGTTTTTATCTTTCAAGCGAAAAATTCGGGAGCACTTTCGGGCGTTCCGTTTCGTTCGCAACTTTCCAGGATGTTCTGTACATCCATTCAGTCATTTTATATAGCTTTTTATAGTTGATGTTCTCAGATTCATCCTGTGGTGTATGGTACTGATCATGCAGGACACTGGTAAAGAATACAGCAGGAATCCCGATTTTGGCATAGGGAAGGTGATCACTTCTGAAGTAGAAATATTCAGCGTGGTTGGGAGAATCCCAGTCTTTCAGATATTTAAACTTTGTACTTTCGTTATTGGCTTCTTCGGCCATTTTTACAAGGTCATCCGAATTTTTATGAGGTGCATTTCCCCCCAATAAAGCCGCCTCATTGTTGTCGTTTCTTCCGATCATGTCGCCATTCAGTACGGCTACAATTTTCTCTTTCGGAACGACAGGGTGAGCTGCATGCCATCTGGAACCCAATAATCCTCTTTCTTCAGCCCCGTGAAATACAAATAAAATACTTCTTTTCCCAGGCTGCTTTTTATAGGCTCTTGCCATGGCCAGCATGGCTACACAGGTACTGGCATTATCATCGGCTCCGTTGTAGATGGTGTCATTTTTTACCGGATGTCTGATTCCGTCGTGATCCTGGTGACCACTCAGTAATACATATTCATTCTTAAGAACCGGATCAGTTCCTTCTATTTTTCCGATGATGTTTACAGAAGGGTATTTATACGTTTCCGTGATCAGGTTCAATGCTACTTTAGGGTTATTTTTTACCCAGCCGGCATTTTCTCTTTTGATCCACAATACAGGAAGATTATTGGTGATTTTTTCTCTTAAACCTTCCACACCATAGCTGCCTCTTGTCATTTGAGGAAGTACTTCTACCCAGCTTTGCTCAGAAATATCATCGGTAATGAAAATAATAGCTTTAGCACCCAGTTCGGAAGCTTTATTATAATATTTGGTGCGGACAAACCCGGGGTATCTTCTTACGAAAAGGGTCATATCTTTCGAAATATTCTTATCGGAAGCGTTTACAGCAAGCACTTTACCTTTGATGTTCAGTTTAGAAAGATCTTCAGGTTCAGCATTTCCGGCGTACACGATTTCAGCATCCAAAGATGCATTTACGGGTTCAGCAACAAGGAAGTCTTTCCATAATTTAAGATTCTGATCTCCTATTTTCAAGCTGCTTTGTGGGATAATCTGATGTCTGTACATATCAAAAAACTGGAAGAATGTACCATTGTCTCCTGCAGGTTTCATTCCGGCTTCTTTAGCTTTATCAGCCAGCCACATCGATACTTTTAACTCGTCCAGTGTTCCCGCTTCCCGTCCCCAGAACTGATCGGCGGCAAGTTCGTACATGTCTTTTCTGAGGTCAGCTTCTTTAATGGCAGAAACCAACGGTTTTTTATAGCTTTGAGCATTTCCGATACTGAACAGAAACAGGCCCAGCAGTGAAAGAATATAGTTTTTATTCATCTGTCTTTTTAGTTCATATTAGCAAGTTTATCAGAGAATTGTTTAGAAAACTCTTTTCTGTCTTCTTCCAGTTTTTCCTGATTAGAAGGTAAAATATAATTAAAAAGGATCTTGTCTTCATTGTCTAAAAAGATAATCTCCTTTTCATTTCCATCGATCATCTGGGAGAAAATTTCCCACATCGGCGTGTCTTTTAATTTTAATAATTCAAAAAACTGTTCTGCTTTGATTTCGATTTTCTGCATGTTCTTTTTTATATAGTGTCGTTGAATGCTTTTGAAAAATATTTCAAAATTACAGATTTTGCATTTCCCGGAATCTTAAAATTCCAAAAACTTCAGCTTAAACTGAATGGCAAAATTTTCTTTGAAATGAGGCGTAGCGTAATACCCAACTCTGTAGAAAACCCCAAGATTAAAATAGCTGGAAAGAAAATTGTTCCATTCCAGACCTACTTCCTGATACAGGTGGTCTAGCTTTCTGAACTTAAACTGATGGTATTCTCTGTGTTTCATATCTCCGATGGTTCCTCTTAATACAAAATCAAAGCTGGAAACATTGTGACCAAAGCTTTTGAAATACCAAGGAAGTTTGTGGGTGAAATAATAGGCTACAAATTTGTCATTATAATATTTACCCCCTTCAAGAGTGGCAAACCCAAGATAAGAGGTAAGGTTGAAGTTGAAATCTTTCCCCGGGGAAGCCAGTCCGTTCATCGTAAAGTTTTTCCAGATCGGCGCTTCTCCCAGAACCACTCCTCCGTAGAGTCTGAAACCGGTAGTCCCGATCGGTGTTTTGAAATTATGAACAAAAAGTGCATCAAAACGGGAGTAATTGAAGTCTCCACCCAGTAGCCTGTAACTCTGCTCATAGTTGAAATAGAGCTCAGGATACTTCTGATCGATCAGAGATTTTCCCTGCGGAGTCATGATATTGGTAGAATTCGGAGAGTATTTTAAGGTAAATAATGTGTTGAAGTTTTTGTAGGAAGTTCCACGGTCTCTGAACTGATAATCAAATTCTGCTCCTTCTATATTTCTTCTTACGGCTAAAGCCAGGGTAAGGCCGTTCGTTACATCATTCAGATAAGATAATGAAGCTCCTTTGAAGTGGAAATATTTATCATTGTTCAGGTTATTCCCGAAGTTCATCATTCTCATTTTGAAATTCCAGAGCTTTCGGTTAAACTCTCCCGAAGCCGTTACATCATCGTAAAATTCAAATCTGAAAATTGAGTTTTTCTCCAGAGTGGTTTTCACATCGATCCCCATACCATATTTCCACGCTCTGTCTTTTACCCCATAGGCAAAATAATAATCCGGTGAAAAGTAAGGATTGAAGTTCTCATTGATCTTGGCCTTTAATCCCAATCTGAAACCTTCATAAGAGTTGTAATTCACCACTTCATCTACAGCAAAATCTACAGAACCTACCCTGATTTGCCCATTCAGTAATCCGGATAATATCTGAGCTTTACTGTCTATTTTATACTGTTTTCCTAAACTGTCGATGGTTTTATAGGTATTCTGCTCTCTGCTGGTTAAAGGATCAGTTCTGTATTTGTCCAGAGAATGCCCGTCAATGCTCTTTACAGAGAAGGTGTATCCTTTAAAGTCTTTCGGATTCTCGTCGATAGGAGATTCAAAATCAAAATATCTGGAGGTCAGGAAAGCATACGTTCCAAAACTTTTCTTGTCCTTTTTATTGAAACGGTCTTTGTCATCCATAGCCATTTTACCCATTTTAAGCTTTGCTTTTTCGTGGGCAAGAAACCATTTGTTGTTATAAAACACCCAGGTACTGGTGATGATCCCGTCATTTTTGTTTTTACTGATATTCTCGATCTTTTTTATTCCGTAGGTTTCCGTATCTACATAGATCGCTCCGTTGTACTTTCTTTTTCGGTCCGGATTTTTATAATTCACTTCACGGAATCTGATCACAAAATTTTTCCTTCCGTCAATTTCAATGGTATCTGACAGAAAGAACTTGTAAAGCCCTCTGTTTTCCGGTTTCACCTGCTCTGGAACAACATCTCTGTTACTCTGCTGAAGGGCGATCATTTCATAGATAGGCTGTTTCAGTCCTGAAATCCTATTGTCAAGAATATTGATCTTTTCCCCATATTTTTTTGAGTACAAGAATTCCTGTGCTCTTTCCCAAAGGAAGAGTTTGCTTTTTGAAAATATCTTTCTCGCATTGATGTTATTCAGTGAATCCTTTTCTCTCTTCTTCTTGAAAACATTCAGGTCATTAAAATATTCCTGGAATTGAGAAATGCTGTCTTCATCAATATCCAGAGATATTTTTTCATAAGACTTATAAGAGTAGGATTTTAAACTTTTCGGAGAGTTCTCGTTGAAGAGTTTGTTTACTTTTTTCAGAATTTCTAAAGCTCTGGGATCACTTTTATCTTCAATGACTACTGCTTCGATAGCGGTTGTTTTCGAACTCTTTTTGAGCAGGGAAACTTCCATACTGCTTTCTACAGCGGCAGTCTCTTTCTGATAAGAATCGGCATCAATACTGATGCTTCTGCAATCTGTTTTAAATTCCAGGGTGCCCTGTTCATCAGTATAACCAAGAACTTTGTTATTACATGATATTTTTGCATTGGAGACAGGCTTTTGGCTGGTGTCATCCACAACCTTTATTTTTGATTGCGAATACCCCAAAAAGAACATCAGAAAAAATAATAACAGTAAACCCCTTTTCATGTAAAAAAACAAGGTCAAAATTAATAATATTTATTCTCTTAGAAAAGTTTTTAAGAGAGGTTAACATTGATTTGATCTAATCTTTCAATGGATAATTTTTAATGATTCAAAATCCCGGAATCTGATGAAGTCAATCAATGCCAGTCTGATTCTCAGGTTTATCGGTCATCCAAAGCTTTCATAAATTCAATAATAGCGTCTATTTCCGCATCACTGAGCTGTAGCGGACTATCTGAAAGCGTTTGATTTTCAACTTTAAATCCAAAACTTTTACCACCGCCTTTGTTATAGAAATTCATCACCTCTTTCAGCGTTCTGTAACCTCCGTTATGCATATAAGGAGCCGTTTTGCTGATGTTTCTGAGCGTAGGAGTTTTAAAAGAATGCTGCAGGGTAGCAACCGTTTCGTGGAACTTTCCTCTGCCGGGATCCTGATCAAAAACCTTATTCTCTCCATTGATAGCTACTCCAAGTACTTCCTGTTCCGTTTTTTTGAAAGTTGGGGGTACTGTTCCGTTGAACAGAGGAAGAAAATGACAGATGGCACACTGGGCTTTCCCTACAAAAAGATTAAAACCTTCTTGCTGATTTTTGGTCATGGCAGATTTGTTTCCTCTCATATAATCATCAAAATCAGAATTGAATTTCGCCAGAGAACGGATGTAGCTTGCCAGTACATTCTGAAGCTGCCACGTTTCAGTTTGGGAGGTTTTATAAATCTTTTTAAATTCTGAAAGATAATTTTTGTCCTGGTTGATTTTCGACAAAATGGTATGAAGATCGCCATGCATTTCGTCCTTATTGGAAATGACATCAGAACTCTGTCCTTCCAGATCATCTTTTCTCATATCCCAAAATTGACCATGCTGAAGCCCTGCATAATTAAGAGATGGTGCATTCCTTGAAAGTGCTGTATTACCAAGCGACATCGATTGAGGAAGACCATCAGTAAATGCTTTTTCAGCGATATGACAGGTGGCACAGCTTCTGTTATTATGATTTGAAAGAATTTTATCATTGAAGAGCTTTTTCCCGAGAGCTGCTTTCTCCTCAGAATAAGCATACTGTTTTCCAGGGCTGAATGCATCAGGATTAAACGCATTTTTCGAATAAAAAGTGGCTGCATTTTTATTCAGAGCAGTCGTGACGTCCACATTTCCAATTTTTTCCTGTTCTTGAAAATCCAGCATTAAAGAAGCCAGAGGATTCAGATGATCAGGGATGAAACCTGCATAATCAAATGTGTTTTTATCTGTATTCTTTTTCAGAATGCTGATGATCGTATCAATTTGAGTATTAATACTTTTTAATACTTTATCTTTAGACTTATCTGTAGCAATTTGCTGTAAAGTCTGCCTGATTCCTTCCAACGAATAAGGTATTTCCTTTAAAAACGTTCCGGAAACAGGCGTATCAAATCCTGAAATCCCTAAACTTGAGATTCTGAAAACTTCCTGTCGCAGGGCATCAAAGGTCTGGCTTTTGTCAATGGTAATCGCCTGAAAATTGACACTGATCGCATTAGACTTGCTGCTAAGCTTTGTAAGAAATCTGATGACTTCATCTTTATTGGCTTTGTCATAAGGATACAGCATTTCTTCAAGGACTTGCAGGCCTTCGGGTTCTATTTCAGTATGTTCGTCCATTTCAATTTCAGGCAGGGCAGGACCGTTGATAAATCTGGCAGAATAAGGGAGGAAATATTCTATGGCCCATTCCATTCCTTTATAGGTTTTGCGAAGCGCTTCAAATTTCTGCTGAATCACCTTTTCTTCTGCATTATTGGAAACAAGACGGGTGAGTTCACCAATCTGTTTTTCAAATTCGGAATTTGTTTTCAGGATTTCTTTTTTTACCGAGCCCAGATCTTCACTTATGGGTTGTTGTTTTTCTCCTTTGCAGTAGGAGAGAATAAAAAGTGCCGCCGCTGAGTATAGAAATAAAAGGATTGGGTATTTTGAAAGCTTCTTCATAAGTATGAAAAAGTATCAACAGAAATTTTTCTATTGATACTTTGGAGGTTTATTGAATGATTAAAACTATTTTTCTACGTTTCTGATGATGACAGTCTGTCCACCTTCTTTATTGGTGTTGATGCCGGAACCGTCAGGATTTAAAAATTTATCCAACTGCCATGTGTGAGAATGGATATTCACAGCAAATGTATTAGGAACACCAATGATGTCAGAAATATCAACCATTGCTCCAAATTCCCATGAACCGAATTTCTGAAGATCTCCGGACTGGTTATAAGCAGTCTGCCATGCTGCATTATTTCTGTTGTGCTGCATATTCAGCCATGGCTTGTATTGTTTCGTTGCGATATTCAGCTGCCAGATGTAAGAATCATGCTTCGCTGCTTTATAGTAAGAGTCGCCGTCTTCCTGAATGTAAACAAAGTTTTCAGTAACGCAAAGGTTATCAGGATTGATCAGGTTGTTACCAGGATTAGAATCACCTTCAGCGACTACTTCCAGTTTCCCGGTTAGCATATTATTGGTATTTAAAACAAGCTTGTACACTCTTCCCCACATCGTTAATCCCGGTTTAGGATTGATTCCGTCAGAAGATTCTCCGGTTGCTGTAAAGTAGATTTCTCTTCCTTTTCCAGCTCCTTTTCTGTAGTCTACATCTTCCACTCTTGAGAAACGGATGGCATTATTATCGATGTTTTTCTGGTTGATCTGTGCTCCGGTAAGGTTTTTAGCGTTAGGAATCTCAACAAACTCTACGTCATAGCTGCTTCCTTTTGTCATATCCGTTTCCGTATAATTGTTGTTGGTTCTCTTCAATGCATATAATTTCCCGTTATCCAGATCACCTTGCGTATCGGCTACATACATGATCAGCTGTCCTGCAGATTGATGAGACGTAGAATAAGACTGATCTTCACCGATGATAATATAGGATTTACCATTAGAAACGTCTTTAGGAAGCGGAACAGCATTTTCCATAGAAGCTTTTCCCAATGCCGGCTTTACTCTGGTTTTATCTGCTGCCTGGGAAGTAGGTGCCAATGGGCTTAAAGCATGAACCATACTTTCTTCACCTGATTCACCTGCTGTAAGAAATGCGCTGAAACCATGAGTCTCAGGAGTGGCAAGAGTGGCAGAACATAATCTTGTGAATCCTCCTTTTCCATTCAGGATATATTCTCCTTTGAAAGGTTTGAAGGTCTTGTCCAGATATACTCTTGATACGGATTGCTTGATTTCATGGTTGGTAATCATCAGATAGCCGTCAGAATTAGGATCCTTCATGATTCCCATCCCGTCCGGCTGGCCTCCGAAAACGAAATCAGGAGAGCCCGGAAGAACATCGGAACTGGAGATTAATGTGGTAATATTTAAATTTTCAAAACCAGGCATTCCATAGACAAAAGCGGATTCCTTGGAAAAGTTTTCAATTTTGATTTTGTCATTCACAGGGGTACTCGTATCCCCGTTATTGTCATCATTACAGCTTTGAAAAGCCAGCGCTGCAAAGACTAAAGCTCCAATAGTTTTGTTAATTTTCATAATTGTTTTTTTGAATTTCGATTAAGACAAAACTAAAGTTCTATTGTGAATTACATTTTAAGAGGACGAAACAAATAGTTTAAGATTGAATGCTGATTTGTTAAGCGAAGATCAATAATTAGAATGAATATAAATAAAATACAACACCCCTCGATTTTCCATTGATAAAAATAAATTCGTGGATCCGTGGCAAAAAAAATGCTCACAGATTCATAATATAACGCAGAGTGCGCAAAAGTTTTTATTCATCTTTTTTCGTTCGCAAAGGCGTTACACTCAGCTATTGAATCCTTGCGTTTTTTGCTGAATAGAGTGCCTTTGCGAACGAAATGTTTAGAATAGCATGAGACATTTCTTGCGAACCTTAGCGTTAAACAAAAAAGAATTCATGGATCCGTGGCAAAAAAATGCTCACAGATTCATAATATAACGCAGAGTGCGCAAAAGTTTTTATTTATCTATTTTTTTTCGTTCGCAAAGGCGTTACACTCAGCTATTAAATCATTGCGTTTTTTGCTGAATAGAGTGCCTTTGCGAACGAAATATTTAGAATAGCATGAGACATTTCTTGCGAACCTTAGCGTTAAACAAAAAAAAATCGTGGATCCGTGGCAAAAAAAAGCTCACAGATTCATAATATAACGCAGAGTGCGCAAAAGTTTTTATTTATCTATTTTTTTTCGTTCGCAAAGGCGTTACACTCAGCTGTTGAATCATTGCTTTTTTTGCTGAATAGAGTGCCTTTGCGAACGAAATGTTTAGAATAGCATGAGACATTTCTTGCGAACCTTAGCGTTAAATAAAAAGAAAAACAGGTTGTCTCAAAAAATGAAACAGCCTGTTTTAAAATGTATAATAGTGATACTATTCTTAAATATTCAATGCTTTCTGATAAGCATTTTCCAGTCCGTCAAGGTTCTTACCACCAGCTGTTGCAAAGCCAGGGTTTCCACCGCCACCACCTTGGATCTCTTTTGCAAGATCTTTTACGATAGCTCCAGCCTGGTAATCTGCTGCAAGATCGTCAGAAACTCCTACAGTAATCATAGGTTTTCCGTCCGCATCAGAAAGAATGATCGTCACAGAAGTTGGGATATCTTTCTTCAATTGGAATACGATGTCTTTTACAGACCCTGCGTCCAGAGAAGTTTTCTTTACCAAAAGCTGCTTATTGCCTTTCTGCTCATAGGCATTCTTCCATTCACCGATTTCTCCTTTTGCTTTTTCTTTTTTCAAAGCATCTACTTCAGACTTTAATGATGCATTTTCTTCGATCAGTTTTTCGATAGATCTTACAACATCTTTAGACTTTAGCAACTGAGAAAGTTCGATGATCTGTTTTTCAAGATTTTTGAAATATTCTTCAGATTTATCTCCTGAGATCGCCTCAATTCTTCTGATCCCTGCAGCTGCAGAACCTTCAGAAGTAATTTTAAAGTGACCGATTTCACTGGTGTTCTTTACGTGAGTTCCTCCACAAAGTTCTTTTGAACTTCCAAACTGGATCATTCTTACATTGTCACCATATTTTTCACCAAATAAAGCCATCGCTCCCTTATCCAAAGCTTCCTGGATAGGAATACTTCTGAATTCCTGTAAAGCAATGCTTTCTTTGATCTTATTATTGACTTTTTCTTCAATTAAAGCTAATTCTTCTTCAGTCATTTTATTGAAGTGAGAGAAGTCGAAACGAAGATAATCAGGACCTACATAAGAACCTTTCTGTTCTACGTGAGTTCCTAAAACCTCTCTTAAAGCTTCGTGCAGAAGGTGAGTCCCAGAGTGGTTGGCCTGAGAATTCTTTCTTTCCGAAGCGTTTACCTTAGCATAGAAAAGAGCTCCGGCATCTTTAGGAAGACCGTTGATAAGGGAAATGATCAATCCGTTTTCTTTTTTGGTTTCCAATACCTCAAAGCTTTCGGTTGCATTTTCCAATACCCCTTTATCACCAACCTGTCCACCACCTTCAGGGTAGAAAGGAGAGCTGCTCAGGACTACCTGATAAAATTCACCATCTTTGTTTTCTACCTTTCTGTATCTTGTAATATACGTTTCAGACTCAATCTGGTCGTAGCCTACAAATGTTTCAGGCTTTGATTCAAGATTTACCCAGTCATATACTTTTTGAGCAGAATCTGCTTTTGAACGAAGTTTCTGTTTCTTCATTTCAGCTTTGAATCCGTCTTCATCAATTGTTAAGCCTTTTTCTTCAGCAATAATTCTTGTTAAATCATCAGGGAAACCATATGTATCATACAATTCAAAAACTTCTTCGCTTGGTAATACTTTCTGGTGGTTTGCAATTGTCTGTTGGATCAGCTTTTCTACTCTGATCAAGCCGTTTTCAATTGTTTTCAAGAATGAATCTTCTTCACTTTTGATCACTTCAGCCACCAATTTTCCTTGCTTTTCAAGTTCCGGGAAGAAAGCTCCCATTTGTTCCTGCAGTACAGCAACCAATTTGTAAAGGAAAGGTTCTTTCATATCCAGGAATCTGTAAGAATAAGAAATTCCTCTTCTTAAAATTCTTCTGATCACATAACCGGCTCCTCCGTTGGAAGGCAATTGTCCGTCTGCAATTGCAAAAGAAACCGCTCTGATGTGGTCTACCACCACACGGATGGCAATATCTTTTTCGTTTTCTAAAATTCCGGTATACTTCTTCCCTGAAAGTTCTTCAACTTTAGCAATAAGCGGTGTGAAAACATCCGTATCATAGTTGGAAGATTTTCCCTGAAGCGCCATACAAAGACGCTCAAAGCCCATTCCCGTATCTACGTGCTGAGCAGGAAGTTTTTCCAGAGATTTATCTGCTTTTCTGTTGAACTCCATGAAAACCAGGTTCCATACTTCCACTACCTGCGGGTGGTCCTGATTCACAAGGGAAATTCCCGGAACCGCTGCTTTTTCTTCAGGAGTTCTCAGGTCAATATGGATTTCTGAACACGGTCCGCATGGTCCGCTTTCACCCATTTCCCAGAAGTTATCTTTTTTATTTCCGTTGATGATTCTGTCTTGTGAAATGTGAGATTTCCAGAAATCATAAGCATCCTGATCTCTGTCCAGATTTTCTGATGCATCTCCTTCGAAGATCGTTACGTATAAATTTTCTTTTGGAATTCCGTATACTTCAGTCAGTAATTCCCAGGCAAAAGCAATAGCCTCTTTTTTGAAGTAATCCCCGAAAGACCAGTTTCCTAACATCTCAAACATGGTGTGGTGGTAAGTATCTCTACCTACATCATCCAGGTCATTGTGCTTCCCTGAAACTCTCAGACACTTTTGAGTATCGGCAATTCTAGGGGCGGTAGGGGTTTTGTAGCCAAGGAAAAAATCCTTGAACTGTGTCATTCCGGAGTTGGAAAACATAAGGGTAGGGTCGTCTTTCAGCACAATAGGAGCTGAAGGAACGATCAAGTGCTCCTTACTTTTAAAATAATCTAAAAATTTTTGACGTATCTCTTGTGATGTCATAGTATTGCTTTTGCTTTTTTAAATATCAAATTTTGATAAGATGCAAATTTAAAGAAAAAAACACTTTGTTGAAACTAGCGATTCTTATATATTTGATTTCTTAAAGCTGTTTAATGAGACTCATTTTATTTTTTATTGTAATATTCAACCTTTCCTTTGCCCAGAAAGCATTTATGTTTAATGAAATCAATGCCATAAAAGATCCGGAATTAAAGACCAGTTTGAAAAAGCAGGAAAAGACAGTCAACTCCATTTTGGAAATCCTGGCGATAGGGGATGAAGCGCGGAAATTAAAGGAAAGCAGGACTACTGGAAAGGTTTCTGCATTATCACCTGGAACTCCCGTTGAAAATAAAATTCTAAAAGCAGATTCGTTACTTTTGATTCAGTTTAGGAATTTCGAAAAAGACCACGTCGTTCTCAAGGTGAAGGAAGATGAAAAGCTGTCGAATCTTTTCTATACTCAGGCTATAGATAAAATTAACGGTTCCTATATCAAATACAATAAAGATGTTGGAATCTTCCAAAAATACAAGGTTTATGATGCCAATAAACAGATGAAACGGTATACTGTTTTTCCTGGATGTGAAAAATTTTCTGATAATCCGCATGAACTCAATGAATGCGGGAAAAAGCATGTGGCCAATGCAATATCCTCCAACGGAATTTCAGATAATGCAGATTCTTCAAAGACAAGGCCTATGACCATCATTTATAATGTTACGACCAAAGGAGAACTTATTGTAAAGCAGATTTATATGTCCTCCAATGATTTTTTCTTTGATATGAGTGTGGTAAGTGCTCTGAAAGCCTATTACAAGAACAAGAAAGTGGCACCGGCTATTGCTGAAGATGGCTCACCTATGAATATTCTGAGATATTATGATTTAAAACTGGAACTATAATTCTTCCGGATAAAAAATAAAGATGATGAAGAATGAAGTCCTTAAAAGCTGGATAGACCAATATTCCGGTCCCCTTTTGAAAAAAGCAGTGTATTTGCTTTCGGATAAGGAAGATGCAGAGGATATTGTTCAGGATGTTTTTCTGGCAGCTTACTCGTCCTATGATTCTTTTGAAGGAAAAAGTCAGCCCTTAACCTGGTTGATGGCTATTCTGAACAGAAAAGTTGCCGATTTTTACCGAAAAAAATATAAATCCGAACCGAATATCAGACTTGATCACTTTTTTGATGAGACCGGATCCTGGAAAAGTAATAATGTTTTGAAAGACTGGGATGTATCAGTCACCGGGGATGAGCTTTTGGATAATGCAGACTTTAATAAAACGCTGGAAGAATGCATGGATGAATTGCCTGCCAGATGGAAAATTTTGTTGAAAATGTATTATATTGAAGAAAAAAAAGCACCGGAAGTAAGTCAGGAATTGAATGTTTCAACGACTAATCTATGGAAGATCCTTCAAAGAACCCGGATGCAGCTTCGGGAATGTCTGGAATTTAACTGGTTTTCAAAAGGATAACATATACAATGATAAGAAAAATTCTACATATATTATTTCTGCCATGCAGCGAGGCCACTCTGCTGATGGAAAAGCGGAATGCCCGTTCTATTTCACCCAAAGAGAACCGAAAGCTTAGCCTGCACATTATGATCTGCAAATGGTGTAAGATGTATAATGAAAAGCTTAAAGTGCTGGATTCTATTTTTGAAAAGACACTTTCAGAAAAGAAAACAGAAATTAATGAGTCTGAAATTCAGGATTTTAAAAATAAAATGATCGATAAATTAAATTTCTGAGAAAATTTCTGTCAGGATTTTAAAAAGCCACCGACTATACTTCTGAAAACAACGAAGTATTCATTTAAAAATTTAAAAGTATGGTCGGAACAGTACAGAAATCGAATCACAATCAATTATCCGGAGCAGGATATTACATTTCACTTTTTGGGGCAGCCCTTATTTTACTCTGGATCGGAATCTTCAAATTTACCCCTACAGAAGCAGCAGCGATAAAACCTCTGGTTGAAAACCATTTCTTAACTTTTTTCGTATATAAGATAATGAGTGTTCAGGCAGTGTCAAACCTTATCGGCGTGATAGAAATTATCATTGCCTTACTCCTGATATTTAGTGCGAAATTTGCTGTATTAAAAAAATATGCAGGAATAGGAATGATCGTTACGTTTCTGGTAACATTGAGCTATCTTTTTACGACTCCTGGAATTTGGAAAGTGGTAGATGGAGTGCCTGTGACAGACTTCTTTATTCTGAAAGATCTTATGCTTTTAGGATTTGGATTGATGATCGTTCAAAATAATAAATAATGAGTAAAAAGCTAAATATGAAAAATATATTAATCGTACTCGGAATCATTCTGGGTATCGCAGTGTTTGCTGCAGGATCCGGGCTTTTTAAAAAAACAAAGCCCACTGAAGTCGAAAATAAAAAAGAAAAACAGGAAATTATGGACAATAAGAACGCAAGAGAGATTTATTTTGCAGGTGGATGTTTCTGGGGAACAGAGCATTTCTTTCAGCAGATTCGTGGGGTAGTAGGTACTGAGGTAGGGTACGCTAATGGAAATACCCAAAATCCTACTTATGAAGAGGTGGTAAGCCATACCACAGGCTTTGCAGAAACTGTAAAAGTAAAATATGATCCTGAACAGGTTGACCTGAAATTGCTGATCGATCTGTATTTCAAAACCATTGATCCTACCACTAAAGATCAACAGGGAAATGATAGGGGAAATCAGTACAGAACAGGAATTTATTTTACAGATAAAACCGATGAAGCAGTGGTGAAAGGTGAAGTACAGAAACTGGCAAAAAACTACAGTAAGCCGATATTGGTAGAAACCATTCCGTTGAAAAACTTCTATAGAGCAGAAGATTATCATCAGGATTATCTGGATAAAAATCCAGGCGGGTACTGTCATATCGAACCGGGCTTGTTTGAAATGGCCAAAAAAGCAAACCCGCTTCCGGCAGCTCCCAAAGCAACCTCATATCAAAAACAGGATAAAAAGGTTTTAAAACAAAAACTGACAGCAGAACAATATAATGTCACTCAGGAAAACGGTACCGAAAGACCTTTCCAGAATGAATACTGGGATGAAACCCGTGAAGGAATTTATGTTGATATTACGACTGGTGAGCCGTTATTCATTTCAACGGATAAATTTGAGTCCGGTTGTGGATGGCCAAGTTTTTCAAAACCGATTACCAAGAATTTAATTGACGAAAAGCTGGATCGTACGCACGGAATGACCAGAGTGGAAGTAAGAAGTAAAACCGGGGATGCTCATTTAGGACACGTTTTTACGGATGGTCCTGCAGATAAAGGAGGGCTTCGTTACTGTATCAACAGTGCTTCACTGAAGTTTATCCCAAAAGCGGAAATGGAAACAAAAGGATACGGAAAATATCTTCCGTTGTTAGATAAAAAGTAAGATGAAAGAAGGAGATTTTTGAATCTCTGATTGAGTGGGGCGGCTGAACCTTCGGTTCAGCCGC
>NZ_JBXDSE010000001.1:0-562474 GCF_056844665.1 Chryseobacterium sp. FR048 | reverse complement strand
GGGGGGGGGCTCACCGGATGTTACCCCCGCTTCTTTTTATAAGTTGTTTTTATGCTACAAATTCACGAATGAATTTTGGATACGTTTGTTATAAACGTATATTATATATGATTTTTGTATAAATCTATGGGTGATAAAAATAAGCAGTATTCAATTTTATCGAAGATAAAATCCTGGCGCCTTATATACTTATTACAAGGAAAATCCTAGCGCCTTTGCGCTTTCCAACAAACAAGATTCGTGCATTATCAAGTAAATTATTCAGGAAGAGAAAGCAGAATTGATTTGAAATCTTTCTTTAATGCTCAACATCGAGATATTTAAGAATAGTAAAAAAACAAAGATCATATAAAAAGATTGCTGTGGTAATTGAGCCAGCTGATATTCAAATTTTTGAAATCCTTTATAATAATGTTCTTCAGGGAAACCGCGAATAGTAACACATCTATACATAAGTGACGTATCAATATCTTTAAGAGTAGGATCTATAAAGCTATGGATTGCAAAAATATGTCCCGTTTTATCCAGGTCAATGTCATACTGATACTGCCGGGCTATTTCCATATCATTAATCACAGATACAAAATCACCATACGTATTATTTTGGTCTAAGATAAATTCAATACCTGTATGCTTTTCATTCCTTTTCTGTAGCTTTTGGAGCTCAGTAATATATAGTTCTGAATTCTGCTCAGCAGTACCGGGAGCTATTGTTATTTTTTTATAGTCCCAGCTTCTGTAAGGTTCAAACTTAATGGGACTCTTTATATCTTCTCTTACTTTTGCAGGAAGACCAATATCCATTACAGAGACATTGATTTCTTCGAACTTCTGATTTCCATAATACCAGAATAAAACCGGAATCATGATAGCACTGATTAATCCAGGGAAATAATATATTTTTTTCATTGTTATTGGTTTTCAAGAACGAATGAAAATTTTAAGCCAAAAAAAGTGGCCCGGAAACGAACCACTTTGAATGTATTTTTTTTATCAATTTATAAAGTCTACCAATCTCTTTTTCTCAGGATCCAATATGATCCGAAAATAAATAAAGCACACCAGATCAGACAGGCAACAAGGCTTTCTGTAGGGTAGTGGAACTCGTATTTCAGACCCATCAATTTCGCCATATTCAGACGCATCATCGGATTGGGAATAAGGTTAGACATACTTTCCAATGGTAAAAGGTGCGTAATAAAAAAGTCATTTTGAAGGATTTCATTCCTTTGTACTCCCTGCATCCCTTTTACTTTTGAGAAAACTTCAACTGCGGATAAAATTCCTTCTCCAATCCAGAAAACGAAAAGAGCGAGGAATACGAAAATCGATTTTCTCAGTAAAATGGATAAGAACATTAAAAAGCAGAAGAATGTAAATAGTTTTACGAAGTAATTTCCGATAAAGAAGATTTCTTCGAAAACCTTTGCAGACTCTGTAGTCTTCGAGTATTGGTATCCTAAAAATAAGGTAATAGCAAATACGATGAGGGTAGAGACAATAGTGAAAATGCTGATCGTCAGTAATTTTGACATGATAAACTCTTTTCTGCTCAGACCATCAATGGTATTTTGCTTAAACATCCTGTTGCTGAATTCCTGTGAAATGGAAAACACAATGATCAGTCCTAAAAAGATCTTCAGCAAAGCAACGATCCAGGTCGTAAAATTCCAGATTTCAGGGAAGTTATAGATCCCTTCTTCTTTTAAATTGACAGTTCCCCCGAAAAGATCAAAATCTACCAATCCAATGAAAAGCAATGCGATAAGAATAGCAAAGTAAAGGATTGTAAAGACTTTAAAGGGTCTGTAATTCAGATTTTTATAATATTCTAATTTTAATAATTTGATCATGACTAATGAGTGTTTTTTACAAGTTCAAGGAATTGAGATTCAAGAGACAGTTTCTTTTTGGTCAGGTGTGACAGGAAAATTCCTTTCTCAGCCAGCTTCTGATTCAGTGCCGAAGCTGATACCGATGCATCATCACGAAGTTGGGCTTTAATATAATCTCTGTCCTGATTGACAAAACTGAACCACGGAAGTTCATTTAAAGCATTTAAAAGTAGGGTGTTGTTGTCTGCCTTTAATTCAAAATACCCGTTGTTGGCAGTCATTTCATCCACTCTTCCACAATAGATGGAGTTTCCTTCTTTCAACACAATCACATGGCTGCAGATTTTTTCAATTTCATCCAGAAGGTGGCTGGCGATAATGATGGTGATCCCCTGTTTTGCAATATTGTTGATGATTTCCCTGATCTGGATAATTCCCTCGGGATCCAGTCCGTTTGTAGGCTCGTCCAGGATCAGTACTTCAGGATTGTTAAGCATGGCAGAAGCGATGGCAAGACGCTGCTTCATCCCCAAAGAAAAGGTTTTAAAGGTATCTTTTCTTCTTTCGTACAGATTAACAATTTTCAGAACTTCTTCAATCCTGGAGTAAGGTGCATTTTTGATTTCTGCAACGATTTTAAGGTTGGTCTCAGCACTTAAATAAGGATAAAAATTAGGCTGTTCTATAATAGCCCCGATTCTTTTTAATGTTTCAGAATCAGTTCCTTTTTGGCCAAACCAAAACCAATCTCCGCTCGTAGGATTGATGGTTGAAAGCAACATCCCGAAGGTAGTGGATTTTCCGCTCCCGTTGGGTCCCAATAGTCCGTATACATTTCCTTTTTCTACGTCAAAAGAAATATTGTTGACTACCACTCTCTTGAATTTTTTTGTCAGATTCTTTACTGATAAAATCTTTTCCATGTAATTTGTTTTACATAGTAGTAGTCTATGTAAATTAAGAAATGTTACAGAATTATCATAAATCAATTTAAATTTAATGGTAAATGCATTAAATTTGATATAATCAATGAAAAGTTATGAAGTTAATTGAACTCGCAGAAGAACTGAATGTTTCTGCAGAAGCAATCAAACAGTTTATACAGGATTTTGATCTTGAACTGGTAGACTGTATCAGTACCAATTTTGAAGTAAAAGAGGATTTTGAAAAATTTGCCCGCGAAAATGTAGATTTTTTAAGGCTCTATGAAAAAGACCTGGATAAAAATAAGACCCTGGAGCAGATCGCAGAAGTGATCAACCAGCCTAAAGATAAAGTTGAAAAAGCCATTAAAGACAGCGATCTTAATATTTTTGATAATGGGTTCTTCAAATCTTCCATTTCAAGTTACGGGATCGATAACAAACTGGGAGGGAACTACAAATTTGTCTATAACTATTTTGGGCATAAGACCAGCCTGCAGCAAAGAGACTTTATAGGATACAGAGATCTGTTTTTCTATACTTCCGCTGTATTAGAACCCTTTCTGAATCCTCAGCAGATCAAGGATTGGGGGATCAATAAGCCTGCAGGAATTATTCTTTACGGTCCTCCTGGAAGCGGGAAGATATTTTGGGCCAATAAGATCGCAGAGATCATCGGATACCAGTTTAAAGAAGTTAAAAAACATTATCTCGGAACTTCACTTATTGATGGAAATGAGATCAATTTCAGTGATTTCCTGCTCAAGATGATGAAAGAAAATAAAATGCTGCTTTTCCTTGATGATTTTGATGAAATTATGAGACAGAGAACGGCAGAAACAGATATTGCCTCCTGTAATCTTGAAGCTCAGGAACTTATTCTTCATTATATCGCTAAATTTGAAAAAGAAGGCGTATTAATGGTAGGCTCAGCCAATTCTGTTTCAGAAATTGACGAAGAGATTCTCGCTCCCGGAAGATTTGATGTGATGATCCCTATCTTTCCACCCAATGCAGCAGAACGTTCGGAAATTATTTTATATGCCATGACAAGAGGTCTTGAAGAAGATTCTTTGCTTTACAAAATCCTTAAAAATAATAAAGCCGACAAAGTTCCTTTCTGGCATGAAGTGGCTTCCAAAATGAAAGCTTTCAGCAATACGATGCTGATCGATTTTACACAAAGTTTGAAGAAACGGATCAAAAATCTTTACCAAAGAACCAGAAATGAAAAGCTGAAAATAGATCAGAAACTTTTGGATGGAGCATTAAGGGATGCTGCCGGAAAGCTGACTGAAGAATATCTTGATCAGGTTGCCAGATTCCTTGCAGACGTTATTATCAATAATCTCGATGAATTCAAATTCAGAATCCAGGCCCTGAGAAATGAGCTGGAAACCTATAAAGTAGTTGAAGAACCGAGACGTGCAATTGGTTTTCATCACAATGGGGAAAAGGAAGACTAAAGGGAATACGAGTTTCGGGAAGTGACATTACAATGGTTTCAAATTTAGAAATTGAAGCTCTACAAAGTATTTCCCGAATCCCAGTCCATTATCTTTTTGTCTATTATCACATCCTCTATCTTTGTCTTATGCTCACCATTATCACCAATTACTCATTACTAATTATCCATCACTCATGAACAGCATCTGGGAACTGGAAACCTTCTACAGAAAAAGAGATATTGTCATTATTGGTTCCGGATTTTCGGGACTCTGGGCAGCTATTGCGATTAAGGAAAAACATCCTGAAAAATCTGTTCTGATTATAGAGCGAAATGCTGTTCCGCTAGGTGCTTCCACAAGAAATGCCGGTTTTGCCTGCTTTGGAAGTCTCACGGAGGTGATTGCTGACGCTCAGAAAATGGGCTGGGAAAAGACGTTGGACCTTGTTACAATGAGATTTGAGGGACTTCAGAAGATCAGACGGTATTTTAAAAGTGATGAAATAGACTTTGAACTCAACGGAGGCTACGAAATTTTGAATAATGATGAACCCTTGATGCAGATCAAAGAAGTCAACGAAAAACTGAAACGCATCACAGGACTTGAAGAAACCTATACTTTAAAACAGCATAAAATAAAAGAATTCGGTCTGGGAAGATCTCCTTTTCTGATCGAAAATCCTTGTGAAGGAAGTCTGCATTCGGGAAAGTTGCTGCAGAAACTGCTGGAGAAATGTTATGAACTGAAAGTTGAGTTTTTATTGGGAACAGAAGTTAAAAATATTGATGAAACCCCTCATAAAGTTGAGGTTTATCTTTCAGAAACTACTTCTATAAAGGCGGATAAGGTGATATATTGCACCAATGCGTTCAGTTCAAAATTTCTGAAAAACGAAAATATTATTCCTGCCCGTGGACAGATTTTACTGACAGAATCTATAGAAGGGTTGAAACTTAACGGAACTTTTCATTATGATGAAGGATTTTATTACTTTAGAAATCTCGGAAATCGCGTGTTGCTGGGAGGAGGACGAAATCAGGATTTTAAAACTGAGGAAACAACAGCCTTTGAAACCACAGAATTTCTGCAGCGTCATCTTGAAGATTTTTTAAAAGAAATTATTTTACCGGATCATGATGTTAAAATTGCTTTACGCTGGTCAGGAATTATGGCAATGGGGGCAGAAAAAACGCCTATTGTAAAACAACTTTCCGAAAGACAGTTCTGCGCTGTAAGGCTTTCCGGAATGGGAGTGGCTCTAGCTCCCGTGATGGGCGAAAAAATAGCAGAACTTATATAATATTATGACACCATGAAATATCTACCTTTTGAACGTATTACTTACACAACAGACCAGACTGGCAAAGAAGTGATGGAAAAACTTAATGAATTTGTTGAACCTAAAAAATTTGGGTTTGGGAAGAAATATAGCAAAGAATATGAAGGGGCTGTGAATCCAGACAGTTTTGAGATCAGCCGGATCATCAATTACAGGAATTCTTTTCTTCCTCAGATAAACGGCACAATTCATCCATCCAACGCTGGAACTCAGATTGATGTTACCATGAGGCTGAACACATTTGTCATATTTTTTTTAATCGTTTGGTGCTCGTTTGCAATAATGTTTTTCATTGGCATATGTGCAATGAGTATAAGAGATCATAACGTATCAATCAATTCTTTTATACCCCTTTTGATGCTGCTATTTGTCTACATTCTGACCATGTTTGGTTTCAAAACAGAAAGTAAAAAGTCAAAAGAATATCTGAGGAAAAGTTTTGAAGCAAGAATTATAAATGGATAGTGATCTGTTAATCATTTTGCGACAGGTTCTTGTGAATAGAATTCAGAATGATAAAAAACTGTAAGTGACGTACAACTCGCTTTTATTTTCAGATTTAAATTTCAAATCCTAATTCCTTAAAAATACTTTCGGTATAGACCCTCAACTTTTAACTTTGAATTCTGCACTCTAAAAGAATTCCCTATTTTTGCAAAAAAGAAAAAATCGTGATCAACAACGACCAGATAAAAGAAGTTCAATCCAGGATTGAAGACTTACACAGATACCTTCAGATTGATAAAAAGAAGATAGAAATAGCCAACGATGATGAAAAAACAGCCGCTCCTGAATTTTGGGACAGTCCAAAAATAGCAGAGGCTTTTCTGAAGCAGCTTCGTTCCAAGAAAAAATGGGTAGAAAGCTATGATGAAATCAAGACCCAGTTTGAAGATATGCAGGTTCTGGCAGACTTTGCCAAAGAAGATCCTGATTCTGAAAAAGAGCTGGATGAAACTTTCCCGCAGTTGGTAGAAAAAATTGAAGACCTGGAATTTAAAAATATGCTTTCTAATGAAGGGGACGAATTGTCTGCTGTTCTTCAGATTACTGCCGGTGCCGGTGGTACAGAAAGCTGTGACTGGGCTTCTATGCTGATGAGAATGTACACCATGTGGGCAGAAAAGCAAGGGTACAAGATCCGCGAGCTGAACTTCCAGGAAGGAGATGTAGCCGGAGTGAAAACCGTTACCCTTGAAATAGAAGGTGAATTTGCCTTTGGATATTTAAGAGGTGAAAATGGAGTACACCGTCTGGTAAGAATTTCCCCTTTTGACAGTAATGCGAAACGCCATACAAGTTTTGTTTCCGTATATGTTTATCCTTTGGTAGACGATACTATTGAGATCAACATCAACCCTGCCGACATCTCTTTTGAAACCATGAGAGCTTCAGGAGCAGGAGGTCAGAACGTAAACAAGGTAGAAACGGCAGTACGTCTTCGCCACGCACCTACCGGAATTATCATTGAAAACTCAGAATCCCGTTCCCAGCTTCAGAATAAAGAGAAAGCCATGCAGCTCCTTCGTTCCAGACTATACGAAATGGAATTGGAAGAACGTATGAAGGCCAGAAACGAAATTGAAGCCAACAAAATGAAGATCGAGTGGGGAAGCCAGATCAGAAACTACGTGATGCACCCATACAAATTGGTAAAAGATGTACGCTCAGGTCATGAGACGTCAGATGTGGATGCGGTGATGAACGGAAATATCACTCCGTTTCTCAAAGCTTTCCTGATGGCCGATGGGACCGCAGTTTCCGATGATGACCTGGACCTGTAAAATATCACATGAATTTTAGTTAAAATCTTATAATTAATTTTTGTTTCAGATATTTTAGACCTATTTTTGTTGTTCATCGATATATATGGAAGATTTCAATAGCTGGAAGGATTTATTAAACCCGGAATTTTATATCAAAATGGGCGGGTTTTGGCTTATTTTGTTTATTGTGTTTGCTGAAACAGGTCTTTTTGTAGGATTTTTCCTACCCGGAGATTCATTACTGTTTGTTTCAGGAATTTATGCCGTTGAAATCATCAAAGAGACTTTTGGCTCCACAGGAAGCGATTTCCTGGATACGACGCTTTTAGCCTCTGGAGTAGCACTTGCCGCAATTGTAGGAAATGAAGTAGGATATTATTTTGGTAGAAAAGCGGGTCCGGCTTTGTATAAAAGACCAGATTCAATGCTTTTCAAGAAGAAATATCTTTATCAGGCTCATGACTTTTTTGAAAAACATGGTGCACTGGCCATTATCATGGCGAGATTCTTACCTGTAGTGAGAACCTTTACTCCAATTGTTGCAGGGATCGTAAAAATGGATAAAAAAGAATTTTTAAGAGATAATATTATCGGAGCTGTTCTTTGGTCTTTCATTCTGATCTTTGCCGGACACTATCTGGACAAATTATTTATGGAGCAGTTTGGGATCAACTTAAAAGAAAAACTGGAATATATTATTATTGTGATTGTTCTTATAACCACACTTCCGGTGATCTTTAAGTTTATGTTTGGGAAAAAAGAAGATTTTTCTAAATATGAGAATAAGGACTTTGAATAAGAATTTTAAACTCAAAATATAGAAAGCAGTCTCGTATGAGGCTGCTTTTTTTTGCCACGAATGCACGAATCTTATTTGTTGGAAAACGCAATGACGCTAAGGTTTTCCTTTCAGTATGTGGGTAAGGCGCCAGGGTTTTATATTCGATAAAATTGAATACTGCTTATTTTTATCACCCATAGATTTATCCAAAAATCATATATAATATACGCTTATAACAAACGCATCCAGAATTTATTAGTGCATTCGTGGCAAAAAAAACATAGACAATATCACAATTTCGAATCAAAATCATTCCTGATCCAATTCAGAATATTAGGATAAATAATACTGTCTCTTTTCTTTTTACTAAAAAATCTCGGTACATGACCTGTTCTTTCCATAAAAATGAATTTATGTGGAACATTCATATGAGTAAGAGCCGAATCCATCGCTATTCCCTGATGCTGATTGACCAGAAAATCATGGTTCCCCTGAAATAGTAGCGTAGGAACATTCGTGATATTGGCGATCGGGCTGGCTTCCTTAAAGGCTTCAGAAATACTTTTCCGGTTAAACTTGCTCCCTACTACCTTCTGGAAAGTAGGAGAGGTGTATTTGGAATAAAAAGAATTAAGGTATTCCGGGCTGTAAAAGTCAGTAGGACCGCTTAAAGAAATGATTTTTTTGATCTGATCAGAATGCTGGTATCCATAAAGCAGAGCAAGATGTCCGCCGGCACTTTCTCCCAGAATAATGTAATTGTCGGGTTGCAGTTCTGCTTTTTCTGATAGAGAATTGAATTTGTCAATGGCAGAGCCTATATCCTCCAATTGTTGTTTGTAAGTGATTTTTTTCCGTGTGGAGACCAGCCGGTAATTCATATTGATGCTGGGAATCTTATTTTTGAAAAGCATTTTCTGGATCTGGATCATATGTTCTTTTCTTCCCATAGTCCATGCTCCTCCATGTACAATTAACACAACGGGAGAATCTACGGCATAATCTTTTGGAAGAAAAATATCCATTTTCTGCCTTTTGTGTTCTCCATATTTCAGATTATAGATTTTCTGCTGGCCATCTGGCCCTACCCAAACCCTGAATCTCGTATTACAGGATTGCAGCAGAAAACTGATACATCCCATAACGAAAAAATGATACCTGAGAATGAGTTTTTTCATAGATTAAATTTACGGAAAAAATCGGTTTATTACAATGCTTAAAGCCGTTCTGCTGTTTTTGAGGAAAGTCCTTTTCTGATCATGATAACGTCTTTTTCTCCCTTTTTGAAAATGAAAGAAATTTCGGTGTCATCATCCTGTAAGAAAAATGTATCTTCTTTTTCAGCAAGCATTCTTAGTTTAGGATCATTATTGTTCTGAATATAAAGCTGACCGTTTTCGTAAAGAATATGGATGACATTATTATCTGAAAGTTCGTAATTCCCAACATATTTTTTGAGAGCCTCCGTACTCAAAGTTATTTCTTTCTTAGGTTGTGGAAGAGTGTAGGATTGCCCTAGAATAGCTGCTAAAATAGTGTTTCCTGCCTTCTCCAGTTTTTTACTCGTGATATTGTTGAGGAGAATAATGCAGAGATCATCATCTGGAAGCATGGCAAAATAACTTGTGGAACCCTCTATATTTCCGCCATGATTGATTAGTTTTTTTCCATACAGATCATCAATGAACCAGCCGTAGCCATAGCCGCTTAAATGGGGTGTAGTCGCTTTTTTAAATGCTTCTTTGGAGACAATTTTATAATCTCTCAGACCTTCGTAATACTTGTACAGGTCTTCAGCAGTACTGTAAATCTGCCCTGAAGGACCCGTAAATATAGGATTCCAAATTTCTGTTTTTTCCTGTTTTGTTTTTGAAATATAAGAATAAGGAACTGTCTTGTACGGACTCTTCAGTGCAAGGTAATCAAAGCCGGTATGGGTCATATCCAAAGGGCTTAAGATGATTTTTCTTACTGCATCTTCATAAGAAAGACCTGTTACTTTTTCAATGATCATGCCTAGTATGATATATCCGGAATTGGTATAGGAGAATTGAGTGCCGGGTTCAAAAGCCAGAGGTTCGTTTTTAAAAAAAGAGAGCTGTTCATTTTGGGTAATGATTTTTCCGGTGTGAAGCAGACGAAAGTACTCTTTATTTTGTAAGGCTTCATAAATTCCTGAGGTGTGGGTAAGAAGATGTTCGATGGTAATTTCATTTCCCCTCGGATAATCGGTAATGAACTTTGAGATGGGGTCTTTAACGGAAAGCTTTCCCTCTTCATTTAGTTTTACAATCACCAGGGCTGTGAAAGATTTGGTTAGAGAGGCAATCTGATAGACATTTTTGTTCTGATTGGGAATCTTTTTTTCTGCATCCTGCCAGCCGTAAGACTTTTCGAAAATGGTTTTATTCTGATAATGGATCAAAGCTGTTCCATTAAATTTATGAATAGCTTCATATGCTTTTATAATATGGTCTATTTCCTGGGTTTTCTTTTCCTGATGACTATTGCTGATATTCGTTTGACTCTGGGCTTTTACACGTAAACAAGGTGTTGTTAACATAAAAATCAAACATCCTAAGGCTAAAATATAAGATGGATACCGCATACTATCTGGTTTTAAAAAAACGGTTAAAATTAAGCAGACTTTTGTTTATATCAACAATTTAAATAAGAAATATCTGAGAAATATTTATCTTTTATTTTTCATACTTTCCAAATTGAAAAGATTTGGTTTTTTTTGATTTTTCGGATTGTTTTTATTCAAGAATAATATTCCTTGAACATTGAGGGTCTGCCCAATAAATGATGGTTGTAGAATAGCCGTTCTTACAGATACAATGATCAGGAGAACTGCTGTAGCTGGATTTCTTTAAGACGGGTTGCCCTTTTTTATCCAATTGATAGGATTCTTCAACGTTATACTCTTTGATTCTTTTTTCAAAGGTATTTTCTTCCCGGGCATAAGAATATTCCTCAAAGAGAATTCCATTTTTATAGACCTCAGAAAGTGCTGTGCCATCAAAAGAATCCCTGTAAAGATAAGTGTATTCGTCAAATTCATTTCCACGCTGATGAAAACGGTATATCAGCTGATCCTGTGAATTATAATAGTAGAATGAAGCTTCATACTCGGGATCGTCCTTATTTTCTTTGCTGAAAAGCTGGAGATATTTTTGGTTGGCATCAAGATCTATGACCTTTAGTTTCATATTATTTTCAGTTCCCTTGTATCGTATTTTTGACGGAACACCTTCATAAATGAAATAGAACTTTCTCTGATCACCAGATTTCTGCGAATAATGAATCTCGTTTAAGGAGTCATATTTTACATCTTCAGGGCAGCTGAAACTGATTTTACCTTTATATTTTTCAAGAGCTCTTTCGGATAACCCTTTTTGAAGATCACTGAACCTGCCATATATGGTAATTCCTCCTTCACTGCCGATTTTGGAAATAATCTTTTTGCTGTTCCCGTTACAGACAGTGGTAAGTGATTTTAAATAACATTGAAGATAATCGGGTTCTTTCTGGGCCCAAAATAATGCGGGAAATAATCCTAATAACAAAAATCTAGCTCTCATCGGTTATAATGATTATGGGTTTCCTGGCTCACAATATTCCAATGTCCATTGCTATATTCATAGGTGAAAGATTGAAAATCATTTCCTTTTACGAATTCAACGGTCGCTTGGTTTTTGCTTTCATATTCCGGAAAAAGTAGTCTTATTCTAAGGCTTTCAAATCGTTTAAATTCAGGTTTCTGCGTACTTCCCGGATAATAGTAAATTTCCTGATCCGAAGAAGATTGGCGAATGCCGGGAACTTTGGAAAAATTTTCCATAAAACTGTAATATCCGTCAGCTTCATAATTGTCCAGCAAAGTACGCACTATAGGATATTTCCCGAATTCTGCAGTCGGGAAGATATTTTTTTTCAGTTTGTTACCAATGTATTTAAAAGTTTCTTCGTTCCAGAAAAGCTGGTCCAGAAACAGATTTTTGTCATGCGATAGAGAAGACCTGGAAGCACAATCTTTAATATTGTCATTGATGAAGGTATTTACATGAATGCTTACAATGATGTTGTTTCCTGACAGAAGTTTTTTTGGAATCTTATTGAATATAATATTCCTTAATGCTGTAAACCTTTCCTTTTCCGCATTGTTTTTTGCTTTAAATTCTTCAAGGATTTTTTTCTCTTTCTTAAGGTATGCTTCACAGTCGGGCTCAGGGCAACCACTTTTAGTAGGAGCAGCATAAGTAGGGCATTTATCATCTTTATCGAAAACTCCGTCACCATCAGTATCCGGCCATGGGCAGCCATTATTCTCAGGAACTCCTTTTACATTGGGACAGGCATCATTTTTATCAATCACCCCATCGCCATCAGTGTCGGGCCAGGGACAGCCATCGTTTTCTACAGGTCCGTTTTCTTTTGGGCACTTATCAAGATAAAAAAGGATACCGTCTTTGTCTTCGTCAGAACCGCATATTTTTTTTGAGTAATCCTTTTTACATTTTTTAAACACTTGTTTATCCACTATCTCCTGAGATTGAAATATTGAAAAAGAGAATAATAAAAAAGTAAAATAGGTTTTCAAAGCTTAGTTTTTGGTTTTTGTATTTGATTTGAAAGATACAAAATCATTCTAAAATCTGATCTCAGAAATTATTGTTTTATAAACCGTTTGTAAATAGAATTAAATATTTATTTTTGCTGAACTTAACAAAGATTAAAAAATTATTAAAATATGGCATCAGGCTTTTTTGCAATTTTAGATGATATTGCAGCATTGATGGATGATGTAGCCGTTACAAGTAAAGTAGCTACACAAAAAACAGCAGGTATTTTGGGAGATGATCTGGCTGTAAATGCAGAAAAAGCCACAGGCTTTCTATCTTCCCGGGAAATTCCTGTTTTGTGGGCAATTACCAAAGGATCATTTATCAATAAACTGATTATTCTTCCTATCGTTTTTTTACTCAATTGGTTGTATGCTCCGGCTATTAACTATGTATTGATCCTTGGAGGATTCTATCTGGCTTTTGAAGGCGTTGAAAAAGTAATAGAATTTCTTTTTCACCGTGACAAAAAGGGTCATGAAGTTATAGAGGAAATTGAAGAAGAAGAAAAAAGTTCAGAAGAAATAGAAAAACAGAAAGTAAAATCAGCAATTACAACAGATTTTATTTTATCAATCGAGATTGTTATTATCGCTTTAGGAACCGTATTGGAAGAAAGCCATCCTTTCATTACACAGATTTTAGTAACGAGCTTAGTTGCATTTATCGCTACTGTTGGAGTTTATGGAATTGTAGCTTTGATCGTAAGAATGGATGATGCAGGATTTAAATTAATAAAGAAAAGTAACGATAAAGGTTTTTTCGGGAGGCTTGGACATCTATTAGTGAAGGCTTTACCTATTGTTATTAAAATATTAGGAGTCGTAGGAACAATTGCTCTAATAATGGTTGCCGGTGGAATTTTTCTGCATAGGATTGAATTTTTCCATGGTATACTTCCAACCTGGCCAGATGTTTTGAAAGAGCTTACACTTGGTGTGGTTGGTGGATTGGCAGCGGTTGCCGTATTTACTTTAGGAAAAGGAATCTATTCTTTAGCAACAAAAAAATAAAACAGAATTAGAATTAAATAACCAAAAAAACCTGTGCTCGATTGAGTACAGGTTTTTTTATGAACAGGTTCAAATATAATTTTGAAATATTAAAGTTTGAATCTTGAACTTTGAACAAAAAAAAGAGGCTGTCTCAAAAGTACCCCCTCTCTCGGACTCCTGTCTGACAAATTTTGTCATTTAGGAGATTCTCAGAGCATTAGTTTACCTTTTGAGACAGCCTCTTTTTCTATATTAATTGAATAAATCTTTCACTTTATCAAAAAAAGTTTTTTCCTTTCCGGACGGTTCTGCAACCATTTCGCCGCTGGACATCTGCTTTTCAAAGAAGTCTTTCTGATCTTTAGTAAGCTTTTGAGGGGTCCATACATTGATGTGGATGAACATGTCTCCTTTTCCATAGCTATCGATGCTTGGAAGACCTTTTCCGGCTAATCTTAAGATTTTTCCGGACTGCGTTCCAGGATCAACGGTGATTTTTACTTTTCCACCTACTGTTGGAATTTCTTTTTTAGTTCCTAAAGCTGCTTCAGCAAATGAAACATACAATTCCTGGTGAAGGTTGTCGCCTTCTCTTTTGATGGTTTGATCCACTTCCTCTTCAATGATCACCAATAGATCACCTGGAGTTCCTCCAAACGGAGCGTCATTTCCTTTTCCTCTTACATTAAGCTGAATTCCGTCTCTTGCTCCTGCCGGAATGTTGATGGTAATTTCTTCTTCATCTTTTACAAGACCCTGAGCGTTTGCCCCTGCAGGAATTTTATCAGCAACTTTTCCAATTCCCTGGCAAGTTCCACAGGTAGTCTGAGTCTGCATTTGACCAAACATCGTATTCATTACTTTAAGCTGAACACCGGAACCGTTACAGGTAGGACATGTTTTTGAAGTGGCACCTTCTGCCATCTTCATTTTTTTTACTTTAATGGTTTTGTGAGTTCCGTTTACCATTTCCTCAAGATTCAGCTTGATTCTGATTCTCAGATTAGAACCTTTTACCTGCTGACGGCCTCCGCCGCCACCGCCGAATCCTCCGAAACCGCCACCAAAAATATCTCCAAACTGGCTGAAAATATCTTCCATGTTCATACCGCCTCCGAAGCCGCCGCCTCCGAAACCACCGTTTCCGCCCATTCCGGCATGGCCGAACTGGTCGTATCTTGCACGTTTCTGATCGTCGCTCAATACTTCATAGGCTTCAGCTGCTTCTTTAAATTTTTCCTCAGCCTCCTTATCTCCCGGATTTTTATCAGGGTGAAATTTGATGGCCATTTTACGGTATGCTTTTTTTATTTCGTCGGCTGATGCAGATTTGCTGATCTCAAGAACCTCGTAATAATCTCTTTTTGACATGACAATTAAATAATTGATTGTTGATAAATGATAAAAGATATTTTAAAGTTTAATAAATGAAACGTCATCAATTATCACCCATCATTTATCATTTATGAATTTTAGTTTCCTGTTACTACTTTTGCAAAACGGATCACTTTATCATTCAAAGTATATCCTGTTTCAATAACGTCTACGATTTTTCCTTTTAATTCTTCTGATGGTGCAGGAATTTGAGTAATAGCCTCATGGAAATCTACATTGAAGCTGTCTCCAGCTTTTACTTCCATAGTCTGTAAGCCTTTTTCAGTAAGCTTGTTTTTGAATTTCTGATAGATTAATTCAACACCCTGAAGGTCTGCAGGATTTCCGTTTTTAGCGATTTCCTTTAATGCTCTTTCAAAGTCATCCAAAACACCCAGCATAGAAACCATCATATCCTGATTAGCGTATTGGAAGAATTCCATTTTTTCCTTAGAAGTTCTTTTTTTATAATTTTCGAACTCAGCATACAATCTGATGTAACGATCCTTTTCTTCTGCCAAAAGTTCCTCAGCAGAAGGAGTTGCTGTCACATTGTCCTGAGACGCTGTTTCGTTCTGAACGTTGTTATCTTCCTGATTATTGATGCTTTCTTCGTTAATATCCTGATTTTCCATAATTCAATATTTATTTACATGAATGATTCGCAAAGACTCTGCCAAAGGAAAAAACAGGACATTAAGGCAGAAAAATGATTGTAGATGTAGAAGGGGTAAAAGTGTATAGTTGTAAATATTTTATTTAAGAATAAAGAATAAAGAATAAAGAATAAAGAATAAAGAATAAAGAATAAAGAATAAAGAATAAAGAATAAAGAATAAAGAATAAAGAATAAAGAATAAAGAATAAAGAATAAAGAATAAAGAATAAAATACAGTAACTTAAAATGAACGACCACCATCATTCCCATCCTCTGGAGGGGTGGCAAAAATTCAAAGAATTTTTGACGGGGTGGTTCAATCTCTCAACCCACCCCAACTATCTTCAAACCCACAGTTAATTATTATGCTCCCGTAAACGTCTGATATAATAGATATAAGTTTAAAACAATGATAATAACTGAAATTACCCATACACATACTTTCAGGAAAGGCTTGTTTACAAATTCACCCATTTTCGCTTTGTCATTGGTAAACATCACCAATGGAACTACAGCAAAACTTAGTTGCATGGATAGAATAACCTGGCTTAAAACCAATAATTCGGTGGTGCCCTGCTCTCCATAAAGAATAGCTACAATCAATGCCGGAATTACGGCAATAAGTCTTGTAATCAGTCTTCGCAGCCATGGTTTTAATTTGATATTCAGAAATCCTTCCATGACGATCTGTCCCGCAAGAGTTCCGGTAAGAGTAGAATTTTGCCCGGAAGCCAGTAAGGCAATTGCAAAAGCGATACTTGCCATTGAAGCCCCCAGAATAGGAGTAAGCATTTTGTAGGCATCATGAATATCCGCCACATGCTCATTTCCTGTAGTATGGAAAGTGGCTGCTGCCAGAATAAGAATGGCCGCATTGATGAAGAAAGCCAGCATCAGAGAAACCGTACTGTCTAAAGTGGCAAACTTAATCGCCTCTTTTTTACCTTCTGTATCACGGGTATAGTCTCTGGTCTGAACAATACTGCTGTGAAGATAAAGGTTGTGTGGCATAACGGTAGCTCCCAGAATTCCGATGGCAATATAGAGCATTGCCGGATTCTGAATAATTTCCTTTTGAGGAACCAATCCGCCCAGAATTTCGTTGAATGCAGGTTTTGAGATCACTATTTCATAAACAAAACAGGCAAGAATGATAAAGATAAGTCCGCCAACAATACTTTCAATCCAGCGGAATCCTTTGGCCTGAAGTAAGAGAATGACAAGAACGTCTACAGTTGTAATGACGATTCCCCAGGTCAATGGAATGTGGAATAGGAGGTTTAAGGCGATCGCTGAACCAATCACTTCGGCGAGGTCGCAGGCAGCAATGGCTATTTCACAGAATACCCAGAGAATAAAATTGGTAGTAGGGCTAAAGTGATCTCTGCAGGCTTGTGCGAGATCTCTTTCTGCAACGACTCCCAGTTTAACAGACAAATGCTGTAATACCATCGCAAATATATTGGAGATCAGAATCACCGAAAGCAGGGTATACCCGAACTGTGCCCCTCCGGCAATATCGGTAGCCCAGTTTCCCGGATCCATATAACCTACGGCAATCATCAGCCCAGGACCTGCAAACGCAAGGTATTTCCTCCAAAAATTACCCTTTTTAGGAACTTTTATAGAAGAATAGACTTCCGATAAGGAATGAGATGTTTTATCTTTTCGCCAGGCGCTTTTTAAATTGAAACTCATAAATGTTAGAAATGACTAACAAATTTAATTAAATAAATGTAAACACAAAAATCATGACAAGAAAAAATCCCGGAAATCACTTTCCGGGACTCAATTTTTATTGATTCTAAAGATTATTTAGCAAATCTTACTGCCATTTTTCTGTCAGCAGCTCTTTCTGCATCAGACGCTTTTGCATCTACTTTAGCAAATTTACTTCCATATCCGTCAGCTTCCAGTACTTGAGCTCCAACGCCTGCTTTTGCTAAAGCTGCTTTGATATACTCAGCTCTCTCTTTGGATAGTTTTAAATTTTTAGCTTCGTCCCCTGTTTTGTCAGTGTATCCACCGATTTTTACTTTAGCATCAGGGAAAGCCTTAAGGATCGCTACCAGATTGTCCAGCTGACCTTGAGATCCAGCTTCTAATTCATTCGCTTTTCCTATTTTGAAATTCACATGGTCAAAATCATACCATTTGTCTTTCAATGCTGAATCATCAGCCGCATTTTTATAACCACCGGATTTCAGGAATGCAATCATCTGATCTTCCATACCTCCTTTGTAACCTTTTAACATTACCCCGTTCAGGTCAATGTTTTCATCTGTTTTAGCAGTTGCCGGAGCCGGAGTAGCAGTTGCTGTTCCACTTACAGCAGCTGTATCTGTACCCGAACCTGCTTTTGTAGAATCAGAGGTAGTGGTTGTAGTCGTAGTCTGTTTCTTCTCACATTGCTTCCATAGGAAATATCCTGCGGCAATGACTAACAAAAGCGGAAGCAACCATTTCCAAATGGAGCCTCCGCCTTGATTATTGTTGTTATTTTCAAATTGCTCTCTTATTTCTCTTGCTCCTTCCGAAACGTTTTCTCTTGCCGTAGCCACACCTTCAGCGATGTTGTCTTTAGCAGTAGACGTTAATGATGAAACAGTTTCCTTAGCCTGACCAAACCAGTTTTCAGCGCCCAGTCCGAAGGAAGCCAAAGAAAGACCTGCCGGCAATAAGGAAGAGATAATGCCTTTCTGATCATTCAGTAAGCTGGAAATCCCTGAAGCACCCAAGTTATTGTCTGCTGCATATTTTCCCACAGTGCCTACTGTAGCCCCGGTAACCAGATTTAACAGAGAACCTGCAGAGTTGTTGCTGATTCCTGAAAAACTGGCAATGGAATTTACAAGTCCGCCTATTTTATCTCCAAAAAGTGAAGACAATAAAGTGGTAATGATGGGATTACTGGATGATCCTCCTAATAAATTCCCTAATATTCCACTGGATGAGGCTTTCGTAATAGCATCCACAACACCAGGATTGTCTGCGTTATTGGCTAATCCACCTACTACAGCAGGTAATAAACCACCAATTGCTTTAGAAATACCGGATTCGCTTTCTCCAAACTGCGATGCAGCCTGTGAAACCAAAGCGGGACCTAATTGCCCTTTAATTAAATCAATGACATTTAAAGACATAATAAATTTTTTTGGATTAATGTTGATATAAATTTAAACAAAAATCTGTCCAAATGTCACTTTATTTTGAATATTTCTCTAAAAATTAAAGATTTTTTTTAAAATCGTTAAAATTATTAATACGCTTTTGCGAATAATACACGTCTCTTAGATGGTTTTCCGGAGATCAGAGAAACTCCCTCTTCTACATCATCATCCAAAGGAATACATCTGATGGTAGCTTTAGTTTCGTCTTTGATCTGTTCTTCCTCTTCAGCAGTACCATCCCAATGAGCATAGATGAAACCTCCTTTCTCTTCTAAAACTGTTTTGAACTCTTCATAAGTATCTACTTTGGTAATATTCTCTTTTCTGAAGTTCAGAGCTTTGTTGAAAATGTCCTGTTGGATCGTTTTCAATAATTCTTCGATATAAGTATCTATTCCTTCGATAGAACGAACTTCTTTGGTAAGGTTGTCTCTTCTCGCAATTTCCACAGAATTGTTTTCAAGATCTCTAGGTCCCATGGCAATTCTTACCGGCACCCCTTTCAATTCGTATTCTGCGAATTTCCAACCCGGTTTGTTTTGAGTATCGTTATCGAATTTTACAGAAATACCTTTAGCTCTCAGTTTAGCCTGAATATCCAAAGCCACTTCGCTGATCTGTGCCAATTGCTCTTCTCCTTTGAAGATCGGAACAATCACGACCTGAATAGGAGCCAGAGTAGGAGGCAGTACCAATCCGAAATCATCAGAGTGCGTCATAATCAATGCTCCCATCAAACGGGTAGAGGTTCCCCATGAAGTAGCCCATGCATGTTCTATTTTACCTTCTTTGTTGGTGAATTTTACGTCAAATGCTTTTGCGAAATTCTGACCCAGGAAGTGTGAAGTTCCTGCCTGAAGAGCTTTTCCGTCCTGCATCAATGCTTCAATACAATAAGTTTCGTCAGCTCCTGCAAATCTTTCAGAAGGTGTTTTTAATCCCTGAATTACAGGTATTGCCATAAAGTTTTCTGCAAAATCTGCATATACTTTATTCATTTTTTCAGCCTCTTCTACTGCTTCTTCTTTTGTAGCATGAGCAGTATGCCCTTCCTGCCACAAGAATTCTGCCGTTCTAAGGAACAGACGGGTTCTCATTTCCCAACGTACAACATTTGCCCATTGGTTGATCAGGATAGGCAGATCTCTGTAAGACTGGATCCAGTTTTTATAAGTATTCCAGATAATTGCTTCAGAAGTAGGACGAACAATCAGTTCTTCTTCCAGTTTTGCATCCGGATCCACAATCAGTTTCGATGGGTTGTTCGGATCAGTTTTCAGTCTGTAGTGAGTAACTACAGCACATTCTTTAGCAAAGCCTTCCGCATTTTTCTCCTCTGCCTCAAACAAGCTTTTGGGCACAAAAAGCGGGAAGTATGCGTTCACGTGACCTGTTTCCTTGAATTTTTTATCCATTTCATCACGCATTTTTTCCCAGATTGCATAGCCATATGGTTTGATTACCATACATCCGCGCACACCTGAATTTTCAGCTAAGTCAGCTTTTACAACAAGCTCATTATACCATTTGCTGTAATCTTCGCTTCTTGAGGTTAATTTTGCCATTATCTTTTAAAATTTTTTTAACTTTTGTACATTATTGTTATCTAAAAATAAAAATCTATTTTTGATAGATTTTTTAACCAGTATAGTACATTTTTGGTACAGATTGCAAATATAATTTAAATTAAAAATTTTTACGTTATCATGAAAAGAAATATACATAAAAATTTGCTTGGGCTGCTAAAATCCAAAGGGGTATTGGCAATCTCAGGTGGATTGTTGCTTGTGTCTTGTGGTGCTCAGATGGGAGGGTATAGCGAGACAGACGGGGTATATTATGACCCTAATAAGGATACGCTACCTGAAGGAGTTATCATTAATGATAGCGGAAACAGAGTAGGGGAGTATTATGACTACTATCAGGATTCCAATGTGATTCAGAATGCAGAAGCGAATTCCCGAGAACAGCAAAACAGATATAACGAATGGAGCGGAACGAATACGAACTGGAGTTCTAATGCTACAGATTCCGATTGGGGAATGTATGCAGGTTCGCAAACCAACTATTATGACAATTCATGGGGTTGGGGATCTCCTTGGGGCTGGTACGGTGGCTATAACCCATATTGGGGCTGGAACCGTGGCTGGGGCTGGGGTGGAAGCCTTTCCTGGGGTTGGGGTGGTTCATTCGGATGGGGCTGGGGAGGCTCTTTCGGATGGGGTAGTCCATACTGGGGATATTCTCCATATTGGGGATATGATCCGTTCTGGGGTGGTTACTATGGAAACCCATATTGGGGATATGGCGGACACTGGGGTGGTAGCTATTACGCACCTATATACAGAAGAAGTGGAGCGAGCGGCAGAGGTTTCGTAAACCCTGGGGTAGCGAATGCTGTCTATAGAACGAATACAGCTAATTCAGGATTTAGAAACGGAAATAATACCGGAGGTTTCAGAAATACTAATAATACCGGAGGCTTCAGAGATGGTAATTCAAATGGAGGTTTCAGACAAGGTAACTCTGGTGGTTTCAGACAGCAGGGTGACTCCGGAGGCTTCAGAAACGGTAATTCCGGAGGCTTCAGAAATACACAGTCTAACGGAGGTTTCCGTAATTCTGTTCCTCAGTCAAGACCGGATTATCAACAATCACAGCCAAGATATAACAATGGCGGATTCAGATCCAACGATTCAGGAGGCTTCAGATCAAGTGGCGGATTTAATTCCGGTGGCGGCTTCAGAGGTGGTTCTTCCGGTGGTGGAGGCGGCTTCAGATCCGGTGGCGGAGGCAGAGGTGGCTTCAGATAATTTATCAAACTAATAAACTATTAAAAAATAATGTTAAAAAAATCTTTAGTAATAATGAGTATTTCTGCTGCATTCTATGCGCAGGCTCAGGATGTTTCTGTCATCAGAAATACTGTGGAGGTTTACTCAACTACTCCTATGGTGGGATCAGCTAAATTTAATGCGATGGCTGGATCAAATGGTGCATTGGGAGGAGATGCAAACTCTTTGCTGACGAACCCGGCTGGTTTGGGAGTAGCTATTTCAGGAGAGGTTTCAGGAACTTTATCGATCTTAGGAAATAAAAACAGCAGCTCTTTGAATGGCTCTACATTAGATTATAGTAAGACAAGAGGTGATCTTGGAAACGCAGGGGGAATCATTGCATTTCCACTGAGAGCTGAATCAGCATGGAAGTTTATCAATATAGGGATTAATTTTTCTAACCAGTCTCTTGATAATATAATTCAGTCTCCTGGTAACAGTAATATCGTCTATTATAATGACGTTAATGATCCTACTACTGGAAGATCATATGCAGGACACAACTATGAAAGATATGGTAATGTGTCTAAAATGAGCTTTGGGGTAGGGGCTAACTATAACCACAATCTTTATATAGGGGCAGGATTAAACTTTTTCAATGCATCTGTGGATCAGTATGACCGATTGTTTTACCGACCACTTCAGACCAACACCATGGAAGAGTACAGAAAGCAGGACACTCCTTTCTATGAAAGATCTTCAGGTTTTTCAGCTTCATTAGGGGTGATCGGAAAACTGAGTCCTAATTTCAGACTTGGAGCTTCTTTGGAGACTCCTACATTCTGGAACATCGACAGAACCTATGACTTCTATAATGATCCTGTGTACGGAGATGACAGAGGTGCTGAAAGCCGAAAGTTTACTTCACCGCTTAAAGCAACGGTAAGTGCTGCGTTTGTAGCAAGCAAAAATTTCTCATTGAACGTAGACTATACATTGGGACTTACAAAACCTGATTACAAAGTATACGGATCTGCAGAAAGAGAGCTGAATGATTTCTTTAAGGAAAATTATAAGAATCTTTCTGAAGTAAGAGTAGGAGCTGAGTACAGAGTACAACAGTTGAGATTGAGAGGTGGATACGCTTATCAGTCAAGTCCGTTTGATGCGCTTACCATCAGCAGATTCAATGATGCAGGTAATGTTGGTGACCAATCTTACAGCAACCTGATGCTGAGTGACAGAAATACCCTTTCATTCGGTATTGGTTATGATTTCAAATCATTCTATGTAGATGCTTCTTATCAGAACATTACATCGAAATACAGCAATCCTTTTATGAGAGGTTATATGGGAGACAATTTTGACTCTTCCTATTACTCTGCAAAGAATATTTTCGAAAGTGATTCTTATGCGGTAAGTGATGTTAAAAATACCAGAAATAACTTCTTCCTTACAATAGGATGGAAATTCTAACATTCAGTAAGAATATATAAATTAAAAGCTCCGAAATTTCTCGGAGCTTTTTTATTTTTTAATGTGAATGAGCAGCGGGATGCTGGTGGAAAAGATGCATCACCAATGCCAGAGATACTCCTAAAACAACCAGACCGATTTTCACCCAGTCAATATTGTGGTTTTTATTGCTTTCAAAAATGATCACCGATGAGATATGCAGGAAAATTCCTCCTACTATGGCCAGAAAATAAGGCTGAAGGTTAGGATCGAAATAATTCCCCAGAAGCATTCCCATTGGAGACGCCAGTGCAAAAAGCGCTACGATCAGAATAGAAGGATATGATGAACTTTTTGAGTCTTTTTTTCCGTTAAATAAAAATGCACCCAGAATAAAGGAGATCGGAAGATTGTGAAATAGAATCCCCAAGAGATAAGGAGATAATTCATGTTCTTCATTAGCCAAAGGAATTCCTTCAATAAAGGCATGGATAAAGAGTCCAACCATTAAAGCAATTGGTAGAATGTTGTGATCACCATGATGATGAAAATGGCCATGTTCAAAGCCTTTGGTAAGGGCCTCCAGGATCATTTGCAGAAGAACCCCTGCAATGACAAATATTCCCAGACTGCTCCCTGCTTCAGAAGTATATACCTGAGGGAAAACTTCATTTAAGCAGATCGTGATTAAAAATCCGGCACTCAATACCAGAAGGTTTTTGGCCAGTTTTTCTTTTTTACCAAAGTACTTTCCAAGTAAAACTCCGGTAATGACGCTCAATATAAGTAAGGTAAAAGTCATATTACATAAAAAGAGGTAAGAAACAAAATAAAATAATAATTAGATTTACACCTATTATGATGAGATGAAATGTATAAATTGTTTTTTTTGCAGTTTTTTTCTTTAAAAAAATTAAAAGTATTCCTATAATTACAAGTAAACTGGAAATAATAAATGGAGGAGGAGGGGTATGGCTATCAAAATATCCGAATTTAATTCCTGAATAAATTGAAATCACAGTTCCTAATGAAAGTATGATATTAGTAACCACCCTCGAGCCAATTTAAAATTATTTTTTCCTAAATAAATTGATGCAACGTGGGGCATTTTCCTTATTGAATTCATTGAGCTGGTAATCTCCCCATATTTTTATTCTTTCAAAACCACAGTCTGAAGCATAAGCATGAATAGCTTCCAGGGTATGAAGTTTCACTTTTTCAAAGAAATGATAAGATTTGCCGTCAGCTTCAAAACGAATGTCCTTGATCACATGTCTGCCCTCGATTTTTTTCAGAATTTTAAAATCTATATCACCACGGGTAATGACAGTTTCCGGAACTAATGTATTTCTTACATATTCCTCATTCAGATAATCCAGCACAAAATATCCACCAGGCTTCAGTACATCGTAAACGGACTGAAAGACTTTTTTGTCATCATTCTCGTTATCGAAATACCCGAAACTTGTAAATAAATTGAAAACAGCGTCCATAGGATCTGCATCAATCGGATTTCTCATATCATGCACTTCAAAGAGCAGCGTTTGGTTTTCATATTGTTTGTCGGACTCGATGCTTTGTCTTGAAAGATCCAATCCGAGAACATCGTAGCCTAATTTATTGAGAAAAACAGAGTGTCTTCCTTTCCCACAGGCCAGATCAATAATCCTGGATTGAGGCGGGAGCTGAAGATCCGCTGTAAGCTTTGTGATGAAGTTTTCAGCTTCAGTATAGTCTCTGTTGCTATAGAGCAAATGATAATAAGGGGTATCAAACCAAGATTCAAACCATTCCATAATGCAAAAATAACTAAATTTGTGCGGTAAAAGGAAAAGTATTTTAGATATTGATTCATTGAAAAATTCAATAGATTAAAAGTTTATACTGGTAATCTCTTAATTTCTAAATCTTTAAATCTTTTAACTCAAAAATATGGACATAGAAAATCTACAGATACAGATCAAGACATTCTTCGGATTGGAACAGATCCTGGCGGAAGAAATCAAAAAATTAGGCGGAAGAAAGGTTGAAATTAAAAACAGGGCCGTAAACTGTGAAGGAGATCTTGGATTTCTTTACAAAATCAATTATTCGGCAAGAACGGCATTGAAAATTTTGGTGCCTATTCATCAGTTTAAGGCCTTTAACCAGCATCAGTTCTATGACAGGCTGTTCAAATTTGAATGGGATGAATTCATGGATGTGGATCAGTCTTTTTCTATTGATGCGACGGTAAACTCTGAAACATTCAAGCATTCTCAGTTTGTGACTTTAAAAATGAAGGATGCCATCGTTGATTATTTCCAGGAAAAATTCAAAAGACGTCCGAATGTTGAAACGAGAAATCCGGATATTAAATTCCATCTTCATATTGACAGGGAACTGGTGATGATCTCTATGGATTCTTCAGGAGATCCGCTATTCAAAAGAGGGTACAGAAGAGAGCAGGGTGAAGCGCCTATCAATGAAGTTCTGGCAAGCGGAATGCTTCAGCTGGCAGGCTGGGACGGAAAAGGGAATTTTCTTGACCCCATGTGTGGTTCAGGGACTTTATTGATTGAAGCGGCTATGATTGCTATGGATCTTCCGGCTCAGATCTTCAGAAAGAGATTCGGATTCCAGAACTGGAAAAACTATGATGCGGACCTGTTTTCGAAAATCAAAGAATTCAGAATCAACAGAGTGCGACAGTTTGACGGAAAGATTGTAGGGTATGACATTGATGCAAGAATGCTGAATGCGGCAAGAATGAATGTAGAGGCTGCTGAAATGGAAGATGTGATAGAAATCAAAAAACAGAATTTCTTTGACTCTAAAAAAGAACTTTTCCCGCTATTAATGGTATTCAATCCACCATATGACGAGAGAATTTCTATCAATGATGATGATTTCTACAAGAAAATAGGAGATACCTTTAAAACAAGTTATCCGAATACATTGGCATGGCTGATCTCTTCTGATCTTGAAGCGGTGAAAAAGATCGGATTACGTCCTTCAAGAAAAATCAAACTTTTCAATGGAAAACTGGAAACAAGATTTTTACAATACGAAATGTATGAAGGAACGAAAAAAATACATAAGATAGAAGGGAATAAATAAAAGCTATTACCGTTTAGAATAATAAACTTATGGCCTGGAATCCTCTCGATATATTTGAATTTGTCTTTGATGCAATAGAATTTTTTACTTCTGGTTCATGGTCTGGTTCTCGATCAGATTCGGATAAAAAAAATCCGGGTATGGCTGATACATCTCAAAAACAAGTGTCGGAAGAATCGGGATTACAGAAGAGCGGGATAGATGAAGGAACGAAGAAAGCAGATAAAACCGAAGGAAATAAATCATAGCAATCATCATTTAAAATAATAAAATTTATGTTCTGGAAACTTTTTGATGTATTGGGGTTTATTTTTGATGTGCTGGATATTTTTAGTTCTGATTTTGGCTTAGGTTCCCGTTTGAGTTCAGACAGGAAAAGCCTGAATTATGATGAAAAGCCACAAAAAAAGGAGTCGGGGAGATCAAAATATTTTACAGAGAAAATAAGTGCCGCATTGATTGCAGTGTCAGCATTCTTTTTTCTGATGGTTTTTAAAGACCCACTGCCAGTAGAAAATAATACACAGACTCTGGTTATAGCTTCTTTAATAGGTGTTGGAATCTCGTTTTTGATATTTTTTGTGCTGTATGTAATGGAACTTTATTATTTTAAAAGTATTTTTAAATTGCTTCTGTTCAGCAGCTCAGTAATTGCTTTTTTTATTTCTGTGGTCCTGTATATTTATTTTAAATCAGGTTGGTTTGTATAACTTCGTTTTACATTAAAAATAAAAAACAGACTGTATTCACAAAGAGTACAGTCTGTTTTGTTTTATCGTGCCAGTGAAGGAGCAAAGCCATACTGTTTTTTGAAAGCATGGGAGAAATGCGACAGATCTTCAAAGCCCACTTCAAGGAAAACGTCAGAGGGCTTTTTATTCTTTTCGGATAAATGATAATAGGCCAGTTCAAGCCGCTTTTGGATAAGCCAGCGCTGTGGCGTGGTCTGAAAAAGCTTCCTGAAATCCCGGTTGAAGGTAGATAAACTTCTTCCTGTAAGATACCCGAATCGTTCCAAAGGCATGTTGAACATATAATTCTTTTCCATAAAAGTGATCAGGTCAACTTTTCCCGGTTCATCAAAATCAGCCAGAACAGCATCAATATCCGGATCAATTTCTCTTAAAATACTGATGGCTTCTGTAATCTTCAGATGCGCAATATTCTCAGGCAGCGGTCCTTCTATTTCAAAATATGGAATAAGAGAAGCCAGGCAGCTTTTCAGAAGCGGATGATGGCTGAAGCTGTGAATGCTGGAATCTCTGGAGATCACTTTCCGTTGCTGATCAACAGAAGTATAAAACTGTTTCAGGCGTTCCGTAGTAAGATGCATGACAACAGCTTTATGGGGAAGTCCGTCTTTAGGATAATTGATGATGGTGGCAAGATGATTCCTCGGAATCAGGAAAATATCTCCGGCTTTGAACAGATAGGACCTGTCCGCCTGGATAATTCTGGTTTCACCTGATATAAACCATACCAGCATATGATATTCAAATACCGTTTCGGTTTTGAAAAGCTTATCATCATAACTGGAAATTTTAATCTCCGGTGTAAGGTATTGAATCTGAAAATCCATCGTCAGCAGTTTGTCATTACAAATGTATTTAAAAAAGAAATCATTTTGCATCAAAACGGAATCCCAGCATTTTTTCACTTAATGTCCATAGTTTTTCTGCATTTTTTCGATCTACAGAGTAGGATTGTACCCCTCTGATCGTTGAAGGTTCATCAAATCTGTGATCGATCTGGCCATTATCAATTTCAGCAATATCACAGTTTTCGCAGTAAACGCCTCCGATGTTGTTAAGCTGAGGACTCACTGCACACCAAATGGTTGTAGCAGCTCCTTGTGGAATGGTTTTTAATCTGGCTTCCACCTCAGGTTTTATATTTCCGTTTTCATCATGAGTTCCAAGCTGTTTGAATAGCTCTATGGGTTCTTCTCTGCCCAGATCAGTTCCATACACAGAACCCGGATGAAGAGAATATGCTCTGATGTTCAGGTCTTTTCCTCTTTCATCAAGCGCTACTGAAAATAGATTACAGGCCGTTTTAGATTGTCCATACCCTGAAAGTGTATCATAGTCCCTTTTTTCAAAATTAGGATCTTCAAAATCAAAAGGTGACATCTGATGTCCATAAGATGAAACACTGATGACCCTTGCTCCGTTTGCTTTCTTGAGTGCCGGCCACAGTTTTGCTGTCAGATGAAACTGTCCGAGGTAATTGGTCGCCAACTGAGATTCAAAGCCTCTGCGGTCTCTGCGAAGGGGTACCCACATGATGCCGGCATTGTTGATGAGAAGATCGAGCTTCCTGCCTGAAGCAATGAATCTATCTGCAAAAGCATCAATGGATTCGGGGTCCATAAGATCCATTCTTTCAGGTTCAATATTTTCCATTCCTGAAAGGTTTTTCATTGCCTTTTCAATATCTCTCGCAGGAATAATCACATGAGCTCCTGCTGAGGTAAGCACTTTGGTTGTTTCAAGGCCTATACCTGCATAGCCGCCGGTGATAATGACTGTTTTTCCGGTAAGATCGATTCCGCTGATGATTTCCTGAGCTGTTGAATCTGTATTAAAACCTGAATGTAAAGGCTGCTGTAGTGGATTGATAATAGGTTCCATTTTTTGTTGTTTTAAATTTCTATAGCAAAATTAGGTGGTATCCGGGATGATGATTTTGTTTAAAATGCCAAATAATTTGGCTCAGAATTTCACCTGTGTTGACAGATCAGTGAAATCTGTTTACGTTAATTTCTCTGAATAAGCTGTTAAACTGTTTGTAGATTCTTCTGCGAATAAGTAATTTTGAAAAATTTTCAATTTGAAACCTAGTATTTCCATCGTTGTTGCTATTTACAACCGAAAAGATGAACTTTTCGAGTTGCTTACCTCTTTGACCCAACAGACCGACCCAGAGTTTGAAATCATTATTGTAGATGACGGATCTTCAATAGACCTGAAACCTACCATATCTAATTTTGAAGAAAGTCTGGACATTAAATATTTCAAAAAAGATAATTCCGGGCCAGGGCTTACAAGAAATTATGGAGCAGCAAGAGCAGCGAACGAATGGCTGGTTTTTGTAGACAGTGATGTGATCGTAGAGAAAGATTATATCGAGCACATTAAAAATGATATTCTTACCATTCCTTGTGATGCCTTCGGAGGGGCTGATAAAGCTCATAAGGGATTTAACCTGATGCAGAAAGCGATTTCCTATTCTATGACCTCTGTTTTTACTACAGGAGGAATCAGAGGAAGTAAGAAGGCTGTTTCAAAGTTTCAGCCAAGAAGCTTTAACATGGGAGTGAAAAAAGCGGTCTTTGAAAAAGTAGGCGGATTTTCAGAGATGAGAATAGGTGAGGACCCGGATCTTTCGATGACCCTTTGGGAAAACGGATTTACGACTGCTTTTTTTGATGATATTGCAGTATATCATAAACGTAGGGTAGATTTCGGAAAATTCTCCAAACAGGTTTATCAGTTTGGCTGTGCAAGACCAATACTTAATCAGAGGCATCCTAATTATGTGAAAATTTCCTTTGCATTTCCTACCTTATTTATGCTAGGGTATGTGATGGGCTTTCTGGAGTATTTTATTTTAGACAGAGGAATTATCCTGAGTTTTTATGGCTTGTATACATTTCTGGTGTTGTTCCATGCTTTGCTACTGACTAAAAATATAAGTATTGCAGGAATGGCCGTTATTTCAACCTATATTCAAATGTTTTCCTATGGGTATGGTTTTCTGAAATCGTGGATTTTGCTGAATGTGCTTAGGATGAAACCTGAAGATGCATTTCCTCATCATTATTATAAGAAATAAAAGGGGAATAGGTTTTGGCTAAAGCCGATTGAATTTGATCTTATTGATTAACGGGCTAAAGCCCGTTCCTATTGAATCACTCTGTTTATTTTATCTGTCTCAATAGAATAATAAAAAAACAAAGCCGGCTATTTCAAGTGAAATAGCCGGCTTTCGTAATAAAATTTAGGATATATGAATGTTTTCATGGTGGTTAAGAACACCTACTTTCAGCATACACTCTTTCATTTTTTGGTAAGTTCTTTTAATGTCGTGGTCCAGGCCTATGGAGAATCTGATTAGTCCGTCAGAAATACCAATGGAAGCACGTTCTTCTTCCGGAATTTCTGATGAGGTAGATTTTCCTGAGCAGGAGAATAAGGTTTTATAGAATCCTAAGCTTACTGCAAGGTAGCCCAGGTTTTCTTTCTGCATCATTTCCATCAGTTCGTTTGCTTTTTCCGTAGTTCCGGCATCCAGAGTCAATAGTCCTCCGAATCCGTATTCTTCGTCAATCATGCTTTTCATCAATTCATGATTCTTGTGGGAAGGAAGTCCTGGGTAGGATACTTTTAAGCCGTCTTTTTCAAATTTTTCAGCCAGATACATAGCATTGTGGCTATGTTGTTTAATTCTGATATGGAGAGTTCTCAGATTTTTCAGAATACTGGATGCTCTTAAGCTGTCCATAGTAGGGCCGAGAAGCATACATGCTCCGGAATTTACGTTTTTGGTATCGTCGATGAATGACTGTGATGCACAATATACACCTCCTACCGTATCACTGCTTCCGTTGATGAATTTCGTTAAACTGTGGATAACGACATCCGCTCCAAATAGTTGTGGACTGATAGAAAGTGGTGAAAAAGTATTGTCAACGATAAGTTTCAAATTATGCTTTTTACAGATCTCCGAAAGCTTTCTAAGGTCTGCTACCTCAAGAAGTGGATTGCTCACACTTTCACAATAGATCACTTTTGTACTTGGAGTAATGGCATTTTCTATGGATTCAAAATTGTTGATGTCCACAAATGTAGTGGCTACATTGAATTGTGGAAGAAAATTTTTCAGAAAAGCATAAGTTCCGCCATAGATCGTTCTGCTTGAAATGATATGGTCTCCACTTTTGCACACCTGCATCAGAACTGAGGTAATGGCTCCCATTCCGGATGCTGTAACATTGGCTGATTCTGTGTTTTCCATTTTGGCAAGAGCCTGTGCCAGATAAAGATTCATTGGGGATGAATGTCTGGAATACAGATAGCATCCTTCTGCATTTCCTTCGAAAGTATCAAACATGGTCTTTGCAGAAAGGAAAGTATAGGTAGAGCTGTCAGAAATAGAAGGGTTTACTCCTCCAAATTCGCCGAAGTACTGAAGATCCTGGATCTCGTTGGCTGCGTTAAAGTTTTCCATAAGCATTGTTTTTATTTTATCGGCCCAATTTGCGTTATTTTCTTAATTAATACAATATAAATTTGAATTTATAGAATATAAAACTGTAAAATATTGTTTATTTAGAAAAAATAATTGTTATCTTCGGAAATATTAAATTTCCACCAAAAAATTATCTATGGAACTGGATGAAACGGACAAAAAATTATTAGTGTTTTTGCAGGAAGACTGTAAACAAACCACCAAAGAGCTGTCCGGTAAGCTGGGATTGTCGGTTACAGCCATTTATGAGCGGATAAAGAAGCTTGAAAATGCGGGTGTTATTTCAAAGTATGTTGCTTTGCTGGACAGAAATAAGGTGAAGCGGAACTTTATTGTGCTTTGCCATGTGAAACTTACCCAGCATAAAAAAGAGTTTGTCCTGCAGTTTGAAAAAGAGGTGATGAATCTTCAGGAAGTCACAGAATGCTTTCATGTAAGCGGAGATTATGACTATATACTTAAAATAGGCGTGAAAGATATTGAAGACTACCGTAATTTTATGCTGACCAAGCTGACAACACTTCAGCATATTGCCAGTACACACAGTTCGTTTATGATTTCTGAGGTGAAAAATACAACGGCAATCATTTTGTAAAGTAAGAAGAGGAAATGATCTGTTTAATCCATACTTTTCTCGCATTATTTCTTTTCAGTCCTGTACAAATGATAGATTCTATGAAAGTAATTTTTTATTCATAGTACTCCAGAAACTGCCAGGATTTATTTTTGTACTGATAAATCATTGATTTTGAATATTTGAAATCAGGTTTACTTTCATTAAACTGTATCTGTACCAGATAGCAATTCTCCTGATTCTTCATATACCATGGAAGTATGGCAATTCCTAATATATTAAAATCAGAATGCTGATCTATTGTCAGTTCTTTTTTCAGTTTTAGTCCCGTGTTGTAATAGAAGTTTCTTGTATTTCCGTCTTCAAGAATTTCTTTACCGGTTTCGGTGTTCCACTGTATTCTTTTTTTAAAGGCTGAAAAATCATAAATCAATTTTGAATTGACGGCAGGAATAATAATTTTGCCTTTGTTCATTTTGACAAAATTCAGGTAGTTTTCTTTATTCCAAAGCTTTTCAAAAAGCTCAGGATATTCGTTTTTTTCAAACCTTTTGCATTCATGATAGGGAACATTACCACAAATAGCATCTTGTCTTGTCTTTATAAGGATATTCAGGATGATGTTTTTATCTTCTGCGATGAAGTTTTTGAAGTCTTCATTATGATAGAGATTTTTTAATAAGCCTGAAAAGTCAGTCTCTTTGATAGCAGCCTGATTTTTTTCATAATACTGTTTATCTTCCTGATAAAGCTTATCACATTCCTCGGTCTGTGCCTTTATATTGAAAAAAGGAAGCAATACTAAGCAGCTGAATATAATTTTGAACTTTCGCATAATGAAATATTATACCAATACTCCCTGTTTAGAGGCAATAGGATCCGGAAGGTCTGTTTCACCACCCATTTGAAGAAGATCGATTTCGATAGTTCTGCATATGGAAAGCATAGGTACATCAAACATCAAACCAGCAAAAGGGTTTTCAGAATAATCTCCTACCAGTTCCATAATGATATAGATCCAGCCGATGATGATACAGAAAGGAATAGACGTCCATATTCCCCAATCTCCCAATTTGGCAAATTCATTCACTAATCCCAGAGGAAGAAGGGTAATAAATAAGATGTTGAATACAAATGCGGTGCTGGCAAACTGTCTTGGCGAAGGAAATTTTTTAATTCTTTCTGCCTGTCCCTGAAAATTATAGAATTCATTCAGACTGTTTTGAAGCTGTGTCTGGTTGAAATCTGTGATGGCATTCATATTTTTCAGTTCATTGATGTCTTTGGCTTGCTGAGAAATCAGATAGGTTGCGAAATTCTTGTAATGATTTTTCAATTCATATTCTTCCTCAGAAAGGTATTTGTGGAGGAAAATAGGAGCTCTTCCATAGTCAGGAAATCCTGCTCTTATCAGTCGGTTTCTTCTCAGGTTGATATTTCCGAATTTATTATTTTCACTGCTGCTGATATGCTCCCATTCTGTAGGAACCAGAAGCTGTTCACGGAAAGTATATAACCATGCAATGTGGCGGTTGACAATTCTTTTCTTACGGTCTTCAAGATCAAAAGTGCCAATCTGCTCATTCTGAGTATCAAAAGCGTACACCATAGAAGCAAATGAACGGCTGGAGTTGACGATTCCGCCCCAGATCTTGCGGGCTTCCCAAAGTCTGTCATACGCCTGGTTGTTTTTGAAACCTACCAAAAATGCTTCCGCTGTACCAATCAGAGCCACGGGAACCCATGGAATAGTCATCCAGTGCCAGTTGAAGAAATAAAAAATAACAGCAATCAGCGTACACCAGATAGAAATCAGGATAAGATGAACGCCGGATAGATTGAGAACCTGTTTATAATTGACGTATTTGGTTGTGATCATAAAGATGAATGTGTTTTGCGTGTACAGACAAAATAAGTACCAAACTGTAATGAGGTTTGGTTGGTATAACCTGTTATAGATAATGTTTCAGACTTTATTGAGGTATAATGGCCTAGCATTGAGATTTATAATCTTAAATAAAAGTAATAAAAAAAATGCATAAAAAAACCTCTAAAAAATATTTAGAGGTTTCAATATATAGAAATTTAATATTTCAGCATTTCTTCGATCTTTTTGGAAAGCTTTTCAGCATTCGGGAGCATTTCTTTTTCCAGTACCAGGTTGATAGGAACTGCAGGTACATCCAGCGATCCCATTGTCTCTACCGGAGCATCCAGATATTTGAAACAGTTTTTAGAAATACGGTGAGCAAAGGCTTCAGCAAAAGAGTTGTTGAGTTGCTCTTCAGTCAGAACAATACACTTTCCATGTGCTTTTACTCTTTCAAAAACAAGCTCTTCATCAAGAGGAATCAACGTTCTTAAATCGATCACTTCAACTCTTCCATTGAATTGCTTGGCAGCTTCTTTAGCCCAGTAAACACCCATTCCGTAAGTAACAACCAATACTGTTCTTCCTTTTTCAGTTTCGTTCTTATCCGCCTCGATGATTACTTTTCCTTTTCCGAACGGAAGAACATAGTCTTCAGCCGGTTCTATTGTTTTAGCATCTTCAGTTCCCGGAACTTTGCTCCAGTACAATCCTTTATGCTCCAGCATTACTACCGGATTCGGATCGTAATAGGCAGCCTTCAGCAAACCTTTGAAATCGGCTGCATTACTTGGATACGCTATTTTGATTCCTTTAATATTGGCTAAGATACTTTCTACGCTGCCACTGTGGTAAGGGCCACCACCACCGTAAGCTCCGATCGGAACACGGATGATGTTGCTGACCGGGAACTTTCCGCCACTCAGGTAGCTGGATTTTGAAATTTCCGTAATCAGCTGATTGATTCCAGGGTAGATATAATCGGCAAACTGTACTTCAACGATCGGTTTTAATCCTACAGCACTCATACCCGCGGTAGAACCAATGATATAGGCTTCCTGGATAGCCGTATTGAAAACTCTCTTGCTTCCGAATTTTTTTCCTAAAGTTACCGTTTCACGGAAAACACCACCGATTCTTTCCCCTACATCCTGTCCGTAAAGTAGCGCTTCAGGATGTTTCCACATTAATTCCTGAATAGCGTGGATGGCAGCATCTACCATAACGATCTTTTCACCGTTGGCCGGTTCACGAGTTCCTGCTTCTTCAGTAATTGGAGTAGGAGCGAAAACGTGCTGCATTACTGTTTCAGGCTTTGGATCTTCTGCGTTTTTAGCTCTTTCAAAAGCTTCCTCAGCTTCAAGTCGGGCTTTTTTCGTAATCTGTTTCAGAAGATCTTCATCAGTACCTGTTTCCAGTAAATGCTTTCTAAGGATTTCTCCAGGATCTTTAGCTCTATGTTTAGTTAAATCTTCTTCGTCTCTATAGAATTCTCTTCTTACTCCCGAAGTATGGTGCCCGATCAAAACGGTTTTTGCACATACCACTAAAGGCTTTCTTTCTGTTCTTACAAAATCAACAGCTTTTTTCATGGCTTCAAAACTCTCCACGAAATCAGTTCCGTCCACTCTCATTCTACTTAAACCTGTAAATCCTGCCACAAAATCATAGGCATCACACGTTCTTGCTTCGTCTTTCGTTACAGAAATTCCCCACTCATTATCCTGTACAAGGAAGATAATAGGAAGTTGGTGTAAAGCGGCAAATTGTAACGCTTCACTCACTTCACCTTCAGTCACAGAATTGTCTCCAAGGCTGCATACTACCACAGGGTTGTTTTCAAAATTCTGAAGATTGAAATCCTGGATATATTTGATTCCCTGTGCCACCCCTGTTGTAGGAATGGTCTGCATTCCGGTAGCGGAACTCTGGTGAATGATTTTCGGTTTGTTTTCATCCCTACTTGAAGGATGTGAATAATAGGATCTTCCTCCAGAAAAAGGATCGTCAGCTTTAGCCAATAACTGAAGCATCAGTTGATAAGGTTCAAAACCGATTCCTAAAAGAATACTCTCATCTCTGTAGTAAGGAGAAACCCAGTCCTCCTTCTTGAGCTGATAAGCAGTTGCCAGCTGGATGGCTTCATGACCTCTTGAAGTACTGTGAACGTATTTGCACACATTCCTGTTTTCTTCATAAATGTCAGCCATTGCTTTTGCCAGCATCATATGATTGTACGCTTTAAGTAAAATATCCTGAGAAACTTTTTCGTGAAGTGTATTTTCCATAGGAAGCAAATATACATTAAAAAAACAAAATACTAACAGTTGTTAGTATTTTGTAAGAAATCAATTGATTTACTGTTAATTCCTTATTTATTTTTTCAGAAATAAGTCTTTTTACCTATACTATTTCGGGAAAATAAACTCCCGGGATACCGCATTGGGCAAAATCTATGACCCGTAATCAGGATAATTGAATGATTTTTATGAAACAGTTGAAACGGTATCATTGATTACCGTTTTTTATTGATAATTTCAATGCTGTTTTTCCATACTATTGATCGTTTAAATGGTGACTTTAAAGCCATATTTGGAAAAAATGAAGTAACTTTACATTCTCTTTTGTATAAAAAAGTTAGAAAATTATATGTATTTAATTTTTGACACAGAAACAACCGGTTTACCAAAAAATTTCAACGCTCCGCTTTCAGATTCGGATAACTGGCCCAGAATGGTTCAGATTGCATGGCAATTGCACGATGATGACGGAAATCTGATTGAAAACCAGGATTATATTATAAAACCTGAAGGGTATGATATTCCCTTCAACGCTGCCAGAATTCACGGGATCACAACGAAGATTGCCAATGAAGAAGGACGTGATCTGCAGGAGATCTTAGAAGAATTTTCCAAAGTACTGGAAAGAGTAAGAGTGGTCTCCGGGCACAATGTAGAGTTTGACTACAATATCGTAGGAGCTGAATTCTACAGGAAAAATTTAAAAGACAATTTACAGGAAAAGCCTAAAGCGGATACCATGATCTTGGGAACGGATTACTGCCAGTTGGGCGGTGGTCGTGGTGGAAGGTTCAAACCTCCGAAGTTGGAAGAGCTTTATGAAAAGCTGTATGGCAATAAGTTTGACGAAGCCCACAATGCGGCGGCCGACGTAAATGCTACAGCCAGAGCTTTCTTTGAGATGGTAAGAATTGGAGTGGTTCCTGCTGAAACATTAAAGATTTCAGAGGATCAGCTTGCTTATTTCAGAAGTCTTTATCCGGATCCTATTAAGCCTTTTAATATTGTTATCAGAAGGCAGGTTGCTGATTTTCATAATAAGAAAAAGCAGCAGGATTTCGGAAGTATTGACGAAATTGATCTCGGTAGATATTTCAACTTCAATAACCATAGTGTTTTCTCTACGCTGACGGCTACTTCCAGCATCAATGATCTGATCAAAAAAGCTTCCGAAGAAAATTTTCCGGCAGTAGGAATGGTGGATCTTGGAAATATGATGGGAGCTTTCAAGTTCGTTTCTGCAGTAGAGGGAGCTAATGGAGACAGATCCAAAAAACATAAAGAATATTTAGCTAAAAAGCAGGAGGCTGAAGAAAACGGAACAGAATTCAATGAAACGGAGCCTGTTTCAGAGCCGCTAATTCCTGTTGTGGGTTGCGAATTCTATATTTCAGACCGTTATGAGCAGAAGCAGTTTACCAAAGATGATCCGGACAGAAGGACGCAGGTGGTGCTTTTGGCAAAAGATTTTAACGGATATAAAAATTTAGCAAAACTTTCAAGTATTGGATTCCTTAAAGGATTCTACTTTGGAGTTCCCAGGGTGAGCCGTGAGCTGATTGCTGAGTATAAAGAAGGAGTCATTGCTTTGACTTCCGGAATTATGGGAGATATTCCCGATGCGATCTTAAATACCGGTGAGCAGAAAGGGGAGGAGCTTTTCAAATGGTGGAAAGATACCTTTGAAGATGACTTCTATGTACAGCTTCAAAACCATAAACTGCCTGAAGAAGAACACTTAAATGAAGTTCTTCTCTATCTGGCGGATAAATATAATGTTAAGATTTTAGCCCAAAACGAAACGTTTTACACCAATAAAGATGATGCCAATATCCAGGATATTGTAAGCTGTATCAAAGATGGTGAGAAGCTGACAACACCTATTGGAAAAGGATTTGGTAAAAGGAGAGGGCTGGCGACGGGAGAATATTACATCAAAAATTCTGATGAAATAAAAGAAGCTTTCCTGGCATATCCTGATGCATTTGATGCTTATGAAGAATTTACAGCAAAATTTAAGCCTTATACCTTAAAAAGAGATGTTCTTCTACCTAAGTTTGATATTCCGGAAGAGTTTATTCATGCTGAAGATGATGTAGACGGAGGAAAAAGAGGGGAGATGGCTTATCTTACTTATCTTACCTATGAGGGGGCTAAAAGAAGATATGATCCGATAGGAGGTATTACAGATGAAATTAAAGAACGTCTGGACTTTGAGCTTGAAGTAATCGCCAATACCGGGTATCCGGGATATTTCCTTATTGTACAGGATTTCTGTAACGAAGCCCGTAAAATGGGAGTATGGGTAGGCCCGGGAAGGGGATCTGCAGCGGGTTCTGCCGTTGCTTACTGTATCGGAATTACCAACGTAGACCCTATTAAATATGATCTCCTTTTTGAGAGATTCCTGAACCCGGAAAGGGTATCGATGCCCGATATTGATATTGACTTTGATGATGAAGGTAGAGATAAAATTATCAAATGGGTTGTTGAAAAATATGGTAAAACTCAGGTAGCACAGATTATTACTTACTCTGTATTGGGAGGGAAATCCGCCATTAAAGATGCCGGAAGAGTTTTAGATGTTCCGATTCCTGATACCAACAATATTGCTAAGCTTATTCCTCCAAGTCCGGGGATGAACATTGCAAAAGCTTTGGCAAAATATGATAAACTGAAACCGGAAGAACAGATGCTTGTTGATGAGATGAGGTATGTTCTGGACAGTCCGGATGACGCGCGCCACGGTGTTCTTGCCAGTGCAAAAAAGATGGAAGGCTGTATCAGAAATACGGGAATCCATGCCTGTGGGGTAATCATTACACCTGAGGATGTAAGTAACCTGGTTCCTGTAACTATAGCAGCAAAAGATGCCGATATTTTGGTGTCACAGTTTGATAACTCGGTGGCTGAAAGTGCGGGACTTCTGAAGATGGACTTCCTGGGGCTGAGAACGCTGACGATCATTAAAGACGCATTGAAGCTGGTAAAAGCAAGATATGGAGTAGATATTGATCCGGATCTTATTCCGCTTGATGATGCTAAAACCTATCAGCTGTTTAAAGAAGGAAGAACGGTAGGGATTTTCCAGTATGAAAGTCCCGGGATGCAAAAATACATGAGAGAGCTTAAGCCTACGGTTTTTGCCGATCTTATTGCCATGAATGCATTATATCGTCCGGGTCCTATCAAGTATATTCCAAACTTTATCAACCGTAAGCACGGAATTGAAGAAATTGTATATGACCTGCCGGAAACGGAAGAATACCTTAAAGAAACCTACGGAATTACCGTTTATCAGGAGCAGGTAATGCTTTTATCCCAGAAACTGGCCAACTTTACAAAAGGGGAAGCCGATACTTTGAGAAAAGCAATGGGTAAAAAGCAGATCGACGTTCTGAATAAAATGTACCCTAAATTCATTGAAGGAGGTAGAAAGAACAATCTGAACGAAGAACGTTTAGAAAAAATCTGGAATGACTGGAAAGCCTTTGCAGAATATGCCTTCAACAAGTCGCACTCTACCTGCTATGCCTTTATTGCCTATCAGACAGCTTATCTGAAGGCCAATTATCCGGCAGAATATATGGCGAGTGTAATGAGTAATAACATTAACAACACAGACTCTATCACCATGTTCATGGAAGATTGTAAGAGTATGGGGGTGGATGTTTTGGGGCCTGACGTTAATGAATCTCAATACAAATTCTCTGTAAACGAAAAAGGCCAGGTTCGCTTTGGTCTTGGAGCGATTAAAGGAATCGGGGAGGGACCGAGTGAAGCAATTACAAGAGAAAGGGAAAACGGAAGATTTAAAAATATTTACGATTTCTTTGAAAGAATAATGCCTTCCCAAATGAATAAAAGGGTGGCGGAAAGTTTAGTGCTGGCAGGAGCTTTTGATGAACTGGATTCTTTCCACAGAGGACAGTATTTTGATATTGACATGGCAGGAAGAACCAATCTGGAGAGACTGATCCGATATGGACAAAGCTTCCAGGAGAGTAAGAACGAGATGGAGCATTCCCTGTTTGCAGATTTTGCAGAAGAAGTTCAGATTGAGCAGCCTAAATTGCCACCGTGCCCGGAATGGCCGAATATGCATAAGCTGAATAAGGAAAAAGAAATCATTGGTTTCTATCTTTCTGCACATCCGTTGGATGAATTCAAATATCAGTTTCAGTTTATGCAGGGGCAGCTTTCCAAAAAGTCGGTGCTGGAAAAAGATGAAGAAGGAAAAACAGCGACAGAAGAAGCTCCGGTATTAGAACAGGACGCTCAGGATGATAATGTAGACCTTACCGAGATCGTGTCTGATGATGTAGTAGCGGGAGAAGAAGAAGTTGTGGAAGAGGTAACAAAAAAGGCTGAGCCGAAAGGTAATTTCATGTTTCTGAATCTTGATGAGGTTGATGCCTATAAAGAGCAGGCTTTTGCCAATAAACAGGAAGAGCTTTTCCAGGAAAAGAAGAAAGACTGGAAAACCCTTCAGAAAGAAAGAGAAAATGGCGGCGGTGGTAAAGAATATACTGTAGCCGGACTGATTACAGAATACAGAGTTCAGGATGGTTTCAGAAGCGGTGAAAAAGTGGCATTTGTGACATTGGAAGACTATTCGGGTTCCTATTCTTTCAGATTGGGAGACAGAGATTATATGAGATTGAAGGAAAAACTGGAGGTCCAGAGATTTGTAATTTTCAAGATCAAATTTGCTCAGGTAAAAGACGGAAGGGTTTTTGTGAATGTAAATGATGTCATAGAACTTCAGGAAGCATTTGAGCGATTTGCAAAAAGTATATCTTTGGTAATGGATGTAATGGATGTAAGACCGGAGGATCTCGACTTTTTCAGAACGGTTCTGGACAGGAATAAAGGAAATCAGAAATTGAAGTTCTTTATCAAAAATATTGATGACGATTCTCATATAGAAGTGCAGTCTATGAAGCACTCGGTGGATCTGAACGGTGATCTGATCAAAGAAATTCAGTTGCTTAATAAATATGAGTTCTATCTGAATTAAAAAGAGATATAATAATTTGAAAGAGTGGCTTTTGTCACTCTTTTTTTGTTTTAAAAGTCTGTAAAAAAAGAATAGTCTATAAAATTTATCAAGAAATATATTATGTTAAGTGGGGTTTTTCCTCAGGAGTAGTTTTTTGATTTGTTTAATTTAATTTACTGTAAATCAGTGTTTTGTATTTTTGTCATCAATTGTTGAATTTTAGTTAAAATTAAATAATCGTTTAATTTTTGATAAAAATAATAGGTATTTTAAATGTTTTGGTGTATCATTTTAAGATAAATTTTGATATTGATTTAAATATTTGCTTACATTTACCGCCCTAACTTTTATTTTACGAAGTATGAAAAAACTTTTACACATGTGTATGCTGACCCTCGGAATATGGTCATCAGCACAAACCACTCTTATATCGCCCACGGTGAATAATGGGGGATTTGAATCCGGTACTGCCGGATGGACTTTTGTCAATGGAACAGAAACCAACAAGTGGCAGGTCGATACGAATGCTGCCGCAGGATTTTCAGGAACAAATTCTGCTTACATTTCGAATAGTGCAAGTGCTCCGTATGCGAATAACTATTCACTTACCAACACTTCCACAACGTTTTTATACCAGGATGTAACCTTTCCCGCGGGAGAAATAAAGATTAATTTATCTTTTAAGCTGCTTGTTCAGGGTGAGAATTACATAGGAGATGATTATGATTATCTCAGAGTCTATCTGGTACCTACAACTTATACACCTACAGCGGGTAATATACCGAGTACAAGTACTTACCCGAACAACTGGCTATATAATTTAAAAGGAGCAGCGTGGACGAATCAGAATATTAGTATCACTAATTTAGGAAATGCTACCAGTCCGGTTAGCATGCGTTTGGTATTCATGTGGACCAATGATAGTACATCAGGTACACAACCACCTGCAGCAATAGACGATGTTACATTGACATCAAGCCCTCCAGGGAATTTTACATCAATTGCTACTGGAAACTGGGGATCAGCTTCAACCTGGGATGCAAATGCCGTACCTACAGTATTTGATAATGTAACTGTGGATACAGGGCATGTGGTTACCATCAATGCTACAAGCCAGGCAGCCAGTAATGTGACTGTAAAAGGGACTTTGGCTTACGGAACAACTCCAACTTCATTTGCTGTGAGTGGAAATCTGAATGTAAATCCAGGAGGGATGATTAATGTATTTAACGGAACAACAGGAAAAACACTGAATGTTGCCGGAAATATAGTTAATAACGGTACAATCGATCTTTCTGTAGGATCAACTACTTCAGGTAACCTTACACTTAGCGGAGCTAATGTACAGACGGTGTCAGGGTCAGGAACATTCAATAATGGGATAATAAGAAACATTACTTTCTCTAATACCAATACTGCTGTTCCTAATATCAACTGGTCCTTTAATGATATTAAGGTTGCTTATAACCTGAATATGACCGGAGCAAGAGTGAACCTGGGAAATAATAAAATGACTTTTGGAAATAATGCGGCAGCAAATACCCTTACTGCACCAAGCGGAACTGGATTTTTACCAGGTGCTAAATTTTCAAGATATTGGGCTGCTACAGGAACAGGAACTACCATTACTGCCGGAAGTGATCCTACAGCTACAACAAGTAAATATCCTTTTGTAAGTACTACAGGATCTGACAGAGGTATGTTTATTACGAGAACTAATACAACAGGAGCGGCTGCAGGTGAGCTTGCTGCAGTATATAATGATGCCACTACAACGACTTCAGGTTTGAGCATTGTTGATGGAACTTATACTGTTACAGATAGATATGATGGAAATTGGACTGTGTCTAATGAAGGAACTTCTATTGCTGCAAGTTCTTACTCTGTTGCCCTGCTTGCACCGGGAGCATTTCTGGCAACCAGTGGTAACTCCAGAATAATGGCCGCGAACAGTGCTATAGGTGGAACACATCAGAACGGAACTATAACACCGGGAGCACAACGTGTGACGCTACCTCAGGCAGATCTTTTAGCTGGACCTTTATATATAGGAATCAGTAATTCAGATATCCCATTTGCTTCAGTTACCAGCGGAAACTGGAATAATGCTGCTACCTGGAATAAAGGAACCGTTCCAAGTTGTACAGATGCAATACAAATTGCCAATACACATAATGTTACTGTAAATTCTGCAGCCAGTGTCTCTAAAAATCTAACGATCAATACAGGAGGAACACTTACTCTTGCATCAGGAGACCTTAGTGTGGGATGTACTAATAAGAATAATACGTTTACAAATAATGGAACGCTTACAGTGACTGGCGGTACTTTGAATGTAAATGGTAATATGACCAGCGTATCAGGATCAACATTCAATCAATCCGGTGGTGATATTGTTGTAGATGGTAATGATGGAGGAGCCACAGCCACTTCAGTAGCTTCAGGAACTCCGATTGTATTACTGAGTACAAATAATATTAACTGGACAGGAGGTACTTTCACTGTTGTAGATCCACACGTAGCTTCTACTTCTACAATTGCTTTCTCTTATAATAATAGTTCAAGTGTTGAGGTTTCTACTGCTCATACCTTGAAATTAGGAAATGGTATTTCTACTGACGCAGGTGGAAATAGTACGGCTCAATTTAAACTGGATACTTATACAGGAACAGGAAGACTTAACTTAGGTAACCTTGAGATCAATGCCAATACAGGTACCAATAGAGCGGTAACAATTCCTTTTTCTACTGCTGTAAAAGGAAATCTGACAATATATCCAAATGCTGAGTTCATCGGAAGCACAACAGTTACTGTAGGAGGAAACTTTACCAATAATGGTACATTTACGGGGACAAGTACCTTACAGATGGCTGCTGTTACTGGTACTACAGCTTCTGCGTCTACTCAGGCCCAAACTATTTCAGGAAGTGGAGTATTCAGAAACTTAGCTGCATCTCCTACTGCAAACTTAAATAGTCTTACAGTAAATAATACAAATGCAAATGGAGTTACACTGGGAGTGCCTTTATCTTTAAGTTCAACTTTAACACTTAATGCTGGAAAAGTAAATACAACTTCTGTCAATTTACTTACATTAGGAACTGCAACAGCCGGAGGAACTTTGTCAGGTGGATCAACTTCAGCATACATTAACGGACCTTTTGTAAGAACTATTGCCAATGCCAATACTTCTTATATTCTTTATCCGGTTGGAAAAACTGCTTATGCACCGATTTGGCTGGCTCCGGCTACAACATCTGTTGCCAGTATGAAGGCTGAAGCATTTGATTCTAATTCAGGAACAGCTTCCGCTGCTAGTGTTGTAAACCTTTCTGCGACCAGAAGATGGGAAGCACCATTGGTTTCAGGTACTATAAATACTATTAATGTTAAACTGGGAGATAGCAATATTCAAAATGTTAGCATCCCTGTAATGGCTCCTACAGCTTCAGGAGTGTATACAAACGCATTTGGAAATACGGCTACTTATGTTGCAGGGACAAGTACTGTTCCTGCTAATATACAGTCGACAACTGCTGTAGCTTCTACTGATTATACAGGTTTCCTTTCTTATGGAGAGCTTAACCCGAATCTAGGGACAAGCGAAACAAAAGCGAAGGAAAGAGGAGTGAATGTTTATCCAAATCCATTCTATGACGTTCTGAACATTTCTGATGTTTCTAAAGTACAGTCAGTAGCTATTGTAGATGTAGCGGGAAGATTGGTGAAAACCATTGAAAATCCTTCTACTGTCCTTCAACTGAGAGATCTTAAAGAAGGAATGTATTTAGTAGTATTGAATATGAAAGACGGAACTAAACAAACCGTTAAGGCAATTAAGAAATAAAGCCATTATTGATCATAATTAGAACAGCAACCTGAGGGTTGCTGTTTTTTTTTGTTATTTTTTATTTTAAGGATTTTTTAAACTTTTTTTAAGTTTTTTTTAATGTTGTATTTAAAATATTATTAATTTGGTAAAACTTTAACACCCAAAAATTGTATATGAAGAAAATCTTACTCTTATGTCTGCTGATGACAGGCATGCTTTTAAGTGCTCAAATCAACCTTGGTGAGGGAAGCACTGATACCGGGAATGCCCCGGTGAATACCAACTACGGATATTCCTATACCCAGCAGATTTTTACCAAACAGGAAATCAATGCTAACGCGGCAGGGAATATTACCGGTCTTAAATTTTATTTGGATCCCTCAGCGGTTATAGACAATTCTATAGATTGGGTTGTTTATCTGGGACACACTACCAAAACAAATTTTGCTGATGGTGGAGATTGGGTTCCTGTGGGGCAGATGACAAAAGTCTTTTCAGGCGCGGTAGCCAACACATCAGGAGTGGTGGAAATCAATTTTACTACACCGTTTCCGTATAACAATACACAGAATTTAGTCATTGCAGTAGATGAAAATACTCCGGATTATGACGATTCCAATCTGTTCACTGTTTATACCAATACAACACAGGACAGAACGCTGGCTTACCGAAGCGACAGTAATAATCCTAACCCTTCAAATCCACCAGCGACGGGAGACCTTTTAGGATATAGATCAATGGTCAGTCTTATAGGACTCTCTCCAAGTCCATTACCACTTTGTCCTTCAGTAACGTATCCGGAAAACAACGGAATATTAATACCGGCGTCACCTGATATTACATGGGATGCGTCCCAGGGAGCTACAGGATATAAAATTTCTATAGGAACTACTCCGGGTGGTACAGATGTAGTCAATCAGCAATCGGTAAGTGTAACGAGCTTTACGCCGCCATCTCCTCTTTCTTTGAATACAACTTATTATATCAGAGTTACGGCAGTAAGTGCTGCAGGAGAATCTTCAGGATGTGCCGATACCAAGTTTACCACGACACCACCTCCGCCACCTAATGATGAATGTGCCAATGCTGTAAATCTTACAGTGAATCCTGATCTGAACTGTGGAGTAGTGACAGCCGGAACAACCCTGGTTGCAACGGACTCAGGTCTGGCACCTTCTCCTTGTATTGGGAATCCGAATGATGATGTCTGGTATAAGTTCACGGCTACAGCAACCAAACATATGATAAAGTTAAGCGATATTGTGTCGGTAGGTACTGTTAGCAGTAAGGATACGTATTTTCAGGTTTTCAGTGGCAGTTGTGGTAATTTAACAAGTATTCTGTGTTCAGATCCGGAAGCTTCTGTTGTTACAGGCCTTACCATAGGAGATACTTATTATGTAAGGGTGTATAGCTATGGAGGAGCAGGAAGAGCTCAAAGCTTTACAATCTGTGTGGGAGTAATGCCACCACCACCATCTAATGATGAATGTGTAAATGCGGTTAATCTGACGGTAAACCCTGACTTGAATTGTGGAAGTGTTGCGACCGGAACAACCTTTTCAGCGACAGATTCCAATATAGATGAAGCACCATGCAGTGGGAATGCTGATGATGATGTCTGGTATAAATTTACCGCTACTGCTGATAAACATATGATTTCTCTGACAGATATAACTTCTGTGGGGATGGATGATAGTACAGATACCTATTTCCAGGTTTTCAGTGGAAGTTGTGGCAGTCTGACAGGTATTTTGTGTTCAGATTATGAATCAGCAGTGGTAACTGCTCTTACTGCTGGTGAAACCTATTACATCAGAGTGTACAGTTTTGGAGGGCCTAGCTATTCTCAAAGCTTTAAAATATGTGTTGGAACACTTCCTCCGCCGCCAACTAATGATGAATGTTCAAGTGCCATTACTCTGACAGTAAATCCGGACTTAAATTGTACAGTACCTACAGAAGGTCATACATTGGGAGCTACAGATTCAGGTCAGGGGTTGGGCAATTGTTATGGTGAGCCGGATGATGATGTATGGTTTAAATTTACGGCGACATCTACAGGGCATCTGATCAAACTTAGTGATATTGTTTCTCTTGGTGAAGATTTTAGTACAGATACTTACTTCCAGGTTTTCAGCGGAAATTGTGGTAATTTGACAAGTATTCTGTGTTCAGATTCCGAATCGGCGTCTGCTACAGGCCTTACAGTAGGAGATACCTATTATGTGAGAGTGTTCAGTTATGATGGAGCGGGATCAGCACAAGGGTTTAAAATTTGTGTTGGAACATTACCTCCAACCCCTGCCAATGATGATTGCTCCGGAGCGTTGGTTGCCTCTGCGTTCCCATATACCTATACACAGGCGGATGCGATAGCAGCTACCAATAATAACGGATTCCTTACGACCTGTTCCGATGAAATGAATGACGGAACATGGTTTACTTTCACAGGTGACGGTTCTACCCATGAAATTTCAGTATCAATGCCTGCAGAAAGCGATTTTGATGCTCAGATCGGAGTTTTCAGCGGCAGTTGTGGTAATCTTGATTGTGTAGGAACAGCTGATGAAAACGGTTCAGGAAGTACAGAATCAATATCTGTTCAGACGGTTGCCGGAACAGTATATTATGTAAATGTAGGTGCTTATTCAGGTTATGATGATGATCCGGAAGATACTTTTACCATCACGATCAACAAAGAAAGTCTTGGAACAGCTGAGATTTCCAAAGCTAAAGAACAGGTGAGAGTATATCCAAACCCATTCAGTGACGTATTGAATATTTCAAAAGCAGACCTGGTAAGTTCCGTTTCTATTCTGGATGTTTCCGGAAGACTGGTAAAAACAATAGAAAAACCGTCTTCTGTTCTTCATTTGGCAGATCTTAAACAGGGAATGTATCTTGTGGTGCTGAATATGAAAGACGGATCAAGACAGACTATTAAAGCGATCAGAAAATAATTAATCACTTCAATAAAAAAGGGAAGACGGATCTATTTGGATCCGTCTTTTTTTGTTAAAAATAAGCTGAGTAGAATAACTTTACCCACCTTTGTGTTACTTTTTATATACAATCACTCATCATTGTTTGTCACTTATTTGGAACGGGCTGTATATCACCCGTATTCATAAGATCAAAAACGGTAGGAAAGAACATTGCTAATACAAAGTAGATAATGATCATGAGCGCAATAAGTGCAAAAAGGATGATAACTAAGCTATTCGGTTTGTTTTTCTTTTTTGGTTCCATGACTTTGTGGTATTTGGTGAATATATTTAACTGATACCTTTTATCAAGCTAATTTCTTGCCACTATTGCCATGTGTTGTTGGATGATCAATACCTGTCATTTTATAAACCGGTTTCAGAATTGATACCGACTACGGTTTTTGAGCCTAATCCTGTTTTATAAAAACCGCAGGCTCCTTACCAATGTAAGGAACCCTTTGGCTTTGCCATTTGTGTTTAAAGGCTTCTTTATGATTATTCTTTTATAATTTTCACACGTTCCGTAGAAGCGGCTTTTTGTATTTCAGCAATGTATGTTCCCGGTTTTAAGAAAGACAGATTAATATCTTTTTTCTCAGTATTGATGCTTTTCTCAAATAAGAGCCTGCCGGTCATATCAAAAATCTTAATGTTCTGAATTTTTTCATCAGCCTGCAGATGCAGATCATTTTTAAAAGGATTAGGGTATATGTTTATCTTTTTGTTCTTTGTGTACTCCTGTGTTCCTAATGTAGAAGCTGTAGATACTGTAAAATCATCCAAAAGGAGGCTGAGTGCCCGTTTTTGTAAATGTCCAGGGAAGGCTGGATTGTCATAAATTTCAGAAATATAATGAATAGCCAGGTAGACCTCCATATTGCTGTAAGCATCAAGATCTATGACCACTTCAGTCCAATCTGATTCAGTGAAATAATCCCCGGTGTACACTTTGGGAAAAGCAGTGAAGCTTTGAGGGTCGGTATCTGTTGTTGAAATCAGTACGTCAAACTTTTCATGTTTCTCATTGTCCATATGAGCTGATTTTACATAAAAAGAGAGCTTATTGCCATTATTACCCAATTGTATTGGAGGAGAAATGATCCAGTCGTTATTGGCTGGAAGAAGTGAGGCAAACATTCCCAGAACTTTTTGTCCTGTTCTTGCCTCATAGTTTCTGGTGCCGGGAATATTAATCTCTACCACTCCTGGTGTGGCGGCTGTACTGTTAATAATTTTTCCGGCAAAAGGGTGAAATTGATTATTAGGAAAACTAACCCCCAAAATTGCAGCTTGCTCTTCTCCGTCTACATCGGTCAGAGTCCAGTTACCAATGCCGGAATAGATCCAGTCCTGATACTGTTCAAAGCCATCATAAAAAAGCACTGTATTATTCTGGCCGCTGACAAATAATGATCCTAAAAAATAAAACGTAAGTAAAATTTTGGTTTTCATAATTTTTGTATTTAGATTAGGACAGTAAATTTAAAAGCACACAAATGAAAACGAAAAAAAACTCTGTTACAAAATATTTCATGCAGATATTTGGAGATTTCAAAATATTTCATTTAAATTATAATTTACTTATTTTCAGGTGTTTAAATACTAGATTTCTTTGTTTCTTGTATCTGTTTTCCTGTTCCGTAGCATTCTGCCAAAATACGGTTGAAAGCAAAAGGGTATCTCTGATGCTGGCGGATATAAAGCGCCTTCAGCATACTGATGAAAATAAGGCACTGAATCTGCTTAATGAAGCTTTGAATGATGAAAAAAAACTGCCGGATACTTTGCTGATAAGACTCTATGATACTGCTGGTATGTTTTACAATTCTCAGGAGGTATATGATTATGCTTTAAACTATTATAACTCTGCATTATTTCTGCAAAAAAAACTCAATTCGCAGGATCAGTATATCACTCTTAAGAATATAGGCAATGTATACTACAGTTTAGGAAAAAACAGTACAGCAAAAAAATACTGGCTTGAAGCATTGAATGGGTATAAAAAAAATCATTCTCCCAAAATTTATGTCTTATATAACAATCTTGCGATATTAGAAGAAACTTCAGGAAATTATGATAATGCAAAAAAGATGTATGAAAATGCATTGGCCAGCAGTATAAAATTAAACGACAATAAAGGCCGGATCATGGCTTATCAGAATTTGGGAATTGTAAGTTTTAAATTGAAAGAATTGAAGGAAGCCTTGAATTTCTTCTTTCAGGCAAAGACAATAGCCACTCAATATAAAGAACAGGATGATTTGGCTAAAACATTTTACAATCTGGGGTATTTGTATTCCAGCGAGCCCGCTAAAAACGAAGATTCTGCAGTATATTATCTGAACAAGTCATTTTTGCTCAGTAAAAATATTAAAAACACAAATATTCAGAAATTAAGTGCAGAAACTTTAATTAAGCTGTATGAAGAAGATCATAAAATTGAATCAGCCAATTTCTACCTACATCAGGCGAAACTAATCAGTGATGCGGAACTTCATAAAATAACCGACAAGCAGGTTCGTAAGGTAGAATTCAAATATCAGCAAAAATTAAAAGAAGAATTGAATATTTCAAAGCAAAAAAGAAAAAACTGGATTTATTTCACGTCCTTTTTTATTCTTGTTACCAGCTGTATTATTTTATTTCTTATTTACAAACTGCAGAAAATTAAATTGATAAAAACGGGACTGGAAAATGAGCTTCTTCTTAAAAAATTGGAGGAGCGAAATAAAGAAATTACCAAAAAAAGCATTGAAGTACTCCATACCAATGAAATACTGGATGTGACCAAAAGAAAATTAACCGGTTTGAAAGGAAAACCGGAATTGAAAACACAGGTTACTTCTATATTAAATGAAATTAAAAGCAGTCAGAAGGTACTGAATCTTGAAGAATTTGAAAAAGTATTTCAGGATACCCATCAGGATTTTTATAAAAAACTTATAGAATTGCACCCGGATTTATCCAGAACTGAGCTCAAACTTTCGGCCTTATTACGGTTAAATCTATCCACAAAAGATATTTCTGCAATTACCGGACAAAGCCAGAACAGCATCAATATCGCCAGACATCGATTAAGAAAAAAAGTGAAACTTCAGGAACATGAAAGTATAATCAACTATTTAATCAATATTGTATAGATTTTTTGAGAATTATCGAATGATTGATGCGCAGGATTTGATAAAATGAGATTTTAGATTAATTTTTTACCACACTGTTTGCAATACCTTGCATCGTCATCAATATCATCATTACCGCATCGGTCACATACCTTTTCTAAATTTTGCCTTTTGTTTCGCATTTCTGCAGTTACTATTCCTGTAGGTACAGCAATGATAGAATAACCCGCAAGCATCAGAACAACCGCGAAAAACTTTCCTAATGGAGTGATAGGGGAGACATCTCCATATCCTACAGTGGTTACCGTGACTACCGCCCAATAGATAGATTGCGGAATGGTTTCAAATCCCTGTCTGCCGCCTTCCACCATAAACATGAGAGAGCCTACAATCACGGAGAAGATGATCAGGAACAAAAGGAAAATATAAATCTTTCTTGAACTGTTTCTTAAGGCCCTTACAATAAGGTAACCGTCATTCATGAAATCCAGCAAATTAAAAATTCTGAAGATTCTCAGCATTCTCAGCATTCTGAAAATTAGGAAATATTTAGTGACCGGAAAGAAAAAACTGAGAAAGAACGGAGCAAGAGCAAGAAAGTCTATGATTCCCATAAAACTGAAAATATAGCTTCTCTTATTCTTTACCACAGCAATCCGCATAGAATATTCAAGAGTGAAAAAAATGGAGATCACCCATTCAAGCACCAGGAAAGTATAATGAAACCTTCTGTCGAGCTTAGGGACACTTTCCATCATAATAATGGACGTGCTTACAAGAATTAAGGCCAATAATATAATATCGAACAGTTTTCCAAGCTTTGTATCAGAGCGATAAATTATTCGATAAAGGAATCTTTTCCAAAGAATGTCCTCAGGAACAAGATTATGTTCTTTCTCCATTTGTATAAGGTTATTTCACAGCGAAGTTACTAAATTCCATAAAGTATAGGGTAAATATATGATTGTTAAAAGAATTATCCAAATGTTAACAGTTTTTCTGTCATCAAATTGTGAATTATTACCATTTAAAACACTGGTTTTTAATATGTTGTATTAAGTAAAATACGAATAAAATATGACATATAAAAATTTATTTTTTAACATTTTTTTGATTCAAGTTTGTACTTTTATTGTACAAAAGCTTTATATCATGAGAAAAATTTTAACCTTGTTTGTTCCCATTTTTATGTGCAGTTTTATAGGTGCTCAGGTTGGGATTAATACAGTGTCTCCCAACGGAGCAACAGTATTGGATATTTCTTCCAATCAGAAAGGTATTCTCATTCCCCGTCTTAGTGATAGTGACAGAGATACTAATCTGGCTGATAACGATGCGTCTACAGTTCCTCCTGCAGGGGTTGTGAATGCTAACCTTACTGCAGGAACCCTTATTTTTAATACGACAACCAATAATTTCCAGTATTGGGACGGTACCCTCTGGAGACAGCTTTTTGTTCCCACATCATCTCAGGCTGGCAACGACGGTGTCGTTAAAGTGAATTCTGGAAACGCAAATGTAAAACCCTCCCTCAGTTTAGTCGCATCAGGAAATACATATGGTCCAAGGCAGCAGGTAATCTATGCCACACCGTTGATTTTCGCACCAAGCCCTACCACAAGCTGGCCGGAAACAACCGTTCCTTTTCCCGGGGTAACAGCCAATATTTATATTGATGCTACCGGTAAATGGAGGGAAAATGAAATTTCAGGACAGGTGCATGTATGGAGGCTTATTGCTAACGTTACTCCCGGCTCCAATTCTTCAGGATCAGTAAAGGCAACATTTACCAATCCGGACTCAGGATTTGAGGTCAACTCAATCCAGCTGCTTCCAAGTGGTTCGAGCGGTTCAGGAAAACTTCTTACCTTCTATTTCTATACCATTGCAGATCCGGCCAGTCTTGCTCCCGGCAAAGGCTATCAGCTTTTTATGGAAGCAGATACGGGATGTACCGTGAGTGTAGATTCCTTTACGAGAGTATCTCTTTTTAAAGATTAAAAGTTTTTGATTTAAAAGTTTTAAACCGGTTGGATAAGAGCCGGTTTTTTTATTGCACAGAAATTTTCTTTAGAGTTTTGGTAAAATTAATATCTTCGCCATAACTGTAAAATATAGACTCATGAAGCTAAGAACTGTAATTGCAAAGATTGAAGAAGAAATAAGCATCAGACAGGCAGAAGATTTTGATAATGTAGGCTTGCTGTGTGGCGTGCCGGACCGTGATGTATCCGGTATCCTTGTATGCCATGATGCACTGGAAAACGTTGTGGAAGAAGCCATTCAAAAAAACTGTAATCTGATCGTATGTTTTCATCCCATTATATTTTCCGGATTAAAATCTCTGACTGGGAAAAACTATGTAGAAAGAGCCGTTTTGAAAGCTATTGAAAATAAAATAGCCATCTATGCCATTCATACGGCTTTTGATAATGATTTTTTTGGGGTCAACCATGGTATTTGCAGCCAGTTGGGTTTAAAGAATATGAAAATTCTCCAGCCTAAAGAAAATAACTTAAAACAACTTACGGTTTTTGTTCCGAAAGAATATTCTGGAAAAGTAAAAGAAGCCATGTTCTCAGCGGGGGCAGGTAACATCGGGTTTTATGACGAATGCAGCTTCACTGTAAACGGGAACGGGACATTCAGACCTACAGAAGGCTCCAATCCGTTTTCCGGCCAGCAGAATATCCGTGAAAATGCAGATGAAGATATGATTTCCGTAATATTTGAAAACTATAAAGAAGGGCAGATTGTAAGTATGATGAAAGCGGCGCATCCTTATGAAGAAGTTGCCTATCAGGTATATAGTCTGGATAATAAAAACCATCATGCAGGACTGGGAATGTACGGTGACCTGGAAGAAGAAATGGAGGAACAGGATTTTCTGAGAATGGTGAAAGAAAAGTTTGGGCTGGAAGTTATCAAACATTCAGCATTCAACCATAAAAAAATTAAAAGAGTAGGGGTTCTTGGGGGCTCAGGAGCCAGCGGAATAAGATCTGCCGTTTCCAAAAAATGTGATGCTTATCTTACCGGAGATCTCAAATACCACGACTATTTTTTAGCAGAGTCTAAAATGCTAATTTGTGATATAGGTCATTATGAATCAGAACAATTTGTAAGTCAACAATTATTTGAAATTTTATCACAAAAATTTAGTACATTTGCAATTTCAAAATCTATTGAAAAAACAAACCCAGTAAATTATTTCATTTAAATATGGCAAAAACCAACGATATTCCAGTTGAAGAAAAATTAAGAGCTTTATACGATTTACAGATCATTGATTCAAGATTGGATGAAATCCGAAATACTAGAGGAGAATTGCCAATTGAAGTTGAAGATCTTGAAATCGAGATTGAAGGTCTTGAAAAAAGAGCTGAAAAATTTCATGCAGACATCAAAGATCAGGACGATCAGATCAAAACAAAGCATGAAGTAATCAACCATGCAAAAACTTTGATTGAGAAATACAAATCTCAGCAGGACAATGTAAGAAACAATAAAGAGTTTGAAGCATTAGGAAAAGAAATCGAATTCCAGGATCTGGAAATTCAGCTTGCTGAAAAAAGAATTAAAGAATTCGGAGCTAAAATTGCTCACAAAAACGAAACTTTAAGCGAACTGAATGCAAAGATCAACGACTTGAAAAGCCACTTGAAATTCAAGAAAGAAGAACTAGAAGGTTTGATCTCTGAAACTCAGAAAGAAGAAGAATATCTTATAGAGCAGTCTAAAGAATTCGCAGGTAAAATTGACGAAAGATTATTGGCTTCTTACAACAGAATCAGAACCAATTCTATCAACGGTCTTGCAGTAGTAGGATTAGAGAGAGGAGCTCCAAAAGGGTCATTCTTCACCATTCCACCTCAAAAGCAAATGGAAATTGCTCAGAGAAAGAAAATCATTATTGATGAGCACTCTGGAAAAATCCTTGTAGATGACGAGTTGGTAATGGAAGAAAACGAAAAAATGAAATCTGTAATTAAATTCTAATTATCGATTTTCAACAATATAAAAGCTGTTTCATATTTGAGACAGCTTTTTTTTGTTTAAACACGAATGGCACGAATGTTTTCACAAATAACACAAATAAACCGCACATAGCATACATAACACAAATTCCCCCGTTATCCAGCTCTTCAACGCTCTTCTTATCCACTCTCTTTGTCATTCCAAAGGAATCTCAACACAGTATACAATATAATAAAAATACAGACAAGATTCCTACGGAATGAAAAAGGTCATGTTTTAAGATTCTGCACAACCTGCTTAATCAACGAGATGAAAAACTCAAAGAAACGAATCCTGAGTGTAGCCGAAGAATGATGCGATTCATCAGAAATCAATCGTTAGCCAAAACCTATAAAAAAACCGCTTCAAAATGAAGCGGCTGGTATTATTTTAATCCTGATGATCATACATCTTATTGTATAAGGCAATAAACTTTTCTTTTACCGCCTTTCTTTTCAGTTTTAAGGTTGGAGTAAGCAATCCGGTTTCAATGCTCCACACCTCAGGAGTAAGTTCAATCTTTTTGATTTTCTCCCAGTTTCCAAGGTGCTCATTGATGCCTTCAATTTCCTTTTCAATTCTTTGTTTCAATTCTGTACTTTTGGCAATTTCTTCCGGTGTGCTACCAATGTTGAGATTGTTTCTCATAGCCCAGCTTTTTGCAAATTCAAAATCAGGCTGTACCAGGGCACATGGCATTTTTTCACCATCACCTACCACCATGATCTGTTCGATGAATTTGGATGCTTTAGCCAGGTTTTCAATTGTTTGTGGAGCGATGTATTTTCCACCCGAAGTTTTGAACATTTCCTTTTTACGGTCAGTGATTTGTAAAAATCCGTCACCGTCGATATGGCCAATATCTCCGGTTTTAAAGAATCCGTCTTCGGTAAATGCCTCTTTAGTCATCTCTTCATTCTGGAAATATCCTTTGAATACAGAGGGTCCTTTTACTGTGATCTCACCATCTTCCTGGATTTTTACCTTTAAATTATCCAAAGGAACACCTACTGTACCTACTCTCATTTTTTCAAAACTGTTTACGGAGATTACCGGTGAAGTTTCCGTAAGTCCGTAGCCTTCCAGAATCGGAATCCCTGCATTCTGGAACATCAGGTTCAGCCTTGTTGATAAAGCGGCAGATCCGGAAACCAGAGTAACGATTTCACCCCCCAAACCTTCTCTCCATTTAGAGAATACAAGCTTGTCTGCAATGATCTCCTGAAGACCGGATGGTTTTGAAATGGATTTCTTTTTACTGATCAGATTCAGAGCCCAGAAGAATATTTTTGATTTCAATCCTCCGGCTGAAGAACCGGTATTGTAAATTTTATCATATACCTTTTCTACTAGTCTTGGTACTACGGTCATATAATGAGGTTTCACTTCTTTTACGTTTTCGCCCATTTTTTCAATGCTTTCAGCGAAGTAAAGAGAAAAACCGTTGTATTGATAGAGGTAGAACAGCATTCTTTCGAAGATATGACAGATAGGAAGGAAGCTTAAAGCTCTTGTTTCCTTGTAGTCTAAACTTTTTTTCTTCGGAATCCTTGGAATAGAACCCAATATGTTAGAAACAATATTACTGTGAGTCAACATTACCCCTTTAGGTCTTCCGGTGGTTCCGGAAGTATAGATAATCGTAGCCAGATCCTCTGTATTGATAGCATTGGAAAGGTCGTCTACTTCTATTTGAGTGGATTCGTCTTTTCCGAGATCAAGGATCTCTCTCCAGTTGGCAGCGCCGCTGATGTTGTCGAAAGTAAAAATTCCCTGCAAACTTGGGATATTGTGTTTTACCTTCATTACTTTATTCAAAAGGTCTTTATCAGACACAAAACAGTATTGAATTTCGGCATTGTTGAAGATAAATTCGTAATCTTCCGGAGAAATACTTGGGTAAACCGGTACGGAAACTACTCCGATCTGGGAGAGTCCAAAGTCCATAATAGCCCATTCCGTACGGGAATTGGTGGTAATCAAGGCGATCTTATCCCCCGGTTTGATGCCCAGTTTCAGTAATCCCCTGGATATCTTATTTCCCTCATTGATAAACTCCTGCGTAGAAGTTTTTTTCCATTCACCATGATATTTCGTTACAAACATATCCGTTTTAGGATATTTCTCTAAAGCGTAGTGCGGAATATCGAATAATCTCTTGATCGTCATGATTTTTTAAATAATTTATAAAGAAATCTAAATATAAGCATTTTTTTTAATTGTGGACCTCTCATTATGATAAATGAAAATTAGTTAAATGCTTACCATAATATCTCTTATCAAAAAGAGGGCCGTAAACGGGATAAATAGACTTGTTCAAAGTAAAATGATCCTCCTTATCATATCAGAACTTCTCACTTTTATAGGTCAGCTCACCGCCCATAGTCCGAATCTCAGTTTCCCTGTCTCAAGCCTCTCCAACTCACCATTTTCACCGTTTCCAATTTATTTTTTCAGATTTGCTTAAAAAGTGTAAATTTACGGCTATCTAATTATTTTTTTTATGGACTTTAATTTATCGGAAGAACAGCTGATGATTCAGCAGGCAGCAAGAGACTTTGCACAGAACGAACTATTACCAGGAGTTATTGAAAGAGACCGTGACCAGAAATTCCCTACAGAGCAGGTGAAGAAAATGGGAGAAATGGGACTTTTGGGAATGATGGTTGATCCAAAATACGGTGGTGCAGGTATGGACAGTGTTTCTTATGTACTGGCTATGGAGGAAATTGCAAAAGTAGATGCTTCTGCAGCTGTTGTAATGTCTGTAAACAACTCATTGGTTTGTGCAGGTCTTGAAAAATTTGCTTCTGAAGAGCAAAAAGTAAAATATCTTACTCCTCTTGCAAGCGGACAGGTAATTGGTGCGTTTGCATTATCTGAGCCGGAAGCTGGTTCTGATGCTACGTCTCAGAAAACAACTGCTGAAGACAAAGGAGACTACTATCTTCTGAACGGGATCAAAAACTGGATCACAAACGGTGGAACTGCAACTTACTATATCGTCATTGCACAGACTGATCCTGAGAAAAAACACAAAGGTATCAATGCTTTCATCGTAGAAAGAGGATGGGAAGGTTTTGAAGTAGGTTTAAAAGAAGATAAACTGGGAATCAGAGGAAGTGATACGCACTCTCTGATTTTCAACAACGTAAAAGTTCCGAAAGAAAACAGAATCGGTGCAGACGGATTCGGGTTCAACTTTGCTATGGCAGTATTGAACGGCGGAAGAATCGGGATCGCTTCTCAGGCTTTAGGAATTGCTTCTGGAGCTTACGAATTGGCATTGAAATATGCAAAAACAAGAAAAGCTTTCAAAACTGAAATCATCAACCACCAGGCGATTGCATTCAAATTGGCGGATATGGCTACTCAGATCACTGCAGCAAGAATGCTTTGCTTCAAAGCAGCATGTGAGAAAGACGCTGGAAAAGATATTTCTGAAAGCGGAGCAATGGCAAAACTATATGCTTCTCAGGTAGCCATGGATACTACTATTGAAGCTGTACAGATCCACGGTGGATACGGATATGTAAAAGAATACCACGTAGAAAGATTAATGAGAGATGCGAAAATCACTCAGATCTACGAAGGAACTTCTGAAATCCAGAAAATCGTGATCTCAAGAAGCATCGCAAAATAACATTTTAAAACACACTGCTTATGAAAAAATCTTTGTGGATCACTCTGGGGGTCGTATTACTATTGTTAGGCGTATTTGTATGGTACAAATACTACTTCGTTTTCGGAGAAGGAGTAAAATCCGGGTATCTGAATTATGCTATGAAAAAAGGGTATGTCTTCAAAACTTATGAAGGTAAACTGATTCAGGAAGGTTTTGGAAAAGGAAAAACAGGAACCATTACAAGCTATGAGTTTGAGTTTTCTGTAGATGATCCTGAAGTTTTCAAACAACTGGAAACCAACAGTGGTAAAAGCTTTGATCTCCATTACAAAGAATACAATGGTGCTCTTCCGTGGAGAGGAAACACAAAGTTTGTGGTAGATAAAGTAGTGAATATGAAATAAAATAAATAAGGCCCTCAACTTGAGGGCCTTATTCTTACACCAAATCACAAAATATTAATATATGAAATAAAAATTTCCGAGGTTTATGCCGAATTCTGTAAATAAACAAGGATTCGTTGATGAGATAAAATTAATAAAAGAATCGATTTGAAATTAGAATTAGAATTAAAAAAAGATTAAAAAAATCGATCACGGAATTAGATCTTATCATTTAAGGGGCATCTTTGTCAGGAATATTGGTTTTTCTTTTTTTATAAAAATAGAACCCAATAGCTCCTATCAGGAATAGAGGCCAGAGAGGAAGGATAAACAGGAATATGGAAGTGATGACATCCCAGCCTGATTCTATAGCAGCTAATGACTTTCCACCGAATGTTTTAGGTTCTTTTTCAACTCCGGTTTTATCCGTAATATTGACGCTGATACTGCAAATGGTATTATCCTGATACTGATGGCCGGAAACCTGAACGTCTTTTGTATCAATATTCCCCAGGTTATTGTTTAAGGATTCCATCAGCACATCGAAATACTGAATAGGAACTTTAATGTCAAGGCTGTATTGCTTCTGGTTCTCTTCACGGGGATTAGCCGATTCTATGTATGAGAGATTTTCACTTTTGATGTAGCCGTTGTTTCGGAGTGCTTCTTCTCTGATGATTTCCTTTACCGTTTCTGCATTATCTGCTTTTATAGAGAGGTACCCTGATTTTACCATTCTGTCTTTGGCCCTATTCAATTCGTAACTGTCGTTTTTCGGATGATCTTTGTAAACGACTTTGGTTTCTTTGATCACTTTAGGAGCCGGAACATTCACAACGATTTTTTCAGATTTCTTTGCGGAGTCCTTTTTCTCTATTTTAGATTCCAGTTTGGTGGAAGTAATTTTATCAGATAGAGAGTCTACGATTTTGGAGGTATTTTCTATTTTCTCCTGAATATCATTTTTCGTGTTTTCAAAATCTTTTATTTTGATGCTGGCAGAATCTAAGGCCTGATCTGCCGTTTTGCTTGCCTGATCTATAGCATTTGCAGCAACCGTAGAGGCACTGTCAATAGAATTGGATACTTCTTCAAACTTCGATGTTTGCTTTTGACACATAATAAATGTACCTGATACAGCAACGAGTAATACGAACTTTTTCATAATGTTAATTTTTTGATGAAGTAAAATTAAGAGGCAGACTTTTGTAAAGATTGTAAATGAACTGTATTGTGCTGGTAAAATGATAAGTGTATTATTTTCAGGGTTTTGTATTTGTTTTACAAAAGATTTACAAATACTTTTTCTTGCTGGAAACACCAAAATTGCCTGGAAACTATTGTCTTTTCTCCAAATATCAAATGAGAAATTTAAAATTCCCCTCCTTTGACGGGGCGATAAAAAAATCCGCAGAAAAACTTCTGCGGACCTATATTTTTAAAACAATTTCGCCTTTTAAGCAATTTCGCCTTTTAAGCAATTTCGCCTTTCAGCGATTTCGCCTCTTAATTAATGTTCTCTGAATTCACTGATAAAATGCAGCTTCACATTCGGGAATTTCTCCTGCGTCATGTGAATCGTGAAGGAAGAGTCAGCTAAAAATACCAATTGGTTGTATTTATCTCTCGCAAGGAATCTCTGTTTCAGTCTTGCAAACTCTTTAAATTCTTCAGATTTTTCATCAGCTTCCACCCAACATGCTTTGTGCATTGAAAGGGGTTCGTATGTACATTTTGCACCGTATTCGTGTTCCAGACGGTATTGGATTACCTCATACTGAAGGGCTCCAACAGTTCCGATGATCTTTCTGCCATTCATTTCCAATGTAAACAGCTGGGCAACTCCTTCATCCATCAACTGATCGATACCTTTTGCCAATTGCTTAGCTTTAAGCGGGTCATTGTTGTTGATATAACGGAAATGTTCCGGAGAGAAACTTGGAATTCCTTTGAAACTCAGTTTTTCACCACCCGTCAAAGTATCACCGATTCTGAAACTTCCCGTATCATGAAGGCCTACAATATCTCCAGGGAAACTTTCCTCTACCACTTCTTTTTTATCAGCAAAGAAAGCGTTCGGAGAAGAGAATTTCATCTTTTTACCTTCTCTTACCAACAGATAATTTTCATTTCTCCTGAATGTTCCAGAAACAATTTTTACGAAAGCTAATCGGTCTCTGTGTTTAGGGTCCATGTTGGCGTGAATTTTGAAGATAAACCCAGTGAAAGTGCTTTCTTCAGGTTTTACGATACGAAGATCACTTTCTTTAGGCTGTGGCATCGGAGCAATATCAATGAAAGCATCCAATAGTTCACGAACTCCAAAATTGTTTAATGCGGAACCGAAGAATACCGGTTGTAAGTCACCTTTCATATAATCTTCACGATTAAACTCAGGGTAAACAGACTGGATCAGATCAAGCTCTTCTCTTAAAGTAGCTGCTGCTTTTTCTCCAATTACATCATCGATTGAAGTATCATTGATGTCATCAAACTTAATAGAATCCCCAACTTTCTGCTTTTTCTCTTCTAAGAATAATTGGATGTTGTTTTCCCAGATATTATAGATTCCCTGGAAATCACTTCCCATACCAATTGGCAAAGAAAGCGGACAAACAGTTAATCCCAACTTCTGTTCTACTTCATCCAGAAGATCGAAGGCATCCTTACCCTCACGGTCAAGTTTGTTGATGAATACCAGCATCGGGATATTTCTCATTCTACAAACCTGAACCAGTTTTTCGGTCTGCTCCTCAACCCCTTTTGCCACGTCAATAACAACAATTACGGAATCTACAGCCGTTAAAGTTCTGTAAGTATCTTCTGCAAAGTCTTTGTGACCCGGTGTATCGAGAATGTTGATTTTATGGTCTCTATATTCAAAAGCCAATACGGAAGTTGCTACAGAGATCCCTCTCTGTCTTTCAATTTCCATAAAGTCGGAGGTCGCTCCTTTTTTTATTTTGTTGGATTTTACCGCACCCGCTTCCTGGATTGCCCCCCCGAAAAGAAGTAACTTCTCAGTAAGGGTTGTTTTTCCGGCATCCGGGTGGGAAATGATCCCGAAGGTCTTTCTTTTTTGTATTTCTTTGATTAAGTCTGACATATCGTATTTTGAAGTTGCAAAAATCGTGATTTTTTACGAGGTTTTCAAATTTAAATTCATACAATATGGATCGGAGACTATGAGAACTCTGTGAAAGGTATGATTATCTTGAATCAGGTGTTTAAAACAGCAACGAAATCGCATAAATTAATCCAAGGATAGTAAGCGTAAAGAACCCGACTATAATATACTCAAATGCTCCAAAATTTTTTACCGGTGGGAAGTCCGGACTGAGCTGATATTCTTCAATCGTCTGTCTGCTTATGGTCAGATCTGGACGAAAGCATTGAATTCCTCTTAAAAACTGGCGGTACATTTCAAATTGATTGCTCAGGATCATATATTCAAAGTTGAAATCTATATTTATCAATACAATTTCACCCGCTTTATTTTTAAGGTAAATTTTCAGATAAGATTTAGCATGTCTTCCCGTTGTCGTAAACATAAAAGCATCAGCTGATGACTGTTTGGACTGTTGAAGGTCACTATATAAGATCGTATCAGTGACGTGGTTTGCTCTGTTGTAAAAAGTAACCCCTTTTTCATCAATAACTGCTTTCCGGATCTTTTCTTTTTTTCGATAGGTTAAAGACATGATGAGAGCTATACCGCAGAATATTAATAGGAGCAGAGCAAAAATAAGCATGAAAAAAGTACTGAGATCATATTTTACATAGCTTTTGAAATGACTATATATGTTCTCAGAAATGACTCCTGTTACGATCACAACAATGATGATGACCAGCCACAAAATTGCCGTCAGAAGATAGGTGATTGGCTTGTTAACTTTAGAAACAACGGTTTCGAACTTCTCTGTCATATTCATTCTTGAATTTATAATAAAAAAGCAATGCCAACAATCATTGCACTCATAATAAGTACTGCCAGGATTAAAAGCCAGCCTCCCAATGAAGTCCCTTTTTTACTGACTTCCCAGGTCACCGGATCAATGGAAAAGTTTCTCAAAGCCAGTGGGTCTATTTTTAAATCCGGACGAAATACAGCAATTCCCTGCATGAAATGGGCATACAAAGTCAATTTATTTTTTACGACATACATAGGGAGATTCATATCAATGCGTCTTGTTGTTTCTTCCTGTTTCTCTTGTTGTATCGTGATTTCCAGCAATAGGGCTATCCCTGATCCCATAGGCGCTAGCGTATAAATATCAAAATCTTGTTTTGAAGGACGAAGCTCCGTATACAATATCTGCTCTACGATTTCATTTTTTGAATTGTAAAATGCCAGGCCGGAGTCGTTCACAACGACTTTATTAGCAATTTTCCTTCTTTTTATAATGTAATGATTCAGTGACGGAATTAAAATAATAAGTGAGATACCCCAACATATCGATAGGACTGGAAGAGTGGCATCAAACCCTCTTTTATAGATTCCATACAAAGGACCAAGACCAAAGAGGCAGAAAAAGAAAAAAATAATACCAAAAAATGTGAGCTGCAGAATAAAACTAAAGAACCAGTTCGTTTTAGATTCAACAGTCGGGAAGGGGATTTCTGTATTTATTTTTGTGGTATTCATGGTAGAGTGGCTAAATTAAGTATTTTCTTTTTTAGTTGCCTGTAGCACGCAAAAAAATTATCTTTGTTTTTAATAAACTTTTACAGAAAAATAGAATGGAAAATAGCAGGTATCCGAAGTTTACGTTTACATGGCTGGGCGCTGTTACTTTGGTGGTAGGATTATTTGTAGGAACGATGGCTGTTTCTTTATTCAGCACTTTTTGGAAAGTTGTTTTCAAAGAAAATCTTGAACTCAAAGACTGGTTTCTTATGGTAGCCAATTCTGTAGGATTCCTTACGGCAATTGCTTTCTTCGACTTTTTTATTGTAAGAAGAACGACTCAAAAGAGGCTCAATTTTAACCTTTCTTCGGTTAACTTCTCTACCTATCTCATTATTTTTCCGATGATGGCAGGGATGATGTTTATTTCAGAATTTATTACCTCTCTGATTCCTGTTTCAGGACCTTTCTTTGGAGATTTCTACGAATATTTCACCCAACTGATGAGCCAGCTGACTGATGATCCGGTGGTGATGATTATGATGACCGTCATAATGGCCCCTGTTTTTGAAGAAATTATTTTCAGAGGAATTATTCAGAAAGGATTGATCAACAAAGGAATGGCACCTTGGAAAGCTATTTTATATGCTTCTATTATCTTCGGGATCGTTCATGGGAATCCGTGGCAGTTCATCAGTGCAGTGATGTTAGGATGTGTATTAGGATTGGTGTATCACAAGACCACATCTCTACTGATGCCCATATTGCTGCATGCATTTAATAACCTGACTTTATCACTGCTGTTTATTTATGGAAAAAATGAAAGCTTTGCAGAGGTTTTTAAAGTTTCAGAATGGTTGATTTTAGCAGTAGGAGTTGTCCTGTTTTCTTTGTTCTACTATTTTTTTACAAAGAAATATAAAGTGCATTATTCTGAAATGTAATTCAGTGGGTTTAAAAAAGTAATATTGGAAAATGAATATAGAAATGGAATTATTAGTAGCAACACACAACGAGCATAAAAAAGAAGAAATCCAGCAGATTCTGGGAAATGAATGCGTGGTAAAAAGTCTTACGGATTATAATATCCATGAAGAGATTGTAGAAGATGGAGATTCTTTTCATGCCAATGCCCTGATCAAAGCAAAATACTGTTTTGAGAAAACCGGAATTCCGAGTTTAGGAGACGACAGTGGTCTGGTAGTGGAATCTTTGGACGGAAGACCGGGAATCTTTTCAGCCCGTTATGCAGGAGATCATGATTTTGCTAAAAATATCCAGAAAGTATTGGAAGAGATGCAGGGGATAGAAAACAGAAAAGCTTATTTTGTTACCGTTTTGTGTTATTATGATGAAAACGGAGCTCAGTATTTTGAAGGCAGAGTTCATGGGAATCTGTTGACCGAAAATAAAGGGTTCAAAGGATTCGGATACGATCCTATCTTTGTTCCTACAGGATATGACAAAACTTTTGCAGAAATGAATCCTGAAGATAAAAATAAAATCAGCCACCGTAAGCAGGCTCTGGATTTATTTATGGATTTTTTAAAAGTGAAAGATTAAGTCTAACAATAATGGAGAAATTCCTATTTGGATTTTCTGTCGTACATTTGCTACAATAAACTATTGATTTGAGTACTTATTTAACGATATTAGGTTTTAATTCAGCGATACCAACGATTAATTCGTCACCTACGGCGCAGCTGCTGGAGATGGAGGAGAGGCATTTCCTGATCGATTGTGGAGAAGGAACGCAGGTACAGCTGAGAAAAGCAAAAGCGAGATTTTCAAAAATCAATCATATTTTTATTTCCCATCTTCATGGGGACCATTGTTTCGGGCTTCCGGGGCTTATTGCCTCTTTCCGCCTTTTGGGCAGAGAAACCCCTTTACATGTATATGGCCCGAAAGGAATAAAAAAAATGCTGGAAACCATTTTCCAGATTACGGAAACTCACCGTGGGTTTGAGGTGGTTTATCATGAACTGGATAAGGATTATTCTGAAAAGATTTACGAAGACAACAGAGTAGAGGTGTATACCATTCCTTTGGATCACAGAATTTACTGCAATGGTTATCTTTTTAAAGAAAAACCAAAAGACAGGCATCTTAATATGAAAGAGATTGCCAAGTACAGTGAGATTGAAAGCTGTGATTACCATAATATCAAAGCAGGAAAAGACTTTGTATTAAGCGATGGCTATGTTCTGAAAAATGAAGTATTGACCGTAGACCCCGCTCCGTCGGTATCCTATGCATTCTGCAGTGATACCCGTTATCTGGAAAGTGTCATTCCGATTATTAAAAATGCAACCGTTCTGTATCATGAATCTACCTTTTTGCATGATCTGAAAGAAATGGCAGACTATACCGGACATACCACAGCACTGGAAGCAGCAACCATTGCTCAGAAAGCGCAGGTGGGTAAACTGATCCTGGGGCATTTCTCCAACAGATACGGAGACCTGACGGTATTTACCGATGAAGCCAGAAATATCTTTCCCAATTCCTATTTACCAAAGGCATTGGAAAGTGTAAAGATTTAAATTGAATATGCTGAAATTTGAAGAACTAAGAAGTTTTCTTGACGAAAAAGCAGACCAGTATAATGCCCCTGATTTTATTGAAGATGATCCCATACAGATTCCGCATCGTTTTTCAGTAAAGCAGGATATTGAGATTGCCGGATTTTTGGCCGCAACCATTTCGTGGGGAAACAGAAAATCAATCATTAAATCTGCGGAAAAAATGCTTGACATCATGGGGAACTCTCCTTATGATTTTGTACTGAATTATTCTGATAAAGATTTGAAAGAGATTCAGGATAAAAGCCTTCACAGAACATTCAATGGGCAGGATTTTTCCTATTTTATCAAACAATTTAATAGGATCTATAAAGAAAATGAGAGTCTGGAAAACCTGTTTGAGGTCAGAGAGCCGGAAATCAATTTCCTGCATGCGATCGAAAGATTCAGAAGCCGTTTCCTGGAAACAGAAAAACACAGAAGTCATAAACATATCAGCTCTCCTTATAAAAACTCTTCTGCCAAAAGGATCATCATGTTTCTGAGATGGATGGTACGTAAAGACAAAAGAGGAGTAGACTTTGGAATCTGGGAAAATATTGATCAGAAATACCTGTCTATCCCTCTGGATGTGCACACCGGAAACATTTCGAGGAAATTGGGACTGCTTTCCAGAACCCAGAATGACTGGAAAACTGTAGAAGAGCTGGATATTGCGATTCGAAAGTTTGATGAAAAGGATCCTGCCAAGTATGATTTTGCATTATTTGGACTGGGAGTTACTAAAGAACTGTTGTAAAAAACAAAGGATGAAAAAATATAACGAAAAAACAGAAGTTCTTGAGAAGATAGCAGACAGTATTACGGCATGGATAGGGTCTATTCAGTCGCTGATTGTGCACACTCTGTTGTTTCTCACTTCCTTTCTGCTTCCCATGATAGGCGTTGTTGAATTTGATAAAATGCTTCTGATTCTTACTACAGTGCTCTCTCTGGAGGCGATTTATCTGGCGATCTTTATTCAGATGTCTGTGAACAAGAGCCACGAAAAGATTGAAGATATTCAGGAAGATATTGAAGACATTCAGGAGGATATTGAGGAGATCAGTGAGGATATTGAAGAGATCAGCGAAGACATTGAGGAGATCAATGAAGATATAGAAGACATCCAGGAAGACATCGAAGAGATCAGCGAAGACATTGAGGAGATCAACGAGGAGGATGAAGAGGATGATCACAACGAAAGAGCGAAAAATGTCATGCTGAAAAGCAATGTAAGCTCTAATAAAAATGAAATAAAAGGATTAAAAGATATTATAGCCCAGCTGCAGAATGAAATCGATCAGCTGAAAAAAGATGGGCAGGAGTGATAAATATCTTCCGAAAAGCAAACAGATCAATAGATGTTGATCTGTTTTTTTTTAATATAAGGTCTATATTGTTAATTTGAAGAAAATGTAACAATAAGATTAAAATATTGAGAATATGGAGGGTAAAATAGAAAATACTCTTGTAAGGGGCTGTTTTTGTGTATTTTTTTTGTTACATTTGAGGAAATAAAAATAAAATGTTGAATTATAGACAAAAAAACTACCTTTTTCTCTTAGTGCTATTGTTGGTTTCAACTTCTTTATTCTCTCAAAGAAAACCGCCCAAAAATACGGTGTCTGCTGTGAATAAGAAGGCTGGCGCATTTATAGATGTGAATGCAACCGGTTACGCACCTTCCAGCTATACACCAGAGCAACTCGTGAAAGACATTCTGATCAACGGAGGATCTACCTGTTCTGTACCAAACGTAACGAACGTAACGATAACTCCGAATCAAGCCAATACGAATAACGATCGTTTTTGGGGGTATTTTCATAAAGGAACAACAAACTTTCCATTCAAAGACGGTATTGTTTTAACGACAGGAAAGGCGAGAGAAGCCGGAAACGTAGCAGCTAGTGTAAGTTATCCCGTGCCAGGTGCAGGAATTGATGATCCTGATCTTTTGGCAGCAGTTCCGAATCCTGACCCTAGTTACCATTATAATGATAATGTAATGCTGGAGTTTGATTTTGTTCCCAATTCCACTCAGGTGAAATTTAATTATATTTTTGCTTCTGAAGAATATGAAAAAACAAGTAATTATCCATGTAAGTATTCAGATGCATTTGCTTTATTGATCAAACCTGTTTCGGGAGGACCTTATGTCAATCTGGCTATTTTGCCAAATAATGCAGGGCCTGTTGCGATGACAAATATTCACCCTGAGATTACAGTCTTTGATGGCTGTCCCGCTAAGAATGAGCAGTATTTTGCCGGATATAATTCTGATTCTAATATTGTTACCAATTACGATGGAAGGACCGTACCTTTAACTGCCGTAGGAACTGTAACGCCGGGAGTTAAATATCATTTCAAAATGGTCTTGTCCGATTATAGAGATACCAGCTACGATTCTGCTGTATTTATCGAAGGGGGTTCTTTCGATATTGGAATTAAAATTGTAGATGAGAATAACGCTGTTTTGCCTGGTACGATCAAAATGTGTGATAATACCCCAAAAGTATTGAAAGCTCAGGTTGCAGACATTCCCGGGATGACTTATCAGTGGTATAAGGATGGTGTTGCCATTCCTGGAGCAACCAGCGGTACTTATATTGCTACTGCACCCGGAGTATATACTGTAAAAGTAATGGTTCCTGGTAATAACTGTCCGGGGGAAGCGACCATTACGATCATTGGCGGAACAAGCCCTACCGTACAGAATGCTACACTTAAGCTCTGTACCACACCTACAGTTACAACTTTCAATCTCGAAAATACAAAACCTCTGATCAGTACAACTCCGGGAGCGGTATTTAGTTTCTATACCACTCAGGCGGATGCACAGGCTCAGAATAACAATTTCCTTACGAATCTTACCAGCTACAACGGAACAAATGGCCAGGTGCTGTATGTTCTGGTTTCCAATGGAGCATTCTGTAGCAGAATTGCTACGCTGACCCTGCAGAAAGAAGAAACACCTGTTGCCATACTCAATGCTGCTAAACTTAAAATTTGTTTGGGAGAATCCATATTATTAACAGCTGGCGGTGGTGTAACCTATGAGTGGGGAGATACTTCAACTACGACCGGTGCAACAAGAACGGTAAGCCCAACTAAAACAACAACGTATACAGTATATGCTGTCGGAGCATTGGGATGTAAATCTTTACAGCCGGCCAGAGTAACTGTTGAAGTAGTACCTGCTATTGTTTCTACTTTAAAAGGTGGACATATCTGTCAGGGAGATAAAATTATTCTTGACGCTGGCACAGGTCCTGGATATACCTATCAGTGGAGTTCAGGAGAAACCAGTCAGACGATCACTGTAAGTACTCCGGGAGAATATTCTGTGACAATTAGTAACGGAGTATGTTCACAAACTTTCAAAACTCAGGTGATTAAAGCTGTTATTCCTGAAATCACAAACGTTGATTATAATGATAGAGGAACAATGATCCTTACAGCAACCAATCCTAGTAACGGAATCCTTGAGTACTCAGTTGATAACGGAGTGACTTGGCAGCTTTCCAACATCTTCCATAATGTTCCTAAAAACAAAGTGATTGCTATTCGTGTAAGAGTAAAATATACCAGCTGTGTAGGCTTCCTGGAATTCTTTACCTTCGTAATGAAGAATGTGATTACTCCGAACGGGGATAATATCAACGATGTTATCGACTTTAGCGGAGTAGTTAATTATAAGGACTTCAGCGGTCAGGTTTTTGACCGATACGGAAGAGAAGTGTTCAAGGCACAGAAAATCAATCCTTATTGGGATGGATACTTCCAGGGGAAAAAATTACCGACGGCCTCATACTGGTATCAGGTAACTTACGAAGATCCTGCAAGCAAACAGGTCACTGCGAAAACAGGTTGGATCCTGCTTAAAAATATAGAGTAATTTTTAAAATATCTTTGAAAGACTGGCGATGTTGCCAGTCTTTTTTTGTTATTTTGAAATCAATAGAGTTGATATTCTACGATAAATAAATTTGCGTTAGTAACAATGTAAATTATGATAAGCTGAATTTTAATTAAAAAAAATAGTATTTTTGTTTAAAATAATATAAAATGTTAAATAGGAGGACGGGAAATTTATTTTTAGTATTGCTTTTTGCTTTTATAGGAAGCTTCACCTTTGCTCAGGACAGAAGTAAGTTAGTGGCTGCGAGTAAGCCTACTGCTGCTGCCAAGAAAGCGGGAGCTTTTATTGACGTAAACGCAGCGAGTTATCCTGAATCAAGCTATAATATTACCCAGCTGGTAAAAAATGTTCTTATTTCAGGAGGGAACTGTGTTTCCACCAGTGTAAGCAATGTTGTTGTTTCTCCTAATTTAGCAGCAACCAATCAGAACAGAAGCTGGGGGTACTTCAATAAAGCATCTACCAATTTCCCTTTTGGTAAAGGGGTTGTTTTATCCACAGGATATGCCTACAAAGCAGGAAATACTTATCAGCCTAACCTGAGTGATGACCTTGGGACAGGAGGAGATATGGATCTGGCAACTGCCTTAGGAATCGATAACAACAGATTGAAAGATGCTACTTTTATAGAATTTGATTTCGTAGCAGCTTCTACAGAAGTTACCTTCAGGTATTTATTTGCTTCTAAAGAATATGATCCGGTCTATCAGTTCCCGTGTAGAATTACAGACGGTTTTGCTCTATTGTTAAAAAAAGCGAGTGACCCTACGTATACCAACCTTGCAGTACTTCCCGGAGGTGCCGGGCCTGTAAGTGTTACCAATATTCACCCTAACATTCCAGGCGGTAATTCGCCAGGATGTCCTGCTAAGAATGAAACTTATTTTGCAGGAATCAATACCGCTCATATTGAAACGAATTTTGATGGACGTACTATCCCTTTGACTTCAAAGGCTAACGTTATACCGGGAGAAACGTATCATTTCAAAATTGTATTGGCAGACTACGACGATTCAAGTTTTGATTCAGCTGTTTTCTTTGAAGCCGGTTCATTTGATATTGGTGTGAAAATTCTGGATGGGGCAGGAGCACAGCTTCCGGCTTCCATCAATGTGTGTGACAATGCACCGCAGGTTTTTACAGCTTCTGTTCAGGCAACCAACGCTACTTATCAGTGGTTTTTGAATAATGTTGCGATTCCAGGAGCCAATACAGCATCCTATACTGTAACACAGCCAGGAGTATATACCATTAAAGTAACTATTCCGGGGAATGCCTGTCCGGGTGAAGCTACCGTCACTGTAGTAGGAGGAACTTCTCCCACAGTACAAAATGCAACTTTGACAGCCTGTTATTCTGCAGGAAATGCTACCTTCAATTTGCCATCAGCTCAGGCTTCTATCAGTACCACTCCGGGCGCTACATTCTCTTATTATGCGAATCAGGCGGATGCCAATGCCGGAAATGCAAATACAATTCCAAATCCTACAACATACCAAAGTGCAGGCGGACAGACAGTCTATGTTCTGGTGAAAAACGGATTCTGTTCCAAAGTGGCCCAGCTGCAATTGGTGAAATCACCACAGATGACTGCATCTATTGTGCCTCCAACGGTACTTACCTGTGCTAATTCGCAGATTACCCTGGATGCTTCGGCTTCAGTATATCCTGCAGGAGCTACTTTTAACTGGACGACTACAGGAGGAAATATCGTTTCAGGAGGAACTACCCTGACTCCTGTTATTGATGCTCCGGGAACCTATACTTTAACCATATCAAAAAATTATCAGCCGGGAAATATCAATTGTACAGCTGTTGCCAATGTTACCGTAACAGGAAACAGTGCGCCACCTACTCCAGGTCTTACCGCAACTAAAGTACATATCTGTAATGGAGAATCAGTAACATTGACGGCTACCGGAGGAGTAAGTTATAACTGGACAGGCCTTCCGGGAACCGGAAATACACAGACAGTATCTCCTACCACAACAACTACTTATACCGTAGCGGCAGTGGGAGCTAATGGATGTGTTTCTACAACACCTGCTACAATAACGATTCAGGTATCACAGCCGTTTACAGCACAGGATGCTACTCTTCATAAATGTTACCAGCCTGGGTTGACTTATAACCTTAAAGATGCAGAACCTCAGATTACTTCTGCTACAGGAGTTACTTTTACCTATTATATCAATCAGGCGGATGCCAATGCTGGTAATGGTAACTTTATTACAACGCCTACAACTTATGCACCTCCCGGAAATCAGACCATATACGTTCTGGTAAGCAACGGAGGATGTAAATATGTGGTTGCTTTACAGCTGTTGAGATCTGCTGAAACGACTCTGGTCATTGCAGCGCCACAAACGGTTACCTGTGCCAATCCTCAGACAACCCTGAATGCTTCTGCTTCGGTGGTTCCTGGAGGTTCTACCATTACATGGACAACTACAGGAGGAAATATAGTTTCAGGAGCTAATACCCTTACTCCGGTAGTGAATAAAGGCGGAACTTATACACTGACTGTTACGAATGTATCCCAGCCAGGAAACTTAAGCTGTACATTCACTTCAAATGTAACGGTGCAGGAAGATAAAACAGTGCCTTTTGCCACTGTCGTATCATCACAACCTCGTATATGTGTGGGAGAATCAGTAACATTGACGGCTTCAGGAGGTGTTACCTATAACTGGGGCGGAGGTCTTGCCGGGAATGGAAGCACCCAGGTAGTTTCTCCTACCACTACCACTGTATATACTGTATTTGCAGTAGGAGCTAACGGATGTATTTCTGCAACACCGGCAACAGTAACCGTTCAGGTAGGACCGCCTATTGCGGGGATTGCAGCTTCCAAAAGCAAAATTTGTGCAGGAGAATCTGTTACCCTTACCGCTTCGGGAGGAATTACCTATAATTGGGTTGGGCTTACCGGAAACGGAAGTACACAGACTGTAACCCCTACGACAACGACGATCTATTCCGTATATGCATTGGGAGGAAACGGATGTAGCTCTGTAAAGGCTGCTGAAATTACAATTGAAGTAGTTCCGGCTATTGTTTCCACCATTGAGGACGTATATGTATGTGCCGGAGATAGTGGAACACTGGATGCGGGTGCGGGACTGAACTATACTTACCTATGGAGTACGGGAGCCACTACACAGACGATTACCACCAATGTTGCCGGAACCTATTCTGTAACCATCAGTAACGGAGTTTGTTCAAAAACTTTCACGGGTCAGCTGATCAATCCGGATCTGCCACAGTTTACGAATGTTGTTTATGATAACCATGTTCTGACAATTTCAGCCAATAATCCTACAGGAGGTACTCTGGAATATTCCATTGATGGAGGACTTACGTGGCAGCCATCTAATGTCTTCCATGGCGTTTTAAATAATAATATGTACAATCTGATGGTACGGGTGAAAAATGCAAAATGTGGAACTTCACTGGATTTCTTTACCCTGATAATCAGTAATGCCATTACTCCTAATATGGACGGAATAAACGATACCATAGACTTTTCAGGAATCAGTGGCTATAAAGATTTTGCAGCTTCTATTTTTGACCGATACGGAGCTGAGGTATTCAAAGCTTCGAAAGGGGATGTGGTATGGAGAGGATCTTTAAAAGGGATCAATCTTCCTACCGGAACTTACTGGTATAGGGTACAATGGGAGAATCCTGCCAGTAAGAAAATGGAACAGCGTTCAGGCTGGATCCTTTTGAAAAACAGAAATTAAAAAAATAATAAAACAGAAATCTTTCAGAAATGAAAGATTTCTGTTTTTTATGCGTTAGACAATTATAGATCTTAAATGGTTCACCTATCCTCATTCTTTTTAGAAGATATATTGAAGCAGAAAAATAGGAGTTATTCTGAGTCTATTCGTTTTGTCAAATTTGTAATGTTTTGAGAGATGTCGTGTGATTCTTCTTTTGTTGAGGGTAAAATTGGAGATGAGGATTTGTTGTAAGATCTTTGTGTTTTTGATTTTTTTATTATAAAAAATATAAATATGTGTGTGGTATGTTTAAAAAAAAATTAAATTTGTTTAAACAAAAATATTATGAGAAGATATCTACCGCTTTGTTTATTTTTTACAGTCGTCTCGACTTTTTTATTTTCACAGAATCAATCCATACAACCCAGAAAACCCGGAAAAGAGGTAGCTTCTGCTCTATCTAAAAAAGCGGGAGCTTTCATTGATGTCAATGCTCCTGCCTATGTGGAAACCACTTACAGTATAGATAAGATGGTAAAAGATGTATTGATCTCATCAGGAACCAATACCTGTCTTACTCCCAATGTAACCAATGTTAAGATAACTCCTAATCATGCTCCAACTGATGCCGACAGAGCTTGGGGATATTTTCATAAGGCAGCGACCAATTTCCCTTTCAAAGACGGACTTGTTCTTTCTACAGGATATGCGAGAAGAGCCGGAAATGTTTATGAGGGAGATCTTAGTAATACCAACGGTGGAGGATCTGATGCTGACCTGGCACAGATTATCGGGGTTACAGAAAGTAAACTGTATGATGCTGTGCTTCTGGAGTTTGATTTCGTTCCTACGACCTCTCAGATTAAGTTTAATTACTTATTAGCATCTGAGGAATATACCGGTTCATTTCCCTGCAGCTATGCAGATGCTTTTGCGATCTTGCTGAGACCTACTTCAGGAGGACCTTATGTTAATATGGCGGTTCTTCCGAATGGAGCAGGACCTGTAAGTATTACCAATATTCACCCTGCAATAAATACGTCTTGTGGAGCAGTGAATGAACAATATTTTGCAGGATACAACACTACGAATGTAGAAACCAATTTTAACGGAAGAACAGTTCCACTTACCGCTACAGCAACTGTAGTCGCTGGACAACAATATCACTTTAAAATGGTAATTGCAGATTATGGTGACCACAGTTATGATTCTGCCGTATTTTTAGAAGGAGGTTCTTTCAATATCGGAGTTGACCTTTTAGACCCTGCAGGTGCAAAATTACCTTCAGACATCAATGTATGTGACAATGTTCCTCAGGTGATCACAGCTTCTGTAAGTGACCCTAACCTGGTGTACCAATGGTATCATAACGGGGTTGCTGTACCTAATGCCACTACCAACAGTATTACTGCTGTACAGCCGGGAACTTATACTATTGAAGTAAGTGTTCCGGGAAATCCTTGTCCGGGGAAAGCTTCAATACAAATTCACGGCGGAACAACACCGCAGGCTCAGGATGCTACATTATTGCTATGTACCACACCGGATATTACAACGTTTGACCTGAGCACCATTAAACCTGCTATCAGTCCGACACCAGGAGCAGTCTTTAAATTCTATGTCAACCAGGCCGATGCTATTGCCCAGAATAATAATTATATTCAGAATATATTGAATTATAATGGTAATGATGGACAGATACTTTACGTAGTGGTTTCGAATGGTGGCTTTTGTAGCAAAATGGTTGAACTGAAGCTATTGAAAGAAGTAACGCCAACGGCTAAAGTGAAATCTTCAAGAATCAAAATATGCCCGGGAGAATCTGTAACGCTGACTGCAGAAGGAGGAGATAGCTACCAGTGGGTCAACTTCATGGGTACCGGAAATATGCAGACCGTAACTTTATACCAGACCACTGTATTTACCGTATATGCAGTAGGAGCAAAAGGATGTAGATCTTTGAACCCTGCAACGATAAGAATAGAAGTGACTCCGGAAATAGAATCACCATTGAAAGATGTTGAAATGTGTATAGGAGATGTTGTTACACTGGATGCAGGAGCAGGACCTAATTATAAATATGTTTGGAGTACAGGAGCCACCACTCAGAAAATTGATGTAGACAAGTGGGGAATCTATACTGTAGAAGTTGATAATGGAATCTGTAAAAAGATCTTTGAAGCTAAAGTACTGGGAGCAGCAACTCCGTTTATTACAGCTATAAACTATGAAAGCATTAAAAAGAGCATCACGGTAACTGCAGAAAACCCACCGATGAATAATATGCCAAGCACATTGGAATATTCTATCGATAACGGAATCTCATGGCAGGAATCTAATGTATTCAACAGCCTTTTGGACAATACAAAGTATACCATTCTGGTGAGAAGAGTAGGAACTCATTGTGTAGGAAGTCTGGACTTCTTTACCCTACAGATCAATAATATCATTACTCCGAACGAAGATGGAATCAACGATGTGTTGGATCTTAAAGCGCTTAGAGAATTCGATAATTTCTCAGGATCAATCTATGACAGATACGGAGTGGAAATGTTCAGATTCTCAAAAGAAAATCCGGTTTGGGACGGAACCGTAGGAGGGAAGAGATTGCCAACCGCTACCTACTGGTATAAGTTCAATTTCCAATATCCTAGATCCAAAACTCAGGTAAACTGGTCAGGATGGATCATGTTGAAAAACAGAAACTAAAATTGATACTATAAATATAATAAGAAAGCCTTTCAAATTGTTTTGAAAGGCTTTCTGCTTTTTATTTGTGATAAAAGATCTTGCTTATTGATGGCTTTTCCAAAGGTTGGCAAAATGGATGAAGTCTGTTACACTGAGCTCTTCCGCTCTTTTATCCAAGAATTCATGCCCTTTCAAAGCTTCCGGAATGTTGAGTGCTTTCAAGGCGTTGGAAAGCTTCTTTCTTCTCTGGTTGAAGCCCGTCTTCACAATTTGTTTAAAGAGTACCTCATTGCCGGCCAGACCTTCTTTCGGATTTCTTGTCAACCTGATAACTCCAGATTTTACCTTTGGCGGTGGATTGAAGACATTCTCATGAACCGTAAACATATAGGATACGTCATAATAAGCCTGGATCAGTACCGAAAGAATACCGTAATCTTTAGTTCTCGGTACAGCAGCCGTTCTTTCAGCAACCTCTTTCTGGAACATTCCTACCATTTCCGGAATCAGTTCATAATGATCAACGATCTGAAATAATATCTGCGAGGAAATATTATACGGGAAGTTTCCAATGATCGCAATCTGCTCGTTTCCGATAAAATTGAAATCCTGCTTCAGGAAGTCTCCTACAAAAGTATTTTCTGTAACTTTTGAATAATTGTTTTTCAGGTATTCGATAGATTCCGTATCGATCTCTGCAAGGTAGATGTTCTGATCTTTTTCAAGAAGATATTTGGTAAGAACTCCCATTCCGGGACCTACTTCCATGATATTATTATAGTTCTCAAAACTAAGACCTTCTACGATCTTTCTTGCGATATTTTCATCTGTCAGAAAGTGCTGTCCAAGATGTTTTTTTGCTTTTACACTCAAAGTTTTTTATGATTTTATTAACAATGATTTTCTTTTTTTCGTCCCAAATTTCGGAAGTTTTTTTCTATTTTAGCCAAAAATTTTAATATTAATGGCTAAATCTGTAGATGAGTTTAATAAGAAAAGGCTTCGGTCCAGCAATATTACAGTAGTGATAAGTATTGCCTTAGTGCTATTTTTGTTGGGATTAATGGGGCTTATTTTAATTAATGCCCAAAAGTATTCCGACTATATCAAAGAGCAATTGGTAGTGAACGCCTACTTTGATGAAAATTATGATGTAAAAGACTCTGTAAAAATTGCCAAACTGGAAGATGAAACTTTTAAAAAGGTACAGACATTAGCTCCTGTAAAAAAGGCAACCTATATTTCTAGAACAATGGCTGCCAAAGAAGCCAAAAAGAGTATGGGGATTGATAGTGACGCATTATTTGAGGAGAATATTTTTCCTTCATCTATCGAAGTCGCTTTAAAGCCGGAATATGTGGATCCTGCCAAAATAGACGAAGCGATCAAAGTGATCAAATCCGTTCCAGGTATTGTAGACGTTAAAAATGACAGTACGCTGATGGTGGATGTGTACAACAACCTGAGCAGAATTTTGAAATGGATCTTAGGATTTTCAATTCTGTTCCTTGTATTGGCTGTTGTATTGATCAACAACTCGATCCGTCTGAAAATATTTTCAAAGAGATTCATTATTAAAACCATGCAGTTGGTTGGGGCGAAGAGAAGATTTATCCTTAAGCCTTTTATTATAGAAGCCGTTATTTTAGGAGCTATAGGCTCTGTAATTGGTCTTCTTGCTCTGGGTGGGGTTTGGTATTACTTTACGAGCCAGATCGGTTCCGCTTTTGTACAGGATAACAATCAGTATTTCTGGTTGATCATCTTAGTACTTGGAGTAGGAATCTTTATTTCTGTCTTAAGTACTATTTTCGCTACATGGAGATTCTTAAAATCAAACGTTGACGACTTATATTACTCTTAATCATGAGCAAAAAAACAAATAAATTTTCCGCTTCAGATTTCGGAAATGAAGCTGAAGCCCCTCAGCAAAATGCTTTCTATTTTGGACAGCAGAATTTCAAATGGATGCTGATCGGGTTAGCATTTATCGTGGTTGGCTTTCTATTGATGATGGGACCGGATGCCAATACGGTAGACGGGAAATTTGATCCCAACTCATGGAACGACGATATATTCTCTATCAGAAGAATCAGAATAGCACCACTTTTTGTTGTCATAGGATTTGCAATAGAAGTATATGCGATTTTAAAAAGAAAATAAATAAATAGTTTTATTTAAGGATTAAAAAATTTAAGAATTAAAAGATTAAATATTAATTTGAAAATGTATGTATGTAATATATTTTCAGTTCTCAAACAATTAATATTTATTTTGGCATATCGCCAGTCTTTCAATTCTTAAATCTTTTAATCTTTTAATTTTTTAAAGGAATATGGATTTAATCAAAGCAATTATTATTGCCATTGTAGAAGGACTTACGGAGTATCTTCCTATCTCTTCTACAGCACACATGGGTTTTACGGCGAATCTTTTGGGAATGCCTGATGATGAATTTTTGAAGATGTTTCAGGTTTCCATTCAGTTTGGAGCAATCCTGTCTGTGGTAGTAGCCTACTGGAAGAAGTTTTTTGATCTGAATAATATTCAGTTTTATTTTAAACTTGCTTTTGCTGTAGTTCCTGCATTGGTTTTAGGATACCTGTTTGATGATAAGATTGAAGCGGTTCTTGGGAATCAGATTGCGATTTCCTCGGTACTGGTACTGGGAGGTGTGGTATTACTGTTTGCTGACAAATGGTTTAAAAATCCTACCATTGATGATGAAAAAGGGATCACAATAAAAAAAGCAGTAACCATCGGGTTCTGGCAATGTCTGGCCATGATGCCGGGAACAAGCCGTAGTGCTGCTTCTATCATTGGTGGGATGACTCAGGGGCTTTCCAGAAAAGCAGCGGCAGAATTTTCTTTCTTCCTTGCTGTGCCTACTATGCTTGCTGTGACAGTATATTCTGTTTTTGTGAAAACATGGGGGAAAGAAACTCCTAATCCGCAGAAGGGATATGAAATGATCATGGCTTCACAGGATCACATTATGATTTTTATAATCGGGAATGTTGTAGCATTTATTGTAGCCCTTATTGCAATCAAAGCCTTTATTGGGGTGCTTAATAAATATGGTTTCAGACCTTGGGGATGGTACCGTATTTTTGTAGGGATTGCTTTACTGATTTATTTCCGTTACTTTCAATAGACGTTCAACAGAACTGCCACGATAAAATCGTTGAGAAAATATATACAATGACAGCTGAAGAACTGAAATCAGGATACATATTTTTATTAGACAAGCCTTTGGACTGGACTTCTTTCCAGGCAGTCAATAAAATGAAATATAAACTTAAAAGGGAGTTTGATCTTCCTAAAAAATTCAAAATCGGGCATGCCGGAACTTTAGATCCCAGAGCTACTGGGCTTCTTATTGTATGCTGTGGAAAATTTACCAAAAAAATCCCTGAGATTCAGGATGCTCCCAAAGAATACTGGACCGAAATCAAAATAGGAGTACAGACGGAGTCTTATGATACGGAAAAACCGGAAATTCTTCATCAGGATATTTCTCATATTTCCGAAGAACAGGTAAGAGAAGCATTGGAGAAATTTGTAGGTGAGATCGAACAGAAACCACCGGTTTATTCTGCCATTAAAATAGATGGCGAAAGAGCTTACAATCTGGCAAGAGCAGGGGAGGAAGTGGAAATGAAGGCCCGAAAAACAACAATTCACTACCTTAAAGATATTGAGATCAATTTCCCTTTGGTAAGTTTTACGGTAGGATGCTCAAAAGGAACCTATATCCGAAGTCTTGCCCATGATATTGGCCAGGAATTGGGAGTAGGAGCGTATCTGACTCAATTAAGACGTACCAAGATAGGAGACTATACCATTGAAAATGCTACAGACCAGTTTTTAAATAACGAATATAGATTTGAAGCATTATAAAAGTATTTTTATCTTTAGGGTTTTTTGATAATGTATTCAAATGAAAAACACCATGAAAATAAGATTACTTCTGTTTCTTGCAGTATTCGCTCTATTTAAATTTTCTGCACAGGATCTGAAGGAGAAAAAGCCTAAAATGGATTTCTATTTTAATCCGGCACTCAACGTTGGTTTTAATATTAATAATAAAAATAAGAACTCCAGTAATTCGCAATATTTCGAATCCAAGCCCTTATTAGGGAATCTTACCTATGGTATTACAGCAGTTGGTGGTTATAATTTTCTTCCTAACTTTGCAATAGGAACTGGACTTAAATACAGCTTTGCACAGGATAATTACCATCTTTTATACTGGGTTATTCAGCCGAAATTCATTTTTTCACCTGGAGACCGCCCTTTTTATATAGATGTTAATTACGGAAAACAACTTAACCATTCTGCCGTTTCAGATACCGAATTTTGGGGATTAAGATTAGGAATGCAGGTTTCCTATTCAAAAAGATTAAGTCAGGAAGGCGGGCTTGTATTAGAGTCACACAGATTAAAAGAAGGAGTGGATGGCTTTTTCATCGGATTAAGCTATGGCATCTCTATTTTCAGTAATAAAAATTATACCGGTTACGGAGAAGACTAATGGAAAAGACACGTATCAATAAATATTTATCAGAAGTAGGCTACTGTTCAAGAAGAGCAGCAGATAAACTGTTGGAAGAAGGAAGAATAAAGATCAACGGAAAAATTCCTGAACTGGGAACAAAAGTTTCTGATGAAGACCTTGTGGAAGTAGACGGAAAACCTATCAGAGAGCCTCAGGAAAAACCTGTTTATATTGCTTTCAATAAACCGGTAGGCATTGTTTGTACTACAGATACAAAACGTGAAAAAAATAATATCGTAGACTATATCAATCATCCGAAAAGAATTTTCCCTATCGGAAGACTGGATAAACCTAGTGAAGGGCTGATCCTCTTGACCAGTGATGGCGATATTGTCAATAAAATTCTGAGAGCCAGAAACAATCACGAGAAAGAATATCTGGTGCGTGTTGATAAACCTATCACTCCGAGATTCCTTGAGAAAATGAGGAATGGCGTTCCTATTCTGGATACGGTAACCAAAAAATGTGAAGTGGAAAAGATTGATGAAATGAACTTCAGAATCATTCTTACCCAGGGGCTCAACAGGCAGATCCGAAGAATGTGCGAATATCTTGGTTATGAAGTGAAAAAACTGAAAAGAATCCGTATCATGAATATCAAACTGGATCTTCCCATCGGAAAATGGAGAGACCTTACGGATCAGGAGCTTTCTGCACTTAATTTACTTCTTGAAGATTCTGCTAAAACAGTAGATTAAAATAATGAATCAGGGCTATAATAAGCCCTTTTTTTATTATTCGAATTTGTAACCTGATTTCTCATCAAATTCTTTTCTTTCTTCTTTGGTCATTCGGTCTCTTAGAAGACGAATGGTATAGCCACCCTGTAAGATGCCATTATCAAAATATATCCAATCTGCAATTTCATTTTTTTCAATTTCTACTACCTCATCATGCTTCACTTCTTTTGTATAGACAGGTGGGCTATTGACGGTTCCTGCATATTTATTCAATTCTTTGGAAAATAAGACCGGGGAGATCCATAAAAATTCATCTCCTTCATCACTTTTAAAAGCCTTTTTCAATCCAAAATTCTTGAAATTCGGATTCTCACTTTTTAAGGCATTTTCGAATTTATAAAAAGTTTTTCTGGCGGTTTCAATAGCCGCTCTCATTCCTTTGTCATGAGAGGAGACCTGATAAATAGCGTTTTCAAGATACTTTTCCTGTTCTGTTTTTTTTTCTTTAATGTTATTAGACTGTCCTGTACAAAAGACAAATACTAATACGGATAATAGGGAGAGTATATTTTTGTTCATACTGCTAAATTTAAGATAATATAGTTTAGGTTTTATATTTTTTTAATCAGTTTTTGTTTTAATGATTATTATTTAAATATTTTATCACTTATTAGTGTAATATTTTTGTATTTTTTAATGAAATTGTGTTATATTTATAATATGAATAACTAAAAACCTGAAAATCATGAAATTAAAGATTAATCCCGCTTTTTTTCTTGTTGTTTTGTTCCTGTTTTCTCATTGTCAAAATGATAATCATGCAGAAATTCCACACGATACGGCCTTTTATATAGACTATAGAAGTCTTAACGGAAAACCAGATGGAATCGCTGTGATAGAACTAGATCCTGAAGCCCCCAATTTTGGCAATATCAGTAGCAAACTTGAGTTAGGTGTTGGGGTTCTGCCTCATCATATTTATTATAATCAGAGTGCCAACAAATTATATACAACTGCTTTAGGAGGAAAATACCTCTATCAGATAAAAACAGAAAAAGATAGTAATGGCCAGCCCATATTAGTAGCCGCAACACCTATTGATATAGGTGAGAATACGGTGGGTGAAAATTTATTTTTTACCAATGACGGAAGATTTTTTATGACCTTTATGGGCGGAGCAGGAGGACTGAAAGATGGGAGTGTAGGTGTTTTTAACGCTGGGAATAACCAACTTATCAAAACAATCAAGGCCCCGATTCAAACTGATCCGAATAAATTTATAATGTATCCGCATGGGATCTCCATCAACGAAGAAAAAGGGCTTATGATGGTGACCTCTACTATTCACCCGGATCTTACCAGTGGCTTTGGGAATACCTGTACTTTATTAGATCTCAATACCTATGAAGTAAAAGAAACTTACCAGGTTGCTGACTCCCCAACGGATTTATCAAGCCCTGTTGAAGTTCTGTTACTTCGCGGAAAATTTCCACAATATGCTCTTGCCACAACAATGCTTGGAGGTGATATTTGGATCGCCCCATACAATCCCGCAACTAAAAAATACGATGCTTTCAGTAAAATATTTGATGGAAGTACACAAGGTTTAGGCTGGACTCTCGAAATGTATATTGATGATAACAGCAGGCTGTATGTAAGCTTTGCTGATCCGGGAAAAGTTCTGATCTTCGACATCAGCAACCTTCCTCAGCTAAAACTTTTAAAAACCCTTACCGCAGATAAAGGAGCCCATCATATGGCTTTCTTTAAGACCAAAAAAGGAAAAGAAGTGGTCGCAGTGCAGAATAATCTGCTGGATATTCCTGGTATCAATTCCGGAACAATCAGTATCATTGAAATTGAAACCGGGAAAACCCTGGGAACAGTCGATCTACGCTCCAAATACGGAATACTTCCTGAATCCATTGAAGGAACCAATGGTCCCAGCAGCTATATGCATCATTAGCATTTAAAACTATTTTTCAGAAAAGAAACTATCCAGAATAAGAGATCTTGTTTTGGATAGTTTTACGTTATATCAGGTTACTTTAAATATAACCTCATCCTTTCCTCGTATTCAGGTTTTAATTTTAAAAATTTCCAGATTTTCCTGTCATCAGGATTGCTGATCCGGTAATAGATGATTTTATCTGCAGAATATTTGAAATAAGGATGATTTTTAAGCCAGTCTTCAGGAGCTTCGGCCAAAGTATATTTTGGAACACCCGAAGTATCCAGTTGTGCTATAGAAATTAGCTTCTGAACCATTTCCTTATCAATATTATACGTATCTAGAATCTGTTGTTTCGTGATAAAACCTCCGAGTTTTTTCCTGAAGCCAATGATAGAACCTGCACTTCTTTCATCAAGACCAAACTCAAGCAGTTGCCTGAAAGTAACCCCATTGAGGTCAATTTTTGAAAAATCAGTTTTTTCCTGTTGGGTTTCCTGTCTTTTTGTCGGCACAGAACTGAGCTTTATATAAGGTTTAAGCTCCTGAAATTTTTCAGGAGAAATCACAAAACATTTTTGCAGCTCTTCCAGGCTTTTAAAGCTTCCTTTTAAATTCCGGTCACGGTAATTGATAATTGTGCTGGCCTGTTTTTCAGAAAAGCCAAGTGCCTTCCAACCTTCAGCGTCCAATAGATTGGGATCAAAAGGGGAATAGCTGATCTTTTCCTTTAAAAATTTATTTCCATGGATGTTTTTAAAGGTTTCAGGAGTATGTGCAGGAAGAAGTAAATAAGGCTCAATCTTACTATAATTATCAGCGGAAATAATAAAACATTCTTTGAATTTTTCTTTGCTCACAAAGCTGCCACCCAGGAATTTTTTATACTTCATCATTGCTTCTGCCTGTCTTTCGCTGAATCCCATTTTTACCCAGTCATTGATAGAGTAATGATCCGGATTGAACTTTCCGGTAATTGAAATGCTTTTCCTGTCAGTATTTTTAAAAGACTTATAGGACGTGTTCTCACCCTTTTCGGGAAGTACAATAAAAGATTCCAGACTTTTAAACTTATCTTCAGAAATAGCATAGCACTTTTTCAGCTGCTCTTTTGAAACAAATTTTCCACCCACAATGCCTTTGTATTTAAGAATAGTAGAGGCTTGCTTTTCAGAAAAACCAAGTTTTTGCCATTGTTGGAGATCCAGAATGTTAGGGTCAAAATCCGATAGATCAGCAGAAGTAGAAGTTTCTGCAATGAATTTCACCTTCGGAAAAGATTCTTTGTTCCTGCCGGTATGGCTCTGATAAGCCAAAAGGATCGTCAGGAATATGACCATGAAGGCCAGTTTATGGTAATCATTTTTTTTCATCATGATGTAAACATATTGATAAAGCATAATATGTTGCAATGATGAATCGTGAAATGATTAAGTTTGGGATATAGATTCAGTAGATTTGTTTTAAAAATATACTTATATCACTGTAAGGTAGAATTATTTAAAGATAATAACAAGAAATACAGAGACCAATACCTGATTGGTTATGTTCTGGAAAGGATCTTATTCCACAGATTTTAATGCCTCGGGCTATAAGTGTTCAGATTATTCTGAATCTTTATCTCCTAAAGATTCCTTCAGTTTTAGAAGCTCTGCCTTTACAAATTCAAGACGGTCAATAATAGTGATGGTTTCTGAAATTTTACTGTTGGTCGTTAAAGCAACACGGGCTCCATCCAGGGTATATCCTTTTTCTTTGACCAGGTGGTAAATCATCTGAAGATTCTTAATATCTTCAGGAGTGAAATAACGGTTTCCTTTTCTGTTTTTTTTAGGCTTAATGATTGGGAATTCCTGTTCCCAATAGCGTATTAATGAAGTGTTTACATCAAATGCTTTAGCGACTTCTCCTATAGAATAGTACAGTTTATCAGGTAAGTTTATTTTCATTTTACGACTCCTAAACCTCAAAGATAAAATTTTTTAAAATTTGAACCAAATATATCTTTAAAACTGCTGTATGACTTTTATTTGAAAGGATGTTACAGGTCTGTTTAAAAAATATCCGGAAAATAGATAAAAGTGTATTTTTTTTAATAACTTGGTGAATACCAAAACACTATAATGATATGAAATATTTCTTCTTAATTTTGGGACTGATCATTCCTTTTTCCGGATTTTCACAATGGACAAGAACGGAACTTGGGACTAAAAAAGTAAAAAAATCACAGGAAAAACTTGAATTTGCAGGGCTTTATTCCCTGGATGCAACGCAGCTTATACAGAGTTTGAAGAGTGCTCCACAGCGTTTTTCCGGCGAAAAAGGAATTGTTATTTCACTTCCCACTCCAGGGGGAAAGCTGGAACATTTTCAGGTTTGGGAAGCTTCAAATATGGCTCCTGAGCTGCAGGCTAAATTTCCGGAGATAAGATCTTATGTAGGATCTGGAATAGAAGATCCTACTGCCTATTTGAGATTCAGCATGTCTCCGGTGGGATTTTCTTCTATGATCACCCGTTCCGGAATCTCAGAATTTATTGAACCTTATACAGACGACAGAACAGTCTACGCCGTTTTTGACTCCAATGCAAGAAGAGGGCAGGATAAACAAGCTTTCGAAGGCCCTCAAATCAATGCTTCTGAAAAAATACCCCACAAGAGAAAAAGACGCTGTAAATAAAAAAGATCAGTTTAATAGATCCGTGAGTCGCACAATTCCGAAGAAAATTTAATAATTATAATGAATAGTTGTTAATATTTTTCTATATAAATCATTATTCCTTATAATGATTTATGGGTATGTTTGGTTTTTGTTTATATTTTAAATACTATGTTGTTTTATTGAATATATTTTATTTATTTGGTTTATTTATTTGGTTTTCAGTCGATTTTGTGGATTTATTTTATTATTTTGGTTAAACTAAAAAAATCACATTATTATGAAACACTATTTCTTTATTTTTTCATTGTTGATCCCGTTTTTGGGATTTTCGCAGTGGTCAAGAACTGAGGTCAGGTCTCAGAAAGTGAAAAAGTTACAGGAAAAACTAGAGTTTGCAGGGCTTTATACCTTGAATGCAGATCAGCTCAGACAAAGCTTAAAAAGTGCCCCGGCCCGTTTTTCCAATGAAAAAGGAGTGATCATTTCACTTCCGACAGTAAATGGAAGGCTAGAACAATTTCGTGTTTGGGAATTTTCAAATATGGCTCCCGAGCTTCAGGCTAAGTTTCCGGAGATAAGATCTTATGTGGGAACGGGAGTTGAGGACCCTACAGTATACCTTAGGTTCAGCGTTTCCCCGGTAGGGTTTTCTTCCATGATTACCCGTTCAGGAATTTCAGAATTTATAGAACCCTATACAGAAGACAGAACAGTTTATGCTGTTTTTGATTCCAATGCAAGAAGAGGGCAGGATAAAGAACCTTTTGAATGTGCTACTAAAGAAGAAGTAGAGAAAAGTATAGTGGATAAAAACACCAATACCGCTAATAAAAAGACGGCTGGGTTTAATATATTCAGAATGGCACTATCCTGTACCGGAGAGTATGCACAATATCATCTGACGGCTACCAATACTCCTGCGACAGCAACAGATGTTCAGAAAAAAGCAGTGATTCTGGCTGCAATGAATGCCAGTTTAACCAGAATGAATAGTGTTTTTGAAAAAGACCTGTCTCTGCATTTTAACCTGATTGCGAATAATGAAGTGGTTATATTTCTGGATCCGGCAACTGATCCTTATACTACATTCGGGACAAATTCTGCACAGGCTGCTATATCTTCCCGTGTTCCTGCTTCCGATTATGATATGGGACATTTATTAGATAAAAGAGATGCAAACGGAGTTGCAGGTCTGGGGGTAATATGTAATAATAATCAAAAAGCTCGTGGATATACTTCGTGTAATTTTCCCGAAGGAGATAGTTTTGATATAGATTATGTAGCTCATGAAATGGGGCATCAGTTGGGCGCAAATCATACATTTTCCTATTATCTGGATGGCTCGGGAACCTCAGAAGTAGAGCCTGGAAGCGGTTCTACAATCATGGCATATACCGGGATTCTTGGAGGGAACTATGATGTTCAGTTCAACTCAAATGATTACTATCATACTTTTAATGTCACAGAAATCAAAAATAAGATCAACAGTATTGTATGTGGAACCAATACTCCTTTTGCAAATCCTGCTCCCAACATCAATGCAGGTGCTGATTATACGATTCCAATATCTACACCGTATGTTTTAAAAGGAATCGTAAACGATGCAAACAGTACATCTTATACATATACATGGGAACAAATGGATGCGGCTGGTAATTCTGAAACCATGGCGAACTGTATCGCATATCCTACTAAACCTGCCGGACCGAATTTTAGGAGTGTAACACCTATCAGTAGCCCGATAAGATATTTGCCAGATTTTAATAAAGTGCTGGGAGGGGTATTGTCAACACGTTGGGAATCAGTATCCAGTGTGGCAAGAAACATGAATTTTACATTTACTGCAAGAAGCAATAACCCGATAGCCCCACAAACCAGTAAAGACGAAATGATGGTAACTGTAAATGCTGGAGCTGGGCCTTTTCAGGTAACAGCACCTACATTCGGACAGTCATTAAGCTCTGGAGGAACAGTAACAATAACATGGGATGTTGCCAATACCAATCAGGCTCCCATCAATACAACAAATGTTAATATTAAATTATCTACAGACGGAGGGCAGACATTCACTACCATTGCTGCCAATACCCCTAATGATGGTAATGAACAGATTGCAATTCCTGCAGGATCTACCTCAGCAAATGCTTTTATCATGATAGAGGCTGTCGGAAATATTTACTATGCAGTGAGTCCAAGTTTTGTAATCGACTATGCTGTAACGGGTGAAAATTGTAATACCTATGCTTACACTGGAGATCCTGTAGCGGTTAAAGACGGTCCCGGAGGGTCCGATATATCTTCTCCAAGAGTTAATATTCCGTTGATGGTTAATAATAATGGGACAATTACCAAAATCAAAGTGACTCCAACAGTTACACATCCCAATATAAGACACCTTTCTATTGGTATTGAAAGCCCGGTTGGATCTTCTGCTTTGATCTGGAACCGTAGTTGTAATAATAGCTCTGGAATAACAGCTACATTCAGTGATGCAGGAGCTGCTGTTGCTTGTGCTTCACCTGTTCAGGGAGAAACTAAATCATACGAATCGTTAGCGATCTTTAAAGGACACAAAGCCCAGGGAACATGGAAACTTTTTGCCTCAGATAATAATCCGGGAAGCGCAGGAAGTATTACAGGCTGGTCTCTTGAGGTATGTACTCAGGAAACACAGGCTTTAGGAATCAAAGAAACATCTTCTCCAATAGCAGATGATATTAGAATCTATCCCAATCCAAGTGACGGTAAGTTCTTTATTAAGTCCAGAAACATAAAAGGAGATGTGAAAGTGACTCTGCTTGATGCCAGCGGAAGATTGATTCATTCTTCCTCTTATAAGGCTGAAGGTGATCATACTAAAGAAATCAATGTAAACGCACCAAAAGGAGTGTATGTGATCAGTATCAATTCTTCAAAAGGAGTATACAATACTAAGTTGGTGATCAAATAAAAAACAGAAATTTATTTTCAAGATAGAAGGGTCGGTTTTATACCGATCCTTTTTTTGTCTAAATTTGTGAATCCTAAAGACAGAATGTCTTGTATTAATCCGGAATAATAATATTATTTTAGTCAAAATCCAGAGAATGAATCCAATTTCCGTTCTTCATATCGACCTTTTTCAGGCAGGTAAAAATACTTCGGATTTCTATTTTAATACGATGAAAGATCATTTGATAGTAGGTCATCGTCATATAGAGAAACCCCATAGGCATGATTTCTATGCTGCTGTTCTGTTTACAGGAGGAAACGGAGTACATGAGATCGATTTTCAGAAATATGATGTTTCAGAAGGAAGTCTGTTTTTCCTTTCGCCTGGTCAGATTCACAGCTGGGAACTTTCAGAAGATATAGAAGGGTATATTTTTTTCTGTTCGCAGGAGTTTTATGAAATGCATTATGTGAACCAGAAACTGAGAAATTTCCCTTTCTTCGGATCGGTTTCTTTTCCCAGAAAACTTCAGCTGGATACTGTTGAATTAGAGAAAAACATCAGCTTATTTCAGAAATTGGGAGAAGAGCATCAGGCTAAAAATATTATGAAAGAAGGCTTTATTCTTTCACTGATGTCTCAGATCTTCATCAATGCGACCCGATTGTTTTCAAAGGATTTTGATACATTGGCTTCTTCCGCAGGGCTTTCTTATTTCAAACATTATCAGGATTTTGAAAACCTGGTCGAACAACATTTTACCGAGCAGAAATCAATCACCTATTATGCTTCTTTACTGGGGATTTCATCAAAACACCTGAATAGAATAGTACAGACTGTGGTGCAGAAAACAGCCACAGACGTCATTACAGAAAGAGTAGTGCTGGAAGCCAAAAGGATGCTGATGTATCTGGATGAAAGCCTTGTTGAGATTGCTTTCAGATTAGGCTATGAAGAATATTCCTACTTTGTAAGAGTCTTCCGGAAAAATTCCGGAATGACCCCTACTCAGTTTATGAGGAAATATAAGGCTTAATGAGTTTAAGGTTCAAAGTTTATAGTTTACAATACCAGTTTAAACGGTCCTTCAAAAGTAGTTTCAAACGAATCTACCAGTTTTCCTTTTTCATCAAAAACTCCTATGACCATATTTTGTTTTGAAAGCTTAATGTCTTCCTCGGGAAAAGTGATATTGATATTTCCTTTCAGGATTTCATCGCCTTTCAGAATGATTTTTTCATTGCCGAAATAAGTAATTTCTGCATGCTCAGGGGTAATCACTTTAATGGTCAGGGTTTTCTTCTCGTTAGATTTATTCAGTAAAGTATAAATAAAAGTATTGGTGATCTTGCCGTTTTTGATGAAATAGGTAGAACCTGCAGGTTTGATGAATTTGGCCTCCATAGAGCCACGATCATACATGAGAAAACCAAGGAATCCAATTAACAGGGCTAAAATAACCGTTGTGGCTTTCATTCTCGGAGTAAATTTAAACTGCTCCTGATTTTCAATTTCAGCTTCCGTAGCATAACGGATAAGCCCCTTAGGCAGACCTACTTTATCCATTACCTCATCACAGGCATCAATACACGCTGTACAGTTCACACATTCCAATTGCTGTCCGTTTCTGATGTCAATTCCTGTAGGACAGACAACAACGCATTGATTACAATCGATACAGTCTCCTTTTCCGGATGCTTTTCGGTCTTCATTATTTCTCCATTTTGAGCGTCCTTCACCTCTTTTAAAATCGTAATATACGTTGATCGTCTGTTTATCAATTAGAACTCCCTGAAGTCTTCCGTAAGGGCAAACCAGTGTACATACCTGCTCACGAAGCCATGCGAAAACAAAATAAAAAGTCATCGTGAAAAAGATCATTGTGATAAACTTCAATGGATGTTCCGCCGGACCTTCAATCATAATCTGGAAGACCTGTTCGTAGCCTACAATATACATAAACATGAAAGTCGAAATAACCAGGGAAATCAAAATAAAAACAGACCATTTTGTAAGTCTTTTTCTGATTTTTTCGGAGTCCCATTCCTGTCTGTCGAGCTTCATTTGCTTATTTCTGTCACCTTCGATCCAGTATTCTATTTTACGGAATACCATTTCCATAAATAAAGTTTGCGGACAGAGCCATCCACAGAATATTCTTCCGAAAACTACTGTGAACAACATCACGAAGATTACTGAAGTAACCGCTCCCAGAGCAAGAATAAAAAAGTCCTGAAGATAAAATGGTTGTCCAATGATAAAGAATTTCCTGTCAATAACATTAAACAAGAAGAAAGGATTGTTGTTAATCTTTACAAAAGGTAATCCGAAGAATAAAGCTAATAAAGCATAACTGGTATAGTTTCTGTAATTGGTGTATTTTCCTTTGGGCTTTCGGGGGAAGATCCATTTTCTTTTCCCGGTCTCATCCATTGTTCCTACCGAATTTCTAAAATCTTCATTTTCAATTTCCAGCGATTTGATGTTGTTAGACTCTGCGCTCATTATCGTATGCTATAAAAGTATTTTGGTAATATTTGTTATCAGGAACAATTCCTGTTTTCCAAACTTATTTTCTATAGGTAAACGGTATTGATTCCTGTACTGCAAAGCTCTTGATTATATCGGTCTGCTCCTAATATGATCTACTTCAAAAATAGGACAATTGAGACATTTTGTGTTTTGAATAATAATATATCAAAATGAGAAAATATTTTTGAAACCGAAAAAGCATATCGTAAATTGCAGATTTAAAAATGGAGTATGAAGAATATCTGTAAAATAGGTTGGATTGGTTTGGTTTTCGCATTAGTAAACTGTCAATCAGTAAATACTAGTAAAATGTTTTATGAAGGAGTGAAACCGGAAATGCTTTCGGATAAATTTAGCTTTACCGAAGGTCCGTCAGCCGATAAAGAAGGAAATGTGTATTTTACGGATCAGCCTAATGACAAGATTTATTATTGGGACTGGAAAACCAATCAGATCATCGAGTTTTTAGATAAAACAGGAAGAGCAAACGGAACCCATTTTGATAAAGATGGTTTTCTGATTACTTGCTCAGATGATAAAGGAGAGATCTGGAAAATTTCAAAAGATAAAAAAGTAGAGATTCTCCTGAAAGATTTCGAAGGAAAAAGATTGAATGGCCCCAATGATGTCTGGAATGATACCTTTGGAGGCATGTATTTTACAGATCCTTTGTATGAAAGAGATTATTGGATAAACTTTAAACAGGAATTACCCCACAAAAGCCTTTATTACAGAAATAAAGAAGGGAAAATTGCGAAATTGGAAACCTTTACTCAGCCCAATGGAATTATAGGAAGCGAAAAATTGAGAAAACTCTATCTTTCCGATATTGATGCCGGAAGAACCTATGTGTATGACATTCTGGGAGAAGGGAAATTATCAGAGAAAAAACTCTTCTGTGAAATGGGGTCAGACGGAATGGCTCTGGATAAACATGGCAACCTTTACTTAACCGGGGATGGAGTGCATGTCTTCAACCGTGAGGGAAAGAAAATCTATCATATCTCTATTCCGGAAAAATGGACTTCCAATGTCACATTCGGGGGTAAAAACAATGATGTTTTATTCATTACGGCTTCAAAAGCAGTGTATACTTTTCCGATGAGAGTGAGAGGAATAAAATAATTTTTGCCACTCATGCACGAATGATTTATCCGTGCATGAGTGGCAATTTTAAAATATATCTGATAAAAGTATTTTAATAAGCTACTTCCATTTTCACTTTCTTACCTTTCAGCTTTTCATTCTGAAGTTTTCTCAAAAGAGCATTCACCTTATTTCTGGAAACCGCAACATAAGAAGTGGTGTCCTTTACCTCAATCACTCCCACATCTTCTTTTTGTAATTCTCCTTTTTTAAGCAAATACCCTACAATATCTACCTTGTTTACTTTATCTTTCTTTCCTGCGCTGATGTAGATCGTCTGGAAAGGTGTTTTTTGCGGAACTTTTGTGAAACCGGCAACACTTTCTTCAGGAGTATCATTTTTAATGAAAGGAAAGTTATCATCCTCATTCATGATCAGGTAGACAAAACCTTTGGCATTCATCCTCGCAGTACGCCCGTTTCTGTGGATGAACGCGTCTTCTTTTGGAGGAAGCTGATAATGAACGATAGATTCCACCTCAGGAATATCAAGTCCGCGGGCTGCCAGATCGGTTGTGATAAGAATCCTTGCAGAATCATTTCTGAATTTCAGTAAAGCACGCTCTCTTTCGTCCTGTTCCATTCCGCCATGGAAGGTCTCTCTGTCGATTCCCATTTGATTAAGAAGTTCTGAGATACGGTCCACAGCATCACGGTGATTACAGAAGATCAACGTTCTTTTATTCCCGATTTTACAAACCAGGTTGAAAAGAGTATCCAGTTTTTCTTCCGGAATCGTCATTACTTTTCTTAGCTGAAGATCAGGTTTTACATCGTTTTCTTTAAGGAAACTGATTATTTTTTCATCTTTTAATCCTGTAAACGCAGGAATTTCATCCATTGCGGTTGCAGAGGTTAAAACCCGTTGAGAAAGTCCTTTTAAAGAATTACAGATAAACTCCATATCATCATGGAAGCCTAACTCTAATGCTTTGTCAAATTCATCCAGAACTAAGGTCTTAATCGTTTTTGGATCGAAATTATTATTTCTAACGTGATAAGTAACTCTTCCTGGTGTTCCGATTAATACAGCCGGAGCTTCAATTAAATTATTAACTTCAATCTTTTTATCATGTCCACCATAGCAAACAGAAACCTTAAAATCAGTTCCCATTGATTTGAAAACCTGCTCAATCTGTAATGCCAGTTCTCTGGCAGGAACTAATATTAAAGCCTGAACTCCCTGAACATCCTTTTTAAGATTTCTAAGAATCGGAAATAGAAAAGCAAGCGTTTTCCCTGATCCGGTAGGAGAGAGCAGAACAATATCCGTATTGTTTTCAGACGCTTTATAAGTAGATTTCTGCATCTGATTCATGTCCTGAATCTGCAGTTTTTGATAGATTGATTGTAGTTCCATGGTGCAAAGGTAATGATTTTTGGAGTGTTTGAGAGTTTGAGAGTATTAGGGTGGGAGAGTTATAGCGTTTTAGAGTGGGGGAGTCTGGAGTGAAGGAATACTGAAAGTTTATATAAAGTCTTGCTGTTATTCTGAACGGAGCATAGTGTAGTGAAGAATCTCAACTTTCTATAAATGTTTTTTATACAATGAGATGCTTCGACTCCGCTCAGCATGACTGTTCTAATACTATGCTGTTGTACTGTATTGTTCAACTTATACATTCTCAGGTTGAGCGGAGTCGAAGCCTTATAGTAAAAGGATAACATATTTTCAGGAATAAATATCCATTTGCAGAAACTGTGATTTTGTACGATAACAATTGACAATTCACTTGCAAAGCAAAATTCACTATCGACATTTTAGCTCATTTTATGGTTTTCCATAATTTTAAAATACTGACCCTTACTAGATTTGATGCAATAAACTTAATAACCATGAAACTCTATCAAACACTTGAAAAACAGATTAAGAAAGAACCTAACTTTGTTTCTGATAACGGGGAGATTAAAAAATGGGTGGTCCTGAATAAAGCACAAAACTTTGATGAAGAACTGATCGGATTGCTATTGGAAGATTCCGATTTGAAAGAAAAATTTTTCATAAAAGTAAAAGACATCTGGGTATTCAAACAAAATCTTTTTATTCAGTTTCTGGAGCAGAAAAACTATCTGAACGACAGCTATACTCAATTCAAAAACAAAGTAGGCTTAACAATTGATGGCAAGCATTTGAAACAGCGCAATGAAGTAGCATTGGTGTGGCCGTTTAAAGACTGTATTCTGGAGGGTGGGCAAAGTCGTGAGGAAGATAAAAGAGAAGAAATTTTCTTTAATGAAGTGCTGGCACAGGATGAAATTACAGAACTGCTGGATCCAAAAGTACTAACCAATGCCAAACGATTTGATAAAGATGGAGAAAAACCACTCTGTCATTCTGACCGCAGGGAAGAATCTCTTTTCAATAGAAACGAAAACGGGACCATTACCGATAACCTGATTATCAAAGGAAATAATCTGCTAGCATTGCATTCTCTGAAAAAAGAATTTGCAGGAAAAGTGAAGCTAATTTATATAGATCCACCGTATAATACGGGAAACGATGGGTTTAAGTATAATGATAATTTTAATCATTCTACATGGTTAAGCTTTATGAAGAATAGACTGAGCGCTGCACGAGAATTATTAAGTAAGGATGGGCTTATTTTTGTTCAGTGTGATGATAATGAGCAAGCTTATTTAAAAGTATTAATGGACGAAATTTTTGTAAGAGAAAATTTTGTAAGCAATATTGTTTGGAAAGGTCGGGGTGGAAGGCAAGATAGCAAATTCATTGCACAAATTCATGAAACAATTATTTGCTTTTCAAAAAACATTTCTGAATTAGAGTTGTTTAAAACTACTGTTGAAGATACGTCTAATTATTCATTGAAAGACGAGAAAGGTAAATATAAAACTCAATTAATTAGAAAATGGGGAAGTAATAGTAGGAGAATTGATAGACCTAATCTGTACTATGGAGTTGAATTTAAAAATCAAGTTATTTTCCCAATTCTTCCGGATGGAACCGATGGTTGTTGGAGATGGAGTCAGGCTAAGCTTAAAAAATCAATTGAAGATAACAATGTAATATTAATTGAAAAGGAAGGAAGAAAAGAGTTGTACGAAAAAATATATGAAAAAGGCGGTACAAAGCAAGTTGTTTTTAATTCTTGGCTTGACGAATCATTTTCTGGACAAGGAGCAAAAACTCTTCAAGATATTTTTAGAACAAAAGTCTTTGATTATCCTAAACCTGAACAATTAATAGCTAAATTAGTTGAAATATCTACCTTGGAAAACGACATCATTCTCGATTATCATCTAGGAAGCGGTACTACAGCATCCACAGCTCATAAAATGAACCGTCAATATATCGGAATAGAGCAAATGGATTACATAGAAACGGTTGCTGTAGAACGTTTGAAAAAAGTAATTGGTGGAGAACAAGGCGGTATTTCCAAATCAGTCAATTGGCAAGGCGGCGGTTCTTTCGTTTACCTTGAACTCAAAAAATACAACCAAGCCTTTATCGAAAAAATAGAAGAAGCGAAAGATGAAAAAGCGCTTCTTCAGATTTGGGAAGAGATGAAAGCAAAATCCTTTCTTAATTATAATGTAGATATTCAGAAACAGGAACAATATATTGAAGATTTCAAAACATTAAGTCTGCAGGAACAAAAGCAACATCTTTGTGAATTGCTCGACAAAAATCAGCTCTATGTCAACCTTTCTTCTCTTAAGGATGAAAATTTTGAATGTACACCGGAAGAGCAAAAAGTAACCCAGGCATTTTATCAACTTAAAAACTAAGCAGATGGCATTTTTACACGAAATATTCAATAATCCGTTTGCCCGTAAGGCTTTGGCGAAAGTTGTTTTGCCTAATGGAATCACTGATAATCTGAAATTTGGAATTCGTCCTTATCAGGAAGAAGCATTCAGGCGCTATTTATATACAGAACGGGAAGATTTTGATGGTAAACCGAAGAAGCCTCTGCATCTCCTTTATAATATGGCAACAGGAAGTGGGAAAACAATGGTGATGGGAGGTTTGATGCTTCATCTGTATGAAAAAGGGCATCGTGATTTTTTGTTTTTTGTCAACAGTAATAATATCATTCAGAAAACAAAGGATAATTTTCTCAATCCTCAGACGTCAAAATATTTATTTAAGGATAAAGTTGTGATGAATGGTAAAGAAGTTTTTTTGAAACAGATCGATAATTTTGATGAATCCGATCATGAAAACATCAATATCAAATTTACAACGATCCAGCAACTTCATATTGATTTAAATAATACTAAGGAAAACAGTGTTACTTATGAAGATTTTCAGGATAAAAAGATTGTCCTGATTGCTGATGAAGCCCACCATCTGAACAGTGGAACTAAAAGCGGAAATCTGTTTGGAAGCTGGGAAGAAACTGTTCTGGAGATTTTGCATCAGAATTTTGAGAATATCCTTTTGGAGTTCACCGCTACTTTAGATTATGAGAGCAGAGAAATCACGGAGAAGTATAAGGATAAAGTTCTTTACAAGTATGATCTTGCCCAGTTCAGAACAGATAAATTTTCCAAAGAAATTAATCTTGTTCGGTCCATGTATGACGAACAGGAAAGAATTATCCAGGCTTTGATTCTGAATTTATATAGACAGGAATTGGCGACAGTTCATAACATTAATTTAAAACCTGTTATTCTGTTCAAAGCCAAGAAAACCATCAAAGAATCCGAGCAGAATAAAGAAAACTTTCACAGGTTAATTGATGGTTTCTCTGAAGCGTTGTTAGATAAGATCAGGAAGACATCTACCGTTCCTGTTGTTCAAAAGGCTTTTGATTTTTTTGAAGCTCGAAAAATTTCAAAAAGAGATATTGTAAAGCGGATACAGAATCATTTCAGGGAAGAAAATTGTCTGAGTGCCAATAATGATTCAGAAGCAGAGAAAAACCAGATATTACTCAATACATTAGAAGAAGAAAATAACCCGATCCGTGCTGTATTTGCCGTTCAGAAGCTTAATGAAGGTTGGGATGTTCTCAATTTATTTGATATTGTAAGACTATATGAAGATCGGGATGGGAAAGACGGAAAACCTGGAAAAACGACGCTTTCAGAAGCTCAGTTGATTGGCCGTGGAGCAAGGTATTATCCTTTTGCTGTGGAGGAGGGGATAGATAAATTTGTTCGGAAATATGATGCTGACATTTCCAATGATCTGAAAGTTTTAGAAGAATTGTATTATCATACCAAGGAAGACAGCCGTTATATTTCAGAGCTTAAAAGAGCATTGATAGACTCCGGAATATATGAAGACGAAGCTAACCTTGAAACCAAAGAGTTAAAACTGAAACCCGTTTTTAAAACCACCGATTTGTATAAAAAAGGAGTTGTATTTTCTAACAGCAAAATCCCCAAAAGCTTCACTCATATAAAGTCTTTTAAAGACCTTGGAATGAGTAAGCCTAAGTTCAGGCATCAGCTTTCTTCAGGAAATGGAAGAACATCCAATGTGTTTTCTGAATTGGAAAAACCTGTTCCTCTTGATGAAGGTATAAAACCTGAAGGAGTCAGAATTCCGGATATTCCGAAACATGTAGTAAGGTATGCCTTGAGTAGAAATCCGTTTTATTACTTTGATAACCTTTCACGTTATTTTCCCAACATAGCATCTATCTGGGATTTTATAGAGGATGAGAAGTATTTGGGTGGAATGGAAATCATATTCCATGGAACCCAAAACCGCCTTCAGGAAATTTCACATTTTGATTACCTTCAGGCACTGAGTGGATTGCTGCAAACTATAGAAGCAGATATTAAACATAATGCTCCGGATTATGAGGGCTCATCGTTTCAGGCGCAGCCTATTCGTCAGGTTTTCAGAGATAAAGAAATCAGAGTTAAAAAAGGAAGTACAAAAGCAGATGGGCAGGAACATGTAGTTTCAGAGGAATCCTGGTATGCTTATAATGCCAATTATGGGACTGATGAGGAAAAAAGATTTGTAGAATTGTTTTCCAGACGTTTCAGAGGATTAAACCAAAAATTTCAGGATATTTATCTGATTCGTAATGAAAGAGAAATTAAGATATTTGATAGATTAGGACGTGCTTTTGAGCCGGATTTTATCCTGTTTTGTAACCAAAAGAAAGATAAGCAGCTAAGTTATCAGGTTTTTATAGAACCTAAGGGAACGCATTTAATGGATTATGACAGATGGAAAGATGATTTTTTGAGAAAAATGGGTGATGAAAAAGAAACCATTACCATTCATACGGATCAATATTTAATTACTGCTGTACCATTTTATAACCATGAAACTGAAAAAGAGTTTGAAAGAGCTTTAGAAAAAACTCTTATGGGTTGATTGATATTCCTGCCTTCTCTGATCCTGAATTTCTTTGGTATTTTAATAATTGTTATTGAAAATCAAATATTTAATGCTTAAATACGTAAATGCAAAACTATTGCTTATCTCAAATAAAAACTGTATCTTTGCACCCACTTTTGTGGCGAAAAGGTTTGAAGAGTAAATTACTTAAAATTAATTACTTCCGTATTTTTTAATCCGCATTTATTCAAACCGTTAAAAAAGAAGGAATACAAATTTTTATTAGAAAATGTCAAAAGAGACAAATTCAGCAGAGGTTTTATTAAACCAAAACGTAGCACCAGAACAATTTGATTGGGATTCTTTCGAATCAGGTCTTGATGCAGATGCGAGAAAAGAAAAAAGCGATTTAGAAGAAATCTACAACGGATCTTTAAACAACCTTGACGATAACGACGTTTTAGTTGGTAAAGTTGTAAGATTAACTGACAAAGAAGCTATCGTAGACATCAACTTCAAATCTGAAGGTGTTATCTCTCTAAACGAATTCCGTTACAACCAAGGCCTAAAAGTAGGTGATGAGGTAGAAGTAATGGTTGACAAGAGAGAAGACAAAACTGGACAATTACAATTATCTCACAGAAAAGCTAGAACGCTTAAAGCTTGGGATAAAGTAAACGAACTTCACGAAACTGGAGAAATCGTTAACGGTTTTGTTAAATCTAGAACTAAAGGTGGTATGATCGTTGACGTTCACGGAATCGAAGCATTCTTACCTGGTTCTCAAATTGACGTTAAGCCAATTAAAGATTACGATCAGTTCGTAGGAAAAACTATGGAGTTCAAAGTTGTGAAAATCAACCCTGAGTTCAAAAACGTAGTAGTTTCTCACAAAGCATTGATCGAAGCAGATATCGAAGGTCAGAAAAAAGAAATCATCGCTCAGCTTGAAAAAGGTCAGGTTCTTGAAGGAACTGTTAAGAACATCACTTCTTACGGTGTATTCATTGACTTAGGAGGTGTTGATGGATTGATCCACATTACAGACCTTTCTTGGTCTAGAGTGAACCACCCATCTGAAATCCTTGAGGACGGACAGACTGTGAAAGTTGTAATCCTTGATTTCGATGATGAGAAAACAAGAATCCAATTAGGTATGAAGCAATTAGAAGCTCATCCTTGGGATGCTCTTTCTGCTGACTTGAAAGTTGGTGACAAAGTAAAAGGAAAAGTAGTAGTTCTTGCTGACTATGGTGCATTCGTAGAAATCGCTCCAGGTGTTGAAGGATTAATCCACGTTTCTGAAATGTCTTGGTCTACTCACTTAAGATCTGCTGGAGATTTCGTAAAAGTAGGTGATGAAGTAGAAGCTGAAGTATTAACTTTAGATAGAGAAGAAAGAAAAATTTCTCTTGGTATCAAGCAATTGTCTAAAGATCCATGGGAAAACATCGAAGCTAAGTATCCGGTAGGATCTCAGCATGTAGGAACTGTAAGAAACTTCACTAACTTTGGTGTATTCGTAGAGTTAGAAGAAGGTATCGACGGTCTAATCTACATCTCTGATCTTTCTTGGACTAAGAAAATCAAGCACCCATCTGAGTTCTGTGCAGTAGGTGATAAATTAGATGTTGTAGTTCTTGAGCTAGATATCCAAGCTAGAAGATTATCTCTAGGTCACAAGCAATTGACTGAGAACCCATGGGATAAATTCGAAACTAAATATGCTGAAGGAACTATCCACGCTGGTAAAGCAGTAGAAGTTCACGATAAAGGAGCTTCTGTACAATTCGAAGATGCTGAGGTTGAAGCTTTCTGCCCTTCAAGATTATTAGAGAAAGAAGATGGATCTAAAATCAAGAAAGGTGAAGATGCTCAATTCAAAGTAATTGAATTCAACAAAGAATTCAAGAGAGTTGTAGTTTCTCACACAGGGATCTTCAGAGACGAAGAGAAGAAAAACGTAAAAGAAGCTTCTTCTAGAAACGTATCTTCTTCTTCTAACAACGAAGAAAGATCTACTCTTGGAGACATCGATGCATTAGCAGAGTTGAAAAGAAAAATGGAAGAAGGTAAATAATCTTTGAACCATTCATACATAAGGAGCCGCTCATTTGAGCGGCTTTTTTTTGTGCCTGATTTATTTTCAGGAGCAGATTCCCGCTATCCACTCATACTCCTCGCGCCTATTCCCTCCCCACTCTCAAACCCTAACGCTCTCCCACCCATGTTGCGGGGTAACCGTTCCTATCGGGGCTAGGAAGTGGTCGTCATGACAAATACTTGTCGGTAGAATAACAACAACAGTCAACAGACCTGACAAATAAACCTAACAGGTTTCTAAAACATGTTAGGTTTTGCATTTTTCATTAAATATTTTCATTATTAGTTAAAAAATAATTAAAATATTTCACTGTATAATGAAAATATGTTATTTTTGGCCAGCTAAAACAAAATTTTATAATATGAGAAAAACATTCTTATTTTTCTTCATGGCATTGATGATGTCATGGAGCGGCCTTAAAGCGCAGGCCGATTACATTATTATGCTGGATAACGGAAGTTCTGTTTCCAATGATGAGTATGCTAACATGAAACGGGGCGCCACCAAGCTGATGGAGGAACTTTTAGCATGCAATACCCAAAACAGGGTTGCTGTCGTGCAATATGGAACAGGAAAATATGGGGATACCAATGGAACGGGCAAATCTTTAATTTATATTGAATCCGACTTTACTAATGACTACTTTACCGCTCAAAATTTTGAAAGACGTCTGGATTTCGGACATCTTTTCAATGAATCCCTTGGTCTGATTGCAGATGCCTTAAATGGAGCCGGAGGAGCTCAAATCATAAGTCCTCAAACGTCATTGAGCAATGCACAGCCTTTAAAATTTGTTGTATTTACAGATGCAGAAAGAAATTCAGGGGGAGCTGACGGGTCTTATCTGGTGAATTATAACAACACAGGCTATAGTAATCCATTAGCGTTTGACAATGTTGTGAAATTCAAAACAATGGGGGCACAATTTACAATGATTCATGCCAATACAAATACTATGGCAGTAGGGGCAGCGGCATCTATTGCGAGTGCAGGAGGCTCATATGCAGGAGTATTGGAGCCTAATGCTTCAGATCCTGATACAGGTGCACCTTCAAGACTATATTATAACAGGCCTAATGGATTCAGCGTAGGGCAGCCGGAAATGGACTACTGGCCGAATCTTGCAGCGAACATATGTAATAACAACGGGATGGGAACGGTTAACTTCAGATATGAACCGGGAGAATGTATAAAGCAGCCGGCTGGTATCGGTGGTTATTATAACCTGCCGCCGGGGGCTACTTTGGTGAGTTTAAGACTTGAGCTGATAGGGTTGCAGAACGGAACGGTATTTCCTATAGTGTTTAATCCTACTTTTGGAGTGGGGGCTCCCAACTTTTATAATTATTATCTCCAGCCTTCTGATTTTGCTGCAGCTGTGAGTGGAGGAGCAATAGGAGAGCAGAAATTCAGAGTATCTATGGTTTATCTTTATAATGGGGAATATAAGATTGCTTATGCCTGGAACAATTACCCGTTCTTTGATTATGATATTACAATGAAGTGTCCGCATTTGAGAATGGCACAGACGCAGCCGGAGGAGAAAATTTTCAGATTGACACCAAACCCTACCAGCGGTCAGTTTAAAGTGGTTATGAAAGAAGGAACGGGAGCAAAAACATTGGAAGTAAGAGATCTGACGGGAAATACAGTCTATAATAAAGTATTGCGTAACGATAAAGAGGTGACTGTGGACCTGAGCTCCAGGAAAGAAGGAGTTTACATTGTCAATGTAACAACAGAGAAAAATGAAACCTATTCAGAAAAGATTATTAAGAAATAAATAAAATTAAAACTGCCAACTCTGGCAGTTTTTTTATTTTAAAAAGCATGGTTGTTTTGTAGTAGAAATTAAATATATTTTTATTGAAATGTTAAAATTTTAAATTTATTTCACTGTTTATGGAAAAAATATTACTTTAACAAAACTGAATTTAAAACTTTTAACTATGAAAAAAACATTTTTATTGCTCTTCATGGCATTCCTTACGTCATGGAGTCATCTCAATGCACAATCTGATTACATTGTTATGTTAGATAATGGATCTTCCACCAATCAGCTAAACTATGCCCAGATGAAGCTGGGTGCCATTAAATTGATGGAGCAGCTTTTATCCTGTAATCCTGGAAACAGGGTAGCTGTTGTACAGTATGGAGCAGGAGTACAGGGAAGTAATACTGGAATATATAAACCCTTAATTTATATTGAGTCTGATTTTACCAAAGATCATTTTGCCGCACAAAACTTTGAAAGACGATTGAACTACGGGGATTTCTTCGATGAATCCTTAGGTTTGGTAGATGATGCTTTAAATGGAACTCCTAATGTAAGTATTGTAAGCAGTCAGACAACATTAAATGTGCAGCAACCTCTGAATGTTATCGTTCTGACTGATGCGGACAGAAATTCAGGAGGTATTAATATTAATAACTCATCATTGATTATAAACAGCGATCCCAATGCTTCTTCGGAATTTTTTTATATGCTGAAATTTAAAAATGAAAGAGATGCGAAATTTACAGTCGTTCATTTAAATACTAAGGCTGTGAATATTCAGGCTGCAGCAGCGGTTGCAAGTGCAAGCCCTGTAGGTCCTTATTCCGGACCGGCAGAGTGGGTTTCAGGTAATGATAATAATGGGGGCAGAATGTATTATAATAGAACGAATGGGTTTGGTATGTTTAGCTCTGAAATAGATTATTGGAAAAATATGGCCGGGAAGATCTGTACACCTTCTAAAGGTCAGGCAACTGTGAACTTTAAATATGAACCACAGAGTTGTGGTGTTACCCCTGCAACATTTCAAGGGCAGTATTATCTTCCAGCGGCTGGTACTACTGTAGTAGATTTCAAACTGGATGTGGTAAGTTTGTCTACAGGCCAGGTGTATCCTATAGCTGTTAATCCTACGATTGGAGGTTCAGGCTATTTTGAATATAATGTTCAGCTTTCAGATTTAGCTATTCTGAAATATGAGAACGCTACAGGTTGGCATAAGTTTAGGGTGACTTTGATTTATGACAATCATGGTCAGATCGAGACTGTCTATAGTTGGAACAACTATCCGTTTTTTGATTATGATATTGCGATAGAGTGCCCAAGACCAAGTGTAGTGAGCGCTTCAGAGGAAGAAAAGATTTTCAGACTGACTCCAAATCCTACCAATGGATTATTTAAAGCCGTTTTTACCAATGAAATTAAATCCGGAAAACTGGAAGTAAGAGATCTGACGGGAAATACAGTCTATAATAAAGTATTGCGTAACGAAAAAGAGGTGAGCGTAGATCTGAGCTCCAGGAAAGAAGGAGTTTACATTGTCAATGTAACAACAGATAAAAATGAAATCTATTCAGAAAAAATCATCAAAAAATAATTTTAAAGTAAGAAACTGCTCACAAGAGCAGTTTTTTTTTAGCCACTTTTTAGTGTCATAATTTATCATAGATTACCTTGAGTTATTGTCAACTGTGGTATGTCAGTAATAAAATTGAAATAGAATTCCCTATATTGGGAATTATTGAGTCATATTTTATAATTGTTAAACTATATGTATTGTTTTTATTTTAAATAAAAATTAAAAATAATAACTTTTATTTATTGAATATTCGTAGATTAGCGCCTTTAATAATGGATATGAAAAATAAAGCTCTACCTATTTTATTTGCGGTGTTTTCTGCATTTCCAACATTATTGTTTGGACAAGATAATGAAAAGTTGATTAAAGATTATATTTCTCAAAATAAAATAAGGGAATATAAAAAATCTGATCTTAATAATATCATTATTGACAATGTAGATCCTTCAAAATCAATGAATGGTGACGTTGTGAGGTTTTTACAGACATATAATGGTTTGCCTATATATAGTTCTTCAGGGACGGCGCTCATCAGAGATGGGAAGATTATTTACTATGTAGACAATTTTGTAAAAGATTATACTACTTCTACATCAGGAACAGCTATAGTCAATAAAAAGGCAGCACTTCAAAAGATTGCTGAAGATTTGAAAAATTCTGATATTGCCGGTTTTACCATTCTTGGATACAATGAAAAGAACGGGCAGCAGGCTACATCAGCCAATCAGCGATTGGTATACGTAAATGATGAAAAAGGAAATTTACGCCTTGCCTATGAATACAATCTGACAGAACCAAAATCTCCCAATTACTGGAATATTCTGGTAGATGCAAACAATGGAAATATCCTGGAGAAAAATAACCTGACGTTGTCATGTAGCTTCCATCCTAATGCATATGCTTCAGATATTGATCATAACCATGCTGATCATTTGGAAAAAGCATTTATTGGTCCGGAAAATATGATAGCAAAAAATAATGCGGCATTATTGGCACCGGACAATGCAACTTATAATGTATTCCCTTTACCTATAGAATCGGCAACATTCGGATCAAGATCTGTTGTTTCCAATCCATGGATTCTTGCTGCTTCTCCGGAAGGATGGCATTCTGATGGAACAACCCATTATAATATCACCAGAGGAAACAATGTATTTGCCTACGAAGATGTTGCGGGAAATGCAATGTCCTCTTCAAATAACTCACCGGGAACACCTGCAGATGGTGGGGTGGAAAGGAATTTTGACTTCCCTTTTGGAATGTATTCCACAGCAGCAGCTAATAGAAATGCATCGATTACTAACTTATTTTATCTGAATAATAAAGCCCACGATATTTTCTATAAATTCGGATTCACAGAAACAGCAAGAAACTTCCAACAGAATAATTTTGGAAGTGGACCTGTAGGAGGGGATGATGATATGGTATATGCAGAGGCACAAGATGGAGGGGGGACGAATAATGCCAATTTCTCTTCTCCTGGAGATGGTTATAACCCTAAAATGCAGATGTATCTTTGGTCAACAACCAATACCAGATTATTATTTTATAATACCCCTGGTGCAGCAAGTAGCCGTGCTCCAATTGCGGGAAGCGCTCAGTTTGGCCCTGCATTAAATGCAACCGGAATAACAGGGGAGGTGAAACTCTCACCGGATTTACAGGCTTGTCAGGCATTACCGGCAGGAGCTCTTGCCGGAAAAATAGGACTTATTGAAAGAGGAGGTGGAGCTAATTGCGGCTTTGCTGTAAAAGTAAAAAATGCTCAGAATGCCGGAGCTATAGGAGTGATCGTATACAGTAACGCAGGAGGCTCCAGTATTCCTGCTGTAATGGGAGGAGTAGATGGTTCCATTACGATTCCTTCCGTAGTTGTTCAGAACGCAGAGGGAGAATACATCAAAAGCCAGCTGGCTTCTAATACGATTGTAAACGTTACCTTGAAAAAAGATGCGGCTTATAATGTAGTACCTGATGGAAGTTTTGATAACGGAGTGGTTATTCACGAATACGGACACGGAATTTCAAACAGATTAACCGCTACAGGTGCAGGTTGTTTAAATGCCAATGCAAGTAAAGAGCAGATGGGTGAAGGATGGTCTGACTTCTTTGCTCTTATGTTAACCAATAAAGCCGGTGATAATGCTTCAGTGCCAAGAGCGATAGGTACGTATGTATCCGGTCAGTCAAATGAAGGAGCAGGAATCAGGCCTGCAAGATATTCTCCGGATTTTGCAGTGAATCCTTTTACCTATGGAAATACCAATACCATGCAGTATACCAATGCAAATGGTGTATTAGTTCCGGATGTACACTCTATCGGATTTGTTTGGGCTACAATGCTATGGGATCTTCATTGGAAATATGTTGAAAAATACGGCTATTCTTCCGATGTATTGGCTAATAACACAAACGGAAGTACAAAAGTATTACAACTGATCATGGACGGCTTGAAGCTTCAGGTATGTAATCCTTCCTTTATTGAAGGTAGAGATGCAATACTGAAAGCAGAGTTAGCAACTACTCAGGGAGCAGACAAATGTATGATCTGGAACGTTTTTGCAAAAAGAGGTTTAGGACTAAATGCAAATGCAGGTGTTAAAAATAATATTACCGATCAGGTAGAAAACTTTGACGTGCCTGAAGAATGTTTATTGGCAACCAATGAAGTAAAAACGGTAAAAGAAAGTAGAATTTCAATCTATCCAAACCCGGCCAGAGATGAATTCTATATCAATTTCCCAAGCAATACCCTTGGAAAAGTAAACGTAGAGCTTTATGATATGTCAGGTAAAATGGTTTCTTCAGAAGACAAAATTTCACCGGATGCTAAAAAAGCAATTTCTACAGCAAATCTGATTAATGGGACTTATATTGTAAAAATAAAAGGACTAGGTTTTGAATCTTCTTCAAAAGTAATTGTTAGAAAATAAATAACTTTATATAATCAAATTCAAAATCGCCACAAGCAAAGCTTGTGGCGATTTTATTTATCTATTACCACAACACTTCGGATTATTTTAATTTATATGTCGTAACTTTGCAGGCTGTTAAAAAAATTATGAAGAAGAAAAATATACTAAAAGGTGTTTTATTTGTAGGAATTGGAGCTAGTATATACGGTATGTTGGCCACTTTTGTGAAGATGGCCTATCATGATGGTTTTACAACTTCCGAAGTCACTACCGCTCAGTTTGTATTGGGACTTGCAGGACTTTTGATCCTGAATTTTATTCAGACTCTCACGTCAAAACAAAAACTGCCATTACCAAGCTCTAAAGAAGTCAGAATGCTGATACTGGCAGGAACTTCCCTTGGAGGAACCAGCTTGTTTTATTATATCGCAGTTCAGTACATCAACGTTTCCATTGCGATTGTATTGCTGATGCAGTCTGTGTGGTTCAGTGTAGTGGTGGAAAGTATTCTGACCAAGAAACTGCCTAATGCAAGAAAGGTGGTTTCCGTTATTATTGTATTGGTAGGAACCGTTCTGGCGACTAACCTTATCGATATGGAGATTGAACTGGACTGGCATGGAGTTTTCTGGGGACTGATGGCGGCGGCTTCTTATACGCTGACAATGTTTACTTCCAATACCCTGGCTACCCATCTTCCGGTTTTCAGAAAAAGTATTATCATGCTGACAGGAGGTTCTGTGGTGGTATTTGCATTCCTGTTTTTTGCACAGGTAGGCCCAATGCATTTTGAAGGATTGAAATCATTTTATCTGAATTTTACAGAAAATACAGAGCATATTCACCCGTTCAATTATTCTATATTCTGGACCTATGGAGCCGTTTTGGCACTATTTGGAACCATTATTCCGCCGATTTTATTCAACATTGGTTTCCCGAACGCAGGATTGGGACTGGGAAGTATTGTTTCATCACTTGAGCTTCCGGTTTCAGTAACCATGGCTTTTGTTTTATTAGGGGAAAAAGTATTTCTGATACAATGGGTTGGGATTGCTTTAATCCTGTTTGCTATTGTTTTAATGAACCTTCCTTCCAAAAAAGAGAAAGAGGTTTCAATGGCAGAATTATCTTAAAAAATAATATTTAAATAAAAATAACACTTGAAAACCGTTCCTTTTGGAACGGTTTTTTTAATTTTAAAGATCTAAAATAAAATTTCATGAACTATTTCAGAAATCTGATGGCTGTAATTACGTTGGCAGCTGCTCCTAATTTTATGTTTTCGCAACTGAAACCTCTGGATGCTATGCTGTCAGATTATAAATACCCTTACGAAGTTCATTTTCTCAATCTAAAATCTCAGAACAACGATCTGAAAATGGCTTATATGGATGTACATCCGGCAAAACCTAACGGTAAAACAATCATGCTGCTGCATGGGAAGAATTTCAATGGAGCTTATTGGGAGAGAACCGCAAAAGATTTATCTGCTAAAGGATTCAGAGTAATAATTCCCGATCAGATCGGATTTGGAAAGTCATCAAAGCCCAATGCTTATCAGTTTTCATTTTCTCAACTTGCTGAGAATACCAAAGCGGTACTGGATGAGCTGAAAATCGATAAAGCAATAGTATTGGGACATTCTATGGGCGGAATGGTCGCTACCAGATTTACATTACTTTTTCCTGAAAAAGTTCAGAAGCTGATTCTTGAAAACCCGATTGGATTAGAAGATTATAAAACCTTTGCAACGTATCAGACCATTGATCAGGCTTACCAGGCGGAGCTTAAAAACACAGCCGAAACCTATAAAAACTATCAGTTAAAATTCTACTATGATAATAAATGGAAAGAAGAATACCAACCCTGGCTGGACCTGATCGCAGGCTGGACGCTTCATACAGACTATCCGAAGGTAGCATGGGATGCAGCATTGACAACCGATATGATTTATAATCAGCCGGTATGTTATGAATTTAAAAATATAAAAGTACCAACACTCCTCATCATTGGAACAAGAGACAGAACAGCCATAGGAAAAGACCGAGCTCCTAAGGAACTTCAGTCTAAAATGGGACAGTACCAGGAATTGGGAAAGAAAACACAACGTGAAATTGCAGGCTCAAAACTTGTGGAAATTGAAAATGTAGGACACTTGCCTCATATAGAAGTTTATCCTCAATTTTTTGATGCTCTATATAATTTTATCAAATAACTGACAGATCCGGTAATTTCAGCGCGAAAGGTTAGTTTCTGTATTTAAGGAGATGGTGGTTTTTACAGCTAAAAGAAAAAATTGAATAAAAAGAAGGATGAAAATCAAAAATAAACAGGGGAATAATGATGGTTTCTGGGTGGTCTTTTTCTATGTTATATTTATACTTTTGTTCCTTGGAATGGGAGTTGGCGGAGTTTATTATAGTGTCAATAAATTTTACAGACATATCAATTTAGTATCTGATGGAGTCAAAACGGAAGCAAGGATCACGGGATATGAAGAAAGCTGGTCGAAGGATAGTGACGGGAATGGAAGTACCAAAATGTATTCTCCGGTGATCACTTATTATGACTCTTCCAATCATTCGTATACCCTCCATGCAGACTATAGCAGCAACATGAGGGAATGGTCTAATGATGTAACGGTGTATTTTGATAAAGAAGATCATTCAAAAGCTATTCGTGGCGGATTCTGGCATCTGTGGTTCTGGCCGTTTGTGATACTGTGCCTGTCTATGATTCCATTGGGAATAGTATTGTTTGTTCTTAATTATTATATAAAGTCATTATTTAAAAGAAAAAAACGTTTGTAGCTAAACGTTTTTTTCTTTTTGTTGAAACAGCAGCAAGGTAAGAACTCCTATTCCTGAAAAAATAAGGCAGGAAATCCCCAGATTTTGAATATAGCCAATGCTGATGAGTCCGGTTCCTATCAATAGATAATAGATAAGTCCCAAAAAAGCTCCTGCACTTCCTGTTTCCTCTTTATACCGTATCAGGGCTGTGCTTAAAATATTGGGAATAGCAATACTGAAGGTCATTACAATAAAGAAATAGGGAATCAGGAAATAGATTCCCTGATCTGATAGAATCCAGACAAAAAAGGAAGAAATAAATGCTGCTGATGTACCTGCCTTAACTAAGGTTTTAGGTTGTATGCTTTTCATGATCAGGTATCTGTTGAGTTTTGCACCCACAAAGGTACCTGCTGCCAGAATAATGCTGCTGTATCCGAAAGCATATGATGAATACTGTTGTTCCTTGAATATAAACGGAGCCAGTGAATAATATGAAAACAAAAGAACATTGAAACTCATGATCAGTAAACAGCATCTGATAATTTCATGATCCCTGAGCATCCGTTTTAATAAATTTCCGAGCGTTCGGATATTGATTTCTTTTCCGGGAGAACGGGTTTCAGAGACATTTTTTCTGGAAAGAACGTAAAATAAAACTGCCAGAAGAGCCAGACTGATAAATACTCCCTGATAACCTGTAGTAACGGCCAATGCAGAACCGGTGATCATCCCGATTACAGGACTGATTGACAAACCGATTCCGATCCATGAAAATACTTTGCTGATGCTATCTTTATCATACATATCACGTAAAATAGTTTGTGTAACGATAGAACCTACGGAAATTCCAAAAGCAGAAATGACCCTGGCGGAAATTAAAAATATAAAGCTTGGAGCAAAAACTGCGGTAACCGTTCCGATTCCATAGGTGATTAAACCATATTCCAGAGCTTTTTTCCTCCCGATCCGGTCGCATTGTATCCCCCAGAATGCGACTCCCAAGGCAAAAGCGATGAAGTATAAACTTATCGTCAGCGTTGCAGATTCTTCTTTTATACTGAACTGTTCCTGTACCATGGGCAAAACAGGACTGTAAATGGTTTCTACAAACTGTGGAAGCATTACAAGTAAAGTCAGCAGCCATAGCGGATTGGTCTTTTTCATTTTTTTTCTGCAAAGTTTTGAAAAAATCAGTGTATATTTATAATGATATAAAAACAAAAAATATCAAAAATAAGACATGGCTGTATTGAAACAAGATGAAGAGTTTGATGCTGATTCTATTCATGAAAAAGTAATAGGAATTGCTTCGGATATGGTGATGCACGATTCAGGGTTTCATTTTCATCCAACGAAGGCTCAACTCTTGTATGCCCCATCAGGCTGTATGACGGTAACGACTTCTGACAGGCAGTTTGTACTGCCTCCGTTCAGGATGCTTTGGATTCCGGCTCATGAAGTCCATAGAGTCAATTTCCGGAATATGGTAGCTTACAGATCCGTTTATTTTGATAATAGATACGCTGAGAAATTGATGAGCGCCAGTCTCAGAGTTTTGCACGTAAATCCTTTATTAAAAGAAATGATTGAAAGAATCTGTTTCTGGGAATGGGCACCTATGAATCCTGCTCAGGAGAATATTCTCAAGGTGTTCTGGGATGAAATAGGAAAAGCTCCCGAAGAAAAGCTGGAACTTAAAATGCCTGTTGACAGACGTTTTAGAAGAATTGTAGAAGAGTGGACCACACGGGAATCCATGCCACCAATGCTGAAAAGGCTGGCAGAAGATACCGGAGCGGTAGAAAAAACCATCACCCGTATTTTCAAAAAAGAGACGGGGCTTTCTTATCAGGAATGGAGGCAGCAATGGCGTCTCCAGCGATCCATAGAACTTTTGGTAGAAGGAGATTCTATAGGAGAGGTCTCTCATGCTTTAGGTTTTTCTTCAGACAGTGCTTTTATTGAGTTTTTCAAAAAGCATACTGGCTCTACACCGCTGCAGTATCTTCTAAAAAACGGATAAAGCTTACAATTCCCACCAATATCACAACCGAAAGACCCAACATTCCCCTCCTCTGGAGGGGTGGCAAAAATTCAGAGAATTTTTGACGGGGTGGTTTATTGCACTTGATTTAATCCATTGTACGTCAGTATTTTTCTTGTCCTATGCAAAGTCTGTTACATAATAATTTTCATAAAATTGTAGTACCTAATAAAATAATTTTATGTAAACCATGAATACAAATAACGTAGAAAATTACACGCATTCCATTGAGGTAAAAACTACAGCAGATAAAGCGTACAAAGCACTTACGGATCAGATTTCCCTGTGGTGGACTGAAATGTTCGAAGGTTCATCTGCCAACGTGGATGATGTATTTACAATAAGATTTGGGAGCAGTATTCACAAAACAATGCGGGTGAAAGAACTGATTCCTGATTCAAAAGTAATCTGGTATGTTGAAGATTCTTTAATTGCCCTGCCGGAATTAAAAAACCAGACAGAATGGATAGGGACAACCATCGTTTGGGAAATAAAGCAGGAAGCGGAGATTACCCGGATCAAAGTGACTCATATAGGTTTGAATCCTGAGGTTGAGTGTTACGAAATATGTACCGGTGGCTGGGTGCAGTTTGTCAATAGCCTGAAGCTGTTTTTGGAAACAGGAAACGGAAGTCCGTATAAAGGGTAATGCTTTTACTTCCTGAAATAATGTAACACTATAAACCTGGAAGATTTTTAGGATCAGGTGCCAAAGCTGAGGGATAGGATTGTTTGTGTTTATGAAATTTAATTGACGCAAAGATTTTTAGCATCTTATCCCATATTCTTAAGAAAGCAAAGGATGGAATCAATGAAATTGATTCTTTCTAAGCGACTGCAATCCATGAAGCTTCTTCAGCGGTAAAGTCGCTCTTCTTTGCTCCCTAAAATAAAACATTCTAATTAACTTTCTTTGCGTTTTTTAATACTGTGTTTCATTCAACAAAATATTTTTTGAATCTGATCCGATTTTTACTTATTGTTTTTCAAAATAGAACGGATTGAGGAATATCGATTGGCTGATCATTCATCATATTAGCCCTGATAGTAACGGTTACCCCGCAGCATGGGTGGGAGAGTAAGGGGTTGAGAGTGGGAGAGAACAGGAGCGAGGAGTATGAGTGGATAGCAGGATAAAGCTCCTGAAAAATAATGATTACAATATACATGATGCAGATACTGCTCATTGCTCATAAAAAAAGAAGCTGTCTACAGATTGTAAACAGCCTCTTTTTGCATTTATTGTTGTCTGAATTATTTCTTCTTGTAAGCAGCGTCTTTAATTCTCGCTTTTTTACCTCTAAGATCTCTGAAGTAGTAGATTCTAGCTCTTCTAACTCTACCTCTTCTGTCAACCTCGATTTTTTGAAGTGCAGGCATGTTGATAGGGAATACTCTTTCTACACCTACATCACCAGACATTTTTCTGATAGTGAAAGTTTTTGTAGATCCAGTACCTCTTAGTTGGATAACTGTCCCTTTGAAGAACTGAGTTCTTGTCTTTTGTCCTTCTTTAATTTCGTAATACACAGTAATTGTATCACCTGCTTTGAATTCAGGGAATTCTTTTTTAGCAATGTACTTGTCTTGTACGTACTTTAATAAATCCATTATTAATAAAATAAAATGTTAAAGCTAAGCAACTTACACGTTTTTCGTCAGAGGTTGAATAACAGGTTGCAAATGTACAAAATACTTTTTGAATATGCCAAATAATTATTGTACTAAAAACTATAATTTTTTCATTCCGGTTTTGCTAAAAAATTAACGGTTTCTTTAAAATTCCATCAGACAGAGTTTATATGGGAAGCATACTTTTGCCCGAAATAAAAATCTGAGTAACGATTTTTTAAATTCCTGATTCACAAATTAAAACTCTATATGTCATTTTAAAAAGTAAACGATTATGAAACATTATTTCTTCTTTTTTTGTTTCGCAGTTCAGATGGCTTTTGGGCAGGCTTTGTTTCCATATCTGCAAAACCCGACCCCGAATTCTATGATCGTCAATTGGAAGACCGCTTCCGATAACGAAACCACTGTGATCTACGGAGATTCTCCAACGAATCTGAATGTAACGGTAACGGGTACCACCAATATCTTTTCTGATACAGGGTACAACAACAACTATTATTATCACACCGCAAAAATTACCAACTTACAGCCGAATACCAAGTATTATTATAAGATAAAGACGGGAGCAAACGAATCGGCGGTCTACAACTTCAGAACACTTCCGCTTCCGGGACAGGCTGTGACTGCTAATGGAAAGATCAGATTCCTGATCATGGGGGATAACCAGATCAAGGCAGAACCAAGATATGACAGTCTTACCTTAAACGCTTTTAAAAAACTGAAACAAAAGTTTGGAGCCAACACAGATCCGTCAGATAATATCGCGCTTACTTTCATGGTGGGAGACCAGGTGGATGTGGGAACACTGGATCATTATGAGAATGTTCACTTCAAAAAGAACATCAAACTGTCTCCTTATCTGCCTATTCAGACTACAGTGGGAAATCATGAAACCTACGGAACTTTAGGGATGAATTCTTATTATGCGCATTTTTACATCGATGAAATTAAATACAAAGGGATCAGTTCCGGAAATGAAAACTACTATGCTCAGCAGGCGGGTAACGTATTGTTTATCAGTTTAAGCTCTGAGCATACAGGTACAGCCCAACAGACATGGCTGTCGCAGGTACTGAATGAAGCCAATAATGATTCTACAGTAGACTGGATCATTTCCCTGAGCCACAGACCGTATCAGGCAGAACAGTATGTAGGGGATATTTCTCAATGGGTAAGAGACAATGCAGTACCGCTTCTGGTAACTTCCGATAAATATTTAATGCACGTAGGAGCTCACCACCACCTTTACCACAGAGGTCAGCTGAAAAACTCACCTACTTATCAGATTATTTCAGGAGGAACAGCCTGGGATCAGTATTGGGGGATGTCGAATGAAAAAGACTTTGATGATGTTCAGAAAACATTAACAGACTGGACGTATCAGATTGTGGAAGTAGACATACCTACCGGAAAAGTAGATATAGAATGCTATTCTATTGGTGGAGTATACAATAAAAAAGATAATGTATTGGTAGACTCTTTTCACAGGTATAAAAATCAGCCTAAACCGGCAAAACCGTCTATTACCAATACTTTTTCAGGTCCCATTACTTTACCTTTGACGCTGGACGGAAGTATCTTCTCCTCTTCAAACGGAGAACTTCTGAATACGACTCAGTTTCTGATCAGTAAAACTTCGAATTTCTCAGTAATCGAAAAAGAATTCTACCGTGATTTTGAAAACTGGTTCGGAAAAGACGGAAACGGAACACCGGATAAAACGAAAAACCTGAATGAAGGAGTAGACATTACAAAAGCAACTTTAGCAGCGAACTCTATTCCTAACGGGATTTATTACGTAAAAACCCGCTACAGAGACCGAAACCTGGAATGGAGTGACTGGAGTGATGTGAAGCAGTTCGAGATTACAGGAAGTGTGGTTTCAAACCCAACTTTTACTTTAAATAAAACGGAGTATACTCAGAATGAGCCGATCACAGCGACTTTTACAGGAGGTCCCGGAAATCAGCAGGATTGGGTAGGAATCTATAAAAAAGGACAGACTCCAGCTTCTACTACTTCGCAGGGGTATATCTATACGAACGGACAGGTAGCTGGAACAGTTACCTTCAATAATGGTCTTGCAAACAAAGGTCAGTATTTTGCCGGATTTTTTGCTAACGGTGGTTACACAGAAATCACTCCGAGAAAGAATTTTTATGTAGGGCCAAACGTTCAGCTTCAGGCTACCGCAGATACTTATCCGGTAGGCGGAACAGTGGTGATTAACTTCTCCAACGGACCCAACCTACAGAAAGACTGGATCGGAATTTATAAAATGGGACAGACCCCGGGAACTACAACGTCTATCAAATGGAACTACGTAACCACAGCATCAGGAACACTGAATTTTACAGGACTTCCGAAAGGGTATTACTATGCCCAGTATCTGTTGGAGGACGGATATAACGGAATTGGGGAGAAAGTATTCTTCAAAGTAGGGGATATTGTTACAGATCTATGGATCAACAAACCGGTGTATACACTGGGCGAAAATATCACCGCTTCATGGACAGATTCTCCAGGGATCATTAAAGACTGGCTGGGAATTTATCCTCAAAACGTTCAGACACCGGATGATAACTTCGTTTCTTACACCTATTTTGATGGGGTAACTCAGGGGACCAAAACGATTACAGGAAATGTAAACGGGGTACCAACCGCACCAGGTAATTATTATATGGTCATGTTTACCAATGATTCTTATACTGAAGTTTCAAACAGGGTACAGTTTCAGGTGACTTCACCAACATTGGGCGTTGAAGAAACAAGAAGTACGGAGAAAAATGTGATCCTATATCCGAATCCTACGAAACCGGGTGAGCCAACTTTTATTAAGAGTGATTACCCGATTGAGAAAATCGAATTGGTATCTGCATCAGGCGAACTGCTTTATGTATCAAAAAATATCAATAATCAGCGTTTCTCTTTGGTCAACGAAAATCTACCGAAAGGAGTGTATTTCGTAAAAGTGCACGGCAGAAAGCTATTTACTTTAAAACTGATCATCCAGTAATCAAGCAAACATATCCATAAAATAAAACAGGCTGTCAGCAATGACAGCCTGTTTTTATAGAAGCACAATGAGCCCACAAAATAAGAACAGTCTTATAAAAAAATATAGTTTGTGTTATTCGTGAAAAATATTCGTGTCTTTTGTGTTTTTAATACCAAAAAAACAGCTCCCAAAATGGAAACTGCTTTTCTATAGTAAATTTGATTTGATCTTTATTCAAAATCAGGCTGCAAATGCTCTTCCTGAATGATGGTTTGATTATCGCTGGTGAAGTACTCCTCTCCAGTATCTGCCAAAACTTTAGTATCCTGGATAAGCTTTCCATCCGTATTATAAACCTTTAATAAGATCCATTTTCCGTTACGCTCCAGTTCTTTGGCTCCATTGTACATTTTCAATCTGATTTTTCCGCTTTGAAGGACTCCTCCTTTTACAGACGATTTATTGGAAGGTTTTCCTTTTGCATATTGTACAATCTGTGCGGTGAAGCTGTAATCCTCATCTCCATCTTCGCTTAAAGGCTGATTGAAGGTATAAAGAATGGCTCCTTTATTATCGTAGATCGTAGCATCATAAGCGGTTTGCTTAGCATTAAGTTTCTTCTCGGATCTTAGTACATTTTCTTCAGAATAGGTTTTGCTAACGACTAAAACTCCGTTCTTATATTGCTTTTCACTCAATCCGTCGTAGGCCGTACCGTTATGAGGAAGATCATCCTTATACGTAAGTGTTGACCTTAGTTTTCCCTCCGGAGTATAATATTTGATCTCCTGAGTAGAACCGTCTTTCAGTAATATTTCCGTTGAAAGCTTTCCGTTTTCATCAAATATTTTGTTGATTGTGGCAGCTCCGTTTTTATAGACATCAATTGCGGAAATGTACTCATTGTTGTACCCAAACTGATAGTCTTCACCATCCATTGGCGTGTAAGATTCACTTTCCTTGTCATATTGGTAAACCAGATGTCCTATTTTTTTTCCGGATTCGTCATAAGTGGTCTTATAGCCGTCTTTTTTGTTTCTTTTCTGCTCCTGTAGGATTTTTCCGTTTTTAGCATATAAAACGCCCTCCTTTATACTGCCGTCACTTTTATACTTCTCCATTTTGGAAACCCTCATCGGATTGTAGTAGTATTCTACCTGAGTACTTTCAATGCCGGAGTCAGAAGTAGCACTTCCGAGATATTTCCCTTTTTCACCATAATATTTATTTTCATAACCTCCGTTCTTATTGACAATGGTTTCAGCTCTGATGCCTTTGATGTCTTCATCGTAAATAACGGTCAGAGAAGGAAGAGAATTTTCGTATTGGGTAAAAGTGTTGTAATAATACTCATTGTCCGGATCTTTATAACTAAACATTTTTCCGGAAAAACTGCCATCCTCTTTATATACCATATCTTCAGTCAGTCTGCCTTTCGTATCATAAGATTGAGAAGCGCCTACCTGCTTACCTTTAGAATAGGTCACCATACTTTGTACCTTTCCTTCAGGAGTGTACCAGGTCACTTTTCCGTCATAGACCTCGTTGTTGGGCGTTGGGTCAGAAGCAAGACCTTCCATCTGAAGCTTCCCGTCTTTATAATAATCTTTTATTAAAGTAAGTTTACCTTTAGGCGTGGTTTCACGGTAGTATTCCATATTTTCCCGGGAGGTTTTTTCCCAGTTTTCATCAAAATAAGTTTTTTCCTGTGCCCATACATTGAGGCTGAATACACATACAAACAGCGCCGATGCAAATAATTTTTTCATGTTTTTATTTGAATTTAAATGATTTAGAATAGCGGGAGATCAGAGATTAGAAACAGCATGAAAATGCAGACAGAATATAAAAATACAAAACAGCAGCTGCCGCTCCGGAATAATCTTTTACATACATCGTGTTTAAATAAATGGTCTCACAAGACTATAAAATATACAGTGTTTTTGGATTTAAAACCTCAAATATAAATCAATTTTACGAGAAATATGGAAAAAGTGAACAGATTGGTTCGTTTTTGAGGGTAAAGGGTTGATTACAATGTTTTTAAATGCTTACAAAATATGCCGTTTAAAAAAGCAGGAAATTCAGATGAGATCCGGCGGTGGGATATATGGGAAAATTTATTAAATTTAGCCAACAGAAAAATCTAATATTTCATGATAGATAAAAGAGTAAAAAATGCAAAGGAGGCCATCAACGGAATTCAAGATGGGATGACACTAATGCTTGGCGGATTCGGATTGTGCGGTATCCCTGAAAACTCAATTAATGCACTGGTAGAAAGTGATGTGAAGGATCTTACCTGTATTTCAAACAATGCGGGGGTAGATGATTTCGGATTAGGATTACTGCTTCACAAAAGACAGATCAGAAAAATGATCTCTTCTTATGTAGGAGAAAATGCGGAATTTGAGAGACAGATGCTTTCAGGAGAGCTGGAAGTGGAACTTACTCCACAAGGTACTTTAGCTGAAAAATGCAGAGCAGCTCAGGCAGGTATCCCTGCATTCTATACTCCTGCAGGCTATGGAACAGAAGTAGCAGAAGGGAAGGAGGTAAAAGAATTCAAAGGGAAACCTCATATTCTGGAGCACGCTTACGAAGCAGACTTTTCTATCGTAAAAGCCTGGAAAGGAGATCATGCCGGAAACCTTATCTTTAAAGGATCTGCAAGAAACTTCAACCATCCTATGGCTGGAGCAGGAAAAATTACTATTGCTGAAGTAGAAGAACTGGTAGAACCGGGAGAATTAGATCCTAATGAAATTCATATTCCGGGAATTATGATCCAGAGAATTTTCCAGGGAGAGAAATTTGAAAAGAGAATTGAGCAGAGAACAGTAAGAACTAAAGAATAAGTTCAAACTCTAACAATAAAAAAGCGCTGAAGGTAAATTCAGCGCTTTTGTTTTTTATGCCTGTGGAGTAAGGGTTTTTCTTTCCCCGATCTGTTGTCGCCACATAGCGTAGTATAGTCCTTTTTCGGAAATAAGATCATTGTGAGATCCTGTTTCTACCACCTGTCCACGTTCAAGAACATAAATTTTGTCTGCATGCATGATCGTACTGAGACGATGGGCAATAAGAACCGTAATCTGCTCCCGTTCTTTTGAAATGTCTTTGATGGTGGAAGTGATTTCTTCTTCAGTGATGCTGTCCAGTGCAGAGGTCGCTTCATCAAAAATCAGTAAATGAGGCTTTCTTAAAAGAGCTCTGGCAATGGCTATTCTCTGCTTTTCACCCCCACTCAGTTTTAGTCCGCCTTCTCCGATAACGGTTTCTATTCCTTTTTCAGCCCTTTCCAATAAAGCGGTACAGCTTGATTTCTGTAAAGCGATAGCCAATTCCTGTTCTGTAGCCTGAGGATTTACAAAAAGAAGATTCTCTTTGATGGTTCCTGCAAAAAGTTGCGTATCCTGAGTTACAAAACCAATCTGATTTCTTAATTCATCAAAATCAAACTCCTTTCCGTTGATACCATTGTAAAAGATATTCCCTTCCTGAGGTCGGTAAAGTCCTACAAGAAGTTTTACCAACGTACTTTTTCCGGAACCACTTGGTCCCACAAAAGCAATGGTTTCTCCGTTTTTCACATCAAAAGAGATGTTATTTAAAGCTTTATACTGTGCGGATTGATGCTTAAAAGAAACATGCTTGAATTCCAATTCTTCGATCGCTCCAATTTGCTTTGGATGAAGAGGTTTCTCTTCCACCTCTTTCTTCATTAAACGGTCAAAATTAAGAAGAGACGCTTCTGCCTCACGGTAAGAAATGATAATATTCCCGATTTCCTGCATCGGCCCGAAAATAAAAAAGCCATAAAACATAAGCGACAGGTATTGTCCGGGAGTCACAATATTTTTAAAGATTAAAAATAAAAGGGTAAGGGTGATCATCTGCTGAAGAAAATTCACCATAGTTCCCTGAATAAAGCTTAAAGAACGGATGCTTTTCACCTTTCTGAGCTCTAGTCCTAAGATCTTATACGTATTGTTGTTGAGGCGGATCACTTCCTGATTGGTCAGTCCCAAACTTTTTACAATTTCTATATTTCTTAAACTTTCAGTCGTACTTCCGGCTAAAGCAGTTGTTTCAGAAACAATATTCTTCTGGATCACCTTGATTCTCTTGCTCAATAAATTGGTGACAAAAGCAATCAGAAAGATTCCGCAGATATACACAGGCATAATCGACCAGTGCAGGCGGATGGCATACACGGAAACGAAAATAATACTCACCAGAATTCCAAAGAAAATATTAATAAAATTGCTGATGAATTTTACCGTGTCCTCTCTCACTTTCGTTAAGATCGATAAAGTTTCACCACTTCTCTGGTCCTCAAATTCCTGATAAGGCAGTGCCATCGAATGTTTTAGTCCATCTGTGAAGATTTTGGCTCCAAATTTCTGGGTAATCACACTTACAACATAATCCTGAAACGCCTTGGCAATTCTGCTCACCATTGCTGTCCCGATAAGGAGCCCTAAAAAGTAAAAAACACCATGGTAAACCGGACTTCCGTATAAATATTCATGGAGATTTCTGGGTAAAAGCTTCTCTTTATCAAAGAAATTGGGGTGTGTGACCAATTGATCCAGAATATTTCCTGTAATGGCCGGAGCAAACAAAGAAAAAACCTGGTTAATGGTAGCCAATAGCAAGGAAATAATAATCAGCCATTGGTAAGGTTTAATATATCTTAAAAGTATTTTCATTTTAGTAAATAAGGATACAAAATTAATGATATTATTTTGACTAACAGTGTTAATTATTGATGATAGTGATCTGCTGTTGAGGTAGATTTGAGGCTGAAGGCTGGAAGAAGCAATTGGCAAAGTATATAAGTAGCCTTATTTCGTTTTTAATAGGAATAGAGAGTGGTATAGTAATTTTCTGGCTAAAACTCAGCTCTAGCTTCCCTCTTCCGACTTCCAGCCTCAGAAAGCCCTTTTGTATTCGGGTGAAAATATTTAAATTGCAGTCTAAGTTTTTATTATGCTTACAAAAGAACAAATTGCCAAAAGAATTTCAAAAGAACTGAAAGATCGTTATTATGTAAACCTGGGAATCGGAATTCCTACTTTGGTTGCCAACTATGTTCCGGAAGGTATTTCCGTAGAATTCCAGAGTGAAAACGGAGTTCTGGGGATGGGACCTTTCCCTTTCGAAGGAGAAGAAGATGCAGACATCATCAATGCCGGAAAACAAACCATTACCATACTAGAAGGAGGTTCATTCTTTGATTCTGCTTTCAGTTTCGGGATGATCCGTGGCCAGAAAGTAGATCTTACGATCCTTGGTGCCATGGAGGTTTCAGAGAATGGTGATATTGCCAACTGGAAAATTCCGGGGAAAATGGTAAAAGGAATGGGAGGTGCTATGGATCTGGTGGCTTCTGCTGAAAATATCATTGTAGCGATGATGCATGTAAACAAAGCAGGAGAAAGCAAAATCCTTAAAAAATGTACCCTTCCTCTTACAGGAGTAAACTGTGTGAAAAAAGTAGTTACCGAATTAGCTGTTCTGGACGTTACCCCACAAGGGTTTAAACTGGTGGAAAGAGCACCGGGAGTTTCAGTAGAAGACATTATCAAAGCTACAGAAGCAGATCTGATCATTGAAGGAGAAATTCCTGAAATGCAGTTCTAACACTCAATAAAATAGCAACCTTGTCACTGACAAGGTTTTTTTATACCTAATAAATAGCTGGTAACCCCAAAAGTCATCATAAAACCACCCCGTCAAAAATTCTTTGAATTTTCGCCACCCCTCCAAAGGAGGGGAATGTGAGCACATTCAATTGTATTAGCAGTGAATACTTGTAAAGTGACATCGGAAATCCGATCAACAAATATAGAATTCGCACAAGTTTAGAATTTTTAGAGAACAGGAATTATTTTTAGCGTAGATTTCCAGGTCTTGAATTTTTGTTTCTTTTGTTTCAAGACAAAAGAAAATAGTAAAATAAAGAAAACAGTTTCCTTTCGTGTTTACAATTCTGAAAATTAATATTTTGAAATATATTTCTATTAACGGCTACGAAAAGTGACATCGGAAATCGAAGCGTTAAGAAAATAATTTCTGTGAACGTTAAAAAAATTCTATTGTCCGAAGTGCGAGACCCATTCAGAACTGATCAACAAATATAGAATTCGCACAAGTTTAGAATTTTTAGAGAACAGGAATTATTTTTAGCGTAGATTTCCAGGTCTTGAACTTTTGTTTCTTTTGTTTCAAGACAAAAGAAAATAGTAAAATAAAGAAACAGTTTTTTTTGGTGTTTACAATTCTGAAAATTAATATCATGAAATATCTTTCTATTAACGGCTACGAAAAGTGACATCGGAAATCGTAGCGTTAAAAAAATAAATTCTGTGAACGTTAAGAAAATTCTATTGTCCGAAGTGCGAGACCCATTCAGAACTGATCAACAAATATAGAATTCGCACAAGTTTAGAATTTTTAGAGAACAGGAATTATTTTTAGCGTAGATTTCCAGGTCTTGAATTTTTGTTTCAAGACAAAAGAAAATAATATAATAAAAAAGACTGTTTCACAATGAAACAGTCTTTTTATAGGTAACAGTTAGTTTACCAACTAACTTATTATTTATTATCCTGCGCTCCAAAAACCTTCTGCAAAATACTCGTAGTCCTCATAGCCGGAGTATTTCTGATACCACTTTCTTTATCTGCTACCATTTTGAAAACACCATTGATGGTTTCTGTTGTTACATACTCATTAAGGTCAGTCGTTACAGCTTGTCCGGTGAAAGTATTATATTTTGAGATCAGGTTCTTCCATACCGTATCAGCACCTACTTTTCCTAATGAAGCCTTCACTTTTGGCTGGAAAGCACTGAAAAGCTGGCTTTGAGTTTTAGTCTGTAGGTAGTTGGTGGCTGCATTATCACTGCTTAGCAGGATATTTTTAGCATCTGTAATGGTCATGGAAGTGATCGCTTTGGTGAAAATAGGGGCTGCTTCTGTTACTGCGTCTTCAGCAGCTCTGTTTAAGAGTTTTACTCCTTCATCTGCAAGGCTTCCCATTCCGATAGAACGTAGCGTGGTATCAATCTTTCTTAGCTTTTCAGGCATTAGGATCTTCACCGCTTCATTTCTGAAAAAACCATCTGTAACCGCCAGTTTTTTAATACCATCTGTAACACCGATATTCAAAGCTTCTTTCAATCCGGAAGAAATCTGAGTTGAGGTAAGATTTCCCAGATTCGCATTCGAAGAGGAAGTATTGTTTTTTATTGGTGTAGTGGTTGTTGTATTGGTGGAAGTTGTTGTACCCGTATTTTTAACAGGAGTATTCAAATCTACACCCGTTTTATCTTTCACAGTAGATTTAATAATATCAAGAATTTGTGCTTGCGTAGAGATGGAGAAGAATAGCCCGGCTGCCAGAAAAATGCTTTTTTTCATCGGATTTTTTTTACAAATTTAAACGTTTTATCTTTTTAAGTGATCAATACTGATCAAAAAACAAACCATAGTTTTAAAATGAATATAGATTTACTTCGAGAGAATTGTAGGGCGATCTTAAATACTACGCTCTTAAAAACTTAGTGTTTATAATAAACTACTTTATCGTATCATATGAATTGGAAAAATAAGAATTTGAAAGCTTTTACGACTTTATGCCTAAAAAAAATCAAAGAACTTTGAAAAATAATTATCTTAGCTGAAACCTTAATTCCATTCCATGATACGGACTTTTTTAGCATTTTTCATGTTAGTTTCCACCCTAATTTTTGCTCAGAATAAATTGAACCTGATTCCTTATCCACAAAATGTGCAGATCAATAATGGAAATTTTGTTATTTCCGACATCTTGGTTATAAGCGATGATCTGCCTAAAAATGAAACGGAATATTTTAAGAAACGATTCAATTCAGAAATAAAGATTAAGACGTCAAAGAAAGCCGATGCTCAACTGATTTATTCGCAATTGCCAAAAGCTCCGGTAGGAAAAGAAGAATTTTATACCCTCGATATTTCACCTAAGCAGATTCACATTCAGTCGTACACCAAACAAGGCTATTTCCTTGCGCTTCAGACATTGATTCAGTTATTTGAAAATTATAAAACGGAAAAGAAAATTCCGGCATTAAAAATTGAGGATCAGCCAAAATTTGCATGGCGTGGGATGCACCTTGATGTTTGTCGTCATTTTTTCACGGTAGAGGAGGTGAAGCAATATATCGATTATCTGGCGATGTATAAACTGAATACATTCCATTGGCATCTTACAGACGATCAGGGATGGAGAATTGAAATAAAAAAATATCCGAAGCTTACACAGATCGGTTCAAAACGTAAAGAATCGATGATTGGGGCTTACGTGGATAATACTTACGATGGGAAACCTTACGGACCTTACTTCTATACTCAGGAACAGATAAAGGAGGTGATAAAATATGCTCAGGAAAGACATATTACTGTTGTTCCGGAAATCGAAATGCCTGGGCATGCTTTGGCTGCATTGTCGGCTTATCCTGAACTGGCCTGTACAAAAGGACCTTTTGAATCTGCTACAAAATGGGGTGTTTTTGATGATGTTTTTTGCCCGAAAGATGAAACATTTACCTTCCTGGAGAACGTTCTGGATGAAGTAATAAAACTGTTTCCATCCCAATACATCCATATCGGTGGCGATGAATGTCCGAAAACCAGATGGAAAGAATGTGCACATTGCCAGGAACTGATTAAGAAAAATAATTTAAAGGATGAACACGGCCTGCAAAGCTATTTTATCCAGAGAATTGAAAAATATGTAAACAGCAAAGGAAGAAAAATTATTGGTTGGGATGAAATTCTGGAAGGCGGGCTGGCACCGAATGCCGCTGTAATGAGCTGGACAGGAGTAAACGGAGGTATTGAAGCCGCAAAATCAAAACACTTTGCAGTAATGACACCGGGGGCATATTGCTATTTTGACCATTATCAGGGAGATCCACAATCAGAACCGAATGCTTTCGGAGGTTTCACGCCGCTGGATAAAGTCTATTCGTATAATCCTATTCCTTCCGAACTGAACGCAGAACAGGCAAAATACATTCTGGGAGTACAGGCGAACCTGTGGACTGAATATATCCTGGATTTTAAGCAGGTACAATACATGATCTTCCCAAGGTTGATGGCGCTTTCCGAAGTAGGATGGGGAACATCCGATCCTAAGAATTATAAAGAATTTGAAAACAGGGTGATCAACCAGTTCAAAGTTCTGGATAAAATGAATGTGAACTATGCTAAAAGTATTTACAATATCTCCGGAAAAGTAATTCCTGCGAATAAGGGGATTGCCTATGAACTTTCTACTTCACAAAACTCAAACGGAATCCGATATACATTAGATGGAACGGTTCCTACCATAAACTCTGAAACATACCAAGGCCCGGTTTCCATTCCAAATTCTTTAACGATTAAGTCTGCCTATTTTGAAGATGGAAAACTGAAAAGCGCCGTTTCTACTCAGGAATTTACCGTTTCAAAAACTACAGGAAAAAGCATTACACTGGAACAACAGCCAGGTGAAAACTATTCTTTTGGTGGTGCTTTCACGCTGGTAGATGGTATTATCGGAAATGTAAAGCAGCTGGGCAAAACATGGCTTGGCTTTCAGGGAAAAGACGTTGTGGCAACTATAGATTTTGGACAGAGAACAGGGTTTTCAGAAATTTATTTCAATACACTCGAAAATAAAGGAAGCTGGATCCACCTTGCAAAATCAGCAAAGATCTATATTGCTGATGATCTTAAAAACTTTAAACTGATCAAAGAAATCGGAAAAGAAGACATTCAGAATGCCAAAGGAAAGATCAGACTGAATGTGGGGGCTCAGAATGCAAAATACCTAAAAGTTGTCATTGAAAATGCAGGCATTATTCCGGCAGGAAATCCGGGGGCAGATTCAAAAGCATGGCTGTTCGTTGATGAAATTGGCGTAAATTAGCCCTACAGAATTTTACAGCATGCAGGATACCATTCTTTCTTCAGAATTTGCTTCGTCGCCGGACCTTGTAGAAAAGCTATACCAGAACGGGATAACGAAAAAATACAGTGAAGGAGATATTATTTTGGATGAAAACAGCTCTATCCGCTCCATTCCTATTGTGATGAAAGGGATGATCAAAGTGATCAGAACAGAAGAAGACGGCAGAGAAATTCTGCTGTACTACATCAAAGCAGGAGAAAGCTGCATCATGTCTTTCCTGGGCGGAATGCATAATGAAAAAAGTATTGTGAAAGCTGAGGTAGAGGAAGATGCTGAAATTCTTTTCCTTCCGGTAGATAAAGTGTCTTTATTTATCAAAGAACATCCGGAATGGCTGGATTATATCTTCAGGCTTTATCATAAACGTTTTGAAGAACTCCTGGATATTATCAATGCCATCGCATTCAAAAAGATGGATGAAAGGTTGCTGAACCTCCTTCATAAAAAGTCAGAACTCACTCATTCCAATATCATCAATACCACTCATGAACAGCTTGCCAACGAGCTGGGAACCGCCAGGGTAGTGGTATCCAGACTTCTCAAGCAACTTGAAGAAGAAGGAAGCGTGCAGCTCGGCAGAAACAAGATCACCCTTAACCTCTAGGTCAATCAAAGGCACTCATATTCCCCTCCTCTGGAGGGGTGGCAAAAATTCAAAGAATTTTTGACGGGGTGGTTTACCCCCAACCACAAAAGTCACAAAAAAATCATAACACTCAAGTAAAATGTAAGTTATCATGCATCCTGTTGAAAAGAACACTTAAGTATTATGAAAATCAGAGATTTTCATCTAAAGTGAACTTACTTATACAGTCGCAGCATAAACTTTCTAAAGTGAACTAAAGTGTTAGAAAAAAAGGGGTCTAAAAAATCTCTTATGTAACAAAAGTAGCTGTACCCCTTCCAGAACAATCCCATTTTTGCACCATAATTATAGAGATCATAAAAATGGAAATTATAGGCTATGCAGCATCAGTTTTAATAGGAATTTCTCTGGGATTAATCGGTGGTGGCGGAAGTATTCTCACCGTTCCGGTATTGGTGTATTTGTTTGGGATGGATGCTTTTCTTGCTACAGAATATTCACTCTTCATTGTGGGGATCAGCAGCCTGGTCGGCTCCGTTTCTTATTTCAAAAAAGGATTGGTCAATGGTAAAATGGCGGTAGTATTCGGGCTGCCTTCTGTTATTTCAATTTTCCTGACCAGAACGTATTTGCTGCCGTTAATTCCGGATGTGCTGATCGTTGTAAAAGGCTTTACAGTAACTAAAAATATTTTTCTACTGCTGATTTTTGCCGGTCTGATGGTTCTTGCTTCCTATAAAATGATTCGCAATACAACGGTAGCTGAGAATAGTTCTGGGGAAGGAAATGTGTTTCTGGCAGCTGGCCAGGGGACGGTTGTAGGATTTTTGACAGGCCTGGTAGGAGCAGGAGGTGGTTTTATGATCATTCCGGCATTGGTCAATCTTTTGAAAACTCCAATGAAAACAGCAATAGGAACTTCTTTGGCTATTATTTCCCTGAATTCTCTGATCGGTTTCCTTTCATCGATGAACAGTACCAAAATAGAATGGGATGTATTGATGTCCATAGCTGGTATTGCCGTTATTGGAATTATCATCGGCGCCCAATTATCAAAGAAAATAGATGGTAAAAAACTGAAACCGGCATTCGGGTGGTTTATTTTAGTGATGGGAATTTATATTATGACTAAAGAAACCCATATATTTTAAACCCTTATGTAACAAAAGTAGCTGTAGGGGAAAACAGAAAGAGGGAGATTTGTATATCATTTCAATAGTAAAAATAAGTACAATGAAAATAGAACAGATTTATACAGGATGTTTAGCTCAGGGGGCTTATTATATCACTTCAGCCGGAGAAGCGGTGATCATTGATCCTTTAAGGGAAACACAACCTTATATCGACAGATTGAAAGAAGATGGAACAACATTAAAATACATTTTTGAAACCCATTTTCACGCTGATTTTGTCAGTGGACACCTTGATTTAAGCCAAAAAACTCAGGCTCCGATTGTTTACGGACCTACAGCTAGTCCGGAATTTGAAGCCATTATCGCAAACGACAACCAGATATTTGAAGTCGGAAATATTAAAATAAAGGTTCTTCATACACCGGGACATACATTGGAAAGCTCTTGCTATCTGTTGATCGACGAAGATGGTTTTGAAACAGCACTTTTCAGTGGGGATACTTTGTTTCTTGGAGATGTGGGCCGACCGGATCTTGCCCAGAAAGGAACAGATATGACTCAGGAAGAACTTGCAGGTTTACTGTATGAAAGCCTGTATAATAAGATTTTACCTTTACATGATGACATTACCGTATATCCTGCACATGGAGCCGGTTCTGCCTGTGGTAAAAATATGCAGAAAGAAACAGTAGATACTCTTGGAAATCAGAAGAAAACGAATTATGCCCTTAATCAAAAAAGTAAGGAAAGTTTCATCAAAGAAGTGACAGACGGACTTTTACCTCCGCCTGCTTATTTCGGAATGAATGTGATGATGAATAAACGGGGATATAATAGCTTTGATGAAGTATTGTCACAGGGATTACATGCTCTTGTTCCACAACAGTTTGAGGAAATAGCGGAAGCATCGGGCGCTTTGATTCTGGATGTAAGAAACAACCGTACCTTTGCGAAAGGTTTTATCCCTCAGTCAGTCAATATAGGGTTGGATGGTGACTTTGCTCCTTGGGTAGGTGCTTTAATTGCTGATGTGAATCAACCTATTTTACTGGTAACGGAAAAAGGAGATGAAGAAGAGGCCGTAACAAGACTGAGCAGGGTAGGCTTTGACCATATTTTAGGATTTCTGGAAGGCGGTTTTGAAGCCTGGATAAAAGAAGGAAAAGAAACAGATTCTGTACACCGTATTTCTGCAGAACAGTTTGAAAAAGAAATCGCTGGGAAAGAATCTAAAATCATTGATATAAGAAGAGAAAGTGAATACCATGCAGAACATATTCACGAGGCGTATAGCAAACCGCTGGCCTATATCAACGAATGGATTCGTACTCTGGAAACTCAGGAGCATTTTTATATGCATTGTGGAAGTGGCTACAGAAGTACAATGGCGGCAAGTATTCTTCAGGCGAGAGGTTACAGGAACTTTTCTGAGATTGAAGGCGGATTCAAAGCGATTGCTTCTACAGCGATTCCTAAAAGTGATTTTGTATGTCAGACTAAAATTTTAAATCAATAAAACGAATATATGTTGGAGATCATAAAAGAACCGTGGCCATGGTATATTGCAGGCCCTTTGATAGGACTTACCGTTCCTGCATTGCTGATCATGGGAAACAAATCCTTTGGAATCAGTTCCTCATTAAGGCACATCTGTGCAGCCTGTGTACCGGCAAATGTGAATTTTTTCAAATACGACTGGAAGAAAGAAGCCTGGAACCTGTTTTTCGTACTGGGAATTTTCTTTGGCGGAATGATTGCTGCCCATTTTCTGCTCAATCCTGCAGAGATCAATGTTAATCCCACTCTGAAAACCGAATTGGCAGGCTACGGAATAACAGACTACAGCAATCTTGTACCGATGCAGCTGATGAACTTTGAAAGTGTCTTTACACTGCGAGGATTTATCATGATGGTTGTGGGCGGATTTTTAGTAGGATTCGGGACGAGATATGCCGGCGGATGTACCAGCGGTCATGCAATCATGGGGCTTTCCAATCTGCAGTGGCCTTCTTTGGTAGCGACTATTTGTTTTATGATCGGCGGATTTTTAATGGCCAATCTTATTCTGCCTGTAATACTTTCCTTGTAAATGGGATTTTAAAAAAGGATTTAAATTATGATAAAAGAAAGAGAAAATAACAACTCATATATTGAGACAAATTGTATCAATGAAGTGAGTGTTGAATATAAATGGTATCACAACCTGAAGTACCTTGCAGCAGGTGTTGTATTTGGTATTATCTTCGTGAAGGCAGAAGTGATCAGCTGGTTCAGAATACAGGAAATGTTCCGTTTACAGTCTTTCCATATGTACGGAATCATCGGAAGTGCCGTATTGGTAGGGATTATTTCAGTGTGGCTGATTAAAAAGTTTAAGATCAAAACCATCTATGGTGAGCCTATTACGCTGACACCTAAAAAGTTTAATAAAGGTCAGATTTACGGTGGCTTGATCTTCGGTTTTGGCTGGGCCATTACAGGAGCCTGTCCGGGACCACTTTTTGCTCAGATCGGAACAGGAGCTTTAGCCGTATCCATCACTCTGTTGAGTGCTATTGCCGGAACCTGGGTATATGGTTACTTCAGAGATAAACTGCCCCATTAAAGAATATCATAGAATTTCCCCGAAATATTCCATTAGAGGGACTGAATATTCCCCTCCTCTGGAGGGGTGGCGAAAATTCAAAGAATTTTTGACGGGGTGGTCAAAACAAAAAGCCTGTGGATGATTTCCACAGGCTTTCGAAGTATAAATTATGAATAAATGAAATTCTCAGCGCCCAGCGCCATATACAGATTGATACGTTCTATCCTGTACTGAAGCTCAATATTGATGAGGTTCATTTCATTTCTTAGGAGATCCCTTTGCTTTCGGATAAGGACAAAGCTGTTATTAGTCCCTACTTTGATCTGCTTTTGGGTAAGATTGATGTTGTTTTTCAGTTCATTGACTGCACTAAAGTTATAGGTCAATTGCTTTTCAACGGAATGCAGATTGGCCAGAGAAGACTCTACCTCATTCAGTGCATTCAGAACGGCTTTTGAATATTCTTCGATCACCTGTTTTTGCTGTGAATTTTTTATTTCTACATTCTTTTTCAATTTTCCGTTGTTGAATATAGGGGAAACCAATCCACTGCCCACTTTTAATAAAGGATTCGAAAACAGAGAATTGATTGATTCCACATTACTGCCGGCAGTTCCCAAAGATGAACTTATGCTCAGTGAGGGAAGTCTGGCTGCTTTAGCCTCCTGTACTTCATAAAAAGATTTTTCTATCTGAAACTGGCTGGCCTGTATATCAGATCTGTTTTCCAGAAGCTGAAGTGGGAAAGACTCTGGAATCTCATTTTTTACAGGATTAAAAAAATTCTGTGTAACCAGTTTTCCCTCCGGGTATTTTCCGGTAAGCAGCTCCAGCGATCTTCTGGATTGTGCATTGGCATTTTTTACTTTTTCGAGATAACCTTCCAGAGAAATGATTTCTGCCGAGATATTAGAAATATCTAAAGCATTAGCAGTTCCTACTTTTTTCTGGAGGATATACAGCTTTTCCAGATCCTTGGATTTCTGAATATAGCTTTGAATCATCTCTTCCTGAATATTTCCTGCAATATTCAAAAAATAAGCTTTGGCAATCATCCCCGCAATAGACTGATGAAGCAACGTATTCTGATGTTTGGCAGAAAAATAATTGCTTTTGGCGGCCATTTGTGAAGATTTATTTTTACCCCAAAGATCAATTTCCCAGTTTGCTTTTAAGGCAAGACGTCGGATTTGGGCATCACTGATCAGATTGTTGGAGGTATTGGCAACGGCACTTACACTTGGATAAAGATTACTTCCGGCAATTTCCATAGCCAGTTCAACCTGGTTCAGCTTTTCTTTGACAATGATAAGATCTGCATTGTACAGCATCCCTTCATTGATTAGGGTTTCCAGCTGAGGTGTTTTAAGATCTGTGATCCAGTCGTAGGACAAAGATCTAGAATTTGCTTTTCTGTCGAATATCCAGTCATCCGGAATTTCCAGATGGGCCGCAATTTCACTTTTCTCTTTCAGCTGATCCATACTTTCTTTAGTGGGTTCTTTGTAGCCTATACATGAGCTTAAGCCTAGGGAAAGGACTCCCAATACAATTAATTTTCTGTACATATTAATGAAGTTTTGGGATCAGATAATTGATTTTACTATTGATACGAACCATCACCTTTCGAATAAGATGCAGTGGCTTGATATGATCAGAATAAATGACCGCCGTTCCTCTGGCACCTACCGTAAGCTGTTTTTGATCATCTTCCAGTACAAATTTGGCAATAAGTTTTCCGTCCGTTTCCGGTAATTGTCTCGCAGTATCCGGAAGTCCGGCTACAGAGCCGTTCCCACCAAGCATACCTCCGGCATTATTCATGATTCCCTGGCTGGTTGCATCGATTACATATTCAAGTCTGGCTTTCACTACTTTTCCCGGTTCAGTTTTAAGGGCCAGCTCTACTTCATTTCCGTTTTTTACGGCTTCCAGTTCATTCTGAGCAAAAAATCCGATGACAGACTGCTGCTTCTGAATCAACACAAAGGCAGATTTAAAAGGAGCCATGATTGCCCCTTCATTCAGCTGAACGTTAGGAATAATTCCATCTGTAGGAGCCAGAACCACTGTTTGCGAAAGATTCCACTTTGCCTGATCCAGTTTTGCCTGAATTTCAGAAACCGATGAATTCTCTCCTCCATACGACGCATTGGATTTTGTTTCCAAAGACTGTTGTTGAGATTGGGCTGCGCTGATTCTGGATTGGAGATCACGAACGTTGGTGATGGCTTGCTCCAGATCAAATTTATTCGCCGCACCTGCTTCTACGAGTTCCTGATACTGAGTCACTCTTTTATTAGCAAGATCCAGCTGCGACTGTAAACCTGCAATGTTTTTTCGGGAAGCTGAAATGTCTGTATTATAAGAGCTTACTGTAGCTTTCATATTGCTAAGCTTAGCTTCCAGAGATTTGATTTCCTGTACATAAGGTTCTCTGTCTAAAACGAATAATGTATCTCCTTTTTTTACCTCCTGATTGGTTTTTACATAGACCTTTTTTACCTTTCCCAGGACCTGTGTGGTAATATCTACACTTCTGTTTCCTACTTTCACATCAGAAGTAATGGGGCAGTAATAATTTAAACTTAATATCAAAGCTATAGATCCGAAAATAGGAAGTGAATACACCACAACCTGCGTGGTAAAGGTCCAGGGGATCAGTTTTAATTTTTTGATAAGCAGCCAGCATATTCCGGCATATATTGCAACGAGTAATTCCAGCATGTTTTTTAATTTTCGGGGGTTGTAAATTCTTTTTCCATAAGGTCTGTGTCTTTTTTCGGATCGTCCTGATTTCCGTAATTATAGTTGGCCCAGATCAGGGCAATCGGCCATAAAAGGCCTCCAAAAACAAGGGAAAGGAGGCACATACTTTTTATGGCGTTTAGCTGAGGATGGTTCTTTTTCTCAGCTACTTTTTCCGGATAGATGTGTACTTTCCAGAAAAGATAAATGCCTGCAACGGGTAAAACAAGTAAAATGAACCATGATGCAGCATTGGCTATATGATCTTCCAAATGGCCTGTTGATGCCTGAACAAAATTGCATGATAACAACAGGCAGAGAAGTATTGAAATTCTTTGCATAAATAATTGTATAAGGTAAAATGATATTGAAAGGTAAAACAAGGAAGTAACCCGATGATCAATGACCACAGAGACGGTTACTTTAAATCTTAAGAGAAGATTAAAGCTTATTCAATAACAGTTGTGTTTTTAGGTGATATTTTCTCATTTTGCTTTTAATTGATTGTGTGACAGTATTTTGATAAAGCAAAATTAGATCGAATAAACTGAGAAAAAGTATTCCTAAGTTATTTTTTTCTGTCGTTCCTTTTTTTATGGATACGGGCTGTCATTCTTGAAAGTGAGTTGGGAGTAATGCCCAGAAAGTTCGCAATATATTTTCTATTGGCGTTTTGAGAAGTAAACGGTCTGGTCTCCAGAAACTCTTCATAGCGGGAGTGTGGGGAAGTAGAGCAAAACTGTTCGATGCGTGTTTTCGCGATATTGATAATCAGCTTCAAAGACTTAAGATACACATTATAAATGCCTCTGTGCTGAAAGGCAATATCCTCAAATTCATTTTTGTTGAACAAAAAAAGCTGACTTTCTATGACCGCTTCTATCGTATATTTTCTTTCCGTTTCACCTGAATAGGATTCCGGAGTTTCCATAATGGCGGCTTCTTTTTCTGAAGGTAGAAACAGGTTGCTCTCGATGCCGTTTTCATCATCAAAGAAAAATCTGAGTAACCCATGAGACATAATGAATAAATGGTTGAAAGACAGCCCAGGTTCTGCCAGCTTCTCTTTTTTACGAAGAAGCTTCGGGGTGCTGATGCTGACCAGGATATTGATTTCTTCATCAGACAGCTCCTGAAAGAAAGGGATATTCCTGAATATTTTAAAAGAATCCATTACAGCAGTAAAGATAAATAAAAATAATAGACGGATATTCCTTGATTCGCCTGAGGATTTCATAGAAGTTTTTTTTAGATTTGTCAGGTATTAATAATTTGAGATACCATGAACAATAACCGAAGAAGTTTTATAAAAAAACTGGGAATTGCAACAGCAGCACTTGCCGTAAATCCGCTGGATCTGATGGCTGCCGAATTACCTGAAAATACATCTGCCAAAGTGATCAACAAACCGATTGTTCTTTCTACTTGGAATTTTGGTCTTAAAGCCAATGAAGAAGCGTGGACGATTCTCGGAAAAGGAGGCAAAGCTTTGGATGCCGTAGAAAAAGGAGTTCGTCTCGTAGAATTAGATCCTAAGGAAAGAAGTGTAGGATATGGCGGCCGTCCCGATAGAGATGGAAGAGTAACGCTGGATGCCTGTATCATGGATGAAAATTATAATATCGGTTCCGTTGCCTGTCTGGAACATGTGAAAAACCCGATTTCCGTGGCCAGAGCGGTCATGGAGAAAACACCTCACGTTATGCTGGTAGGAGACGGAGCATTACAGTTTGCCCTTTCACAAGGTTTTAAAAAAGAAAACCTTCTCACTCCGGAATCCGAAAAAGAATGGAAAGAATGGCTGAAAACCAGTCAGTACAAACCCATTGCCAATATTGAAAATCACGATACCATAGGAATGATCGCTTTGGATGCCCAGGGAAACCTTTCTGGTGCCTGCACTACAAGCGGAATGGCTTTTAAAATGCATGGAAGAGTAGGAGATTCCCCAATCATTGGAGCAGGATTATTTGTAGATAATGAAGTAGGAGCAGCTACAGCAACCGGTCATGGTGAAGAAGTGATCCGTACCGTGGGGACCCATTTGGTGGTTGAGCTTATGAGACAGGGCAGAAATCCACAGGAAGCCTGTAAAGAAGCAGTAGACAGAATTGTAAAGATTAATCAGAGAAGAAATAAAAATTTAAAAGATATTCAGGTAGGATTCATTGCCATCAACAAAAAAGGAGAATATGGTTCTTACTGCATCCAGGACGGATTCAACTTTGCGGTGTATGATCAGAAAGGAAATCGCCTTGAAAAACCGGAATTTGCGTTGAAATAATGTAATATATAAAGGCGAAAAAGATCATTATTATGATGCTGTTTTTTTTGCCACGAATGCACGAATAATTTTATTCTAAGTGTTTTATTATTAGAATTTGAATTATTATTAAAACGCATAAATGCTTAGTTTTAAAAGTTATGCGTCATCCATTTTATTCGTGCATTCGTGGCAATTACAAGCAAGCAGTATTCAATTTTATCGCAGATAAAATCTTTGCGCCTTAAAGCATACAGTTTGTTAGAAAATTTTGCGCCTTTGCGTTTTCCAAACCATAACCCCAAAAACAAGAGTCTTTATCCAAAATATAGATCAAAACAAAATATGAAAAGAACGATTATCGCTTCCTTATTTTTAATCATCGCATGTAAGGAAGAAAAGAAGGAGAATACAACAACGACCCAACCTGGAACCGAACAGGTAAAAGAAAAAGTAGTTTTAGACACAGACTCCGAATCCAAAGATGCTGAAGAAGCTCAAAAATGGTTGAAGAAGAGCATTGTAGATTATTTTAAAGCAGACCTTGTTAAACAGGACAAAGACATGCAGAAAATGACTACGAAAGACTATTACGATTATAAAACCGATGCTACGAATGTAGATCTTGATGTAGATGGAAGTCTTACTGAGCAGGAGTTCAAAGATAAATGGAAAAGTAAATTTGATACAAGTAAAGCTGGTGTGGGTATCGGATTTCTTATTCCTGCACAGGACTGGAACAATATTGAAGTGGGAAGCTGTGAATTAAAATCCTCTTCCAAAGATGAATATACCTTCAATATCGTGTTGAGAGATGATGGCTTTAAAGCTAAATATCCTTCAGTCGTAAAAGTCATAAAAGAAAATGGATCCTTTCTGATTGCAGATGTATTGCAGGAAGAGCCAAAATAAAATTAAGCATACAAAAGAAAAAATGTCAAAAATAGAAATAGCATGCTTTAATCCTGAATCAGCGGTTATCGCCTTTGAAAATGGAGCAGACAGAATAGAATTATGTGACGGATTAAGTGAAGGAGGAACTACTCCCGATTTTGAAACCACAAAACAGCTTCGTGAGAAAATCAATATCCCGATTTTTGTAATGATCCGTCCGAGAGGAGGTGATTTTACTTATTCCGAAGCCGAATTTGAGCAGATGAAAAATGATCTGATTCAGTTGAAATCTTTAAATGTAGATGGTTTCGTATTTGGAATTCTGGATGCTAATGATGAGGTGAATCTGGCACAGAATAAAGCTTTGATAGAATTGGCAGCGCCATTTCAATGTACTTTCCATCGTGCTTTTGACCGCGCAAAAAATCTTGAGGATTCTTTAGAAAAAGTTATAGAATGTGGTTTTAAAACGATCCTTACATCCGGCCAAAAAACCAATGTATCAGAAGGAAAAGAAAATCTGAAAAAGCTGGTTGAACTTTCCGATGACAGAATAGAAATCTTAGTAGGGGGTGGACTTCGCTCATCGAACATCGAAGAATTGAGAGCATTTACAAAAGCAGACTACTTTCACTCCTCAGCAATTACGAATGGAGGAGCATTTGCCAATCCAGCTGAGATTGTAGCTTTGAAAAACAGCTAATACTATCATGACCCATACACTTTGTCATTCCGGACGGAGTGACAAACTAAAGTTATAAATATGGATAGTTTACTTTGTAATTTTTTAAACGCAAAGTTTTATTAAGAATTACGTTATATTTAGGAAGCAAAGAATAGCGACTTTGTCGCTGAAGAAGCTGGTGGTAAAACGCTCGCTTCATCAGATCGGTAGAAAACCGATCCCATCTTAGCACCCTTAAAAATGTAACATAAATAAGATAAAACTTTGCGTTTAAAAAATATATAAACACACACAAAAATGAATGAAAATGAATTATCCTATAAAATAATAGGTGCTGCAATAGAAGTACACAAAAACCTGGGAGTAGGCCTGCTGGAAAGCGCATACGAAACAGCTTTGGTTTATGAATTAAAGCTGCAGGGATTAAATATAAAACAACAAGTATCTCTATCTTTAAAATATAAAGAAATAACGATAGAAAATGCATATAAAGTTGACCTGATTGTAGAAGATAAAGTAATTGTAGAAATAAAATCTGTATTGGAATTACATCCTATTTCTCATTCACAAATACTGACCTATCTGAAACAAAGTAATATAAAGCTAGGACTGCTTATCAATTTTAACAATGAACTTATTAAGTACGGAATTCATAGAATCGTAAATAAACTTACTGATGAATAAATCTATCCTTTTTGCTTCTCTTTTTATACAGAATATCCTTTTTGCACAGTTTTCTGAAAGAAATTTGTCTTCTGAAAACTGGCAGTTCAAAAATTCAAAAGATCAAAACTGGCTTCCTGCAAAAGTACCGGGAACAGTGCATCTGGACCTGATGAACAATAAAGTCATTCCGGATCCTTATAAAGATGAAAATGAAAAGAAAGTACAATGGATAGAATCTGAAGACTGGGAATATCAAACCCATTTTAATATTACTCAGAAAGAGTTGGAAAATCAGCATGCAGATCTTGTATTCAATGGATTAGATACTTTTTCAGAGATCTATCTTAATGGGAAATTGCTGAAAAAAACAGACAATATGTTCAGGAAGTGGGAAATTCCGGTGAAAGAACTGTTGAAAAAAGGAGACAATGAATTGAAGATTAAATTCATATCTGCGGTTGAAAAAGGGAAAAAACTGGCTAAACAGGTTCCGTTCACTATGCCGGAATCTCCAAGAAGCTTTATAAGAAAGGCACAATATCAGTTTGGTTGGGATTGGGGACCAAGATTGGTGACAGCAGGAATCTGGAAAGAAGTCAAAGTTGAGTTTTGGAATGCAGCTAAAGTTGAAAATATAAAAATTGAACAGAAAGACTTATCCGATAAAAAGGCCAACTTACATATTCATGCTCTAATTCTGGCTGAAAAAGAGGGCAAGTATACTTTTACGATCAATAATAAGGCGAGTACAATTCAGCTGAAAAAAGGAGAAAACCGTCTGAATCTTCCTTTTGCCATTGAAAATCCGAAACGTTGGCAGCCTAATGGTTGGGGGGAGCCTCATTTGTATGATATGAAAATTTCGCTTCAGAAAGATCATCAACTGCTTTCTGATGAAACGGTGAAAATAGGATTGCGAACAGTAGAACTTGTTCAGGAAAAGGATGGTAAGGGAAAATCATTTTACTTTAAAGTCAACGGGAATCCGTTGTATATTAAAGGAACCAATTGGATCCCGGCAGATAGTTTTTCACCAAGAGTAACCAAAGAAAAATACCAAAAACTGATCAGAGATACTAAGGATGCCAATATGAATATGATCCGTATCTGGGGCGGTGGAATCTATGAAGATGACGAATTCTACAAAGCCTGTGACGAAAACGGAATTTTGGTCTGGCAGGACTTTATGTTTGCAGGAAGTTTCTATCCGGCAGATGATGCATTTTTAACCAATGTAAAAGAAGAAGTAAAGGATCAGGTCAACAGACTTCAGAATCATCCGTCAATTGCTTTGTGGTGCGGAAATAATGAAATAGATGAAGCCATTGTCAACTGGGGGTATCAGAAACAGTTCAAATATTCCAAAAACGATTCATTACAGGTCTGGAAAGATTATAAAAAACTGTTTCATGAGGCCATTCCCAATGCTTTGCAAGAAAACCTTACAGCGGACAAAAATATCTATTGGCCAAGTTCTCCGTCAATTGGATGGGGGCATAAAGAGAGCCTTACAGAAGGAGATTCGCATTATTGGGGAGTTTGGTGGGGCGAACAGCCCTTTGAGATTTACAATGAAAAAGTAGGACGTTTCATGTCTGAATATGGCTTCCAGGGAATGCCTACGCTTGAAACGACAAAATCGATGTTCTCAGAAACTCCCGATCTGAGTTTACAAAATCCAACCATCAAAGCTCATGAAAAACATGCAAGAGGTTGGGAGATCATCAATGAATATATGAAAAGGGATTACAATATCCCAACAGATTTTGTGCAATACAATTATGTTTCTCAATTGCTGCAGGCCCGTGGAATGCAAATTGCAATTGAAGCTCACCGCCGTGCAAGACCTTATAATATGGGAACTTTATACTGGCAGCTCAATGATTGCTGGCCGGTAGTTTCATGGTCGTCTATCGATTATCTTGGAAATTGGAAGGCCTTCCATTATCAGGCCAAAAGAAGCTTTGAACCTGTGTTGGTTTCTGTGGCAGAAACAGATAAAGCGTATGATCTTTACCTAATGAATGATGATCTTAAAGACTTCAACTTTAGCCTGAAATCAGAACTTATAGACTTTGAGGGGAAAAAACTCTGGGAGAATAATAAATCAGGTACTCTGAAAGCCAATACCAGTGAAGAAATAGTACGCATTAATCAATCAGAACTTGCTCCATTCGATTTGTCAAAGGCTGTTTTAAAGATTACGTCTAATGATTCAAAAATTGAAAAATTGTTCTTTTTTAGCAGGCCGAAAGATATAAAACTTACAAAACCTAATATTACAATTAAAAAAATATCTCCCACTGAGATTGAAGTCTCTACCGATGTTCTTGCAAAAGATGTCTATCTGATCGGAGATACCCATTTCAGTGACAATTTCTTTGATCTTCTGCCGAAAACTTCGAAAAAGATTACCCTCTCAAAGCCCCTGAATAATGTTGAGGTAATGAGTCTTTGGGATACAGGAAAAGTTAAAAATTAAAATCTGAATCTGATTAGATAGAATTTAAAATAAACCTTTCATAAAATTTGATGTATTGAATTTAAAATCAGATAAATATGGGACGTAATACTTCAGTTTCTTTAGGAGGCTATTTTGAAGATTTTGTAGACCATAAGGTCTCAGAAGGAAGGTATAAAAATGCTAGTGAAGTGATCCGTGCAGGATTAAGATTGTTGGAGGAAGAGGAAAATAAGATTCAGCTTCTCAAAAATGCAATTCATGAAGGTATTGAAAGTGGAACAGCAAATGGTTTTGATCCTGAAAAGCATTTGAAATTATTAAAATATAAAATGAAAAAATAAGTAGCGAGGTACTCTTTTACTATTGAAACCTAATAGAAATCCTACCCAAAAAAATATAAATTTTACCCTTCCAACTGAAAAATCAGCCGTAAATTTGCAGTATATTTCTTTATAATTATGGTAAATTTTGTTCTGATTGCAGTGTGCATTGTGGCGGGGATGATATTCAAAGCAACAAAATCTATCCACCCGGATGCCCACAAAGGCATCAATACCTGGATTCTTTATCTTGCTCTTCCGGCAGTTTCATTCAAATATCTGCCCAAAGTAAAATGGACAACAGAAATGCTGTTTCCGATTATTGCTACATTTTTGATTTCTGTTTTCTGTTTCTTCTTTATGATGTTCTACAGCAAGAGCAGAGGCTATTCAAGGCGTTCGAGAAGTACTTTGGAGCTGGCAAGCGGATACAGTAATACTTCCTTTATCGGTTTTCCACTGATCAGTGCTTTCTATGGAGAAGGCCTTTTAAGTATTGCCATCATCTGTGATCAGACGATGTTTTTTGCCTTGTCTACACTAGGGATTATTGCCGCTGTGAAAGGAGGTAGTAAATCAGGAAAGGTAAGCGCCATATTTATTCTGAAAAGACTGATTACATTTCCGCCATTAATAGGTTGTATTTCGGCTTTGGTGTTGTCACAATTTATCGATTTTACAGCTGCGGAACCATTCTTTGATAAACTGGCGGCCACCGTAAGTCCTCTGGCTTTATTTTCAGTAGGATTGCAGCTGAAGTTTAACGGTTGGAAAAAACTGATTCCGCAAATGTCAATGTCGATGCTTTATAAGCTCATTCTGGCACCGGCAATTGTTTTAGGCTTAGCTTTATTGTTTAAAATAAAAGGAGATGTGGCAAAAATTACCGTATTTGAAGCAGCAATGCCAACACTGGTAACCTCAAGCATCATTGCAGAACAGTTCAGACTGAATACAAAGCTGACGAACCTGATCATCGGATTTAGTATTCTTGTGGGCTTTTTTACCTCTGCATTTTGGTATGAGATCACCGAACTTTTATTGTAGTTCAAAGTCGTAAAGAAAAATAGAATCAATAGTATCTTTCCACTGTTCAAAAGAAAGGCTGTTACTTCCAACAGGCATAATGGAAGTTGCTGAATATAAAGGCGAGCCCTTTAACCTGATTTTAGCTTTGAAAGTCATTCTTTTACCTGTCTTTTGTATGGTTTTGAGTATAAAAAATGGACTATTCATCATCTGTGCTTCACAGAACACCATTTCAATACTATTGTCAATAATCTGATCTTTTTCAAAATTTTTCAGAATGTTCATCATATCGGGTTTCTCACTGATGTTTTGTTCTTCAGTAATTTCAAAGCTGATGATTTTATGACCATCTATTTGAGGTTTAAGAATCAGTTTTTTTCCAATAGGAATGGTCACCTCAGTCTTTTTTATAAGTGTTTTTTCCTGGGCCTGGATTATTAATAGTAAAAACAAAAAGAATAGCGATAATAATTTTTTCATAGTTATAAAGTTTAAATTGAAAATACAGACTTTTAAAAAACGGCAAAAATATAAATTATTGCAATTCTCTGAAGAAAAATCTAATTTTACACTTTAAATATTTCCCTTGCAATACGCTCAAATTGTTTTACCGTTAAATTTAAAAGGATCCTTTACCTATAAGGTTCCGGAAGAACTGATGCCTGAAATTCAACCTGGAATGCGGGTACTTGTTCCGTTTGGCGGAAAGAAGATCTATACAGGAATTGTATTTGAGCTGCATAATAATGCTCCGGAAAATTTCGTAGCCAAAGAAGTCATCAGTATGCTGGATGATAAGCCGATACTTCCCGAAGAACAGCTCCGTTTCTGGAAATGGCTGTCGGATTATTATTTGTGTGGGCTAGGGGAAATTTACCGATTTGCTTTTCCTTCCTCTTTAAAGCTGGAAAGTGAAACCTATCTGAAGTTGAAACCGGGAGCAGTCGTGGATTTTGAAAATCTGGATGTCAATGAAATGTACCTGATTCAGGCATTGGAGGTACGACAGCTGATCAACCTTACGGATATTGAAGCCTTTATTCCCAAAAAAGACATTATCAAAACCATCAATTCACTGATCGATCTGCAGTATATTGAGATTGATGAGAAAATTGCTGAAAAATACAAGGCCAGAGAAGTGGCTTATGTAAAAATTAATGATGCGGTTTTGGGAAATCAGAATCTTACGGAAGTTCTTTTAAAACTGAATAGAGCACAAAAGCAGAAAGATCTGTTCCTGTTGATTCTTGAAAAACAGACGGAACATCCTGATACTCCTATTAAAAAAGCAGAGCTGTTTGAAGATGGCTACTTTGGAAGCTCTCACTTCAAAGCTTTGGCAGACAAGGGCCTGGTGGAAGAATACCATATGCAGAAAGACAGAATTGAAAGCTATGAAGGAGAGATCGAAGAGCTTGAAGAACTGTCTGAACAGCAGAAAACGGCTAAATCTGAGATCGATGAAGCTTTTGAAGAAGGAAAGAATGTTTTGCTTCACGGGGTAACGTCATCAGGGAAAACGCATATTTATCTGGAAAAGATTGATGAATGCATCAAAGAAGGTAAGAATGTCTTATTCTTACTTCCTGAAATCTCTCTGACCAAGCAGATTACCCAGCGATTAGAAAAGAAATATGGCCGGCAGCTTGGTTTCTATCACCAAAAACTTACAGACTTTGAAAAAGTGGAAGTCTGGAGAAGAATCAGGCAGAATGACATCGGTATTCTGATCGGGACCCGTAATGCTTTATTTTTACCTTATCAGAACTTAGGGCTCATTGTGGTAGATGAAGAGCATGATTCTGCATACAGACCAAGAGAGGTTTCTCCATATTTTAATGCAAAAGATGCCGCTTTGGTTTTGGGTGGTCTTTATAAAGCAGGCGTGATTCTGGGATCGGCAACACCTTCCGTTGAAAGCTATTACAGAGCAAGAAAAGATAAAATGAAATACATTTTCCTGAACGAAAGATTCGGGAATGTCAACCTGCCGGAATATGAACTGATCAACTTTAAGGAAGCTCAGGAGTCTAAAAATGTTTCCGGAAACTTCTCTTCAAGGCTTATTGAAGAAATGAAGAAGACCGTAGATGAACATCATCAGGCTATTGTGCTTCACAACCGCCGTGGTTATGCCAATGTTGTGGAATGTGAAAGCTGTGGGTACGTCAATTACTGCTCCAATTGTGATGTGGTAATGACCTATCATAAAGCGGCCAATGAAATGAAATGCCATTATTGCGGACAACGGGCTTCAAAACCGAGAACCTGCCCGAAATGCCATTCTGAAAATCTGAATGAAAGAGGAGTAGGCGTAGAGCAGATTCATGAGGAAGTTTCTAAACTCTTCCCTGAAAGTGAGGTGGACAGAATGGATGTAGATTCTATGCGTAAGAAATTTGCCTACGAAAAACTCTATGAAAAAATTGAAGAAGGCGAAACGGATATTGTGGTGGGAACACAGATGATTTCAAAAGGGCTGGATTTTGACCATATCGAACTTGTGGCTATTCCCAAAGCAGATTCACTGTTGTATGTGCAGGATTTCAGAGCAGAAGAAAGAGCCTACCAGCTGATCACACAGGTTTCCGGAAGAGCAGGAAGAGTTTCCGGAAAAGGAAAGATTCTGATTCAGACGTATAATCCTGATCATTCCGTTTTTCAGCTGATCAAGATGAACAATCCGGCCAAGATCTATAAATATATCCTTACAGAACGTCAGAAATTCCACTATCCGCCTTTTACCAAGCTGATCATGATCGAGCTTAAGCACAGGAAAGAAGATAAGGTAGACCGTGCGTCTCAGTTTTTAGGATCTATCTTAAGAAAATACCTGCCGGAAGACTGTGTTCTGGGTCCTGAAAGAGCTCAGATTGCAAGGCTTAATAATTTATATCAGTTCCAGATTATGCTCAAACTTCCCCGCGGAAAGAACTATGAGAAGTTTAAGAATATGGTTTTGATAAGTTTGAAAGAATTTGATGAAATCACTGCATATCAAAGCATTAAAAAAGATGTTTTTGTGGATTTTTAACAATTTTTAACAAACTTTAGGCTCTTTTATAAGACGGCTATGACCCGTTATATGACAATAATTTCTACTTTTGGACGTTGATTAAGTGTTTGGCTTCCTAATTGAATGATTTAACCTATCATTTTTTATAGAGTCAAAAGCTATAGAACAAAAAGAAGATAGATGGTAAATTTCAGAAAATATATTTCAAGTGCAGCGGTATTGGCTTCTGGTTTTTTCCTGGCTCAATCTACCGTTTCTACCGTTCTTTATTCTCAGAATTATGACAATCAGAAAAACAGTTTGAATCTGCCTTCACCCGTTAGCTCGGTGGTGGAAAAAACGGTTTTGTCAGCAAAAGAACTCGTAGACATTAATGTAAACACAATGATGTCGGACCCCGTGCTGAAAAATGCACACTGGGGATTCGTTGTGTATGACCCGAAAACGAAGAAGGTAATCTCTTCGTACAATGAAAATACCCCTTTGGTACCGGCTTCGACTACCAAATTACTCACCACAGAAACTGCTTTGAATCTCCTTGGAGAAAACTACCGTTGGATGACCCAGCTGGAGTACTCCGGAACGGTGGATGAAAACGGAACACTGAACGGGAACCTTTACATCGTAGGAAGTGGAGACCCTTCTCTGGGAACCAATAAAGCAGGAGCATGGTCGTACAGGGATATTATTTCAGATTTCATAGGTGGACTTTCACGAGAGGGAATCAGAAAGGTAAATGGTGATATTATCATTCAGACAGCGCTTTTCAAAGGCAATATATCAATGCTTCCGGAAAATGTTGTGTGGCTGGAAAACAATAATTACTATCTGCCTGCAGGAACAACCCGCGGAATCAACCCGGCCAATGAAAAACTGATCGTAAAGAAAGGAGGTTTTTCTACAGAAAAGAAGTTTTTCTATGTTTCACCGTATGCTCACCAGATGGTGTATGCTGAAAAGTATGATGGCGACGGTATCCTGACAACAAAACTTCCGGATGCACCCGCTTATCTGGCCAATTCTTTCAGAACGACACTGGTAAAAAGCGGAATTTCAGTTACCGGAAAAGTGACTCCGAAAATGACGGATGCTGCGCCAGAAAGCAGAAAAATGCTTTCAGCGTATAAATCCCCAACTTTAGGCGATATTATTTATTATACCAACCAGCACAGTGATAACTCATTAGCAGAAGCTCTTTTGAAAACAGTAGGATTCCAGAAAATGGGTGATCAGACTTCAGAGTCAGGGAGAATGGTCGTAACCAATCACTTACAGGAGGCAGGTTTTGATATGAACGGCCTTAATTATATCGACGGAAGCGGACTTTCAAGAAGCAATAATGTAACGCCGATTTCGCAGGTGAAGTTTTTGACTTCTTTAATGGATGAAAAATATTACAGATCCTATCTGACATCATTACCGATTGGCGGACAGTCCGGAACATTGAAGAGAATGTTTATAGGTGGTGGTAACGGACAGGTTTTTGCTAAAACAGGAACTCTGAACAAAGTAAAAACTCTGGCAGGATATATTAAAACCAATTCCGGGAAGACTCTGGTCTTTTCTCTAATGGTTAATAACTACTCAGGGTCGGTAGATATGGTGAAGAAAAGAATGGAAAAAATTCTTGAACCTGCACTGGAACTTTAAAAATAGTTTATTTTATATATTATAAAAACCTTTTAATTAATGATTAAAAGGTTTTTTTTATATTTGATTAAATATTTCGAAGTATGAAAAAATTCTATTTTCTGCTGTTGATTTCTTTGGTATCCCAACAATTTTACGGGCAAAAACAGAATGAAAACACAGATAAAAAGGGGCTGATCGAAAAAGAACAGAAGTCCTTTACTCATAAAATGGCTATTGGCAATAATATCAATCCCAATACCCAGAACTATGATCTGCAATATCAAAGAATGGATGTGAGTATGGATCCGGCAGTCAGCAGTATCTCCGGCTCGGTAACGTCTCATTTTAAATCTACACAGAGTATGGGAAGCATTTATTTTGATCTTTCCAATGCGCTTACGGTTTCTCAGGTGAAATACCACGGAAACAATATTACTGCCTTTCAGCAGCTTTCTACCAAAGAATTAAAAATAGATTTTCCGGCGCCTCTTTCTGCCAATACTTTAGATTCACTTACAATTTATTATTCCGGAACGCCACCTACTGCTAATAATGCTTTTGCTACAGGTTTGCAGGGCGGAGTTCCTGTTCTTTCTACATTGAGTGAGCCTTATGGAGCTCAGGATTGGTTTCCTACCAAGCAGAGTATGAACGATAAAATCGACCGTTTTGATTTTAAAATCACTACTCCTGATGCCTATAGTGTGGCTGCCAACGGAAAGCTAATGTCTGAGACCTTACTTCCGAACAATAAAAAGCTTACCTTCTGGAGAACAATGTATCCTACCGCTGCTTATCTTATTGGGCTGTCTATCACCAATTTTGTCAAGTTAACGGACACTATCGGAAACCCTCCGTTTCCATTTATTAATTATATCTACCCGTCTACCAATGCGAACACTTCGAATATGAACGATATTGCATGGACCAAGCAGATCATGAACACTTTTGAAACCTATTTCGGGACCTATCCTTTCCGTAACGAAAAATACGGTCATATGGAATATTTGTTTGGCGGAGGAATGGAACATCAGACCATGTCTTCTATGGGAGGGTGGAACAAAACGATTATTGCCCACGAGCTGGCTCACCAGTGGTTTGGAGATAAAGTAACCTGCGGAGCCTGGAATGATATATGGCTGAATGAGGGTTTTGCAACCTTTGGAGAACATGTGGCTTATGAAAAGCTCATTATGCCCCCTACCGATTTTTTAAATTACCTGCAAGGTCAGATCAGTTATATTACCGGAAGTGCAGGGGGAAGTGTATATGTTCCTGATTCAGGGCTTTCAAGTGTGAACAGAATATTTGACAGCAGGCTGACTTATGCAAAAGGAGGCTACGTTCTGAGAATGTTGAAATGGATCCTTGGGGATGCTGCTTTTTATCAGGCTCTTAAAGATTACCATACAAGACCGGCTTTGGCGTATAACTATGCAAGGACTTCGGATTTTAATGCTTCACTGCTTCAGTCTACAGGAAAAGATTTTACTGAATTTTTTAATGATTGGGTATCCGGAGAAGGGTATCCTACCTATAATATAAAGTGGCAGCAGTCAGGGAATCAGACTTTATTCAAAGTTACACAAACACAAAGCAGCCCTACCGTGAGTTTCTTTGAAATGCCTCTGCCTATAAAAGTAAACGGAACGGGTGGTGAAACAGCATATCTCGTACTGAATAATACTTCCAATAATCAATACTTCCAGGAATCTGTAACGTTCCCGATAGCGAGTGTTCAGTTTAATTATGAATACCAGATCCTGGAAAAAAATTCTACGGTTGCAAAAGACAATACTTTAGGCGTGTCATCTGTAGAAAAAGACAGTTTTGGACTTTATCCTAATCCTGCCAAAAATGAACTGTATCTGAAAGGAATTGGCAGAGCAACAGATTTCTCCATTCATGCTATAGATGGAAAACTAGTGAGAAAGGGAACCTACCAGCCCGGAAAAGCAATAGGTATTTCAGAACTGGTTCCCGGAGCTTATATTTTTACAGTGGATGAGAAGAATATTAAATTTATTAAACATTAAAAATATTGGCCATCAATATTATAAATTAGTATAAGAATAAAAGGAGCTTTCAGATTTGAAAGCTTCTTTGTTTTTTGCTTGCTTTTGCTCCTCTTTCGGTGGCGGTCTTTACTTTGTATCTGAACCATCTGTCTTTGAACAGACGACGCATAATATTATCAAAATGTCTTGTAATCATCAGGTTTTTAAAACCACGCCATTTTTCGAGAGGGCTTGAAGGCAATGCTCTGACGGATACGGAATATCCCTCTGTATCATATTGAATATAATGCCACCATCCGGATGGGATGTAAAGGGTTTCGCCGGGATGGAGGATGGCTTCATAGCCATTCAGATAGAGCAGAGCCGGGTATTTTCGGTAATCAGGATTTTTGATTTGGGCCAGACTGTGAAAATTATAAGGCAGTTTGTACATAAAATCAGACTGTTCCCAGGGGAATAGCCAGACTCTTTTGATGCCCTGAAATTGTGTGATGAAAACATGAGACATGTCAATATCAATATGATTCCTGGTGACGGAACCTTCTCCTCCGAAAAACATAAAAGGCAGCCACTTTACTAACTTTCCGCCAGTCACGTCATTGTATATAATATCATTTTTCAGTTCCGGTTTTATCTTTAAAAGATTGAATAGGAAAAGCCTGTGGTCGGTTGGAGCAGAGGAGATCAGGTCCAGGTATTCTGAGAACGTGGTCTGGCCAATCGGGTCACTGGCTACTTTATCCAGAGAATCCAATTCATTCCCATAAATATTGACAATCTGATCTCCCGCCATTTCTTTGAAATAATCATAATTCCATTTTTTCAATGCGGGACTTTCCGGGCTTACAAAGTCTTTAAGAATAACGGGAAGCCCGGGTTTCATATGGTTATTGATAAAGGTTTCCGAATCTGTGATCTTCATTTTTCTTACCGGCTTTAGTCTCATATTCTTAAATTTTGAACAAATATAAATATTATCCTACTAAATTTGTAGACTAATAATGTTAAAAGTGAATACAGAATCAATTTTTTAGAATTAAGCGTATAAAAGGTTTTATTTTACTGCCTTTTTAGTAAATTAGCACATCAAAAAAATTACCAAAAATGATCTCTGAAAAATACCTTCAACATTTACAGAACGAACTTCAGAATATTGAGAATGACGGACTTTACAAAAGAGAAAGAATCATCACTTCTCAACAGAGTGCAGAAATAGAAGCCAACGGAAAAAAGCTTTTAAACTTCTGTGCGAATAATTACCTGGGATTATCCAACAATCCTGAAGTAATGAAAGCTTCTCAGGACATGATCCAGTCCCACGGATACGGAATGTCATCTGTACGTTTCATCTGCGGAACTCAGGATATTCATAAGGAACTGGAGAAAAAGATCGCTGATTTCTTAGGTCTTGAAGATACAATTCTTTATGCGGCAGCTTTTGATGCAAACGGTGGTGTTTTTGAACCGTTGTTTACAGAAGAGGATGCTATTATTTCAGATGAACTGAACCACGCTTCTATTATTGATGGAGTACGTCTGTGTAAAGCAGCAAGATATAGATATAAAAACAATAATATGGCTGATCTGGAAGCTCAGCTGATCGCGGCTTCTGAAAAAAATCACCGTTTCAAAATTATTGTAACAGACGGAGTATTCTCTATGGACGGTATTGTTGCAGACTTAAAAGGAGTTTGTGATCTTGCGGACAAATATGATGCTTTGGTAATGGTAGACGATTCTCACGCAACCGGTTTCATCGGAAAAACAGGTCGTGGAACTCATGAAGCTAATGAAGTAATGGGTAGAGTAGACATTATCACTTCTACACTAGGAAAAGCTTTAGGAGGTGCTTTAGGAGGATTTACTTCCGGGAAGAAAGAAATCATCGATATGCTGAGACAGCGCTCAAGACCTTATCTGTTCTCGAATTCATTAGCTCCTGGAATCGTTGGAGCTGCTTTGAAAGTATTGGATATGATCTCTGACGATACATCTCTTCGTGATCAGGTAATGGCCAATGCAGACTATTTCAGAACAGAAATGAAAGCTAAAGGTTTTGATATTCCTGATGGTGACGCTGCTATTGTTCCGGTAATGCTTTATGATGCACCACTTTCTCAGAAAATGGCTGAAAAGCTGATGGATGAAGGAATCTATGTAATCGGGTTCTTCTATCCGGTAGTACCGAAAGGAAAAGCGAGAATCAGAGTACAGCTTTCTGCCGCTCATACAAGAGAGCATTTGGATAAGGCAATTGCAGCTTTTGAAAAAGTAGGAAAAGAATTAGGAGTTATTTCTTAAGATAAAAAAGTTCTACGTTTGTAGCATAAAAACAGGATTTCTTTGAATATAAGAAGTCCTGTTTTTTTATGAAAAGAATATTCATGTTTATATTAACCATCATGAAGAAAGGATAGCTCAGGGATCATGCTCAAAAGCTGTGGTAAAACAATTGAATACCGATTGATTATTCTAAATTTTATAGCCGCAAAGAATTAGTGATTCGAATACTTTATTTTAGGAGGCTAAATAATACAATTTCGTCGCTGATGAAGCTTTGTGACTATGCGTTCACTTCTTCAGATCGTTTGAAAATCGATCCCTTCTTAGCTCACTTAAAATAAAACATACACCAACATGAAGCTTTGCGTGAAACCCTATATTGGCTTATTCAGGGGGATTGGGAATAGTGTGATCATCAATAAAAATTAAAATACATTGAAAATATATCAATAGTAAAATGATTGTTAGTATTTATTCTAGTAATTAAATTAAAACAGTTGAAAAAATACTATTGCTGAATAGTTGATAATATAATATATTTGAAACACTAATTCTAATAACCGTTTTGTGAAAAAAAAATTACTTCTTTTAGCTTTTTTTAGCTTTTTTACAACAATTTATGCTCAATCTGATTACAAATCAATACTTACTGTAAGTGCTTTTACTCCTTTTCGTGACCAACGTTATAACGTAGGTTATATGCGGAAAATAAATGAAAGATGGTGGATTGGAGGTGAACTGGGATATGGAACCGACAAAATAACTCCCGTAAGTATTGGCAATTTTGAAGGAAAAAACAGAATTTTTGAGATAAAACCGGAAGTCTTTTACAGCCTGGCTCCTCAATCAAGATTGAAACATTTTGTATCTGCAGAAGCCTTCTATTTGCAACAAACAGGAAAAGATGTTTCAGGAATGTATTATGACGAAAATAATGTTTACTATTCTTTTAGTTCAGCAGATTATAAAAGAACCAAATATGGATTAAATATCAACTACAGTATTTTGATTCATAAAGAGTCTTCATGGTTTGGCTTTATGCCTAAAATTGGCTTCGGCATCAGGCAGAGAAATGTATCTTATACTAATATGACAGGAAGGGAAGTAGATGATGCTCCCAGAGATGGCCTTCCTTTTGACTATCAATTAAATCGGCAGGGCTCCAATCTGGGTTTCAATTTTAATGTTGATATGAAAATTATTTTCAAATTTTAGAAAATCCCTAATCTTTATTATTTTAAGCTAAAGATTTTAGATTAAATTCTCTTTTTTTCCGAAATAAACTATCTTTGCAAACAAATTTTTAGGATGCTGTATACCATCATCAAAGCTTTGCATATTATCTTCATGGTAAGCTATTTTGCGGGGATTTTTTACCTCGTGAGAATCTTCGTTTATTATAAAGATACCGATGAATTTCCTGAAGAAAAAAAGAAAATTCTGAGAGAACAATATACTTTTATGGCCAGAAGGCTGTGGAATATCATTACCGTTCCGGCGGGAGTCATCATGGCAGTCTGTGGATTGGTCATGATCTTTTTGAATCCGGGTCTGATGAAAATGGGTTGGTTCCATTTAAAACTGACGTTTCTGATCGGTCTTGCAGCTTATCATTACTGGTGCTGGAAAAAAGTCCTTCATTTAAAGGCTTTGAACGGGAATACTTTGCCAATTGCCAATATCAAACTGAGACAGGCAAACGAAATTGCCACATTCATTCTGTTCCTTGTCGTATTTACTGTGATCTTAAAATCTATGGTAATTGAATATTGGTGGCAATTAATTACAGGATTTTTCGTTCTTGTATTTCTGATCATGATGACAGTGAAACTGGTTAATAAAAATAAAAAAAACAAATAATTGTGGAGTAGGATATTCACCTTTTCTACCTTTTACTAAAAAACTATGATTGCAATTTTAAAGAAAGAACTTTGGAGTTATTTCGGAAACTGGAGCGCATGGGTCATTATTGCTGCCTTCAGTCTGATAGCAACCCTTTTCCTGTTCTTTTTCGACAACGATTCTAATATTTTTGAGATCGGAATGGCGTCTCTGCAGAGCTATTTCGTATTGGTTCCATGGCTGCTGATGTTTATCATTCCGGCCCTTTCGATGAAAACTTTTGCGGAAGAGCAACAAACGGGAACGTTGAACTGGCTTTTTTCACAACCTTTAAAAGTTTCTGATCTGGTGGCAGGGAAATTCCTTTCCGTATGGATTGTCGGGATTTTGTGCCTGATTCCTTCTCTGATCTATCTTTATACCGTGTATGTGCTGGGAGTTCCTGCCGGAAATATTGATCTTGGAATGACTTTCGGGAGCTATATCGGATTGATTATTTTAATTGCAGCATTTTCAGGAGTGGGAATTTTAGCTTCTTCCTTATCACAGAACCAGATTATGGCTTATCTGTTGGGCGTTTTCATGTGCTTTATCATGTATTTCGGGATCGAACAGCTTGCAAGCTATAAACTTCTTGGCGGAGCAGATTTTATCCTTCAGAATATAGGTTTTTACCAGCATTTCTTAGGTTTTACAAGAGGGCTTGTAGACTTTAAAGATGTGGCGTATTTTATTCTGGTAATCGGTGCCTCATTAGTATTGTCTAATCATTTCATTAACAAAAAGAAGTAGAATTATGAAGAAGTTCAATGCTAAATCTCCACTGGGAATTTTCTTGTTTGCGATTCTTCCTTTAGTCATTATTCTGGCCTATTCAGGAATCCGATTAGATTTAACCAAAGAAAAAAGATATACCCTTTCTGATAGTACGATCAAAGTGCTGGAATCTGTAAAAAAACCATTGACGGTTGAAGTTTACCTTGAAGGGGACTTTCCGGCAAGCTTTAAGCAGCTTCAGAGTGAAACGAAATTCATGCTTGAAGAATTCAGAAAGATCAATCCGAAAATCGATTTCAAATTTATTGATCCCATCAAGACAAAAATGTCTCAGGATACCCTGATGGCAATGGGAATGCAGCCGTCGATCCTTCCGGACGTGAAAGATGGGAAAATCTCTCAGATCACTCTTTTCCCTTATGCTGTGATCAAATATGGGGATGATGGTGTTTCTATTCCGCTGGTAGTACAGCAGGCAGGTATTGATGCAGATCAGCAGCTTACCAGATCTATTGAAGGATTGGAATACAGCCTTGTTTCGAACATCAAAAATATCGCAGCTGATAAGAAAAAGAAAGTAGGAATTCTGGTGAATCATGATGAATTGAGTCCTGATGAATTCCAGGGATTTGTACATCTGGCGATGGAAAATTATGATGCCGGACCCATCATTCCTAAAAACCAGACAGAGCTTACACTGGAAGATGTTCCATTACTGAAACAAATGAGTGCCCTGGTGATTGCAAAACCGAGAAAAGCCTTTACTGATAACGAAAAAGTAATTCTTGACCAATATATTATGAATGGTGGGAAAACACTTTGGATGATCGATGCTGTAAATGCCGAAATGGATACCCTGACAAGAGCGAAAAAAATAATGCCTTTCCCGGTTGACATCAATATGACAGACTTCTTTTTCAACTATGGGGTAAGGATCAATACAGCCCTGGTAAAAGACGTTAAAAAGTTTGCCTTACTAAGACTGGTAACAGGTGAAGTAAGCGGAAATCCACAGTACACAAGCTTACCTTGGCCTTATTACCCACTTGGAATTGCTGAAAACGATAACCCGATTACAAAAAATATCAATCCTGTAAAATTTGAATTCCCGACTTCCATCGATACACTGGGCGGAAGAAAGAACATTAAAACAAAAGTTCTTTTCGAATCCAGCGAAAGAACATTGCTGAAACAGGTTCCGAATTACGTAGATCTGAAAGAAATTGCAAGTGTAGACAGCCTTGGACAAATGGAAAAACCAAGCACACCAAAAATCTTTGCCGTGTCATTGGAAGGGAAATTCAACTCTGCTTACGCTTCCAGAATTGAAAGAAAATCTTACCCTGGATTTAAAGCTTCCAGCCCGGAAAATAAAATGATCGTGATTGCAGACGGAGATGTGGGAAGAAACAAAGTGATCAAAGGAAAACCGCTTCCATTAGGAGTAGATCTATTGACCAACGAGCAGTTTGGTAATGAGCAGTTCCTTAGAAATGCTTTAGACTACCTTCTGGATGACAGCAACCTGATGGAGCTGAGAAACAGAAATATCGAAGAAAGACTTCTGGACAGACGTAGAATTACCGAAGAGAAATCCAACTGGCAGTGGCTGAATTTATTGCTTCCACTGGCGATAATAGGATTGATTGGAGGATTGTTCTTCTGGCTGAGGAAGAAGAAGTTTGGATAGAATAAAAAAAAGAGAAGCGGATTAGCTTCTCTTTTTTTATATAAGATAAATTATCTATCTATTCTTCAATTTTCTATTCTCCTCCTTCAAAGCTCCCACCTGCTCCTCCAAAACTTTAATATAGCTCTGTAAATTTTCTACAATAGAGTGGGGAATATTATAGTATTGATTAAAATTATTATTTGCAGATTGATCGTTAAAAGTTAAATTATCATTGTTAACCACACGTCCTGGTCTTTCCTCTTTGATCTCTTCTACAGGCACATCAAGCGCTTTAGCCAGTTTTTCCCATTCATCATCATATATTCTTACTTCATCATTCTCTTTTCGGGAATAATTAGATACGTCTGTAGATATAATATTAGACATATATTCTTGGGTATAACCTCTTTGCTTTCTTAGATTTCTTAGCTTTTCCATAATGACTTTTTTATTTGTGTCTTTGTACAAATATAATTAAAAAGGAGTAAAATTTTAAACCTACTTATTGAAAAGGCTCTGATACTTCTCCAGCACATTCCAAATCCCATAAAAAGCATCATTTCCCTTCTTATCAGAAAAATTCGTATTGAAGATCATAACCCTTCCCAAATTATTTTTAGGATCAAAGAACAGCATCGACATGACGCCGGGATCACCTCCCGTATGACCAATATAGCCCGTGTAACCAAATCCCATGAATATTCCTACGTTATAGGATTCGCTGTATGGGTTTTTATCATTTCGTTCTATGAAATTGGAAGCGGTAAGCTGTGGGGTAAAATATTCTTTATAGCTTTTCTGGTTGAGAATGGTTCCTTTTCCGTTGTAGCCTTTAATCAATTCCGTTAAATAATTGCTGAGATCATTGATGTTGGTCATAAATCCACCGTCAGGATAAGTTGCAGTTTGGTAGTAGGGCAGAGGAGTGCTAGGATTTTCATACAATCTGGAGAGTTTTGAAAATTGTATTTCATCAAATGACCAGCCTGAGTCTTTCATTTGTAAAGGGTTCAGAATATATTCTTTGGTAAAATCACTAAAGGTTTTACCCGTTGCCTTTTCTATAATAAAAGCTGCCAGAGCAGTTCCTACATTGGAATACTCATAGATCGTTCCCGGTTGATGTTTTGAAAAACTATCTTTATTCCATTTTCCGGTTGGAGTCAATACATTTTCTAAATAAGTAGCCATGGAAATAATCGAATCAGAGGAATTGAATACCTGTTCATCGTCAAAAGTAAGCTTTAAACCTTTTAAATCTTGCTTGGGTTTCAGAAAATAATTTTTAGATAAATAAAATTCATTATCAAGAATGGAAGAAGTATGGGAGGCCAGATGGCGAATGGTAATTGGTATTTGTGGGAAATTAGGATTCACTACTTTGAAAGGTAAATATTTCTGTACAGGATCATCCAGATTCAGTTTTCCAAGTTCCTGGGCTTTCAGAAGGGCGATTCCTACAAATGTTTTAGAAACAGAAGCAATATTCTGAATCGTTTTTTCAGTATACGGCTTTTTCTCTCTGACATCAGCATAGCCAAATCCTTTCTCATATAAAGTTGATTTTTCATCCACAACAGCAACAGCAAAACCGTTGAATAATCCCTGTTGATAGATCTTATCCAGAGCTACATTCAAAGAATCCTGAACAGGATGATTAGCTTTCCGTAAGCTTTTTATCGAATGACAGGACATCAATGTCCAGGCTATCAGAGTTAACAATATAATTTTCCTCATCTGCTTTTAATAATAAGACATTTAATACCACTTTACTGTTACATATTCATACATTTATTTCAATGTTAAAGATGCTTCTAAATTAAAGATCTGCTTTATCTGCATAGTTTGTGTGCGATTAAAAGATACTATCAAACATCTTATTTAAAATAAAAAAAGAGAAGCACGCACTTCTCTCTATTATTTTATCTTTCCAATACCGGAATTATATGCTCCCATTGAAATTCTTTCGCATAATCCAATGCTGTTTTCCCAGTTCCTGATTGAATATTTTTATCAGCTCCGGCATCCAAAGCAGCTTGTACAATGGTCAGATTTCCGGCAATCGTTTCTCGATGGAGAAGCGTTAGCCCGTTTTCATCCGTTTGATGTACTTCGTCAGGATATTGCTGTAAAAATTTCATGAATTCTTCTTTCATATTTTTACTCATAGGATGCTCAATCAGATTTTCCGGGTTTTCTTTTTGGTTATTGACTACCAGAATATCGTTGTAGTCTCCAAAGTCCAGCTGCCAGGCATCATCATGTTCTCTTCTTTCCGAATCAGACATATCTGCACGCATCTTTTGAATGGTAAATCCTCCATAAGTTTTAGGAAGAGTAGGCGAGGAAGAAGAAAATAATTTAGAAAGTCCTTTTGATTGTTTTGCAGCTGGGGTAATGGCAAAAAGCCAATCGCTGATGTGATTCAAAGGAATTTCAACATAATCGCCAACCTGTATGTTTTGAAGGCTGTGAGGTTCATTGATCAGATAGCCTTTTACATTTTCACCATCAAAAGCCACTTCATTGATCCACATATGTTCTACCAGGTCTTCCCCGGTTTCTTCATCCTGTTCCTGAAAAATAGTTTTTACGCAGGCAAGATCAAGGCCGGGAATTATTCTTCGGTATTCCCAAGACTGTTCGCGCCAAAAATATTTAAAAGTTTCCTGTGCTCTTTGATAAGCTTTATGCATTTCCGGATCATTTCCGTCAGCAAAAAAAATCGAATTGTTTTCCATATACTGTGTTGTGATTAGGTGGCTATAAATAGATATGAAGGGGAATTTTATTTTTGATAGGCTTCTTTTGGGAGTAGCGCTGCAGTTCTGTAATAGCTGATGTCTACCGGGCATTGCTCCTGAAGATCCTGGAAGGTGTCATAGTCATAATGAGCCCAGTTTTCTTCGTGATCAGGATCCGAAGTTTTATCAACAGCAAGCTCCAGCTTTCCGTCTTCCTGATAGCTGCACTCTATAGCGGCGTATGTTTCACCATTTTCATCCGTGGTATACCAGCATTTTACCGTTTTTTCAAGCTGTGGCTCTTCTGTTTCATTGTCAATAACCTGAGAACAAATGAAATTTTCTGGGTCATCCGTTTTAAATACGGTTTTGGAGATCAGAGGCAACTCGTCCACAGAAAGAGAATATAACTTGTTGGTGGAAATAATGAACCCGTCTGTCGTATCTCTTTTCTCAATATCAAAAAAGTCTGACTTTTCTTTCAGGTATTCCAATATCTGCCCCTCATCTTCTCCGTCACTTAGGAAATAGTTGATATTGTATATACTGTCTTCACTGATGAATTCAATTTCTTTAAGGAAATCCGAACCTTCTTCATAATAATACAGATGATATTCACTTAGCTTCACAGCATTGCTTTTGGAGATAACTTCCCCAAAAATGTTTTTGTACACTTTTCTCATTGTTAATCATGTTAGTTAGTTTCTCATCTATTAGTTTAAGTGGTGAAGCAAAGATAAGTTTCTTTTTTTTCTTAACCTTAAGTGTATTATAGTATTATTTTCGTAAGTAAATCAAATATCTTTTATAAAATCCTCATATTCGTAGTAAAACCTTTCAAATCCATCCATTTTGTCAACAAAAAACTCAAAAATTTCCTGCCAGGTATTTTTATTAAAGACAGATACTCCATGTTTTTCTACCCAGATTCTGCTGATCACTTTTCCGTTTTCCAGAGCAAAATGCTCTTCTTTGTGAAATTCGCCGATAAAATCTTTTAAAATATCTTCCAGCGACCAGATCTTCTCATAATAAGCATTGCGGAAGATTTCATCCCTCATTTCTATATCTAATGACACCTCTGCTTTCTTATTGTCTGCAGAAAATTTGAATGCCATATCCTTGACTTTGGTATTATAAAGAATCCACTTTCTCGGAAAAGATTTCCCAAAAGCCGTCCAAAAGTCTTTTTTTAGCTGTTGCGCCTCTTGTTTACTGAACATAGAGCAAACATAATGATTTAATGGGAAAAAGGCAAAAAGGGGGAAGGGGAAAAGGGGGTAAAAGGGCGAAAGGGTGAAAAGGCAAAAAGGCAAATGTGGGACGGGGCTGGGAAGGTGAAGAAGGCAAAGAAGGCGAAGAGAGCTAAGATGGCTTAGTAATAGGAATGGTAATAAGCAAAATTAATCAATGCTAAGGAAGCAAGGATGCAAAGAACTATATTAGGAGATATACTTACCTTTCTATGAAAACTTTTCTCAATAAATCCCGATTATTCCATTACACCAATCTATTTTCCTGCCTTTCTACCTTCTCTTCCCCTCCTCAATTTTCCTAATCTCCCAACTCTCAGACTCTCAAACCTTCTCACCCTTTTACCCTTTCCTCCATTTGCCTTCTTTGCCATCTCAGCTTCCTCAGCCCTATTTGCCCCTTCGCCTTTCCTCTATTTCGCCCTTTCACCTTCCCCCATTTCCCATATAAAACAATTTTCTTATTTTTGCTGTAATGCTTTCAAAAAAATCTCAATATGCGTTTAAGGCACTTTCATATCTTGTAGAAAAAAGAGATGAAGGCCCGATTCTTATTTCCGAAATTGCGGAACACAAAAAAATTCCTTTAAAGTTTTTGGAAAATATTCTGCTTGAACTGAAAAAAGCGGAGATCCTCGACAGTAAAAAAGGCAAAGGGGGAGGCTATTTTTTAAAAGAAAAGCCTGACAATGTAAAACTAGCCAAGATCATCCGTCTGGTAAATGGACCTATTGCGATGCTTCCTTGTGTAAGTCTGAATTTTTATGAAAAATGTGAAGACTGCAATGAAGATCACTGTGGGCTGCACGACGTACTGATAGAAGTTCGGGATGCCTCACTGAATATTTTAGAGAAAAAAACTTTAATGGATCTGGTCGACTGACCCGGTCCTTTTTTTTGAATTAGTAGTCTATCTTTTTGGTAGGATAGTATTTTTATCAGATATTTGCAAAGCTTCAAAGGAAGCGCATATACACTGAAACGAAATATTATTTATGGTTATTTCAAGAAAAATTCAGGTAAGACTCAATGTACTTTTTGTAACCCTTGCATTCTTAGGCATTGCGGTGTTCTCTATGTATGAATTGGGTTATCTGGACGAGCTTTTCGATATTTTAGCAAAAGACAATTATATTTTCTACTGGATGCTGTTAGTAGGCGTTTTTGCCGAAATTGTGGCAGGATCTATGGGAATGGGGTATGGGGTGATCTGCACAACAACACTTTTGCTGCTTAATATTCCGCCTCATATTGTAAGTGCAAGTATCCATTCGGCAGAAAGCTTTACAACAGCGGCGGGAAGTCTCAGCCATGTCAAACTTAAGAATGTAAGTAAAAGTCTGGTGAAGAAGCTGGCCGTTCCGGCAGTCATCGGGGCGATCATTGGGGCTGTTTCTCTGACTTATCTTGGTGAATATTATGCCAAGATCACCAAAACCATCATTGCATTTTATACCTTATATCTCGGTATACAGATTCTTTCGAATGCTTTTAAAGAAAAACAAAGTAAAGCCCTGAAAAGGAAGACCAATCTTACCAGACTCGGAGTGATCGGAGGTTTTATAGATTCATTTGCCGGCGGCGGATGGGGTCCTTTGGTTACCGGTACACTGATCAAAAATGCATTTACCCCAAGATTTGCGGTGGGAAGTTCAACGGTGGCTAAGTTTATCGTGACTATTACCGCAGCTGTCACCTTTTTCTTTACCCTGGGAATTCAGCACTGGAATATTATTCTCGGCCTTTTGATTGGTGGAATCATTACAGCGCCTTTCTCAGCAATGCTTACAGCAAAACTTCCGGTGAAGAAAATGTTTCTGATCATTGGGATGCTGGTGATCATTATGAGTTCTATAACTATTTATAAATCAGTTTTTAATTAAAAAATAAGGCTGATCCGTAAAAATAAAGGCACCAAAAATATATTTGGTTTTGAAAATATTTTACTTTTACACTACTAAATATTAGAACATGAATTTACATATCATTGCACTTTTTAAGTTTAATGAAAATTATCTGATGGAAGCGGTTGAGCTGTTTCAGAAGCTTGTGAAAGAAACAAGAAAAGAAGAAGGTTGCCTGCAGTATGACCTGATTGAGGATAAGGATAATAAAGGAACCTTTTTCCTGATCGAGCTTTGGGAAAGTGTGGATCACCACAACAGACACAATGGGCAGGATCATCTGCTGGACTTCCGTAAAGATGCTTCCAAAATGATGGAGAGCTCAACGGAAGTTTATAAAGGGTTTAAGATATATTAATTAATTTGAGTTCTGCCTACTTCACATCCGGTTTTCATTAAGATCAGAGAAATCTGAAGCCGGAAGATACTGAGGTTTTGTGACAGAACTACTTACATTTTATTAATTCTTCTAAAGATCAAAGGCGGTTTCAATATTCTGAAACCGCCTTTTATTAGAAAAAATAGAAAGTATTAAAATGAAATGGTTATTTTACGATAAGTTTTCTCGTTTCTGAGTGACCACCGTAAGTGATTTTTACTAAATAGTTTCCTGATGTCAGGTGAGAAAGGTTCAGATCCTGTTTGTAGAACCCTGCCTGATTGGTAAGTTCTGCAGTATATACCTGTTTTCCTGTAAGGTCATATACTTCTACATTCCCTTTGTTACCTGTTTTTTCTTTGACATCGAATAAAACTGTGACTTTTTTGTCAGCCGTGGTTGGATTAGGATAAATTCCAAAACTTGCTTTTTTACCGACCTCGGTGATGCCTAGAGTTTCAGTAATTTTTTTGTATTTGAAATACATATTTCCGGTTGATGATCCTTCATTAGAAGTAAAGTACATTCTGTAGTAATCTGATCCCTGCTTGATGTAATATACGGCGTCAGAATACACTCCGGATGTAGGTTTCCAGGAGTGACCAATAGTCGTGATATTGCTTGCAAATGCCGTGTTGGCCGGGATATTGGTGGCTGCTGTTTCCTGTGTTTCAGGACGTACTTTGGCAACAGAGATATTCGGGTTCTGGATGACTCCCGCCATTCTGTATTTCATGGTTTGCGGATTTCCCTGCTGGTCTACATAAGGGTAGTCTGTATAATATCTTGTAAACATGATGTCCCAGTCATTTCTTGGAGGTTCCATTGCAGGAACTTTAGCACCAGTGGTAAATGAGAAATAATTGAAGTAAGCATCATCGGTACCGTTAGCTATCGTTCTGGTTTCAGTAGGTCCCCAGGCAGTTCCGTTCCATTTTGCATATTTGAAAGTATAGCCTCCAAAATAATCATCAATCATGAATTTAAAAGAAGCTCCTGAAGCATATTGCATGATGAAAATGACTTTCCCTACTACGTGGTGATTGATATATTCTCCCCATCCATAGGTAGCAGAACCCTGTTCAAAAGCACCTTCCTGAATATACTTGGTGTTGTCAAGATTAAAAAGTGGTGAACCGTAAGAAGCTACACTGTTGGTGGTGATTGCATCCCAGTCAGAAGGGGTAGTTGATGCTTCATATACCTTTATATCATAAGCGTCATTCACTCTGGTTCCAAAATTGGTAGCAGACAGTCTGTAGAAAGCAACATCCCACGAATTGGCAGGTTGTGATACCATGGCATTGCTGCTAAAGTCAAAAAAGACACGGTTCTGGTAGCTGCTTCCCATAGACATATTCACAGTGGTGTATCCGTTAGCATCCGTTTGCGCCAGTACAGTTTGTTGTACAGACAATGCAAACAGAGAAGTCAAAAGTAATTTTGTTTTCATAACTTATTTTTTTAATCCTTATTTAGAATCCTTCCACAAAAGTATATATATTATTTTTAATCATTCTAAATAAAAACATGATTTTTATCGTGTTTTCTTTAGCTTATGACATAAAAAAGCCGGTAGACAAAGATCTTACCGGCTTTAAGAAGGCTAATAATAGTCTGATCAACCTTATTTTTTGATAAACTTCGACTGGATTGTATTTCCGTCAGCTGTTTCAGCTACAGTATAATAAATCCCCGTTTGTAATCCACTGATGTCAAATAGTTGTCTGTTGAGTTTTCCATCTGCCACTTTTTGTCCTGAAGCAGAGTAGATCCTGAAGTTTTTAGGATCTTTTTTGGTAACAAACACTAAGGCAGTCTGGTCTGCATTTACGGCAAATCTGATCTCATCTGTTGATTTTCTGTAATCGGCAACTCCTAATGTAGACGCTGTATTGTATACGACATCGTCAATAAGAATAGCAGCATGAGCTACATTACCGATAAATTTGAACGCAATATACTGCTGCGATGATGCAGGTACCGTATAGCTTAACGTTTGAATAGTAGTGGAGGTAATATCCACAGCAGCCCCCAGTGGAGTAAAGCCGGACACATCACTGTTGCTAGAAACCAAACCTGCCTGAATAGAACCCGGACCTCCGGAACCAGTGGTAAGGGCTACCTTAAACGACAGTGATTTTGTACCGTCAGGAGCAACGATCTGCGGAGTGATGGCATAAAATGGAACATTCGGTGAGAAGAAAGTATAACCCTGCAGATATTTATTGCCATTCGCGGCATCAGGATATAACCTTTGCCCTGCCGTGACAGCAGACCATCCGTTTTGGGGAAGGGAATTTCCAATACCTGTAGTGAAGGTTTCGAAATTTTCATTGATTGTAGGAACCTGAGCATGCGCTGAGATTGCAGTAAATACTAATGCTCCTAAAAGTAATTTTAATTTCATAACATTATTTTTATTTAGAATTATTCCACAAAAATATATATTTATTTTTAATGATTCTAAATAAAGTTTTATATTTGTCGAAAATTTTTTTCAATATATGAAGAAGAAAGTGCTTACCGTTTTGTCACTGTCGATTGCTTTTTGGATGAATGCCCAGCAGAAGGATTCTCTCAATCAGAAAAATATTGATGAAGTTGTTATAACGGGACAATATACACAGCAATCGATCAGTAAATCGATTTATAAGGTAGAAGTGATTGATGCGCAGCAGATTAAAAATATGGCTGTGACCAATGTGGCCGAAGTTTTAAATCAAAACCTTAATATCTTAATAGAGCCCAATAAAGGTTCCGGAAATTCCAGTGCCAACATTATGGGATTGAGTGGAGCTTATACGAAGATCCTTATTGATAATATTCCTGTGGTAAGTGATGAAGGGCTGGGGAACCTGGTAGACCTTACGAAGATCAACGTTAATAATGTTGAGCGTATCGAAGTAGTAAAAGGAGCAATGGGGGTGGAATACGGAAATAACGCCTTGGCAGGAGTTATCAATATTATTACCAAAAAGAATTATGGTAAAAAAGTAAGCATTCAGGCTTCTTTGCAGGAAGAGACCGTGAATAAAGATTATGATTGGTTTAAAAAAGGGAATGGCCGCCATATTCAGTCTTTGAATTTAGGATATAGAATCAATGACAACTGGTCGGTTGCCGCAGATATTAACCGTAATGATTTTCAGGGATACAAAGGACAGCTTCGGGGCTATAAGTACTTCAGTGAAGGTAATGACGGACTGCGTGGTTATGACTGGCAGCCTAAAGATCAGATTACGACTAACGGAGTCATCCGATACAGTAAAAACAGCACCAGTTTTTATTATAAACTAAACTTCCTTTCAGAAAAGATCAATTATTACAACCCTTTGGTAGAAGAACTGTATCTGGGAGGTGGTAACAGAACCTACACTTCAAAAGATACCGATTACAATACAAAAAGATGGATTCATCAGTTCAACATTCAGACAAAACTGGGAAGAATCAATTATAATGGAGATTTTTCCTATCAGACTCAGGAAAGAAAGTCCCAGCAATATACTTATGATGTTCCCAAAAGACAGGAATTATCAAGAGATCCGAATCTTACTTTTTACAAATCGGATGTGCTCTACTCAAGAGGGATGTTCAGTAATTTTCTAAACAGTGAAAAAATCAACTTTCAGATAGGGTATGAGTTGGACAGAACAAAAGGTTTTGCTGGATCTACTACGTTTGAAAGCAATAACAACGGAAAAAATGTTGAGCGCTCTATATTCAATTATGCCAATTTCTTATCTGCAGAATGGAATGCTACAAACTGGCTTTCTGTACGTCCGGGCGTAAGACTGGCTCTGAGTGATAAATTTGATTCTCAGTATAATTATTCTACCACATTAAGGTTTAAGACGACCGAAAAATCTGATATTCGTTTAGTATTTGGCTCTGCCAACAGATTCCCGACTTACGATGAGCTATTCACCTTTGTGGTTGACAATAACCACGACATCAGAGGGAATGAAAACCTGAAACCTGAAACCGGGTATTCAACAGGGGTATTCTGGGATTATGCCGTGGCAAATTCCAATGACTGGAAATTCAATTTCAGTGCCTCAGGAATGTTTTTAAATGTAAAAGACAGAATTGAGAGCGTGATCGTCAACAATAGCCCTTTACAAATGACCTTTTTAAATGTGGACAATTATAAATCCTTATTATTTGGAGGTGGCGTAAATGTCAGAAAAGGTGATCTTTCTGTAAATGCCGGAGTTTCAGTGATGGGTATTTCTCAGGTTCTCAATACAGGAAATGTTGTTTCTCCTAATGATTACAACTTCTATGCAGAAGCGAATCTGGCTGCCAACTATACTTTGCCTTCTACCAAAACGTTATTTGCCCTTTATTATAAGTATACAGGAACTCAGAAGAAGTATACGCACAGAGGAAATGCACAGGATCCAAAAGACCCGGGACAATATGTATTAGGTGAGATTGGAAGTTTTAATATGTTGAATTTTACAGTGAGCCAGCCTTTCTTTAAAAATCACTTTGAAATCAGTGCCGGGGTGAAAAATATTTTTGATGTTACCAGTGTCAGAAATACAATACAGGCAGGAAACAGCCACAATGCTGCTGCCAGCCAACAAAATCTATTCTATGGCAGAAGCTATTTTGCCAGATTAAACTATAATTTTTAACGGATTAAAAATGAAAAAAATACTGTTTTCCCTTTTAATAGGCGCTTCTTTTATTTCTCAGTCATGCATTAATGATAATGAAGACGCTATTATGGTAGCCCCTTCCGATGGCGCTGTTGTTAATCCAAGTGTAGGTGGGGCTACGGAACCCAATCAGGTCTGGTTTGATCTGGGAACCAATTCAGAAGTGATTACCAAAAGAACAGATTGGGATTTTGCCTTCTATACAGGAGAAGAATTTAAAGTGATTCTGAACTCGTCTATTATGATAGCGGCCGGTAAAATTCCAAATGCAACCAATATAGATTTGGTAAAAGAAGCCAATGTCACTGCATTAAAAGAAAAAATAAAAGTATCCAATTTTGATCCGTCGAATGAAGTGTATATAGATGATGTGAAAGGGAATTTTCCGGCAGGATATACTGCCATTGAAGAAATAAAACCGATTGCATCTGAAAATGCCGTGTATCTCGTGAATATGGGTAAAAAGATCTTTGAAGGACCCGTTTCTACAGGATCTGTTGCTACAGGTGGAGATGACAGAGGCTGGATGAAGGTACAGATCGAGAGATCGGGAACCAATTATAAAATAAAGTATGCTGAGCTTAATGCTACCAGTCATAAAGAGCTGATCGTTGGCAAAAATACTTCATACAATTATAATTTTGTCAGTTTAGAGAAAAACAGTGAAGTAAAAATTCAGCCTGAAAAAAAGAAATGGGATATATGTTTCACTGTATTTACCAATATCATTGCCGGAGCAGGAAGCTATATTTATGCTGATTTTGTGACCACGAATAATCTGGGCGGTGTAGGAGCTTATGAAGTGAAAGTAACATCCGGATCAGGGGTTGAAGCTTATAAAAATTTCAAAACTTCAGATGTAGATCCTTCCAAATTCATTACAAATGATCAGAGAGTCATTGGTGGAAACTGGAGAAACCCTGTTGGAGCCAACGGTCTTGAAGTCTATGGTGACCGTTTCTATATCATTAAAGATGCTGACGGATATTACTTTAAACTAAGATTTACAAGAATAACAAGTACAGCAGGTGAACGTGGAAGACCTCAATTTGAATACAAACCTTTATAAATAATCAAATAATAGTATATCATGAAACAAATCATTCTTGCAGCCTCTCTTCTGGTAGCAGTATACTCATGCAAAAAAGCAGAAGGTACATCTAAAGAAACAACAACTGAAGCAGCTTCTGAAGCGCCAAAGACCAATAATAAAATAGTAACATTAAATGGTGGTATCACAGAGATCGTAAGTGCTTTGGGCCACGAAAAAGAAATCGTAGGAACCGATGTCACCAGTACATATCCAGCCTCATTAAAGACTACGGCAAAAGATTTAGGACACGTAAGATCGATGACGATTGAGCCGATCATGGCTGTAAGTCCTACTTTAATTTTAGCTTCAGATAAAGATATAAACCCGGAATTGATGGGTAAGATCAAAGCTTCAGGAATTCAAACAGAGGTTTTCAAACAGGAATATACTGTTGATGGAACCAAAAAACTTATTGAAGAAGTAGCAAAAGCTGTTGGAAATACAGATTACCAGAAATTAAATGACAAAATTGATGCAGATCTGAAGCAGGTACAGCCTATGGCTAAAAAACCGAAAGTATTATTCATCTATGCCAGAGGAAATATGCTGATGGTGGCAGGTAAAAATACACCGATGGCTTCATTGATCAGCCTTGCAGGAGGAGAAAATGCAGTCAGTGATTTTGAAGATTTCAAACCTTTGACGCCTGAGGCAGTAGTAAAAGCCAATCCTGATGTATTGTTTTTCTTTGAAACAGGATTGCAGGGTGCAGGAGGAAACGAAGGCGCGCTTAAAATGCCGGGAGTTTCCCAGACCAACGCAGGGAAGAATAAAAAGATCATCGCAATGGATGGAGGTTTAGTGTCAGGTTTCGGACCGAGACTGGGTGAGGCAGCAGTAGGATTAAATAAATTATTAGTTGAAAGCACAAAGTAAATTATACTTTTACATGACAACAAGTACCATACTGCTTGCTATTATAGCAGTATGGTCTATTAATACAGGCGTTTACGATTTTGGTGGTAAATCTGCATTTGAAGTTTTAGGAAAAGTAATACAGGGAGATCCGGACTTATCACTGAGTGATAAATATGTAGTCTGGGATGTAAGAGCAGCCAGAATTATTATGGCGATTTTAATAGGAAGTATGCTGTCGGTTTCAGGAACCAGTCTGCAGGGGCTTTTCAAAAATCCTCTGGCAACAGGAGATCTGATAGGACTTACATCGGGAGCAACATTACTTGCGGCAATTGCGATTGTTTTAGGAGGACATTTCAAAGAGTATCTTCCTGAAGTTGTACAGTTTTCGCTGGTGGGAATCGCAGCTTTTATAGGCTCTTTTTTATCAATGATGCTGGTGTATAAAATTTCAACAAGCGGCGGGAAGACCAATGTGGTCATGATGCTGCTGACAGGAGTTGCCATCACGGCAATCGGCTTCTCCATTACAGGTTTTCTGATCTATATATCGAAAGACGAGCAACTTAGAGATCTGACATTCTGGAATTTGGGAAGTTTAGCCGCTGCGACATGGACGAAGAATACGATTCTGGCCGTTGTACTGGGCATTGCTTATATTATTTTACTTCCTAAAGGAAAAGCGCTGAATGCCATGATGTTGGGAGAGAAAGATGCACAGCATTTGGGAATCAACGTAGAAAAGCTGAAGAAGCAGATCATTATTATCGTGGCGCTGATGGTAGGAAGCTGCGTAGCATTTTCAGGAACAATTGGTTTTGTAGGGCTTATTGTACCCTATATTTTAAGACTTTTATTCAAATCCAATTATGCCTTTATCCTGCCTTTATCAGCAGTATGTGGGAGTATTCTCTTACTGACCGCCGATACTTTCAGCAGAAGCATTGTGGAACCTTCGGAACTGCCGATCGGGATTCTGACCGCTCTGATGGGAGGACCTATTTTTATCGCTATTTTGGTTAAATTTAAAAAATCACTGTAATGATCAAGGCACATCAGATTAATTATAAACATAAAGAATTCCGTATTCTGGATGGGGTGGATGTCTCTTTAGGATATGGTGAGTTTTTAGCCATTGTAGGACCAAACGGAGCCGGAAAATCGAGTCTTATGAGCGTTTTAGCAGACGAAGTAAGGTCCGGAAAGCAGGATATTCTCTTTAAAGACAAGCCGATTAAAGATTGGAATGTAAAAGAACTTTCAAAGCACAAAGCAAAATTTTCACAGCACAACAGCAATGATATTCCTCTTGAAGTAAAGGATGTGGTCATGATGGGCAGATACCCTTACTTTGATGCTCAGCCCGGTAGAGAAGATCTTGAAGCGATGAACAATATGATGTATGAAACCGATATTTTTCATCTGAAAGACCGGGATTACAACACATTGTCAGGAGGAGAAAAGCAACGGGTACACCTTTCAAGAGTAATGGCCCAGCTTGATAATGAAGTGGCGCATAAGCTGGTTTTTCTGGATGAACCTTTGAATAATTTAGATATAAAACATCAGTACAGAGCACTGGAAATTATCAAGAATTTCACCAAAAAAGCCAATAGTGCGATTGTTGTTTTGCATGATCTGAACCTTGCAGCCCAGTTTGCAGACAAGATCTTACTAATGAAATCAGGAAAAGTTGCCGCCTTTGGAACACCGGCGGAAGTTTTCACTGCAGAGACCATCAGCAGTGCCTACAATTTCCCGTGTACCATCTGTGGGCATCCTATTACCAATAACCCAATGATCATTTTTGGATAACCATGGAAAAAGAAGAACTAAAAATCCTGGCACAGAATCTTGCCAACCCTCAGGGAGAAAAAGGCATTGAGATCGGCGAAATGATGAATGCCACTAATATCAGCATGACATTAGAAAGCATCAGAACCCTTCTGATCGAAGATGATGAGCATATCCTTGAAATAGGACACGGAAATGCCGGTCACCTGAAAAATATTTTAAGTCTAGCGCAAAACTTACACTATACGGGAATCGATATTTCAGAAACCATGCATCAGGAAGCCAAACGACTGAACAAAGAATTCGACAGTCAGGCAGAGTTTATACTATACGAAGGAAAGAAGCTTCCTTTTCAGGATGGAACTTTTGATAAGATATTCACCGTGAATACCGTGTATTTCTGGGAAAATCCGGTTGAGTTTCTGAATGAGATCTACAGAGTTCTGAAAGATGAAGGAACTTTCGTTCTTACTTTCGGGCAAAGGGCATCTATGGAAAAATTACCATTTACAGCCTATGATTTTACACTGTACAGCAATGCAGAAATGGAACAGCTGATTTCTGAAAGCCATTTTAAAAGAATGAAAATTTCTGAAAAAGAAGAAGAGATAAAAAGTAAAACCGGAAACGAAACCATACAAAGAATATATACAATTTTAACCATAAAAAAGTAAAGTAATGAGCACATTAGTAAATGACTTAAAGGAAAAATGGGAAGCTCTGAAAGCAGAAAATCCACATATAAGAATAAGAAATGCTGCAGCACAGTTAGAAGTAAGTGAAGCAGAACTATTAGTAACAAGCATTGGAGAAGGAGTAACTGTTTTAAATCCTGATTTTCCGGGTATCCTTACAGAAGCTGAGCAATTGGGAAAAGTAATGGCGCTTACCCGTAATGATGAATGTGTTCATGAGAGAAAAGGAACTTACCAGAATGGAGATTTCAGCAGCCCTCACGCACAGCTTTTCGTAGGTGAAGATATTGACCTTAGAATTTTCCTGAACCATTGGAAATTTGCTTTTGCAGTAGTGGAAGGAGATAAGAAAAGTTTCCAGTTCTTTGGAAAAGACGGTTTAGCCTTACACAAGATCTATCTGACGAAAAACAGTAATGAAGAAGCTTTTGATGCTATTGTAGAAAAATTCAAGACTGAAGATCAGAATCAGGCATTCACGTTTGAGGCAGTAGCACCAAAGCAGGCTGAAAAAGCTGACGCTGAAATTGATGTGGAAGGATTCAAAAAAGCATGGACAGAATTAAAAGATACCCATGATTTCTTCATGATGACAAGAAAATTCGGGGTAAGCAGAACACAGGCATTAAGATTGGCGCCGGAAGGATTCACCAAGAAAATAGACAATGCTAAAGTGGTCAATATCCTGGAAGATGCTTCAGAAAAAAATACACCGATCATGGTGTTCGTAGGCAACAGAGGGATTATCCAGATTCATACAGGAAACGTAAAGAAAACACTTTGGCACCAGCAGTGGTTCAATGTGATGGACCCTGACTTCAACCTGCACCTGGATGTTACGAAAATTGCAGAAGCATGGATCGTTAAAAAACCAACCGAAGATGGAGAAGTTACCGCTATCGAAGTATTCAACAAAGAAGGAGACTTCATTGTTCAGTTCTTTGGAAAAAGAAAACCTGGAATTCCTGAACTTCAGGAGTGGAAGGATCTTGTAGCAGCATTAGAGCAATAATAATTAGATGATTTGAATGAGGCCGTTTTGTAGTAAAATTCAAAGCGGTCTTTTTTATGAAAAAACGAAAAAAAACGAATTGAGTGTCACCATGACATTTGTGCCAAAATATTTGTGTAATTTGTGTTTAAATAATTGAAATGAAAAATATTCTCATAGCGATACTGCTGGCAGGTTTCTGTACATTAAAGGCACAGAACTTTAAAGCATATCAGTTTTATGATAAAAAAGGAAAAGAAATAAAGACCGACAAACTGGTTAAGGAACTGGCTGAGTATGACGTTGTTTTCTTTGGTGAAAACCATAACAGTTCCATCAATCACTGGCTTCAGCTGAAGATTACCGAAGCTTTGTATGAAAAGAAGAACGGACAGCTTATTCTGGGAGCAGAAATGTTTGAAAGAGACAACCAGTCTCAGCTGAATCAATATCTGAACGGTACACTGGATGCCAAAACATTCAAAGACTCTGCCCGCCTATGGAATAATTACGCAACAGATTATAAACCGTTGGTAGACTTTGCCAAGACTAAAAAACTGAACTTCATTGCCACCAATATCCCCAGAAGATACGCTTCACAGACCGCTAAGGAAGGTCTTGAATCTTTAAATAAATTAAGCGATAAAGAAAAATCCTACATTGCCCAGCTTCCTATCAAAGTAACATTGGATACTCCCGGTTACCCGGAAATGAAAAAAATGATGGGCGACCATGCAGAAGGTACAAAAGTGATGAATTTTATTTCAGCACAGGCTACAAAGGATGCTACAATGGCAGAATCTATTCTGAAGAATATCCAGGCCGGAAAAACCTTTATCCATTACAATGGTAACTATCATAGTAAAGAATTCGGCGGAACCTACTGGTATATCAAACAAAAGAACCCTACCCTGAAAATGGCGGTGATTTCCGTCTTCGAGTCAGAAGATTCGGAATTGAAAGTTCCCGCCAAAGATTATATCCCAACAGAATTCAACCTGATCATTCCTGAGGATATGACGAAAACCTTTTAATGATAAAGTCCTGTAATATTGAATTTGTAACCTGCAGATTAAATGGGGCTCCAGAAAAGTTGCAGATCAATGGATGATATTTTTGATAATGAATCATATGATAATTCAATAGGAACGGGCTTCAGCCCGTTTTTTTATAAATAAAACCTCCAATGACTTTAGCCAAAACATAAAAAACAAAATAAAAAATCTCTGCCAGAGAATTGAACTCTGCCTTCAACATTTTTACATCACATTATTTACCTTTGTACCACATTCAGAAAATATGAAAAAAATATCCTTGCTGCTGATCCTTTTCATAGGATTGATCCAAGCTCAAAAACTGACTTCAAACGAGATTTCCATCATCAACCAAGGAGATAAAAATACAGCATTACCGATTTATCAGACGACGGATGCCAATCAGCATAAAACATTACTAAGCCTTTCTGCAGAAGCAGATCCGCTTGACCCGAATACTGCAGTTTTAGTTAAGAGAATGAAAGAATCTCTTCTGTCAACAGATGGGGGAGTGGGAATCGCTGCTCCACAGGTAGGAATCAACAGGAAGATCATCTGGGTACAGCGTTTTGATAAAGAAGGCGCTCCATTAGAATATTTCATTAACCCGGTGATTGTTTGGCGCTCTGATCTGCAGAATCTTGGCCCGGAAGGCGACCTGTCTATTCCTGATTTCAGAGATCAGTTCTACAGAAGTAAAGTAATTCAACTGGAATATGTAGACTTGAAAGGACAACGATACTCGGAAATAGTAGAAGGATTTACGGCTGTTATTTTCCAGCACGAGATCGACCACCTCTTTGGAATCCTGATTTCCGATAAAAAAGAAAAAGAAAAAAACGATTCCTATAAAAAAGTAGATGCATATCAGAAAAGTGATCTGAACAGGAGATAGATTTCAGATTATACTATAACCTGATTTTGGGTGAAAGAATTTTATTGGAAGCTGGAAGAGTGAGGCTGGAAGTTACTGGCAGTCTCATTATTTATAGAGGTTGCCATCAATTTGATGACACCACTTTAAAAAGATGGAAAAAAATTATTTATTATAACCTAAATAACTTCCATCTTCAGACTCTCTGCTTCCATCCTGATTAAAATAGAAAATTCTTTTATTTAATTGCCAAATGGTTTTTGAGTGCTGCAAGTGATGTTTTCTCCGGGGTTCACTCCAAAATATCTGCAAAAGTAGCGGTAATATCCATAGCGGTATTCTGTTTTGGGCTGTGTGGTAGACTGTCCGCATTCAATACCACCATTGATAATATTTACAGTAGCACCAAAACCAGGAGTTCTTCCACTTTCTTTATCCTTTTCTGTAGGCTGCCATTTTCCGATCATCACCTCATGACAAGAGGGTTTGGGAAATTGCGGGGTCATCCAGAACCAGATAGCAGAGGCAAAAGATAAAACATTGTTCCCGGCTAGCAATCCGGGGTTTTTTAAAAGGATATTTTTATCACCAAACCAGGCTTCACTGAACTGTCCATAGTTGTAATTCCAGCTGAGCTGTTTAGGACCACGACCGTAATAAGCTTGCCCTGCTACCGGAGGGTAGTTAACCTTAGAAGCATCAGAATAATCATTCCCATTTCCCTTATTGTTTTCTTCAATAAAATAGAGACCCCATTTATAATAACCTCCCGGCGCATCGTACCAGCCGCCACTCGTTTCCTGAGCGATATTGGCTAGAAATGCAGCGAGCTCTCTCTTCTGATCTTCCTGTGTTCCTTCATTCAGGAAAAGGGGAAAGTGGGCTGCTGCCTGTACAAATGCCTGATAAGAATAAAAGTCCTGGTGGTTGTTTTCTCTGCCCTGAACATTATTTCTGTTGGGGAATAGCAAATTCCAGGTTTTAGCATCGATAAGATGGGTAATATGGCTTGCCGTTTTAGGGGCATTAATCTGTTGTAAAGGCTTGCTTTCCTGGTTTTTTTGCGCACAAGATTGGTTGCAGGAAGCGAAAACAAGTCCTAAAGAAACCAGTATGGTTGGTAGTGTTTTCATCATTTAATTATTTGGGTATCTTCCTTTGTTAAACGATTAAGCAGATAAGCTATGGTGAATAGACTATCGATTTCTTATATAAATATTGATAGGGTTGAAGACCATAGTTTTTGATAAGAAATCTGTAAGTACAAATATATACAATTCAGCTCTCTTTATTGATCAATCGGTTCAAAAATAAAAGGAGCTGTTTTCTAATAAAAACAGCTCCTTTCGTTATAACTATGCTTAAAAAAATTGGATTAATCGTTGTTGGTTACCGAAAGTTTTACCTCCATATTGTTTCTGGTAGCATTAGAATAAGGACAGATCTGGTGTGCCTTTTCCGTTAAAGTCTGAGCTTCCTCAAGTGAAACACCAGGAATATTAACGTCCAGTTCTGCAGCGAGTCCAAACCCTCCGTTTTCAAGTTGGCCTATACTTACCTGAGCCGTAACCGTTGTTTCCCCTGTTTTTACTTTGGCTAAACTGATTACTCTGTTCAAAGCACTGTCAAAACAAGCTGAATATCCTGCTGCAAAAAGCATTTCAGGGTTGGCAAAATCATCATTAGCTCCGCCTAAAGCTTTCGGCATTTTTACATCAAGATCCAGGACTCCGTTTTCACTTTTTACTTGGCCGTTTCTTCCACCTGTTGCGGTAACCTTTGTGGTATATAATGTTTTCATTTATTTTTCTATTTTGTTTAATATTTTGAGTACCGTATCTTTCAGATGCAGCAGTTCTTCCGGCTGTATATCAAGTTTTTCCTGAATCTTCCCCGGAATTTCGCAGGCCTTTTTCTGTAATTGTTTTCCGGCTTCTGCTAAAAATACTTCAACAACTCTTTCGTCTTCTTTTTTTCGTTTTCTTATGATGAAACCTTTAGCTTCAAGTCTTTTAAGGAGTGGCGTTAATGTTCCGCTGTCCAAAAACAGCTTTTCTCCGATATGGCTTACGGTAAGTCCGTCTCCATCCCATAATACCATCATCACAAGGTATTGAGGATAGGTGATGTCCAGCTCATCAAGAAAAGGACGGTAAAGTCCTGTGATCTCTTTGGCAATCACATATAACGGGAAGCAGATCTGGTTTTCTAATTTGGGGGTCTTTGAATTTTCCATAAGTTCTGGGACGAAAGATCCGATGAAGGTATTACTTTTTTATGATAAACTCATCCATTGGGACTCTGACTTTCTTCATAGAAGACAGCCAGTCGTTGGCCTCATCACGGTATCCGAGATACAGAAGACTTACACTTTTTAAGCCTAATTCTTTCAATCCCAGTACTTCGTCTACAACATCATTGCTGAAACCTTCTGCCGGAGTACTGTCGATTTTAAGTTCCGCTGCCTGTGCAAGAGCAATCCCTAAAGCAATATAAGTCTGACGGGCAGTGTGTGCAAAATGCTCTGCAGGAGTCTGAGCACCATACATTTCTTTGATTTTATCGGTATAGCTGCTGAATCGGCCTCTTGGAAGGTCTCTTACATCAGTATGATGGTCGTAAACCTTATCTATTTTTTCATTAGAATAGCTATCCCAAGCTGCAAAAACAAGAACGTGAGAAGAATCTCTCATGACTTCAGGATTTAAAGCACCTGCTACCATTTTTTCCTTCAGCTCCTGGTTTTCTACTACGATAATACGGAAAGGCTGCAGTCCTGATGAAGTAGGAGCCAGTCTTGCTGCTTCCAGAATTGTGTTGAGATCTTCAGTTGAAACTTTTTTTGTTGGATCATATGCTTTTACCGCATGTCTCCAGTTAAGATTTTCTATTAATGACATTTTCTTTTTGTTTTAAATTTTAAACTACTTGGTGTTATATAACTTTCTGTTTTCATTTTCGAAGTAAAATAACAAGGCAAATATACGAGCAATTCAATTGTGCGCAATTTAATTTTGAAAGATTTTATTGATGACGATTATTGATGGAAGCTAAGGGAAAGCAAAGAAGGCTAAGAGAGCAGAGGAGGCAAAGGGGTAAAAGGGGTAAAAGGGTAAAAAGGCGAAAAAGCAAAAGGGCAGAAAAGCGAAAGGGTAGAAAAGCAAAAATGCCCAATACTATATTTCTTTTTATCCTTCCAAGTTTTTCTTTACCTCTTTGTTTCTTCACTTTCTTTATATTCCTCTTGCTTACTTACTTTGCCTTCTTCGCTTCCTCAGCTTTCTTCGCCCTTTCGCTCTTTCGCCTTTTTACCCTTTTACCCTTTTACCTTTTCGCCCCCTTCACTTCCACACGATTCGGATTTTTTTTCCCCTTCTCAATTCCAATCTTTGTAGTAGAATTTTAAATCAAAATACAATGCAGAGATTTAGCAACAAAACAGCGTTAATTACTGGAGGAACCAACGGAATGGGATTTGCCACCGCACAGAAATGGATAGAAGAAGGTGGGAAAGTCATTATTACGGGAAGAAGCAAGGAAACTTTAAACCTGGCTTTAGAGAAATTGGGAGAGAATGCTTCAGGAATTGTTTCGGATGCCGGGAATAGGGAAGATCTGATGAGTTTGCAGGAGCAGGTGAAATTTTATACAAATCAGATTGATCTGGTTTTTGCGAATGCAGGATATGGAAGATTTGCCCCTATAGAAAGTGTTGATGAACATCAGTTTGATGAATTGTTCAATATGCTGGTGAAAGGACCATTTTTTACAGTTCAGCAAATACTGCCATTAATGGGAGAGGGAAGCTCCGTTATTTTTAATACGTCAGTTGCAACCGAAATTGCCATGCAGAACTTTTCAGTGTATTCAGCTGCAAAATCAGCTGTTCAGTCTTTTATTAAAACATTTGCTGTAGAACTTACAGATCGTGGTATCAGGGTAAATGGAGTGAGTCCGGGGCATATCAAAACCAATATCTTTAACAATACGGGATTAGCTCCTGATCAGATTGAAACGGCCGTTGAGAACATCATTCCTACCATCCCTTTCAAAAGACAAGGTGATCCGGAGGAAATCGCTAATGTTGTTCTATTTCTTGCTTCAGAAGAGGCATCTTACATTCATGGTACAGAGATCAGGGTGGATGCCGGGATTTCCGTAATAAGATAATGGGTAAAAAACTATTTCACCTCATTGATCTGCTTGATCATATTGGTTTTACTTTCAACACCAATATTGTAGGTTTTACCTTTTTTTAAGCTTAGATTGGCCTTTTCGATCAATGCAGTATAGTCAGAAGATTTTTTTGAAATATAAAAGACCTGAGCACTTATTCCAATGGCAACGCGTACTAATTCTTTCGGTCTGTCCGGGTCTTCATGGATGTCGTTGATCGTGGCATTATTATACCAGGTTAATTTCTGGGATTCAGAGTTGGAAGAGCAGGATGCGATCATGGTAAAGATTAATAATAAATAAGTCCAGGCTTTCATAATGATAGATTATTGAATAAAAAGCTCCTGCAATATATCAAAAAATGCAGGAGCTATATAGAAAGTTAATTAGAATCCGCAATGAGCTGTACTAGGTACCGGAGCTGAACAACCGGAAAGGGCTGCGAAAGCTGTCAGGGTACAATTGGTATTAACCAGGTTGTTATCATATAATAGAGATCCTGCCGGATTTCTGTAATAAACATTTCCTGGAGTATTAGCAAAAGAAGATACAGAAGCTGATCCGCAAGTAGTGTTAGTACATGCTGCTCTCCACGCAGTATCCGTTATAGGACCGGTTGATACCAGAGACGGATCTATAATTCTTTTTTCAACAACTCCGGAAGCATTTTTGAAGCTTACCAGAATGGCTACGTGATAGACCCATGATACACAGCATGTACCTGTGGAAGCTCTTAAATTACCATATACGAATTGCTTTTCACACTCATATCCGGCATTGTTTAAGATTTGTCTCATTTTGTGAGCTCTTGCATAGCATCCGTCAACAGGATATCTGAATGTGATACAAGGTGAAGATGCCGTAGAAGTACCGCAAGACTGATTTTTGATCTGAGTAAACAAGCTGTTTAAAGTTGCCAGATCAGGGATTACGCTGGCCAGTTTGTTGGTAGCTCCTTTATCCGCTCTTATTTCTTTCGTCAAAGCAGATTTAAAGAAACGAATATCTTCCTCTGTAGGGCTTTCTACTTTTGCAATTTCATTAGAATTAGACTTCAGGTAAACATGAATAGGGGATTCATTTTTTACAGCCTGGCTGATCATAGAAATGAAGTTTTCATTTTCCTTAGTGTCTTTGATTTCATAAGGCTGTGCTGTAACGATAAATGAAACTCTGTATTTTCCATTTTCTTTTTCTATCCCTACCGGAACAGTTCTTCCGAAATCTTTCAGCGACTTATCGCTGGATTCTTTAGCAGTTAAATTCTCTTGATTGGCGCTGGAATCTGCGCAGGCATTGAATGACAGAACTGTCACGAATACCATCATGGATAACAGGAATTTTTTCATAATTCTCATAGTTTAGTGGGTTAATGGTGTTTTTAATGAACGTATTAAATTAATAATAGTTCACAGTTTTGTGATAATAAAAGTAGGAAAAATTCAATTACATGCAAATATTTTTTAATAAAAATTTAAAATATCGTTATAAAATCAATAATGAAGTAGGTTTCTGTTAACTAAAAACACCAGTCTCAACTCATGAAACTGGTGTTGTATTGTGAAGATGAAATAAATCTTATTGAGTCTTACACCACTCAAGCAGATCCGGATAGAGTTCTTCCATCTTTTTGTTTGGATATTTTTTCTTTAAAGAGACAATGGCCTCATTGAATTCTTTTATCTTGATAAAACCTCTTGCTTTCAGCGCAGCATTTACATCCTGATATGCATAATCGATAATTTTACGGTCCTCAGGGTGTTTGTCCGAAATAAACTGAGGAAGCATCGCAAAGGTCATATATTCATCAAAAACACGGGCTGGATTAGGGTAATATTCTGTGCCTTCCTGCTTTATATTTACCCATTTCTCCCTGTCTTTAAGGGCTTCATTGATCTGGGCTTCATATTTCTTTGTAGGTGCATTTATATAATTATGATCAATCTCTGTCAGCATTACTCTTGTATTAAAGACTCTGTTTTCAGCTTCCGTACGTTCTTTGACTTCATCAATAGGAGGGAGTACCATGATGATCTGGGTAAAACCATGATCTCTGTAAGTACTGGTATAGTTAAGTCCATTGATAAGAGGAGAGGTTAAGACCATATAATTATTAATTCTGGTATCAAAGTTTTTTTCAAGCCATTTCCATTGCTCACTGAGGTTGGCCATTTTGTTGTATTGGGCAATCAGGGTATTATAATAAGGAATATGTTTTTTGTAAAAACTTCTGAACCCTGATTTCCTGGCAAAATCTTCAAGTTCTGTTCGGTAAGTGATCATAGGATTCACTTTTACAGTAGTATGGGAAGAAACACTCTGAGCCGGGAAAAGATAATTCTTATCAGGAACAAGTTGATCTCCTTTAAAATCATAGCTGATTGCATTTCCCGTAAGAAGTACATAGTTGGTAGGATTAGCTTTCATCAATGAATCAAATTTTACGATAATTTTTTCATTTTTAAAGGCTTTGAACTGTTGCAGCACATCCTGATAATACGTTCCGGATTGCTGCACCATATCATCATTCTCCAAACCAACTTCTGTAATGGCGATCATGATATGAAGAAGCTCTTTTACTTCATTGATCTCAATTTTGCTTTTTCCCTGATTTTCCTTTTTGAATTTTTCGTCAAAACTGACTTTTTTTGATTCCTGGGCGTAAGTAGTAGCTATTATTAGCAGATAGACTAATAAAAATGTTTTTCTCATGTATAAAAGTAGGGTTATTAGATAAAAAACTCCCCATGTATCCATAAAAATACATAGGGAATATCTGTTTTTAAATTGTTATTTGTAGATAAGTTCAGCCTGGAATACATCTGCAAAGTGCTTTCTGATCTTTGCTTTTATATCTTCCATTTCTTCAGGCGTAAGCTCTCTTTCAAGTTCTCTTTTCAAAGAAGTTACCTGTTTATCTTTGATTCCGCATGGGATGATGTATTCAAAATAGCGCATATCCGTATTCACATTCAATGCAAAGCCATGAAGGGTTACCCATCGGGAAGCTTTCACCCCCATCGCACACATTTTTCTTGCATAAGGTTTCCCTACATCCAGCCATACACCGGTTTCGCCTGGAGAACGCTCTCCTTTGAGGCCATATTCGGCAATGGTTCTGATGATGACTTCCTCAAGATTTCTCATATACAAATGAATATCAGTAAAGAAGTTCTCGAGATCCAGAACAGGGTATCCTACAATCTGCCCGTAGCCGTGGTAGGTAATATCTCCGCCACGATTTGTTTTTACATAGGTAGCTTCCAGTTCTTTCAGCTTATCAATACCGGCAAGCATATTTTCCTCATGACCGCTTTTTCCTAAGGTATACACATGAGGGTGTTCTACGAAAAGAAGGTGGTTGGGTGTTGTAATATGCTCTTCGGCAGGCAGGTCACGGTTCTTTATTTTGGTGTCGATAATACCTTTCATCAGTTTTTCCTGATAATCCCAGGCGGGCTGGTATTCTTTTATGCCAAGATCTTCAAATTTTACTGCTTTATTTTGATTTGTATTCATATGCTGCTTTCTATCTTCTGTAATGGTCATCTGAAATCAGAATTTCATCCCATTTCTGAAATACAAATTTAGTGAATTTTACCCTTTTATGGAATGGATAAAATCTATGGCAGTCTTCTTCCAGTCTTTATCCTGCAATAAAATATTCACAAAAGCTGTTCCTATGATTCCTCCGTCTGCTTTTTCCGTCACATTTTCAAAGTCCTCTTTGGATTTGATCCCGAATCCGATCATTACCGGATTTTTAAGCGGAAGGGAAGCTACCCTGGAAAGGTAGTTCTCATTTTTTACAACGGTATTGTCATTCCCTGTGGTAGAAGAAGAGCTTACCGCATACAGAAAACCTGAGCTTAAAGAGTCAAGATACTGAATTCTTTCGTCCGATGTTTCCGGAGTGATAAGAAACGTAAAGTTGAGGTTGTGTTTCTTTAAGATCTGCTGGTAATTTTTCTCAAATTCAATAGGAGGGAGATCCGGAAGAATGAGGCCTGAAACTCCACTTTCAGCACATTCGGTACAAAATTTTTCAAATCCGAAACTTAAAACAGGATTAATGTATCCCATCAGAATAATGGGAACCTTTATTTCTTCTTTAATCGTTTTTAACTGGGAAAAAAGCTTTTCGATGGTCATGCCATTTTGTAAAGCAAGCTCATGAGCTTTCTGAATCACAGGACCATCTGCCACCGGATCAGAATAAGGCATGCCGATTTCGATCATATCGGCTCCGGAATCCTGAATGAGGCGTATAATATCAGCTGTATCTTCCAATTGAGGAATGCCTGCTGTGAAGTATATGTTTAATTTTTTCATTTTTTTAATGTATTAGGGTATAGTGTAAAAAGTACAAAGTACAAAGTATGATGTACAAAGTATGGTGTATGGAATACCTTGTACATCTGACAGTTTACAAGTTTTTCAGATACGTTTCCATATCCTTATCTCCGCGACCACTCAGGCAAATGACTACAATATCATTTTCATGGAATTTCTTTTTATCCAGAACGGCAAGGGCGTGAGAACTTTCCAGTGCCGGAATAATTCCTTCCAGTCTGGTCAGCTCAAAAGCACATTTCAGGGCTTCATCATCATTGATGCTGAAAAATTCGGCTCTGTTTTCTTTAAACAAATGGGCATGAAAAGGCCCGATACCCGGATAATCTAATCCGGCAGAAATAGAATGAGGCTCAATGACCTGTCCGTCTGCAGTCTGCATGACAAGGCTTTTGCTGCCATGAAGAACCCCAAGCGTTCCCAAAAAAGTCGTCGCAGCAGATTTCCCGGAATCTACACCCCAACCTCCTGCTTCTGCGGCAATAATTTTGACATCTTTTTCTTCTACAAAATGGTAAAAGGTTCCTGCTGCATTACTTCCGCCACCTACACAGGCAATCACGTAGTCCGGATTTTCTCTTCCGATCTTTTCGTTCAGCTGTTCCTTGATCTCCTTTGAAATGATACTTTGGAATCTTGCCACAAGATCTGGAAAAGGGTGGGGACCCACGACGCTTCCAATCACATAGTGAGTCGTAACAGGATTATTGATCCAGTCTCTCAATGCTTCATTCACTGCATCTTTCAGTGTTTTTGAACCTGAAGTGGCTGCTACGACTTCCGCTCCCAACATTTTCATTCTTGCTACATTCGGAGCCTGTCTCTGGATGTCGATTTCGCCCATGTAAACTATGCATTCAAGGCCTAATAAAGCACAGGCTGTAGCGGTAGCAACACCATGTTGGCCTGCACCGGTTTCAGCAATAATTCGGGTTTTTCCAAGACGTTTGGCCAGCAAAACCTGCCCCAGGGCATTATTGATCTTATGAGCACCGGTATGGTTGAGGTCTTCTCTTTTTAAATAGATCCGGGTATTATATTTTTCACTTAAATTTTTAGCAAAATAAAGTGGAGTAGCCCGGCCTACATAGTTCTTAAGCAGATCCTGATATTCATTCTGAAAATCTTCAGATTCTATGATTTTAAGATAGTTTTTCTGAAGTTCTTCTACATTCGGATAGAGCATTTCAGGGATGAATGCGCCTCCAAATTCTCCATAATATCCGTTTTCATCGGGGTTTTTATAATTCATTTTTTTATTCTTTAGTAATTAAATAAGCATTATTTTGTACACTCAGGTTAGTGAGCAGTTCTTTTCTTTTTTCTGAAACATTAAAAATCAATATGTCGTCATCTTCTGTGTTGACCCATTCTGAACCTATACTTTCCTTAATGGTCTTAGCTTTATCACAGAGGATTTCAATATTGCATTTTTCATAAAACGGACGAAGTTCCTGATGGCAGAATCCTATTGTTTCAATATGGTTCAGGGTAACATGCTCCCGGAAATGCTTAACCAATATAGCTCCATATCCTTTTTTCTTTTGGGCTGCTACCAATCCTACTGCCTCTGCAAAGGATAACCTTTCTCCCAAAATTTCAAGAATGAAATCGTAATTAACCCGGATGACTGCCAGTATATTTTCTTCTTTATCCAGGAGAAAATGAAATTCCGATTCTTTGAAAAAATTACGGAAATAATCAGCTTTCATCGAGTTCCAGGAAGAAATATCCCAAAGCTGAAGAATATGCTCTATTTCATTTTCTGTTAATCCGTCTGTTGATTTTATCTGATATTTCATTAGATTCAGGCTTTATATTCAAAGTTAGCAAAGAGTCCCGAAGGGACGACTTAAAAAATAGCAAAGGATAAAATCCTTAGCGGTAATATTTCATATTCAACATATAATCAATCCCACAAATATTTTTCATCATATTCCATTTTATGTTTTTCCAGTATTTTGATCAGTTCCTTTTTGAAATCCTGTTTCTGATGATGCTGACGTTGTTTCTTTATATAATTCGTTACCATTTGAACATCCTTTTCACTCACCGAAAAAGCTCCGTACCCATCCTGCCAAAAGAAGTTTTCATATTTCTTCCCTTTTGTTTTGATCCATTTTGATGAGTGGGCTTTTACTTCCTGAACCAGTTTCATTAACGGGATCTTCTGGGAAAGTCTGCACAGAATATGAATGTGGTTATCCGTTCCGCCTATCTGCAATGCTTTGCTCTCAAAATCTTTACATATTACAGCAATGTAAGAGTACAGTTCCTGTTCTATTCCTTCATCGATGAAATCATTCCTGTATTTTGTGCTGAATACGATGTGGAGATAATTTTTTACTAGTGATTGGGGCATTCCTTTTGTGTTTTTTTGGTGTGGGTAATAATCGGACTATATCCGATTTTGGGGTAAATCGTCCCGTTGGCACTCTTTGATATTATACTGTAATATTATACCTAAATTTTTTTATTTTGCTGAGGTCTTTATTGCCTGGCTCTGTTTCAAATTTTGAATTAATGTCTAAAGCAAAAGGCTGTTGCTGAAGATCTTTAATATTTTCTACATTTTCTTCTGAAATACCGCCACTCAGAAAATAAGGGATAGGAATTTCAAATGTATTCAATAGGTTCCAGTCAAACTGATGACCCGTTCCGCCAAAAGCTTTGCTATCTGTATCAAAAAGGTAGTAGGAGATAGGCTGAGGGTGATCGGTTGTCGTTGGATGATGGAAAAGCTGTTCCATTTTATCTCTGTTTTCCGAATTATCACTTCCTATTCTTATGGCTTTGATGATCTTAATTTCCGGTTTCAGGGCATTTCTTAATTCAACAATGAAATCATAATCTTCATCTCCATGCAGCTGGATGAAATTGAGCTGTGCCTTTTCAGCGGTTCCCACAATCTCTTCAATAGTCGCATTGACGAATACTCCTGTTTTTCCAGGATGATCAATCTTTGAAATATCTTCTAATGTCAAATGGTTCAGAACGTATCTTGGCGATTTTTCATAGAAAATGAAGCCCAGAAAATCAACTTTCATTGAAATCAATTCCTGAATCTGGCTGAGTTTCGTCAAACCACAGACTTTGAGTTTAGAGGTAGGTTGATGATTCATAAGTGTAAGGGCTGATTGATGATTGTGTTGTTTTTCTGTTTGAAATTCATTTTCAGATTTGTAAGGTAAACGCTTCAAATGCTTTGGCAGGATCGGTATTTTTCATAAAATATTCACCCATCAGAAAACCGTCAAATCCTTTTTCTTTTAAAAATATAAAATCTTCAAGACTGTAAATACCACTTTCTGCCACTGATAATACTTCTTTGGGAAGTTGATTTTTAAGCTGAACGGAGTGCTGCAGGTCTACTTTGAAATCTTTTAAATTCCTGTTGTTGATTCCAACCAGATCGATCTTTGAATTGTAATGTTCCAGTTCTTCCTCCGTATGAATTTCCAGTAGAACTTCCATATTCAACTCCTTAGCGAGATCTGTTAATTCCAGAACCTGATTGGGAGAAAGACAGGATGCGATCAGTAAAATAACATCAGCACCAATGCTTTTTGCTTCGTAAAACTGATATTCATCGATCATAAAATCTTTGCGGAGAACAGGAGTATTAATCTGGTTCCTTACATTCAGAATATCATTGAAGCTTCCTCCAAAAAAATCTTTATCCGTCAAAACCGAAATTCCGCTGGCCCCGAATTTTTCATAAGCTGAAACAACATCTAACGGCTGAACCTTATCATTGATAATCCCTTTTGATGGAGACTGTCTTTTAAATTCAGCAATGATTCCGCTTTTATTTTTGATCGATTCTTTCAGAGAGTGGGTTGTTCTTCCAAAAAAATCAGTGTCTTTTAATTGCCCGACAGAAATGGCAGACTTTGCGGCCGCTATTTCTTCTTTTTTTCTTTCAATAATTTTGTCTAGTATGGTCATTTTTTGTGTTTAAAATTTAAGCCAATCATTAAATTGCCGATCCTCTTAATTGATCAAAAGTTCAAAACTTCTCAATGCCTTTCCACTTTTCAGACTTTCCTTGGCTAGGAGTAAACAGTCTTCATAAGCCCCGAATTTGTGGGTATGGTGAAGAGCAACAGCAGCATTGGCCAATACAACAGAATTTTGTTGTTCAGTCCCGCTGCCTTCAAGGATATTTCTGAAGATCTTTGCCGTTTCCTGAATGGTATTTCCGGCTTTGATGTCCTCCAGAGTCAATGGAGGAAAACCAAGATCCTCTGCAGAATAGATATTTTCACCGTTTTTGGTAATGATCTTACTATCATGGGTTAAACTGATTTCGTCATAGCCATCCAATCCGTGAACCAGAATAAATTCACGGTTTTCTTTTTGAAGCAGATACTGATAGATTCTTGCAATTTCCAGATTGTAAACCCCGATCATTGAAAACTGAGGTTTTGCAGGATTTACGAGCGGCCCTAAAAGATTGAAGAATGTTCTCAATCCCAGAGATTTTCTCAATAATCCGACAGATTGTAAAGCAGGGTGGAAGTAAGGAGCATGTAAAAAGCAGATATTGGCTCTTTCCAGATCCTCATTCAGCTGCTCAGAATTGTTTTTAAACTCGTACCCAAGTTCTTCCAGCACATTGGAAGAGCCTGTAGTGGTAGAAGCCCCGTAATTTCCATGTTTTGTCACCTTCTGCCCGGCTCCGGCCACTACAAAGCTGGCCAATGTTGATATATTGATTGTGTTTTTTCCGTCACCTCCCGTTCCTACAATATCGATTGCATCATTCGCATCTATATGAACAGGAACAGCCATTTGAAGTAAAGCTTCCCTAAAGCCTTCAAGTTCGTTCAGGGTAATATCGCGCATCAGGAAAACACTGATGAAGGCCGTTACCTCTGCGGCATTGAATTTATTCTGTGCAATTTCAATCATCATGGCTTTAGCCTCAGGTTTTGATAAGGTATGATGATTAAAAAGGTATTGTAGTATTTCTTTCATTTGAGCTTTTTTTACAGTTGAGGAGATCTCTGAGGAAATCATGATAGAAGAAAGTTTTTAATGATTACTTCTCCATCCGGAGTCAGGATACTTTCAGGGTGAAACTGTACCCCGTGTACATCATAAGTTTTATGTTGCAGGGCCATGATCATTCCGTCTTTGTCTACGGCGGTTACTTCCAGTTCTTCCGGAAAATTCTGAGGATCTACAGCCCAGCTGTGGTATCTTCCCACTTCCAGCCCGGAATTCAGATCTCTGAACAGCTTTGTGTTTTCTTTTACAAGGTCGGTGGTGGTAGCCACTCCGTGGAAGATCTCAGACAGGTTGATCAGACTTCCTCCGAATGCCTCAGCGATGGCCTGTTGTCCGAGACATACTCCTAAAATACTTTTGGTGGGTGCATATCTTTTGATCAGTTCCAATAAGATTCCTGCTTCCTCCGGAATTCCCGGACCTGGCGAAAGGATGATTTTGTCATATTGGTCCACATCTTCCAGACTTATCTGATCATTTCTTACAACATCTACTTTCTGGTCAAGAACTCTTTCAATGATTTGTACCAGATTGTAAGTAAAGCTGTCATAATTGTCAAATACAAGAACTTTAGAGGCTGATATGGTATTGATAGTAGTATTCATTTTTTGCTTTTTTACAGATTGTGTTTTCAAGTTTTAATTTTCGACGATTTTTTCAGCCTTTTCTACAGCCTTTTTGAGGGCATTCAGCTTGTTGTTGACTTCCTGCAGTTCGTTTTCAGGAACAGACTTTGCCACAAGACCTGCTCCTGCCTGGTAATACAGCGTATTGTTTTTGCTTAAAAAAGTTCGGATCATGATTGCCTGGTTGCAGGTGCCATTGAGACCGATCATCCCGATGCAGCCACCGTAGTAACCACGGGAATCTTTTTCATATTGATTGATCAGCTGAAGAGCTTTGTGCTTTGGAGCTCCGCTTAATGTGCCTTGAGGGAATGTTGCAGAAACCATTTCAAGAGGATTGATGTCATCAGAAACCTCTGCAGTTACTTCGCTTACCATATGGATCACATGAGAGAAAAGCTGTATTTCTTTAAGTTTGGTAACAGTCACATTTTTTCCAAGTTTTCCAAGATCATTTCTTGCCAGGTCTACCAGCATGGTGTGTTCCGCATTTTCTTTCGGGTCAGCTTTTAAGGTTTCAATAGCCTGAAGGTCCGTTTCAAAATTTCCGGTTCTTCTCGCTGTTCCTGCAATGGGGTGAATAATAGCTTTGTTGTTTTTGATAATCAGCTGGCTTTCAGGGCTGGATCCGAAAAGTTTATAACTTCCGTAGTCAAAGTAGAACAGGTAAGGAGAAGGATTGATATTTCTCAAAGCTCTGTATACATTAAACTCATCCCCTTTGAATTTCTGCTCAAATCTTCTGCTTAAAACCAACTGGAAAACATCACCTCTCATACAGTGTCTCTGAGCGGTTTTTACAAGTTCGATATAGTCTTCGTTCGTAATATTGGAGGTTTCCTGGCCATTCTTTTCGAAAGGATATACCGGAGTATTCTGGTTTTTGATAAGACTTTCCAAAAGGTGAAGTTCAGATTTTATTCCGCTGATCTGATTTTCAATGATGTACATTTCATCGTTGAAGTGGTTGATGGCGATCACATATTGATACAGTCTGTATCTTAGAACGGGAATCTCCACTTCCGGACTTTGCGGTTTCAAATTGATGTTTTCAAAGAACTGTACAGCTTCAAAGCTTGTATACCCGAAAAGGCTTTGGGCGGTCTGTTCTATCGGATCATTGGTCTTTTCGCAACTGAAGATCGTACGGAACTCCTCAAATATATCGATGATGTTACGGTTTTCGATCGATTGTTTTACAGGTGCGGAATCCGGAAGTTTCACTTCAAATTCATGGAGGTTCTTTACTTCAATTCCGGCAATCGCATTGACGGCAATAAAAGAAAAGTTATTGTCAATGCTTTTAGAATCAGAACTTTCCAAAAGAATGGTGTCCCGGAATTTATCTCTGATTTTAAGATAGATATTCATGGGAGTATGAAGGTCTCCCAGTGTTTTTTTCGAAACGGTTTTTATTTTGATTGTATCAGTAAACATCTGCTGTTTTTTTTGAGATTAAGGAATAAAAAAAGGCTTCAACGGTATCCGTCAAAGCCTATATATTGTTTATTTTAATTATTTCTGCTGTACAGTTAACAACATGACAATACTTCCAGACCCGACGAAGAGTTTGAAAGCCACCACCAATTATTGTTGTTCATGTTAAACATGCCACAAAATTAGAAAATTTTTTAATACAAAAAATAAAAAAGTTTAAAATTTAGAAAACTTAACATTGGGAACTTTATTTCAAATGCTCAACTTCCTGTTTCAGTTCTTTCAGTTTTGCCTTGTACTGTTCATCATCATACGATGCGGTATAATCTTCCAGAGCTGAAATGTATTCTTCAACAAATTCTTTATTGGTTCTGTCCGCTTCATATTTGATTCTGGCAGCATTTACAGGAGCCAGTTTTGAGTATTTCTCGGCAGCTTTTCCTTCTTCAGACTGGTTGTAGAGGATGACGATATTCTTTTCGTATCCGGGAATATATTTTACCGGAAATGATACTTCCGTTCTGGGGATTCTGATTGCATTTTCAATCGGATAAATAGATGCAGAAGTGGTAGAGAAGAAGGTTGAGATATATTTTCCGTCCTGTTTTTTCACAATAGCTTCATAGTCATGGATGTACATTTCGTTCAGCGTAGAATTGGTTTCCACATCGGAAGTAATGATGGCGGTACTTTCTACTCCATATTTATTCAGAAACCAGGCGTTGAGAAATTGTCCGCCTAGCCCATTTAAAATAGCCAGAGGAATGATTGGAATAAGAAACCAGGCTTTTTTTGTTACATATGAAAGTAATCCAAAGAATAAAAACAGCAGGATCACAGTATAAAATCCGTGATGACTGGTAAAAAACAGAATTTTTGAAATTAAAATCATGTTTAAATGTACTATTATCTTTTCAGATAAAAGCAGATCCTGGAAATAAATCTCAAAAATTCTGTCAGAAAGAATGTTTTAATGTACTGGTTCTGTGATGGGAAGATCTGTTGTTCCGCTGTAGAAAACGATCAGGGTTGCACCTTGGTCTCCCGTTTTACCTCTGTGGGTCGTATTGACTACTTCCGGAAGTACCTGTCCTTTCTTTACCCATTGTGTTTTACCATCTTCTTTTTTTTCAATCTGGATTTCGCCTTTTTCGATATAGGCTGCATTGATAACGGCGTGTTTATGCCAATCCAGAGCAGAGTTGGGCGGTATTGCAATTTTAAGAACCGTGATTTCAGGTTGCCCACCAGGATAACTGGCATAGGAGGTTCCATCCCATGATTTTGTAGCTTTTAAGAGCGTGATTGATTCTGTTTTATCAGGATAATCCGGATTCTGAGGATCTGAGGAAGAATTGTCGCAGGATAAAATACAGATTAACAGGGAACTGAATAAGATTGTTTTGAATACATTTTTTGCGGTCATAAGTTTTATTTGAATAATTAATTACACAAAAATAACAACCTTGATTAAAATTCCCTATATTTTGAATTATTTTTTTAGAACCTAATCAAAGGTGTCCTTTAAAATTTCTTTCAAAGAAAACATTTGTCATAAGTTTAAAAGTTTATTTTTTATATTTTTGCTACCAAATTAGAAAACAATGAAAAAAGTATTAGCAATTGCATTTATCGGAGGTTTATTAGTTGTAAACTGTTCTAAAAAAGTAGATCACACATTACAAGACAGCAACACGATGCTTGAAGAGCCTGAAACAGCTACTGTTGCAGATTCTACAGCGAAACCTGCTGCTGCTCCGGCTGCTGCAACTCCGGCTACACCTGCTCCTGAAGCTGCTAAAACAGACTCTACAGCAAAAAAATAATGAAAAAAGTACTTTTGGCAGGAGCATTGGGTTTTCTGATGTTCTCCTGTTCTAAAAAAGAAAATACAGCAGAGGTTGCATCATCTTCTGAAACGACTGCCGTTTCAGAACCTGCAAAATCTAATCTTTCCGGTGACCAGATTATGGAAACATTAGACTGTTCGGGATGCCACTCTCTGAATGAGAGAATGATAGGACCTTCTTATAAGGAAATTGCGGCTAAATATTCTGATAAAGATATAGAATTGCTGGCTTCCAAGATTATAGAAGGCGGAAGTGGAGTTTGGGGAGGTGTCCCTATGGCTGCCCATCCACAGGTATCTAAAGATGATGCCAAAAAAATGGTGGAATATATTTTGAGTCAGAAGAAATAAAATATGTCCACTGAAAAATCCAGTCTGCACACAAGAAATCTGCATCGTAATCCCTATGATTTTGATCAGCTTATTTCTTGTGTGCCGGAACTGAAACACTATGTTTTCGTTAATGCGTATCAGACGACCACCATTAACTTCAGCCTTCCTCAGGCTGTGAAATTACTTAACAAAGCTTTACTACAGCACTTTTATAACATCAAAGACTGGGATATTCCTGAGGCCAATCTATGTCCTCCTATTCCCGGAAGAGCTGATTATGTACATTATATTGCAGACCTGTTGACAGAACAATCTGCTGAAATTCCTACAGGAACTTCCATAAAAGGACTCGACATCGGAACCGGAGCCAATCTTGTTTATCCTTTAATAGCCCATGCATCTTATGGCTGGGAAATGTACGGAACCGACATTAATGAAGCTTCTTTGAAGAATGCCCGGGAGATCTTAGATCGAAATCCGAATCTGTTCCCCGCAATCAAGTTAAAACAACAACCCGATTCCAATCATATCTTTAAGAATATCATCGGTCCTGATGATCAGTTCACGTTTACGATGTGCAATCCTCCTTTTCACGATTCTGAAGAATCTGCAATGAAAGGGAATATCAGGAAAACAAAAAATCTTAAAAAAGGAAAATCGAAACAGCCGTTGCTCAATTTTGGAGGCCAGCAATCGGAATTATGGTGTGAAGGAGGTGAAATTGCTTTTATTACCAATATGATCAATGAAAGCTTTTTGTATCAATCTCAGGTTCTTTGGTTTACCTGCCTGGTTTCCAAAAAAGATAATCTACCCAAGCTGACAGCTCTTTTGAAAAAATATAAAGCTGACTTTAAAATTGTTGACATGGCACAAGGGCAGAAAGTAAGCAGAATGCTTGCATGGAGCTGGAATACAAAATAGAAAAGTTCTCGTAATTAATAACTGACGTAATTGATCATTGAAAGGTATAAGTCATTCGACATTTTATTTATATTTACCTTCATCAATAGGAGTGGGCTTTAGCCCGCTTTATTTATAATCGCTCCTTTCCAACGGCTTTAGCCAAAACCTAATGCATATCCTGCATAAATATCCACCGCCCTCATCTGTGAAAATCTGTAACTAAAATAAATCCGCTGTCAATCCTGATAAAATCATATTCCGAATCCGATTTTTCATAAATAAATTATTTTTCTGAAAAAACTCATTGATGATCAAGTCAAAAATGCCTAAATTTGTACGCTTTTAGAAAAATAAGAAATGCAATTATCAGAACAAGAAATCATTAGAAGAGAAAAGCTGAATAAGCTGACTGAAATGGGGATTAATGCGTTCCCTGCGGATGAGTATACAATCACAGATACTACAGAATCTATAAAACAGGATTTTTCTGAAAGTAAACAGGTAAAGATCGCTGGTAGATTGATGTCCCGCAGAATTCAAGGAAAGGCTTCTTTTGCAGAATTGCAGGATTCTAAAGGAAAAATCCAGGTGTACTTCAACAGAGATGAGATCTGTCCGGGAGAAGATAAAGAATTATACAACGAAGTATATAAGCACCTTTTGGATATTGGTGATATTATCGGTATCGAAGGAGAGTTGTTTACAACTCAGGTAGGAGAGAAGACCGTTTTGGTAAAGAATTTTGTTCTTCTTACTAAATCACTTCGCCCGCTTCCTCAGCCAAGAACCGATGAAAACGGAGTAGTGCACGATGGATTTACAGACCCAGAATTAAGATACAGACAGCGTTACGTAGATTTAACGGTAAACCCACAGGTGAAAGAAATCTTCGTGAAGAGAACAAAATTGTTCAATGCAATGAGAACGTTCTTCAACGATGCAGGTTACTTTGAGGTAGAAACACCTATTCTGCAGTCAATTCCTGGTGGAGCTGCTGCAAAACCGTTTATCACGCACCACAATGCATTGGATATTCCATTATATTTAAGAATTGCTAACGAATTATATCTGAAAAGATTGATCGTAGGTGGTTTTGACGGAGTATATGAGTTCTCTAAAAACTTCAGAAATGAAGGGATGGATAGAACGCACAACCCGGAGTTTACCGCTATGGAAATCTATGTAGCTTATAAAGACTACAACTGGATGATGGATTTCACTGAGAAATTATTGGAATTCTGTGCGATTCAGGTAAACGGAACTACAACTGCTACCTTCGGGGAGCATAATGTTGACTTCAAAGCACCTTATCCAAGAGTTTCTATGACGGAAGCAATCCAGAAGTTTACAGGTTTCGACATCACTGGAAAAACTGAAAAGGAATTGTATGACTTTGCAAAATCTATCGGTATTGAAGTGAACGAAACGATGGGGAAAGGAAAATTAATCGATGAAATCTTTGGTGAAAAATGTGAAGGAAACTTCATTCAGCCAACATTCATTACAGATTATCCGGTTGAAATGTCTCCATTGACTAAGAAACACAGAAGCAAAGAAGGTTTAACAGAGCGTTTTGAATTAATGGTATGTGGTAAAGAGATCGCAAACGCTTATTCAGAGCTTAATGATCCAATCGATCAGAGAGAACGTTTTGAAGCTCAGATGGCTTTATCAGAAAGAGGGGATGACGAGGCAATGTTCATCGATCAGGACTTCTTAAGAGCGTTGGAATATGGTATGCCGCCTACATCAGGATTAGGAATCGGTATGGATAGATTAATTATGTTCTTAACGAACAACGCTTCTATTCAGGAGGTGTTATTCTTCCCTCAGATGAGACCTGAAAAGGCAGTTCCACAAATTGAATTAGGTGAGGATGAAAAAGCAATCCTTGAAATCCTTAATTCTCAGGAAGAGCCAATGGCTTTAGCTGAAGTAAAAGAAAGAAGCCAGTTATCCGGTAAAAAATGGGATAAAGCTTCTAAAACTTTAACGAAGAACAATATTGTGAAAGTGGAGAAAATTGATGAAAATCTTTTGATGAAGTTAGCTTAATATTGACCAATATATCATACAGAGACTGTCTTTTAAGGCAGTCTTTTTTATTTTTTTATAGGTATTGTGAAAGCATGTTTTCTTTGTATATTCGTCCCCCTAATAACTAATAGAAAACTGATTAACATGGCAAAACGAATTAAGATTCTTCAGCCTGTAACAATGTATACAGCCCATGAGGAAAATGCAAAGACTTCCGATTTTCTGCACACAGGCGAAATTGTCGAATTTAACCGTGAAAAGAGACGGAATGGGATCAACTGGATGGAAGTTTATGTAGCTGGAAAACCGGTATATATTAAAAAAGATTTCTCAAAAATGTATATTGTAAAGGAGGCTAAACTTTCTGATGATTCCTGTACAATAGTATTTATTGAGGAAAATGATGGAATAAAACGTTCTTTTTCTGAAGTATTCAGTGTGTCAAGAATAGAAAATGAAGAAAATAATGCTTCTGTAAAACTTAACAGAACTTATGATTCGGGGAAGAAAGAAAAATATATAGAACTTTTCTACGATAAAAGTGGAGCAGAGGTAAGCGTTAAAACACTTACAAAAAAAGATAAATTCGAAATTATCTCTGAAAATAAAAATTTTCTCGAAATTATATATGGAAAAAGGACAGGATATATTCTTTCAAAGGTAGATTATTCTGAAAGCAAAGACTGGTGGATGATGCCATTTGTTTATATTGTGATGGTTGCTGTTGCTATTCTGGTTTTTGTAGTTATTTTTACAACTGGCTGGATTGTTATAGGACCCATCCTTCTTATTCCCGGTGCTATTTTAGCATTTATACTGATGCTGCTTCTCAAAATTGTTTTTGGAATATTGAATTTCTTTTTCCAGAGAATAAGAAAACGGTTTTAAATATAAAAAAGGTACAGAACTATGCTGTACCTTTTTCTTTTTTCCATTTCCGAAGCTGGGTCCTGAAGTTTGTAAACGGTGCCACAGTATTGATATGAATCCATTTCCAAACCGGCCACATGGCAGGCGTTGTTGCCCATTTTCTTTGTTCAGGAACAAATAAGGTTTCATGATCAAGGCTTTCTATCCATTTTATAATGTCATTGACCTGGCTTTTTAACAGCTCTCTTTGTTGAGAAAGGCTGTAAGTATCATATTTTTCATAAAATGATTGATACAGCCCTTTTAAATTGTTCCATTTATATTCAGGAGTAGGAGTTTTTACCTCTATTCCTTTCTTTTCATCAGACTCCCACTGTAACAGTAAATGCGTCCAGCCAAGCTGATAAGATATATTCTGTGATGGGGTCTTGTCGATTCCGGGTTTTAACAGATCTTTTTCATCCTCTTTAATATCATTCAGTTCCTGATCATAAAGAAGGTATCTTTTCCTTATCTCTTCAATAAGCTCTGTTTTATCCTTATAATTTTGCATCTCCTTATTTTCTCAGTTTACTAAATGAAGCCATCAGATAAAATAAGAATGGAAGGATAAACAAAGATCCAAGCATTAACGCCCATCCCAGAGCGGCAATCGTTTTCGGAGGTGCCATATGTACCAGTAATGAAAGGTGTTGGCCGTTTCCTAATAAAATAATATCCGGATTGTGCTGATAAGTGGCCGCAACAAGGATCATAACGATTTGAAAACCAGCCAAAGCTCGTACAGGAAGTAATTTTTGACGGTTCATCGCTCTTAAAATCAATAGAAGGGCAACTGTAGCAAAAGCAATCGCCATAATACCCAAAGGCTTTGAAAATACCCACATTAATAGCGGAATATCAGAAATATAGGCGGTTGCAAATACCAGTATTCCCGTGATGACTACAAAGATCATCGTCTGTTTTGATTTTCTGATCATTAATAATAACTCTTCCTTACCACGGGTTTCTCTTAATGAAAAAATAGAAGCAAGATAAGCACAAAGCGCTACGGTAAATAAACCGACAGAAACTCCAAACCAGTTCAGCCAGCTGAAAACATACAGATCCAGAAAACCTACTGCATCAGGATTGATAGAGTGGGAAACCGTTGCCGCCGCAATTAATCCTAAAAAGAAAGGAGTCAATAGACTGGCATAATAGAATATCTGAGTATATAAAACCTGCCAGTTGTCTTTCACTGCATCGTAATGTCTGAAGGTAAATGCCGTTCCTCTGGCAATAATACCTACCAGCATCAATACCAGAGGAATATGAAGATAGGTAGACATCGTGGTGTAGATTTCAGGAAACCCTACAAAGAGGATAACAATCGCAATGATCAGCCACATATGGTTGGCCTCCCACACCGGGGCAATCGATTCATACATGATCTCCTGAGTCTTATGACGGGCTTTTTTGTTGGTGAAAAGTTCCACAATACCAGCCCCGAAATCAGCCCCGCCCAGAATCATATAAAGGCAGATGGATAGCCAGAGAAAGCCTATAACAATGTAAATCATGATTTTTTGTTTTTATCGTTAAACTGTGGGTCGGTCGGGTCATAAAGTTTCGGTACCATTTGTACTTGTCTTCTTAAAAGGAAGATCAGGATCAATGATAATGAAATGAAAATCGCTGTAAAGAAGTAGAAAGAATACTGTATTCCTGGCATAGGTGTTACCGCATCTATCGTTCTCATGACTCCATAAATGATCCAGGGTTGTCTTCCCACTTCGGTAACAGTCCATCCTGCTTCCAGTGCTATATATCCGAAAGGAGTTGCAATTAAAAATGTTTTCAACAGCCAGTTTTTTGTTAGCCATTCCTTTTTGAAGAAGAATGAATAGAGATATACCGCTCCGATGCAGATCATCACTACCCCGAAGAAGATCATGATCTGGAATGCATAATGAGTAACCGCTATTGGAGGCCATTCATCCTTTGGAAAGTCCTTAAGTCCTTTTACTTCAGCATTGAAGTCATTGCTGACAAGGAAGCTCAGTACTTTTGGAATTTTAACCGCATATTTTATTTCCTCTTTTTCTTCATCAGGAATTCCGCCAATCACAAATGCTGCTCCTTTTTCTGTTTCAAAATGTGCTTCCATAGCTGCCAGTTTGATCGGTTGTCGCTCTGCAACTGATTTTGCTGCCACGTCACCACTTAAAGGAGCTCCAAATGCTCCGATAAGAGCAAAACCTACCGCAATTCTGAATGCTTTGGTATGAAACTCCACATTCTTTTTCCTCATAATTAAGAAAGCATGAACCCCGGCTACAGCAAATCCTGTGGCACAAAACGCAGCAACCGTCATATGAAGAGCCTGTGGAAACCATGCATCATTGAACATGGCTTTAATAGGATCTATATTAAGGTATTGTCCGTTAATGTAATCAAATCCGGTGGGTGAGTTCATCCAGGCGTTGGCTGCTACCACCAGAATCCCGGAGGCCAGTCCGCTTACCCCTACCAGAAAACCACAGAACCAATGAAACCATTTGTTAAACTTGTCCCAACCATATAGAAAGAACCCGATGGCAATCGCTTCAATGAAAAAGGCTGTTCCTTCCAAAGAAAAAGGCATTCCGAAGATAGGGCCTGCATGTTTCATGAAACCGGGCCACAGAAGTCCGAGCTCAAAAGAAAGCATCGTTCCGGAAACAGCACCCGTAGCAAACAGAATGGCAACCCCTTTACTCCAGGCTTTTGTAAGTCCTTTATATACTTCGTTATTGGTTTTTAAGTATTTCCAATGGGCAAAAGCCATGAGGAAAGGCATCACCATACCCACACAGGAGAATATGATATGGAAGCCCAAAGAAAGCGCCATCTGGGCGCGGGCAGCTATAAAATCATCCATAATATCAACTTTTCAGTAAATAAATTTAAGCATAAATTATTGATCTCAGGTATGATTTAATACAGTATGACTTCACGAAAAGTGTTTTAACTTTGTTTTCTTTATGTCTGAAACAATAGTGTTCAGAATAGGAATTTCTACTTCTGATCAGACTTGAAAAGCCGGATAAAGAACAATTCTTTCAGTCTCAGATTTTGTATGGAATATGTACAAAAAAAGCCCGCAAATAAATTTGCAGGCTGAAGTATAAAGTAAGAACTATTTTTTTATCAATTTCAAACTATGTCTGGGCTCATTTCCAGATTGGATCTGGAGAATATAAGCTCCTTTCTCCAGGCTAGAGACATTAATTTTTCCATTAAATAAAGCTTTACCCTTTTTAAGTAATCTGCCTGATCCATCCAAAATTTCATATTTCAGGGTTTCGTTTTGTTTTTTAGAATCTTGAATGATGATGAAATCTTGTGCAGGATTAGGATAGATTTTAAAACTTTCCTTTTGCTGTACATCATTTACATTTAAAGTGGCTGTACATGTTCCCCAGATCGCACCTGCTGGCTTTTTGAAGCGAAGCGGATCTGTCCAGTTAGCATTGCTATACGCAGGGTTGTCTACTTTGATGCAGGTAAGATTACTATTGTTATCAACGATTAATCCATTGTAAGGATAATTGGGCTCATTGGGATCCATAAAAAGATTATTGTTTCCATTAGCTATATTAAAGGACGTTAATTGATTATCATTAGCAGATACAAAAGATAACTTAATATTATTACTAAGGTTTAATTCTGTTATCAGATTATGAGAGCATTCAAGGACTTTCAGCTCCGGATTATTACTTAGATTTAATGCTGTTAACTGATTTTCGAAGCAGATTAAACCTGATAAAGCCGGACTTGAGGTGATGTCTATTTGTGTAAGAGAATTGTGGAAACATTGAAGCCCCGTCAAATAGAGTAGACCACTTACATTTAAAGTGGTAAGTTGGTTATACTGACAATGCAACATTGTTAAATTCAGACAATTGCTGGCATCCAATTCCGTAATATAATTATTTTGACAATTTAGATAGTCTAAAACAGCATTTTTACTAATATCCAATTGTGTAAGATGATTGGAGTAACATGCCAAATAGCTCAGATTTAGATTATGAGTTACGTCCAGTATTGTAAGTTGGTTGTTAGAACAATCCAAAAAAGCTAAGTTAGGATTGTTGTTTACATTCAGGCCCGTTAATAAATTATTGTTACAATATAAAGTTTCCAATGCCGTATTCTGGTTTGTATTTAAACTGCTCAGGTGGTTATTTGAAACCCAAAGCTCTTTCATATTCGCAAATGCTTCAATACCTGTAAGATTATAAATATTTTTATTCATAATATTTATTGTACCCGTGAAAGATTGGGCTTCCGCAGTTTGTATTTCTCCGTCACCGTTGGTGTCAATTACAGGACTATGCGTAAGTAAAGCATTTTTAAAATTCGGATCAGGAATGTTCACGTTTTGGGCCATGGCGGATATTCCGGCTAACAAGCCGAAAAGTAATAGTAAATTTTTCATCATTTGTATATTTAAAGGTTAATATTTCCTTTTGTGTTTTTTCATTTGTGAATGTTATAAAACAAGTGAATAAAAGAGTAGAATTTTAAACTAGACTGTCTATTCATTTATTTACAGAATAAAAGTGTAATTTATATAATTTCAGCATTTTACTTACTTGTTTTATACAATTATTAATTAAATATAATCATTTTAAATAGTTGTACAAATAATTTTGCATGAATATAAAACCATCTCTGAAAAGAGCTGTTCCGTACTCCCGGATATTAAAGATCGTTTTGTTTTTTACATTTAAAAAACTGAGTCTATAATAATTTTAACTCTAAATTTACAGCTGAGTAATCCTGTGATCTTTCATGCCTATACTAATACTTTTTTGACATATTTTAACTTTCACACGTCAAAAAAAATCACGATATTTGTAAGTCTTTGCATATAGCAAGATTTTTAATATTTAATATGAGTCAAAAACAATATACAGCTAGTAGTATTCAGGCATTGGAAGGAATGGAGCACGTACGTATGCGTCCTTCAATGTACATTGGTGATGTGGGATTAAGAGGTCTTCACCATTTGGTTTATGAAGTAGTAGATAACTCTATCGACGAAGCTTTGGCAGGATTCTGTGACACAATTTTCGTTGCTATTAAAGAAGGAAACGGAATCGAGGTTAGTGATAACGGTAGAGGTATTCCGGTTGACTTCCACGAAAAAGAACAAAAATCTGCCCTTGAAGTTGTAATGACGAAAATTGGAGCCGGAGGTAAGTTCGATAAAGATTCTTATAAGGTTTCAGGAGGTCTTCACGGAGTTGGGGTTTCGTGTGTGAATGCACTATCCAACGAAATGATCACTACGGTTTACAGAGACGGGAACGTTTACCAGCAGATATATTCGAAAGGAAAAGCTCAGACAGGAGTAGAAGAGATCGGAAACAGTGATAAAAGAGGTACAAAACAGTTCTTCCAGCCGGATGATACTATTTTTACAGAATTAGTTTACAACTACGATACCTTAGCAACCCGTTTAAGAGAACTTTCTTACCTTAATAGAGGAATTACCATTACCCTTACTGACGAAAGAGAGAAATTGGAGGACGGTTCTTTCAGATCAGAAGTTTTTCATTCTGAAGGAGGGTTAAAAGAGTTTGTTGCTTATATCGATGGAAACCGTGAATCTATTATGGAACACGTGATTTTCATGGAAGGAGAAAGAGATAATATCCCTGTAGAAGTAGCAATGCGTTACAACACTTCTTTCAACGAGAATCTTCACTCTTATGTAAATAACATCAATACGCATGAAGGAGGTACTCACCTGGCAGGTTTCAGACGTGCTTTAACGAGAACTCTTAAGAAATATGCTGATGATTTAGGAATTCCACAGAAAGAAAAAGTAGAGATTACAGGGGATGACTTCCGTGAAGGATTAACTGCCGTAATTTCTGTAAAAGTAATGGAACCTCAGTTTGAAGGACAAACGAAAACAAAACTGGGGAACTCTGAAGTTTCCGGAGCGGTAGATAAAATTGTAGGGGAAATGTTAACCAATTTCCTTGAAGAAAACCCGAATGAAGCAAAACAAATCGTTCAGAAAGTTGTTTTAGCGGCAAAAGCAAGACAGGCAGCGAAAAAAGCCCGTGAAATGGTTCAGAGAAAATCTCCGATGGGAGGTTCAGGACTTCCGGGGAAACTGTCTGACTGTTCATCCAAAGATCCGGCAGAATCTGAGATCTTCCTTGTAGAGGGAGATTCCGCAGGGGGAACGGCTAAACAGGGACGTGACAGACATTTCCAGGCTATTCTTCCACTAAGAGGTAAGATTTTGAACGTTGAGAAGTCTATGCTTCACAAAGTATATGATAATGAAGAGATCAGAAATATCTATACAGCCCTTGGGGTTTCTGTAGGGACTGAAGAAGACAGCAAAGCATTGAATATGGCGAAGCTGAGATACCATAAGATTGTCATCATGACCGATGCCGATATTGACGGATCTCACATTTCTACCCTGATTCTTACTTTCTTCTTCAGATATATGAAAGAACTTATTGAGAACGGATATATCTATATTGCACAACCGCCTTTATACCTATTGAAGAGAGGAAACAAAAAAGTGTATGCTTATAACGAAAAAGAACGTGAAGAGTTTACATTAGAAATGTCTCCGGACGGAAAAGGAGTAGAAGTACAGCGTTACAAAGGTCTTGGAGAAATGAACCCGGAGCAGCTTTGGGAAACAACCCTGAATCCGGAACACAGAATTCTGAAGCAGGTAACGATTGATAATGCAGTAGAGGCAGACAGTATTTTCTCAATGTTGATGGGAGATGAAGTTCCGCCAAGAAGAGAATTTATCGAAAAAAATGCGAAATATGCAAAAATTGATGCATAAACGTTTTTAAAAATATAATAAAAAAAGCTTCTAATTATTTAGAAGCTTTTTTTATATTTGGAGAAACCAAAAAAACAATAATATGTTAACTCTTCTACAAACAGATTCTTATGAAAGCGCAAATGCCGTTTCTGGTGCAGCTGCAGCGGGATTGGGAATCGGAACAATGTTTATGGGTCTTCTGATCTATATATTTTATGGTTACTGCATGTATAAAATCTTCCAGAAAGCAGGAAGAGAAGATGCATGGGCAGCCTTTATTCCAATTTATAATACAATTGTATTGTTGGATATTGTGAAAAAACCGATATGGTGGTTCATTTTATTCTGTATTCCTTTAGTTAATATTTTTGCATGCTGGGTAGTATATGACAGACTTGCAAAAGGATTCGGAAAAGAAACTCCGCTGTATACTATTCTTATCCTACTCTTCGGATTTATTTTTATCCCGGTTCTTGGGCTGGGAAGTGATACCTTCGACGGTAAGAGAATACCTAATGATTAGAAAATAAAAAATCAGAAAGACTTCAGCGATGAAGTCTTTTTTTATTAAGATAAAATAAATTCGATAGGCTGTTAGAATTAATTCTACACTGTTTGAATTACAAGTGTGGTTAATTATATTAACTTTGAAACAGAAGATATGTGATCCTTATTCATGTAATGAAATGTTTTGGTAAAATATTTCATATGATCTTCCATTATTTTTGTTTTAAGCCTAAACAGGCAATTTTTAGGATAGTACTTTTTAAGTATTGAGAGGCTCCATATTTTTTGGGGTCTTTTGTTTTATATATTTTAACAGTTATTAAGATTTTCTTATGTTTGCAAAATATTAATAACCCATGATGAGAAATATGTATCTTCAGAAGCAGTTTCTTTCGCTTCAATTTACCTGCAATCCCTTTTCCGGGGATAATACCTATTGAGAAACTTAAAAACTGATAATAAAAAAACCGATGAAAATTAATTCTAAATCCGCTGTAGTAGTGGGATGTCTGGCTGTCAATATGTTTTTTGCACAGCAGCATCAGTTTCTTTCTCCCCCGCCTTTTGATGAAGCGGACCTGAGAAAATCAAATTCTTTAATAGAATCAAATGCTCCTGCCGAGATTCTTTATAATAGCGTGAGATTTAATATACTGAATGATGCCTCTGCAGAGAATGAATACTATTCAAAAATTAAGATATATGATAAGAAGCGTGCAGAAGAATGGCTTAATGTAAACATTCCTGTCCAGACAGGAGAATCTTTGGGGAAATTTGAAGTCAGGATATACAATCTTTCAAATAACAAAGTGGAGAAAGTAGTCATTGACAAAAAAGAGCAGCTGAAAGAAAATTTTACCAAAGGGCTAAGAATTTATAAACTTGCCTTACCAAGTGTTTCTGACGGATCAATCATAGAGTATAGCTATAAAATAAGCTCCAAAAATTTAATTAACCCCAACTATTTTCTGGAGTATAATATCCCTGTAGTCTACCAGGAATATAATTTAGAATATCCTGATGAAGCGATTACTTATGCTTTTAATACGACGGGAAAGATTATTAAGCCAAAATATCAGTTGTCTACCACAGAAAGTCATTTGGGAGCTTTATACAATGTATTCAGATTTGGATATGAAAATATAAAGCCGATTCAGAAAGAAAAATATGTGAAAGATTTAGATCGGTTCAGAGGAAAAATAAAACCTGAGCTTAGAAGATACTCCAGCAAATATTTTGCTTACAATAATTTTAAAGACTGGAACAAAGTAGCGGAAACACTGGATAGCTATGATGAGTTTGGTGGTTTTTTAAAAAGTAATGTAAAAGATATTCTTCCCCAAAATATTAAAACCTATTTTGACCCCTTAGAAAGAGCCAACAAAATTTTCAATTTTGTAAAAGAAAACTATAAGTGGAACAGAAGTTACGGAACAATAGCTTCCCAAAGCTTAAAACAACTTTTAAAAACGAAGGCTGGAAATAGTGCGGATATTAATCTTCTTTTAACAATGCTTTTGCGGGATGCAGGAATTGAGGCCAATCCTTTGTTGATTTCTACAGTAGATAATGGGATTTTAAACATCACTTTGCCCAATATCAATACCCTGAATTTTTTGTTTACCTCTGCAAAAATCAATAATCAGATTTATTTCTATGATGCAACATCTTTTAATTCTAAAGCGAACTTACTTCCCGAAAGAAACTGGAATGATTTCGGAATTCTGATTGAAGGCAAGAAAGGAGCATCCTTTTCATTTTCCAACCTTACAATGAGTAAAAAAGAACTCAGCATCAAAGCACGTTTAGATCTGGAAAACCCTTCGGTAAAAGGAACTTTTGTACAAAAAGATAATGGAATGTATGCCATAGAATCCTATGAAGATTTTGACACAAATAAAGAAAAGTATAAAGAATCATTTTTAGCACTCTACAATATAGAAGGTAAAAACGTGGAATCAAAACTTCTTCCGGATGGTGATTTTGAAACTCAGGTGGCCTTTTCTAATACGAATCTTATGGATGTTATAGGAAATAAAGTGATTATCAACCCTATGATGTTCCTTAACGTTGAAAAAGAATCATTTGACCAAACCGAAGAAAGGATGCATCAGATTGATTTTACGTCCGCTTTCACCAAAGAAAAAAGAGTAGAATTGGAAATTCCTGATCATTATAAAGTCCTGAGCCTTCCAAAAGATAAAAAGATTGCTACAGATGATGGCGAGATTTCTTTTAACTATAAAGTTGAGACTCTTGGTAATACATTGATTATTACCTCAAAAATAAAAGTGGCCAGCCAAAACTACCCTAAAGGATACTATCCTTTTTTTAAACAGATTTGGAAGACCATTTCGGAAACAGAGAACCAGGTAATCAGCCTGGAGAAAAAGTAAAATTCCGGTTTTTAATAATTTATTTCTTAAAAAACTAACAGTAATGATGAAACTTTTGACATTAGGGGCGCTGTCTGCAGCCTCAATATACTTTGCACAAAGCTATCCGGCTTCTGCAATTCCTGATAATTTAAAGAAAAATGCGGATGTTGTTATCAGAAAAAACCTGAAAACAGCACAGATCAATAAGATCGATGAAATCACATATCAGTACAACAAAGTAACTACTGTTATGAATAAAGAAGGCGATTCTAAAGCGGCCATCTACATTCCTTATGAGAAAGGGGATAATATTTCAGGGGTGAAAGTGACGATCTATGATGAAGCCGGGAAAAAAGTAAAGAGCTTTTCAAAATCTGACTTTCAGGATTTTGCAAATAATTCTTCCGGGGTATTTTATTCGGACAGCAGAGTTCTGGTATTGCCTTATACTTCTGCTTATTATCCTTATACCGTAGATTTTTCCTATGAGATTACTGATCAGAATACAGTTTTTATCCCAAGTTTTGCTCCTTTTTCTTCTACCAATACTTCATTGGAAGAAGCTCAGTTTAAAATAATAAACAAATCAGGAATTGAGCTGAGAACGAAAAACTATCCATCAAAATATAACTATGCATCAGCTGTAGAAAGTGGAAGTGGGACTGAAAAAACATATACCTACAAAAATGTTCCCGCTATTGAAAATGCCCTGTTGCTGCCGGATCCGGTAAAAATATTACCTAAAGTGAGCTTTTCCCTGGCACAGTTTAATCTGGCCGGAAGAAAAGGAACTCTGACGGATTGGAAAGACTTCGGAACCTGGTGTTATACCAACTTGGTAGAGCCTGTTGCTGTTTCCTCTCCTGGCATTAAAGCGGAAGTGGCAGCATTAAAACTGGAAGGATCAACAGAAGACAAAGTGAAAAAGCTTTATCAGCATATGCAGTCGAAGACCCGCTACATATTTGTTGCATTAGGAATCGGAGGATGGCTTCCCATGCAGCCGGATGAAGTTCATAAAAAAGGCTACGGTGACTGCAAAGGACTTACTAACTATATGAAAGCGCTTTTGAATGAGGCAGGTATTCCTTCTACATATTGTATTATCAACGCGAGTAGTTCACCGATTTCTTTCGATCCGGATTTTCCTTCAATGGGTGGAAACCATGCCATTCTGATGGTACCTACAGAAAAAGGGAATATCTGGCTTGAAAATACTTCCCAGCAGATAGCTTTCAATCACTTAGGGTATAGTACAGCCGATAGAAATGTGCTTGCCATGACTCCGAAAGGAATAGAACTCATCAATACTCCTGTCTACAAAGCTGAACAGAACAGAGAAAAGCAGGTATTAAAGATCAGCCTCAGCGAAGATAACAGCATTACAGGAGTAGGTAATTTTTCTTATACAGGAAGCCAGTATGACAGTAATTTAGGATTGGTAAACCTTGATCCCAAAGAAAAAAATGATGCCCTGAAAAGAAGATTCAGTATTTTGAATTTCGAAAAAGTTGAGATGAAAAATTTCAATAATGATCGAGATAAAGCGGTTATTACCTATGATATAGATTTTAAAACCAATGATTTTTCTAAAAAAGCAGGAAGCAGCCTTTTGTTCAGAGCAGTTCCTATTTTTGAAAATCAGGTGTATAAAACAGACGAGAGCCGTGAACTCCCTTTCGAGATCTGGCAGTCTTTTGAAGATGATTATGATATAGTTTTTACCCTTCCTAAAGGCTATAAGATTGATGAAATTCCTGCAGATTCAAATATCAGTTCAGAATTCGGGTCTTATAAAATAAGTTTTGTAAAAGACAATGATCAGGTGAAAGTGTTCCGAAAAATACAGCTCAATAAAGGAATCTATCCGAAAGAAAAATACAATGACTATATAAGTTTTAGAAAGAAGATTCTGAATATGGACAATTCAAAAGTTTTAATTACTAAAATATAAAGATGAAAAAAATAATCGTATTGGTTCTTTGTTCGGCCAATACCATACTAATCAGTGCACAGAAATACCAGTTTCTGAACCCGCCAAAATTTAATGATGCAGACCTGTCTAAAACAAAATCATTATTAGACGAAAATGCGTCAGCTGAAATTTTGTATAAGTCCATACATTTTATGGTGGATACTTCTAATGGAACCCTGAGTAAAAAATATTTCTACCGGGTAAAAATCTATGATAAAGATAAGGCAGAGGACTGGCTGAACCTTGAAATACCTCTTTATAGTTTCAATTCCAACAGAGAATCGCTGGGTAAATTTAAAGCTTTTACCTACAATCTGGAAAACGGAAACGTGGTACCGGTGAAAGTAGAAAAGAGTTCCCAGTATAAAAGTAAAGAAAGCAAATATGTTACTATTACCAAATTTGCCTTTCCCAATGTGAAAAACGGATCAGTACTGGAATATCAGTATGAAGTAAATTCCCCTTTCCTATATGTGATTCCTGAGATACTGATAGAGACGGATACCCCTTCACTGAATACAGAATACGTTCTGGATGCCCCGCTCAATATCTCCTACAATATCAATTATACAGGAGATGTATCTCCTAAGTACCGAGAGATTGAAGATCGTAACCTGTATGGCAGTCAGTATAAGACCTATAGATTCGGGTATGAAAATCTGAAAGGTTTTAAAACCGAAAAATGGGTAAGAAATGATAAGAACTTCCGGACAAAGATAAGTGCAGAACTGCATTCTACCAATTTCGGAGAACTGAAGCTGTATTCCTCTTCCTGGGATCAGATCAGCAAAAGGCTTTACCAGAATGAAGACTTTGGAGAAGAGCTGAAAAGATCAAAACTGGCTAAAGACAATATGCCGGCAGGAGTTTCGGGATTAAAAACTGATGCTGAAAAAGCCGATGCTATTTTTGCATACGTTCAGAAAACATTTACCTGGAACAAAGACAAGGGAATCTATACCGAAGAGGGGATTAAGAAAATGCTGGAAACGAAAGTAGGAAATGCTGCTGAAATTAATCTTTTTCTGGTCATGATGCTGCGTGAAGCGGGTATTAAGGCAGATCCACTTATTATCTCCACAGTAAACAACGGTCTGATCAATCTCGTGTCTCCCAATGTTACCAATATGAATTTTGTACTGGCAGCCTTAGAAATGGAAGGGAAACTTCATATTTATGATGCTACCTCCAAGCAGTCTTCTCTGGATGAAATTCCTATACAAAACTGGAATCAGTATGGACTTTTAGTAACCAAAACAAAGGGGCAGCTTATTCAGATGACGAATACAAAAGCCAGTAATACTTATCTTACCACTGAAGCCAAGATTAATGGGGACGGTAGTATTTCCGGAACCTATTCAGACCGTGATACCGGTGCTTTTGCAATGTTGGCAAAAGATAAGTACGATGAAAATCCTGAAAAGTACAAGAAAGCCTATAAAGACAATTATGCTGTAGATTTTACGGGAGTTGAATCCAAAATCCTGGAAAATGGCGAATTTGAAAGTACAATGAAATTCTCCTCAACGAGCCTGATCGATAGGGTAGGTAAGAAAATGATCATCAACCCGATGCTGTTTTTATGGAAGAATGCCAATGAATTTGATCAGACGGAAGCCAGAAAATATACCATCGATTTTGGAGCACCTATTACAAGAGTCAAAAAAGTGATCCTTGAAATTCCGGAAGGCTATACCATAGAAGAGCTGCCGAAAGAAAAAAAGATCATAACCGAAGATAAGGAGATCGAATATAGCTATTTCGTTAAGCAAAAAGGAAATAAACTGGAAATTACTTCCACTACAAAAGTGGCAAGCGCAGACTATCCGAAAGAATATTATGTGGCATTCAAACAAATATGGGGCGTTGCTTCAAAGTTTGAAAATCAGGTGATCAGTCTCATTCAAAAATAATATTTGAAGGATCCGGTAAATCTGAATATTTTTTTTTTTAAAAATCAAAACCATTCATCTTTTGAATGGTTTTTGTATTAGTATCGAAAATTGAAATTATGAAAAATATGATTGCTGTTTTAGCGGTGTCTTCATTTTTAGCCTTTACAGCCTGTAAAAAGGGAGAAACAAAAGAAACGACGACAGAAAAAACAGAAAACAAACCTTCAGAAGAATTGGTGGTAGACTCGGTAAAAGTAAGTGATTCCACTAAAATTACAGATTCTTTAAAAGTTACTTACACCTCCAAGTTGTTGGTTTTTCCTTCTTTAAAAGATAAAAAGTTGCTGGATAGCATTTATTTTCAGAACAATAAGATCAAAGACTTCTCTAAAGCTGGGCTTCAGGCTTTTCTGGACAAGGAAAAAAATGATTATTTCACCTCTGTAAAAAAAGATAATAAAGACTGGCTTTCGGATGTTACCTATTCTCAGGAGTGGTATTCAAGCTCTCATATGAATTTAATATCCAATGCCAATGGGTACATGCATATTCAGTATACAGGAAGCGGCTATGAAGGTGGAGCCCACGATAATTATGGGTTTTCAGAAAGAGTTTTTGATCTTAAAAACAGCAAAAGACTTGAGCTGAAAGATATTACCTCAATGCCTAAAAACAAGATTGAAGCTATTCTGATGAAGAATATCAATAAGATCAATAGCGGAACGATGGACGGGGACGGAGAAGTGAAGAATTCTGAAATGCTTTTGGTAGAGAAGATTCCTGCTTCAGATAATTTCTACTTTGATGATAAGAACCTCTATTTCCACTATAGTCCTTACGAAATTGCAGCTTTTGCAGCAGGAGACATCACCATTCCTGTTTCATGGGAAGAATTAAAAGGGACTTTAAATGCAGAATTTAAAGAAAGAATGAAAATTAAGTAAATTAATGCTTCCAGTTCAGGAAGCATTTTTTATTTTTGCGGTGATGAACAAAGTAGCTTTTATTATCAATCCCTTTTCAGCCAAAAAAAATTATCAGCCGTTTCTGAATGAGCTGAAATCTAAGGTTGATAATCCACTGTATTATGTATCCGAATCTATTCCGGGAACCGACGAATTTATTCAGGCCCACTTTGAGGAAGTGGATATATTCGTGGCAATAGGAGGGGACGGAACCATTTCTACAGTAGCCAAAAACCTGATCAATACAGAAAAAGTTCTGGCAATTTTTCCTGCAGGTTCTGGAAACGGATTCTCCAATGAAACCCGATTCAGCAAAAACCTGGATGAGCTCTTAGGAAAAATAAAAGCAAAAAAATCCAGAAAGATCGACACATTTACAGTGAACGACAGGCTTTCTATCAATGTTTCCGGGACAGGTTTCGATGGTAAAGTAGTGAAGGAATTTGAAAAAACAAGCCGTGGATTCAAAAACTACATCAAAGTATCTCTGAAAACTTTCTTCAACTACAGACCGATCAAGGTGAAATTTTTAGATGAAAAATACCAGCAATACAACGGCAGGTATCTGATGCTGAATATCGCCAATACCCGTCAGTTCGGGAATAATGCATACATTGCCCCAAAAGCAAGCAAAAGTGACGGTTTGGTTGATATGGTGTTGGTTAAAAAATTTCCTTTGACGTATTCAGCACTTTTTGCCTTCAGAATGTTTACTAAGCGACTGAAGGATGATGAATATGTTACCTATCTTCCGGTTTCTGAGATTTCGTTCAAAGTCAATACCAAAAACTGGCATCTGGATGGGGAGTTTAATAAAATACAGTCTCCTATTCATGTGAAAGTGCAACCCTCAAGCCTGAATATACTGATATAGGCCTCAAAATTTTAACTATTTTTTGTCTAAAAGTAAAAATAATAAACCTCTTTCCCATTTGAGATTTAGTCCGCTTTTTTGGTTTTTAATGCGTTGATATTCAATTGAATGTATTGGTTTTGTCCTGTTGATGCATTTTTACAGTGTTTTTCAATGCAGATATATCAAGATAAAGTGAGTATTTGTTATTGATAATTTAATTTATTCTTGATTTTGTTATTGGATGTTTCTATTTTCATTGTTTTTGTTGTGAAATAATAATAGTTTTATAAGACTAAAAACATTTCCTATGAAAAAACATTACTTTATCTTAATGCTTTTTATTTGCTTCATTGGAATAAAAAGCCAGCTTTTGACTGAAAATTTTGAATCCACAACTTTTCCTCCATCCGGATGGACGGTTCAATCTACAAATGCAGCTTATACATGGGTAAAAGCTACAGCTATTTCAGGAACGAATTCAGCCGGAGTAGCTTATGACCCTGCCCTTGTGCCACAAAATGAAAAGCTGGTTTCACCATCATTTAGCTTAATGTCAGTAACGAATCCTGTTTTGACTTTCAAGTCCAATTTTAATCCTTATTGGGCAATTACTCCTAACAATAATTATGATACAATTGTGAAGGTTTCCACTGATAATGGGGCAACATGGACGCAAATCTGGAGCGAAAATGATATTACAGTAGCTACACCAGCAGGATTTGCAACGTACAATATAAGTATTCCTTTAACTTCTCTGATTGGCCAGAGTAATGTTAAAATAGCTTTTAATTATGTTGGAACTGACGGAGCCCAATGGAGAATTGATGATATTAGTATTACGGCAACAACTTTAGGCGTTTCTGAAGCAAAAGTTAAAAATGATCTGTTGGTTTATCCAAACCCTGTTCAGGATGCGTTTAAAATAGAATTACCAAAAGTTTACAGCAAAAATAATGTAAATATTGAAGTGGTAGATATGGCTGGGAAAAGAGTGAAAACTTTTGAGTCTGGTAAAGAATCATATAATGTATCAGACCTGCCAAAAGGAATCTATTTTATCATCATATCAGATAATGAGAACAGAATCATAAAGAAAATTGAAAAAAAATAAGGGATCAGATTGTTGATTCAATGATTCAAAACCGGAGTACATCATCTTTGTACTCCGGTTTTTGTATATAAATTAAGATTAAACCTCCAGATTTCTTTCAATCTCTTCCGGGTGATTAAGGCAATAATGAAACTGCTCTTTATCAAGCTGTTTTTCCCAATTGGCTACCACCACTGTAGCGACAGAGTTGCCGATAACGTTGGTCAATGCTCTGCACTCACTCATGAATTTATCGATTCCTAAGATCAGTGTTATTCCCATAATAGGAATTTCAGGAACTACTGCCAGGGTTGCTGCCAGGGTTACAAATCCGGCTCCGGTAACTCCGGCAGCTCCTTTTGAACTCAACATGGCGACTAAAAGAAGCATCAGCTGTTTTTCAATAGGAAGATGAATATTTAATGCCTGGGCAATAAAAAGAGAGGCGAGGGTCATATAAATATTAGTCCCGTCGAGATTAAAAGAATACCCGGTAGGGACTACAAGTCCGACGATTGTTCTTGAGCAGCCGGCTTTTTCCAGTTTATCCATCATCCCCGGAAGGGCAGATTCCGAAGAGCTGGTCCCCAATACCAGAAGAAGTTCCTCTTTAAGGTAGAATAAAAGCTTAAAAATATTAAATCCGTTATACCAGGCTACTGATCCTAAGACCAATACAACAAATAAGATGGAAGTAATATAAAAAGTGGCGACAAGAAAGATCAGATTAAGAAGAGAATGGAGACCGTATTTTCCTATAGTGAAAGCCATTGCGCCAAAAGCCCCGATAGGAGCCAGCTTCATCAGGAGATGAACGATCTTGAATATGGGAGCCGACAGATCCTGAAGAAAATCAGTGACTCTCTGACTTTTTTCTTTTGTTAAAACCAGGGCAACCCCCATTAAAATGGATACCAAAAGCACCTGTAGTATATTGTCTCCCACCAATGGACTGAAAAGAGTGTCGGGAATAATATTCATGACAAATCCGGTGAGGGTGGTTTCATGAGCCTTTTGCTGGTATTGTAAAACATCTCCGGAAAGGGTAGAGGTATCAGCATTTAAGCCATGACCTGGCTGCAGAAGATTACCTACGATTAATCCTATAATCAGGGCCAGGGTTGAAAATGTAAAAAAGTAGATCATTGCCTTTATTGCAATTCTGCCTACCTTTTTCAGATCCGTCATATGAGCAATTCCCAGGGTAAGGGTAATGAAGATGACCGGAGCGATGATCATTTTGACCAGTTTGATAAAACCGTCGCCTAAAGGTTTCATTTTTTCTCCCAGTTCAGGATAGAATTTTCCAAGAAGAACACCTGTAACGATGGCTATGATCACCTGGAAATAAAGCTGCTGATAAAATTTTTTTGCTTTCAATAAAATTTTTTTTTGAGAAGGCGAAATTATGAATTTTTTCTAAAAACATGACGAATGTCATGATATTCCTGATTGAACAGCGATATTGTTGGAAAATATTAGCTTTTTAAGAAATATTGTTTGAGAATTAGGCTGTAAAAAGGGGATAGATTTTTCAGATCTATCCCCTTGTATGAGTCATATGTTGTGGTGTTCAACTATTCGGTTGCTACAGAATCATCTCCACGGCCGTCCGCTACAGCATGGACGTTTCCTTTGTCATCAAGGACGATCATTTCTGTTTTACCGATCTGTTTTACCTTTTCAATCACATAATTTTTGCTTTTCAGCTCTGCAATGGTGCTTTCCGGGAAGTTATTTTCCACGCTGATGCTTTCGGGAAGCCACTGATGGTGAAATTTAGGGGAGTTTACCGATAGATTGGCGTTTAGTTTAAAATCAACCACATTAACGATAGATTGATAGACAGACGTTGGAATGGTAGTTCCTCCCGGAGTTCCTACGACCATATAAGGTTTTCCGTTTTTAAGCAGGATGGTAGGCGTCATCGAAGAAAGCATTCTCTTGTTTGGCTGGATGGCATTGGCTTCACCGCCTACCGCTCCAAACATATTAGGTACTCCCGGTTTGATGGAAAAATCATCCATTTCGTTATTTAAAAAGAATCCGGCCCCTGAAACCAAAACTTTACTTCCATAATATCCGTTAAGAGTGGTCGTTACAGAAGCTGCATTTCCATCTTTGTCCAGCACGGAAATATGAGTGGTTTGTGTAGATTCTTTGGGTTGTTCAATGATTTTTCCAACCTCCGCACTTGGAGTGGCTTTGTCGAAGCTGAAACTTTTCCATCTGTTCTTTAAATATTCATCAGAGATCAGATAGGAGGTTTTATCCTGAATGAAATCCGGATCACCCATATATTCTGCCCTGTCGGCAAAAGCTCTTCGCTCTGCTTCAGTCATGATCTGAACCGCTTTTGTAGAATTTTGCTGGTATTTTTCAAGATTTTCAAAGCTGGCCATTCTCAGCATCTGGGCAAGAAGAAGTCCGCCGCTGGATGGTAAAGGCATAGAAACAACATTGCTTCCTTTGTAGTCAAATTCTAAAGCTTTTCTTTCTGCAACTTTATAGTTTTTAAGATCTTCCAGAGTAATGATGCCATTGCCTCTTTTCATTTCAGCAACCAGAAGTTCGGCTGTTTTACCTTCATAAAATCCTTTTGCTCCTAATTTCTGAATCAGCTTTAAGGTTTCAGCAAGGTCTTTTTGAACCAAAATATCACCAGCTTTCCATGGACTGTCTTTTACAAAAATGATAGAAGATTTATTGTGTTTCTGGAATTTCTCTCTCTGGCTGTTGAGCATATCTGCCTCCTTGTCTGTGATGGCAAAACCTTGCTCTGCCAGATCAATCGCAGGCTGAATAATCTTTTCCATCGGAAGTTTGCAATATTTCAGGGTCGCAAAAAATCCGGCTACACTTCCGGGAACACCTACGGCCAGCCTTCCGTTCTGTGACAGATCAGTATCTGCTTTCCCCTTTTTATCGAGATACATGTCTCTGGAAGCCTTTTTCGGGGCTGTTTCCCTATAGTCTAATGTAAATTTTTCACCATTATTTTTTACCCCTACCAAAAATCCACCACCACCGATATTTCCGGCCTGAGGATAGACTACAGCCAAAGCATATTGGGTAGCAGTGACTGCATCATAGGCATTTCCGCCCATTTTCAGGATTTTTGCCCCCGCCTCACTGGCTAATGGGTGTGCAGAGACCACGACCCCTTTATTTTTGACCTGTACTTCCTTTACGATATTGAAGTCTTTGAACTGAGCCCAGCTCATTTGACTTGCCAATAGTACCGAAACGATTAAATACTTCTTCATATGATTGTTTCTTTACAACAAAAATATAGAAATTACATCAATAACTTTAGATTGAATTGAGGAAATAATAGAGCATGGAAGGAAGAGGGAGGCTGGAAGTGGGAATTTGTTGTTGGTCTTTAAACCTCTGGAAGTCTTGATGATTGATTTAAATTAGCTTGAGTTAGGGACAAGAATTACTGGATTGAAGCAGGAAATGACAACTGGAAGCTATGAAAGTCATTAACAATAGCTGTTTTTTTTAAAAGGGCATTGAATGATAGTGGTGAATATAGTTATTATAACTCAAATTGACTTCCAGCTCCCTTCTTCCAGCTTCCTTCTTTCAGTTTCAGGCTTCTGGTTAGTATCAGAGTTTGGGCTAAATGATTTTAATCACAATTTGGAAAAATATTTTAAATCCACCTTTTTTATTATGATAAGCATGATTTTTTTACTTTTGTACAATTCTAAAAAAAATCTGAAAAATGGAATCCTATACGGAAAGAATACTGATTACAGGTGCGCTGGGACAAATCGGCACCGAACTTACCAATAGACTTGTTGAAATCCACGGAGCGGAGAATGTTGTGGCCTCTGGGCTTGACAGATGGCAGGAAGGCATTACTTCTGCCGGACACTATGAGAGAATGGATGTTACTAATACGCAATTAGTAAGACAGGTGATTAAAGATTATGACATCACTACAGTGTATCACTTAGCTTCACTTTTGTCCGGGACTTCAGAAAAGCAGCCTATTTTCGCTTGGAAATTAAATCTTGAACCTCTGCTTCATTTCTGTGAAATGGCGAAAGAAGGGCTTCTTAAAAAGATCTTCTGGCCAAGTTCTATTGCTGTGTTTGGGAAAGGAATTCCAAAACATGACGTAGGGCAAGATGTGGTTCTGAATCCTACAACCGTGTACGGAATCTCTAAAATGGCAGGAGAGAAGTGGTGTGAGTACTATTTCGACAAATACGGAGTAGATGTGAGAAGTATCAGGTATCCTGGATTGATCTCATGGAAGACCCCGGCGGGAGGTGGTACTACCGACTATGCAGTTGAGATTTTCTACAAAGCGATTGAAGAAGGAAAATATACAAGTTTCATTTCTGAAAATACAGGTATGCCGATGTTGTATATGGATGATGCAATCAATGCAACATTGAAACTGATGGAAGCTCCAAAAGAAAGTTTGACGGTTCGTTCATCTTATAACTTGGGCGGAATGTCATTCACTCCAAAAGAACTGGCAGAAGAAATCAAGAAAGAAATGCCGGATTTTACCATCGAGTACAATCCGGATTTCAGACAGGCCATTGCAGATTCATGGCCGGCTTCTATTGATGATTCAGTTGCTAAAAAAGACTGGGGATTGACTTACGATTTCGGAATTTCTGAAATGACAAAAGATATGATCAAAAATCTTAAGGTAAAATTAGCGAAGAATTAATAATGTAAAGTAATTGTTTAATTAAAAATAGTTTTAACATCTGATTTTTAATTAATTGTAATATTTATATAAAATTTAGTTTAAATGGTGTTGTTGACTTTTAACATCACAAATATTGAAGCGGAACCTCAAAACGGTTCCCAAATCACTGATGAAGAAAGGCTGAAAATTTCAGAAGATAATACCAAAGCTATTCTTAGAATTTTAGATCTTCATGACATTAAAGCTAGTTTTTTTGTGGAGGTTTCTCTTACAGGAAAACTGCAGAATCTTATAAAAGCAATTTCATCCAAAGGGCATGAAATTGCTTTTTATAACAAAGGCTCTAATCTGGAAGAAATTGAAAATGCCAAGAAGAATATTCAGGATCTTCTGGAAAAACAGATCAGAGGAATCCGTCAGAAAGATGTGAAAGTTTCGCAGGAGAGTCTAAAGATGCTGGAGTTTAATTACGTTTCCAATATTGATAATGCCAACATCCTTTTTCCCTTCAAACGCCTCGAAAGAGATACCGAAATCACGGAAGAGGACGGGTTGAGTATAGTTCCTGAAAGTATTTCTCCTTACAGCCAGTTGCCCTACAATGATTTTGTATTCCAGATCCTGCCTATGAAGTTTTATCAGAATATGGTGCTGGAAACTTTGCAGAATGATGAGTTTGTTTTGATCTATCTTAATTCCTGGCAGTTTACCGACTTTAAGAAGTACCGCTTTGATATTCCCTTTTACCGAAGTTTATTTTCGGGCAAAAAAATGGAGGACAAATTAGATGCCCTCCTTACTTTTCTCAACGAGAGGGATATGGCCACTTCCCGTATGAAAGATTATATATTTTAATGAAGACAAAACAAATGCTGCAATTACCCAAAACTATTCGTTTTATAAATGAGGATGAGCTTCCTGGAAACAATCCTTCTGTTTTTCAAAGATGGAAAGAAAGTAAAGAGGCAAATATTGTTGAAGGATATACTTTGAATTTTAAAGATGATAATGATTTGGAGCATGCATCCCTGGGCTTCAGATTTTATGCGGAAATTAATATAGATAATTCAAAGCTCTGGCATTTGATTACTGCATTAGCACAGACGCTTCCTGATGAGGTTGCTTTTCTATTCGGGCATGTGGACTTTGAGCTTAATTATGGAAACTATCAAAGTAAAGAAGATACATTAGATTTTATAACTCAATATCAATATGAATTAACCGAGGATGCTTTTATTAGCTATGGACTCATTTATCATGACGAAGAAGCCCTTATAGAAATATTTGTTGATGAAAGCAAATATGTAAAGTATTGGGGAATAGATGAAGAATGGTTCAGGTCAATAATGGAAGAATTTGGTATTAAAGAAGTAAAAGGACTTGAATTTGTAGATGAATATCCGAAAGTTCGTGAAGTTTTAAATGTTTTAGACGAAAAAGCACTTGATTCAAAAATACTTATTGAATTGTTTGCTCAAAAATATCTTTAAACCAAATGCTCTTATCTTGTTGTTATAAAAAACTAGGAGAGTTCAAAAAGAGTAATCTCAGGAAGTACACCCACTCTTCCCGGGTATCCCAGTACCCCAAATCCTCTGTTGACGTATAATAACTTTCCTTCACTTTCATAAAGGTCTGCCCATTTCGGGTAACGGTATTGTACCGGTGACCATTTCACATTTTTAAGGTCCAGCCCAAACTGCATTCCGTGTGTATGTCCTGAAAGGGTCAGGTGGATATTTCCCGGATGTTTTTTGACCACGTAATCAAAATGGGTAGGGTCGTGGCTCATTAATATTTTTGTAGCAGATTCCGGAACTCCTTTTAAAGCATCATCAATTTTACCAAACTGCGGGAATGGCTTTAATCCCCAGTTTTCTACCCCAAGAATATAGAGTTTTTCTCCGTTCCTTTCTATTATTCTGTGTTCGTTTCTCAGCATGTCAAATCCAGCCTGTTTTTCATAATCGATCAGGGTGTCAAGGTTCTTTTTCTTGGCTTCCGGAGAATCCCAGGTTACATAGTCGGCATAGTCATGGTTTCCTAGCACTGCAAATTTGCCGTCTTTCGCCTTGATTTGTGAAAAAAGAGGAATGAATGGCTTGAATTCGTCGGCCACATTATTCACCATATCTCCTGTGAATAAGACAAGATCCGGTTTCTGTTCGTTGATCAGATCAACAGCGTGCTGCAGTTTGCTCGGGTCAGAGAAGCTTCCGCTATGAACATCGGAGATCTGGATTACCTTGTAGCCTTTGAAGCTTTGAGGCAGATTAGGGAACTTTACTTTTATCTTTCTCACCTTGTGACGGTATTTTCCAAATGTGATTCCGTCGATAAAAAGAGCTGAAAGGACACCACTCATTCCCAGTCCTACAAGACTCAGGAACTTCCTTCTTTCCGGAAAGAAATTTTCCGAGGGTTTGGCGAAACCGACCAGGTAGCCTCCGATTCTGACGATGTCATCAATCAGTAAGAATAAAACCACAAATATTTTAGGAAGAATAAAGATCAGGAATAATGAAATCATGATCTGTGCTCTTACCATGCTCCTGTCTGATCTTTGGTAATGGGTGACTTCATAGGCAAAAATTCCATATACAATTAGAGAGATGACCCAATAGCCGATTCTTATCCAGGAATTATCGGTAAGCGTTCTGATGGCCTGATAAATATATACTTCCAGAAAAAGGAAGATTCCGGCGATGATTAAAAAATTCTTTTGCATGTCTGATCAAAAAAAGCACAAAGAATAACTTCCCTGTGCCTTTATATTTTAAATGGTTTAAATATTATTTCTTAGGAAATCTGTAAACGATAGCATTGATGTTCATTCCGGCACCTACCGAAGTCATCACAATGTTACCATTATCTTTAAACGTTTGACCCTCCATTTTTCCTTTAATTATTAAATCATACATCGTAGGAATGGTTGCTACAGAGGTATTCCCAAGGTCCTGAATGGTCATTGGAGAGATCGCATGATCATATTCTTTCACATCATAAAGCTTGTGAAGTCTCTCGATCATAGCGTAATCCATTTTAGCGTTGGCCTGGTGAATTAAGATTTTGTCTATATCTTCAATAGAAAGACCTGCATCTGTAATGGTGTCTTTAATCGCAACGGGAACGTTTTTAAGAGCGTATTCGTAGATTTTTCTACCTAACATTCTTACATAAAGACGCTTTTGATCTACTTCTTTGTTGATAGAAGGTTGATTTTCAAGGTAGTTCAGTTCAGGGCCATTGTCGCAGATTGTGTTGTGGGCGATAATTCCTACATTTTCTTCATCTGTAGCCTTTACTACTACTGCTCCGGCACCATCAGCAAAGATCATTCTGTTTCTGTCATGCGGATCTGTTACACGGCTTAAAGTTTCAGCTCCTATAACAAGGATGGTTTTGGCAACTTTAGCTTTGATAAGGTTGTCAGCTAAAATCATACCTTCCACCCATCCCGGACATCCGAAAATCATGTCATACGTTACACATTTTCTGTTTTTAATGCCCAGTTTGTTCTTTACTCTTGCAGCCATTGTCGGCATGAAATCGGCATATCCATTTTCAGTAACTTCCCCGAAATTGCTTGCATAAATAATATAATCCAGTTCTTCGCCGTCTACTTTTGCATCCTCAAGGGCAATTTTTGCGGCTTCATATCCGATTTGTGAATTGGAAAGATCATCTTCAATGAATCTCCTGTTTTCGATTTCTGTAATTTCTACAAATTTCGCAATAGTTTCTTCCACAGGCTTTTCAATCTTTACACCATCCTCTGTGTAGAACTCGGAATTCATGAAATAATCCCTACCAATAACTCTGTTCGGAATATAAGATCCAGAGCCAATAATGATCGTATTCGGCATTCGTTTATATGATTTTTTTAAAGTTGCAAAGTTAATAATTAATATTAATAACGGAGAATTAAAAATATTATTAAATTTGCAAAAATTGTACTTTACAATCTATGAAAAACAATCCGTCCTTAAAAGGCTTACTCATTGCAGTTGTGGCGTTTATCGGTGCCTTTGGGATCTACTTCCTTTTTTTAGCCAAGAAGAATTATTATGTTGTAGATAATCCTACCCCGAATACGTATTACTTTAAAATCAATAACGGTTCAGAAGGAATCATTTCAGCGGGGCAGTACGTGCATGTGGATCTGAAGAAAGGGAAAAACTCTATTCAGGTTTTCGATCAGAATAAGAAAATGCTTTATGATTCGGCATTTGAAGTGAACAAACTTCGCGGTTTGCTCAATATTGCGCATCAGGATTATTATGTGAACGATCAGTATTATGGGTACAACCTTAAAAAAGATTCGTTACTGATGATGCTTGGCAAGACCATTATTGATGGAAAGCAATATTACGGGGGAGCACAGCGTTTTAATAAGCTTTACACAGAAGACTTTTATTACAATGTAGATGAAGATTACGATAAAGTAATCAAAAACATTCAGAAAGTGGAATCAAGATCAAAGATCTTCAGAAAGCAGGATTACCTAAATTATTATAAAGAATATTACAAGTTTTAAGTTTTGACAAAAGATATTACCAAAGTTACGCCTTACAACTCTGAGGCTACAAAGAAGAGCCAGGTAGAGGATATGTTCGACAACATTGCACCGAAGTATGACCTTCTGAACCATGTCCTATCCATGAAAATTGACGTTTTATGGAGAAATAAACTGGTAAGATGGATGAAAAATGACAATCCGCAGGAAGTGCTGGATGTGGCTACAGGAACGGGAGATCTGGCAATTACCATTGAAAAAGGAACCGGTTCTAAGGTTGTTGGTTTAGATTTATCACAACAAATGCTGAATGTTGGCGTTATTAAAATAAAAAAACTTAAATTAGACGGCAAAATTTCCATGCAAAAAGGAGATGCAGAAAATTTACCTTTCGAGGACAATAGATTTGATGCTGTTTCCGTTGCATTTGGAGTGAGGAATTTTGAAAACCTTACCAAAGGTTTGGCAGAATTAAGAAGAGTAGTTAAAGATAACAAAAGTGTTTATATACTGGAGTTTTCAAAGGTTGAGGGGTTCATGGGGCCATTTTATATGTTTTATTTCAAAAATATATTGCCTGCCATAGGCAGACTGGTTTCCAAAGATAATAGGGCGTATACATACCTTCCGGATTCTGTAAATGCTTTTCCTTTCGGGGAGAAGATGAAGCAAATTCTTTTAGATACGGGATTTAAGAAAGTAGAATATAAAAAACTAAGTTTAGGTATAGCCACAATTTATAAAGCAACAAAGTAACCTATGAATAAATTTCTATTAAAAGCACTGGTTTTAACCTCAGTAAATGTTGCCATTTTTGCAAATGCGCAATTCAGAACCCGAAACAGAATGGATAAGTTGGAAGATTTCGACGAACAAAAATTCAGCTGGGGGTTTTATTTGAACGGGAACAGACTGGATTACCGCATCGTACTGCATCCAAGATATGGGATGAACGATAATGAAAACCTTGTAACCTCTAAGGAAAGTTATAGTTTCGGTGCCGGGCTGATTGCAAAATGGAGACTGAACGACTATCTTGATCTAAGAATAGAACCGGGTTTACAGTTTGCTCAAAGACAGTTGACTTTTAATACGCAATCTAATGACATCTATGCAGGTGGATCTCTTACGAATCCTCCTTTCATGCCATTCCCTTTACAGGACAAAGATAAAGTAAGAGAAATCAAATCTACATTGATCGATGTGCCTGTTCTTTTGGAACTTCATGGGCAGAGATGGTACAATTCAAGGCCTTATATTGCTGCTGGGGTAAACTATGTCGTAAACCTACAGTCTAATGCAACTTCTACGGATGATAATATGCAGGGAATTTTCAGATCTACAACTCACAATTTTGCGTGGTCTGCAGAAATGGGAATCCAGTTTTATTTCAACAAATTTAAACTGACTCCGGGGATCAGAGGAACATTCTTCATGAACAATGAGAAAGTAGCGGATAATGCCACTACACCTCCTTACTGGGCTTCTGCAGTCTCTACATTACAGACCAGAGCTGTGATGTTTGTTCTGAAATTTGAATAAGAAAATATCCGGTTAAAAATACAAAGGAGGTGCTTCAGTACCTCCTTTTTTGTTGGTATTTCAAAATATAGAGCGTTTTATTTTTGTTAGTGTTATTATTTTTTTATTTTTGCTTCTAGTTAGAATATACAAACCTGAAATGCTTCAAGATTTAGAAAACAATTTTTCAGAATTAGAGAGAAAAATTTCTACTCTGCAAAAGAACTATAAAAGTCTTACAGAAAACTTAGCAGAATTAAATATTGAGCACGAAGAGTTGAAGAAGAAGTATGATGAGGAGAAAAGAAGAAATCAGGTATTAGCAGAAGAACAAAAAAATATAAAACTTTATTCAGCAATATCAGGAAATCCTGAACACAATAGGTTAATGAAAAATCATATCAACAGATTGGTGAAAGAAATTGATTTCTGTATTGCGCAGCTTCAAAACAGTGGATTATAATGGAGGTAAGGAGAATAACCGTCAACATTGCAGGAAGAGTATATCCGCTGAACGTACCCGCAGCAGAGGAAGAAACTTTGCGTAAAGTAGGGAAGCAGATTGAAAATATGATTAAAGATTTTGAACAGAATTTCGATGTAAGAGATAAACAGGATGCTTTGGCTATGTGTGCCCTGAAACTGGGAACCAATGCGGAAGTAGTATCTCTTAACTACGAAAAAAATATTAATTCTACCAACGAGAGATTACAACAGATCAATCAATCGTTGAATGAAATCGGGAAATAGATTTTTTTTCCTGAACAGACTGCCTACAATGATTCTAACACATTAAAGGTAAACTCAACGCTAAACAATTACCGAACAAATGTCTACTGAATGGCGTGCCGGTCTTCCGGATTACAGACAGTGGAAATCAGTTCAAATCGTGTTGATTAGGAGTTTACTCTCAATCTCTGGATTATTGTGGGCTTTTTTATTTTAAAGGATATGAATACAATTAAAACTCAATATACATTATGATAGAAGTTATAGTAGGTGTTGTTTGTTTGGTAATCGGAGCAGTAGCGGGACTATTTTTTTCCAAAAGCTCTCTGAATACTAAAGCAAAATTCATCATAGATGATGCCAAGAAAAATGCCGAAAACCTTATAGAAAAAGCTAACGTACAGGCTGAATCCATAAAGAAAGAAAAGAACCTTCAGGCTAAAGAAAAATTCCTGGAACTGAAATCTCAACACGATGCAGACATCCAGTCCCGTGAAAAGAAAATGCAGGAGGTTGAAAAAAGAGCAAAAGAGAAGGAGCATAAATGGAATGACGAACTTAGCAAGGTAGGTAAACTTGAAAAAGATTTAGATAAGCAGATCGCTGATTATTCTAAAAAGAACGAGATCTTAGAAAGAAAACAACAGGAATTGGATACAGCAACCGCAAAAAAGGTTGAAATTCTTGAGAAAATTTCTAATTATACAGCCGATGAGGCAAAAGCAGAATTGGTAGAAACCATGAGAGCTGAAGCTAAAACCAGAGCTCAGGCACACGTTCAGAGCATCATGGAAGAAGCTCAGATGAATGCTAAAAACGAGGCGAGAAAAATCGTTATCCAGACGATTCAGAGAATCGGAACCGAGCAGGCTATCGAAAACTCAGTATCTGTTTTCAATATTGAATCAGATGAAGTGAAAGGTAGAATCATCGGTAGAGAAGGTAGAAATATCCGTGCTTTAGAAGCGGTAACAGGAGTAGAAATTATTGTTGACGATACTCCGGAAGCGATCCTTCTTTCATGTTTCGATCCGGTAAGAAGAGAAATCGCAAGACTATCCCTTCACAGATTGGTAACCGACGGTAGAATTCACCCGGCAAGAATCGAAGAAGTGGTTGAAAAAACCAGAAAACAAATTGAAGAGGAGATCATTGAAGTAGGTAAGAGAACAATCATTGACTTAGGAATCCACGGATTACATCCGGAACTGATCAAGATTGTAGGTAGAATGAAGTACCGTTCTTCTTACGGACAAAACTTACTACAGCACTCAAGAGAAGTTGCCAACATCGCTGCAACGATGGCTGCTGAACTAGGATTAAACGTAAAACTGGCTAAAAGAGCAGGTCTTTTACACGATATTGGTAAAGTTCCTGAGCAGGAATCAGAATTGCCTCACGCTTTATTAGGGATGCAGTGGGCTGAGAAATACGGTGAAAACCCGGAAGTAGTAAACGCTATCGGTGCTCACCACGACGAAATTGAAATGAAGTCTTTATTATCTCCGATCATTCAGGTAGCCGATGCTATTTCAGGAGCAAGACCGGGAGCAAGAAGACAGGTATTGGAATCTTACATCCAGAGACTGAAAGACCTTGAATCTGCTGCATTAAGCTTCGACGGCGTATCCAGCGCTTATGCGATCCAGGCCGGTAGAGAGCTTAGAGTAATGGTAGAGAGCGGAAAGGTAAATGATGAAGTAGCTTCTCAGTTATCATACGACATCTCTGAAAAGATCCAGAACGAGCTTACTTATCCGGGACAGGTAAAAGTAACCGTAATCAGAGAGACAAGAGCCGTGAATATTGCAAGATAATAATCGGATCAAGATATTTTATAAAAACCTTTCAAGAAATTGAAAGGTTTTTTATTTTTATCAAAACTTAAAAATGCAAGAACTATCCCTGTCTTCAAAACTGAAGTACATTTTCTCTATTCCCGTTATCATTTCTGCCTTAGGCTATTTTGTAGATATTTATGACCTCCTTTTATTCGGAATTGTAAGAATTCCAAGTTTAAAAGCATTGGGGCTCAATCCGGATGCAGATGGAACTTTCATTCTGAACTGTCAGATGGTAGGGCTTCTTATTGGCGGTGTTTTCTGGGGAATTTTCGGAGACAAGAAAGGGCGACTTTCAGTACTTTTCGGTTCCATTCTGGTTTATTCACTTGCCAATATTGCCTGTGGCTTCCTGCCTTATTTTCCGAAAGAGCATTTAGTATATCAATATGCGGGTTTAAGGTTTATAGCAGGTGTAGGGTTGGCCGGAGAGCTTGGAGCCGGAATTACCCTGGTTTCTGAGAGTCTGCCGAAGAATTTAAGAGCCATCGGAACCTCCGTTGTGGCCGGTTTTGGATTGATGGGAGCAGTAGTGGCCCAATTAACGGTAGAATTAGCCGGAGGATGGAACATTTCCTATATCATCGGCGGTGTGATGGGGATTTTGTTGTTATTACTCAGAATAAGTGTTTCCGAATCCGGAATTTATAAGAATATAGAGCATAAAAATGTCTCCAAAGGAAATTTTCTCTCCTTTTTTACCAATAAAGACCGATTGACAAGATATGTAAAGTGCATTGCAGTAGGATTACCCACCTGGTATTGTATAGGGATTCTGGCCGTTTTAGCCAATCAATTTGCGCCTGAACTGGGTATAAAGGATCTTAACCCCGGAAAAGCAATTATGTGGGCTTACGTAGGGATTTCTGTGGGTGATCTGTTGAGTGGTTTTATTTCTCATGCTTTAAAATCCCGTAAAATGGCGATCTTCTATATGTTGATCTTCACCTTAATCGGAGTGGCCATTATGCTGTTCGGAAATACCAATACAGAGACGAAATATTACCTGTTTTGTGTATGGCTGGGCTTTGGAACAGGCTATTGGGCTATGTTTGTTACTCTGGCAGCTGAGCAGTTCGGGACCAATATCAGAAACACGGCAACTACCACCGTTCCGAATATGGTAAGAGGACTTGTTCCTGTCATGATCTTTGCTTTTGATTTTCTTAAAAACAGCTTCTCAGTAGTGGAAAGTGCAGCCATCGTAGGAGTGGTGGTATTCGGGCTTGCTTTTTATTCTTCATTGACCATTTCGGAAACTCACGACAAAGACCTTGAATTCACAGAATGAAATAATTTTCAGCCATTTGCGTTTTAATGATATGAAAACAAACTGATTACATTATATTGTTTAACCAAAATCAAATCATCATGTCACAGAAAATTTTTAAAAATGCTAAAAAGTTGGAACGAAATGACCTTCGGGATATTACAGGAGGTGTAGGGGGTGAAGTAATCCCGGATCTTTCGAAATGTGGCTGTAGCTGTACCGGTGCAGTGACAGGTCCGTCATATTGTGTGAAATATAAAAGATGTCTGCAGGTAATGACCTGCTAATGGGAGAATATCCTTTATTGATATAAGCCTTTCGGGAAACCGGAAGGTTTTGCTTTTTAGGTAAGGAAGTTGGAGGCTGGAAGAAGGAAGTTATTGAGGTTTGCAAAATAGTAATTCTTGGTTCCCAGTCCAGATGACTCATCATTTATAAAGGCGGTGAAAGAAGATGGGTTTTACAGGTAATTTAAATTTGTTTAATAAATGGGCATGCGGTATTCCTGATTTTTGATATGATAATTAGATTAAAATCAATATATTATTGAAATTTATATTAAATTTTGTTGCGTATAATTAATATTTGTTTAACTTTGGGAAGTAACTAAAACTATATTGTTTAATCCAAACTAATTCACATGAACATTATGAAAAATGCTAAAAAACTAAGAAAGCAGGAACTTAAAAATATTACAGGAGGCCTTGACAGCTGGGCAAATATTGAAATAAATCTGTCTCTTTGCGGATGCAGCTGCTCAGGAGCGGTAACAGGACCTAAATACTGTTCTCAATACATCGCTTGCCCGCAGGTGTATACTTGTGGCGAGGCAGCTATGTAATTTGCTTTAATACGAAATAAACATTTCCACATTTAATAGGCAGCACCCTTTTGATTTCAAGAGGGTGCTGCTGTTTTTAATGGATGATGTAAAGGAGACTGCCAACGCTGATGGTTACCCAAAGAAGCACAGCCATAAGTAAAGGTTTGACACCTATCGTTTTCAGGGTCTGAAGCGAGAGCGTAGAACCAATGAAAAATAAAGTGAGATTTAATCCTGATTTTGCCAGAACAGTGATTGAGCTGCTGAAACGGTCAAGAAAAGGAAAATAAGTATTCAGCAGGATTGCTACAATAAAGTATCCGATGAACCATGGAATTTTGATTTTTGAATCTTTACTTTTAAAAATAAACATCGTGATCACAGAAACCGGAATGATCCATAAGGCACGGGCAAGTTTCACGGTAGTTGCCACTTTTAAAGCTTCATCTCCGTATTTTCCGGCGGCTCCCACTACAGAACTGGTGTCATGAATTCCCACGGCACACCATAACCCGAACTGTTCCTGCGAAAGATTCAGCAGATGTCCGATAGCGGGATAAATGAATAAAGCGATGGAATTGAGCGTAAAAACGATAGCCAGAGCAAGAGAAATCTGTTTGGTACTGGGCTTAATAATAGGAGAAACCGCTGCAATGGCACTTCCCCCACAAATAGCTGTTCCGGCAGACAGAAGATAAGAAAGTGGCCTTTCCAGTTTAAATACTTTTCCTAAAAAATACCCAAGAACCATTACTGTAACAATACTTACTACGGTGAGCATCAGCCCTGTCTTTCCGGCGTGAAGTGCTTCATCCAGTTTAAGCCCAAAACCCAGTCCTACAATAGAAATCTGCAGAAGCAGGTGAATATATCTATGAAGATGTTTCTCAAAAGGATTTCCGATAAAAACGGCCAATGCAAAACCTAGTGCAAGAGCTATGGGAGAAGATACCAACGGAGTTAAACATAAAACCGCCAGTACTATAAAAACTATTTTCCGTGTCATTTCATGCTGAATGAAATCTTTCATAATGCGAACTTTTAAAATCTGCACCAAAGTTCCGGAATATAGTATTATAAAGTTGATTGTATTTTGTTATGTGTGATAACTATAAGTTATAAATATGAAAGATAAAAGAAAAAAGAAAAAAGAGAAAAGATAAAAAGTAAAAAGTAAAAAGTAAAAAGTAAAAAGTAAAAAGTAAAAAGTAAAAAGATCTTGTCGGTAAAGTTCAATATTTGCTTGGCTGGATCAATAGGAGCGGGCTTTAGCCCGCTTTCATTATAAAAAACCTTCCATTGGCTTCAGCCAAAACTTAAAAACATATCTGCTTTTAAACAATACCCCTCCCAATATTTTATAAAATCGCCAAATTTTCCTTTCAAAAACAAACCTACCATTGTAAAAAACTATTCCGCAAACCTCAGGAAAAGCTGTATCAGCTCAGACTGTTCCCCTTTCGGAAGAATAAAATGGAAATCCCTTTCAATACTGAAATTTTTGACGTCAATAACAGTCAATGTATTGTTTTTTAATTCATTAAGAATGGTACTGATCGAAAGAAAAGCCATTGCATCTGAATGAAGAAGGTAATTTTTAATACTTTCGCTGCTGCCTAGCTGCATGACGGTATTTAATTCATGAATGTTGATCCCTTTCTCTTTTAAACGGTTTTGTATAAATTCCAATGTTCCGGAGCCCTGTTCGCGGAAGACCAGGTCTGTATCATAGAGATCTTTGAGGTGTAGCGTTTTATGAGCTAGAGAATGACTTGATTTAGCTGCCAATACAATTTCATCAGCTTTGAAAGGTTGATAATCAAAATAAGCAGACTGAGATTCGCCTTCAATGATGCCCAGATCAATTTTTTCCTCTTTTAAAAGAGTGGAGATGGCTTCCGTATTTCCTGTAAGAAGTTCGATCTTGATGTCTTTATAATAGCTGTTGAATTTGGCCAGAATTTCAGGAAGAATATATTGGGCAACAGTGGTACTTGCGCCAATAATCAATTTTCCTTTGTGTTGTTGATTGATCTGGCTGATCTCAAATTCCAGGTCACGATAGATGTTCCTTATCTTCTCAGCATATTCATAAAGGATTTTTCCGCTTTGGGTAAGCTGAATGGAAGTTCCTTTCCTGTCAAATAACTTAGATCCTAGCTGTGTTTCTATTTCTTTGATGTGCTTTGTAACTGCCGGCTGCGAAATGTGAAGCTCTTCTGAAGCCTTCGTAAAACTGAGCCTGGAAGCTACCGTATGAAAAACTTTTAACCTGTAATCGAACATGAGGCAAAAATACGGATTATAGTTGTAAAGCTAAGGGGATTTGTGATGGAGAGTTTGAATGTTTGGGAGTGGAAGAGTTAGAGTGTTTGAGAGTGGGAGGATTAGAGAGTTGTAGAGTGTAGTGAATAGCTTTTGTTGATTGTGTAAGTTCGTTAATCTATAATAATGTTGCTTGTTAAAGTCCCCCAGTCCCAATTCTTCATTCTTTACTCTTTATTCTTTATTCTTGGTTCTTGTCTCTTTATTCTCTACTCTTAACTACAAAAAATCCGAAATCGATCTGTCCTGCTGACTTTCATACCTCCTGTTTTTGGCTTCCCCGATCTTTTGTTTGGTATAAATACTGTTGTGGCCGGAAAGAAGATAGGAAACAACACAGGCAATGGCGACATACACTCCGCATTCAGCTCCAAATAATTCAATACCCATCAGCATACAGGCTAGAGGTGTATTCGTGGCGCCTGCAAATACGGCCACAAATCCCATTCCGGCCAATAATCCGAATGGCAATGGGATAAACAGGGATAAAGCACTCCCCAAAGTAGCTCCGATAAAAAACAAAGGCGTTACTTCTCCACCTTTGAATCCTGCCGAAAGCGTAACGATTGTAAAAATCATCTTTAAAGCAAAATCATATAAAGGAAGCTGTTTTTCAAAAGATTCTAGAATAACCGGAACTCCCAATCCGATATATCGGGTAGTTCCCATCGCAAGAACAGCTAGGGCAATAATAATTCCTCCAATCACCGGACGAAGTGGCGGATATTTAATTTTTGATTTAAAAAGAGAGCCCATCCAATGAATAATCCTGCTGAAAGCAGCAGCACAGATCCCAAAGGCAATACCTGCCAGAATACTGTACAAAATGGGTAAAAACTCCAGTTTAGGAATAAGATCAATATGATAATGAGTATGCTTTACTTTCCACAGGTTGGTTGCCCAATCAGCCAATATTGCTGAAGCAAAAGCAGGGAAAATGGCGTTATAGCGTATTCTTCCGATCAGAAAAACTTCAAGTCCAAAAACAGCGCCGGCCAGGGGAGTTCCGAAAACCGAACCAAATCCTGCTGCTATGGCTGAGATGATTAATACTCTTCTTTCACTTTTGTCAAGTTTAAAAGGTTTACTTAGCTGGTCGGCAATAGCACCTGCCATCTGGAGCGCTGTTCCTTCACGACCTGCAGATCCGCCAAAGAAATGGGTAACAATTGTACCAAGATAAACAAATGGAGCCATTTTGAACGGAATGGTTCCATTCGGCTCATGAATATTATCGATCAGAAGGTTATTTCCTGCTTCAACATCTTTCCCCCAATAGGAATATAAAGCGCCGATCAGAAAACCTGCTACGGGAAGCAATGCAATCAGCCACAAATGATTTTCTCTGAACTTTGTAGCCCATTCCAGAGAAAGCAAAAAACCTGCAGAGGCTGTTCCCACTAAAGCTCCAATGATCATGCTGATTACCAGCCATTTTAAAATATAAGGTAGTGCCGGAAATCTTCTGAAGAAAAAATGAGTATGAAAAATAGCTTTTTTACCAAGTGTCCGTTGATTTTTTGACATAATAATCCTGATTAGTTATTCATTAATAATCTCTCAATCAGGCGTCATCAGCTTTTGTAAAGCGGTTGGGTAAGGAAGAACACCATTTCCTTTTGATGGTACAAAGATATGAATTATGATTACAAGATACAAGATAAAAGATAAAAGATAAAAGATAAAAGATAAAAGATCTTGCCGTTAAATCTCAATATCTGCTTGGCTAGATCAATAGGAGCGGGCTTTAGCCCGCTTTCATTATAAAAAACCTTCCATTGGCTTCAGCCAAAACTTAAAAAACTATCCTACCCATAATCAATACCCAAAACATCTTATAAAATCGCCAATTTCCTCTTTTAAAAACAAAAAATCACCAAAAACTAATGTAATACTGAATATCCTGACAACATTAATATTCAAAAATAATCCAATCATGTAACTATTATTGGTAATTTCATGATATTTCTGTTTAATATATTGGATAATGCATTGCTTTATCAATCTCAACCGGGTTATTATACTTTCTGATCACTTCCTGCATATTTTTTGTTTGGGTATTCAGTTCATCCACATTATGAATCTCCTTTCCGTTGATGTTGATCTTTAAATCATTATTGTTTTTGCTGAAATTATTTCTTTCAAAAGCGAAAGGATCGTTGTAAAACTCCATAGCCAGCTTATGCTTTTGTTTTTCATTGATCGGAACGGCTTTATTTCCGAAGTTAGCCTCTACAAAACTCTCGGTGGAATAGACTTCCGGAAGTTTCTGGCTTTTTACAAGGGTGTAGATGAAATTGTTTTTGGTATCCGAAAGCTCAAAGACCAGACCGGGCAATCCTCTGAACTTAAAAGGACCTTCATTGAAAGGAATATCTTTACAGAACCAGGCAGTCCAGCTTCTTCCTCCAAATCGGGTAGTGGCTTTTTGTAAAGTATAGTTTTCTACTTTTTTAGTGTCATCAGAAATGATCCAGTTGATTTTGTCTGTGGTTTTAAAAGAATAGTATCCCTGTTTGATATTGATGTAATTTTCATTGTCAAAAGAATTGATTTTTCTCTTCACTACCTGTCCGGACATGTCCGTATAGCTGGAATTCATCCCGAATTTTTTATTTAAAGAATCGGTGATGGCCAGATCTTGTCCGTAAAATTTGACTTCTTTTGGAGTAATATCCAGGATCATGTTCTGTTTTTCATGATGAGCTTCCGTAGAATCCATCTTATATTGCAACTGATAAATAAACCGATGAGTCTGAGCCTGAACCAAAGCTAAAATAAGCAATGCGATTAAGGTGAAAATACGTTTCATATAATGTGGTTGGTTGTTTTTTTGTGCTGGTTGCTGGTTATTCTTTTTTGCCAATTTTTTTGTTTCTGGGTTCGAGTTACGAGTTATTATTTGTTGTGGGTTACGAGTTGCAAGTTATATCCCACAACATTAAACTCTCAAACTCTCAAATACTTCCACTCTCAAACTCAAACTCTTGAACCTCGCATCCCTTACAAAAACGGTTTCATCTCATCTTCAATCTGAGTTCTCAGCTCCATCAGGCGCTTGGCATACATTTCCTGTTGTTTTTCTTCTTCTGTTTCAGGGATCCATTTGGGTACCGGAAGCTTTTTGCCATTTTCATCTACAGCAACAAAAACGATGATGCAGTGGGTTTTTTTATCGAAAGTAGGCTGTTTCAGATTTCTTGAGAAGACATTGATGGCAATGTGCATGCTGGAAGTTCCGGTATAGATAACCTGAGCATCCACTTTCACTACTTCACCAATCTTGATAGGTTCATAAAAACGGATTCCTCCCACATAGACCGTTACAGAATAATTTCCGCTCCAGGTAGTGGCACAGGCATAACCTGCCTGGTCAATCCATTTCATTACACTTCCTCCATGTACATTTCCGCCGTAGTTCACATCTGAAGGTTCTGAAATAAACTGAAAAGTAATAGGTTTGTTCTGCATCTTTATAAAATTTGAATAAAGTTATTCAATAATTTCCAAAGTTTTAGATTAAATCCTACTTTTGAAAGACGAAACAATAATGGTGTAAAATTTGAACACCGTAATAGATAAAGAATAGTAATGAAGAAAGTATTTTACCTGAACACATGTGATACCTGCAGAAAGATTTTAGCACAGTTTGACCTTACAGACTGGGAACTTCGTGAGATTAAAAAACAGCCGGTTACTTCAGAAGAATTAGAGGAAATGTATAAGTTGACAAAGTCCTATGAAGCTTTGTTCAGCAGAAAATCTACTCAGATCAAATTGAGAGGTCTGGATGTGAAGTCTTTAGGAGAAAAAGATTTCAAAGAACTGATCCTTGATCACTACACATTTCTAAAACGCCCTGTTTTCATGACAGATAAAGAAATTTTTGTAGGAAACGATAAGAAGAATGTAGAAGCACTTCAGTCATTTTTCGGGGTAAGCCAATAGGTAAAACTATAAAAAGCTATATTATATTCTGCCATGTTCAATTGTTGAGCATGGCAGTTTTATTATTTTCCAATAAGTACATTATATTCTTCAGGAATTTGAACCCCTTTAAAATGATTGGTAAAACCATAAAAAATCATAAGCGTTATAAGAATACCAATTCCCAGAATTCCTTTCGATTGCTTTGAAGGAGACAGTCCCAATATATTGTTTTGCATTTTTTTGTAATGAATAGCAGCAATATGGCCAAAGAAAGATAAAATAGCGAGACTGTAGTAAGGAATAAAGAACAGATTAAAAGGATAAGTATTGATTCCTGCTGCTCCAAAGTAGAAGTTGGTATCCAGATGCAGGTAGAATCTTCCGGTTAATACTGCAGATACATGAATAATAAGGAAAAACGCTAAATATAATCCGGACCAGATCTGAAGTTTCTCAAATTTTGAAACAGCAACCTTACGCTTTGTAAAGGCAAGATTAAGACCTGAAATGATCTGTATAATGACCGCAAGCAGTAATAGGCTTTCAACTATTGTGTTGCGGTAGAAACTTCTGAATATACTCATGACCTCAATATGTTGATTGATGCCCTGAATGCTTAATAAATGATTGAACAGATGAAGTCCTATAAATAAGGTAATGGTCACTCCGGAAAAGTAATGCAGATTTTTGATTTTCATAATAAATCTTGTCTTCAGGTTAATATGGAATTTTAAGCTGAACAAAGATAAATAGGGACTTTCTGATAAATCTTAAACTGGTTTAAGAAAGATACTTTTCCTGTAAAAAATAAAAGCCGCAGAATAATCCGCGGCTTTCTGTATGTAAAAGAATATTCAATTATACAAAAGGAGCTTTCACCACTTTTGCAGGAATGTTCTTGTTTCTTACCTGGATGAAGATTTCAGATCCTAGTTTGAAATGAGGCTTGTCTACATAAGCAAGACCTAAACCGATTTTCTTCATTGGAGACTGAGTTCCTGAAGTTACTTTCCCGATTACATTTCCTTCAGCATCTACCACAGGATAATCATGTCTTGGAACCCCTTTGTCTGTCAATTCGAAACCAACTAATTTTCTTCCAACTCCTTCTTCTTTCTGTTTTGCGAACACATCTTTAGAAACAAAGTCTTTATCAAATTTCGTAATCCATCCTAAGCCAGCTTCAATAGGAGAAGTAGTATCATCGATGTCATTTCCGTAAAGGCAGAATCCTTTTTCTAATCTCAAGGTATCTCTGGCAGCCAATCCACAAGGAATAATTCCTTCTTCCTTACCGGCTTCCATTACAGCATCCCAAAGCTTTTCAGCACTTTCGTTGTTGAAGTAGATCTCAAAACCTCCGCTTCCTGTGTATCCTGTATTAGAAATGATCACATTATTTTCTCCGGCTACACTTCCTACCGTAAAGTGGTAGTAAGGGATTTCAGAAAGATTTACATCAGTAAGTTTCTGAAGGATTTCAGTAGCTTTAGGTCCCTGAACAGCCAATAACGACATTTCGTCAGAAGCATTGGTCATCTTAGCTCCGAAAGTATTATATTTTGAGATATGATCCCAGTCTTTATCTATGTTTGAAGCATTTACAACAACGAAATATTTGTCATCTTCCATTTTGTAAACGATAAGGTCATCTACAATACCTCCGTTTTCGTTCGGAAGACAAGAATACTGAGCTTTTCCGTTTTCAAGAGCATCTACATTATTGGTAGTTACGTACTGCAAAAGATCTTTTGAACCTGGTCCTTCGATGAAAAACTGTCCCATGTGGGAAACATCAAATAATCCGGCTTTTTCTCTTACTGCAAAGTGCTCCTCCGTTACTCCGGAATATTGTACAGGCATTTCAAAACCTGCGAAAGGTACGATCTTAGCTCCCAAAGAAACATGTTTGTCGTACAATGCTGTTTTCTTCATATTTAATTTTTATTTCTTTATTTTAAAACTGTTGAAAGTCTCATTGAATAGGGTCATATAGTTTCCGTTCCAGAATTTCTGGCCACAGTTGATGGTGACAAGGTATAATTCCTTATCTTTTTGAAAGACTCTGGTAATCCAGAATAATTTTTCTTTCGGGTCAAAATATTCGTAATAATACTCTGTGTATCCTTTTTTACTCCGGCTTTCTTTTACTTTATTTTCCTGATCTTCGGATTTGTACAAAGCAAGAACAAATTTCTTCGTTTCGGCTTTAGGAAGATCCAGGCCATGATACTCAGAAATAGTAATGGCTCCAATCTGGCTGGTGGGAAAGATATTCACAATCTCACTGTCATTGGTAGATTTCCAGCCTTCAGGAACATTGATGGAGTAATTCGGGCTGTCGTAGGTCATTGTTTTTTGTGCAAAGAACAGGCTTCCTGATAAAAAAGCAGAGAAAAGAAGAAGTTTTTTCATTATTAAAAATGGTGTTTATATTCTTCAAGAATGATTTTAAACCATTCTGTAAAGTTCTCAGGATGTTCGGAAATTTCTTTGTCCAGATCTTCAGGAGAGATAAATCTTACTTCCTCTACTTCTTCCGGGTTCAGATTGAAGTCTGCTTCATGATTTCCTACAAACACATGATCAAGCTCGTGTTCCCAAAGGCCACCGCCTACATCTGCTTTGTAGATAAAGCTGAACTTTTCTGAAAGTTCGGTTTCAATTCCAAGCTCTTCTCTCAATCTGCGGGTAGCCCCAGCCAGATAAGTTTCTCCCTCTCTGGGGTGCGAGCATACGGCATTAGTCCACTGATTAGGAGAATGGTATTTTCCCGAGGCCCTTTTCTGAAGAAGCATTTCTCCTTTGCTGTTGAACAGAAATACAGAAAAAGCACGGTGCAACAAACCATTGATGTGGGCTTGCTGCTTTTCCATCAGACCTATAACTTCATCTTCAGGATTTACTAAAACTACAAATTCTTCCATTTCTACAAATGTAAGTGTAATAAATGTATTTTGGAAATTTTTAGATAAACATCATGTTTTTTGAGTAGACGGGTAAAAGGGTAAAAAGGCAAAAATGTAAAACAGCAAAATAAAATGCTGGTAAAGATAGCTGAAAGAGTTAATGGCTAAATATAAAATCAGGAAACTTGGATTTGGAAATGCTTATATATAAATGCAAGCTTACAACATGGGACACCTGAATTTTCACTTTTTAAAGTTTGTTCTGTATTATTTATGGCTCAAGCTTAAGTCCGTTGGCAAACGCCTATTTGCAATTCTACGGTTTCGCCTTTTTGCCTTCCATGTCAACCTCTTCATGAAAATTTTTAACCATATCTAACAAAAACATTGATAAAATATTAATATTATTTATTAAATAACGATTTTTGCAGTAAAATTTTAACATAAACTAAGATTAATGTGCCTGATAGTTGTAAAAGCGCTAACTTTGTTACTTAATGTTTAATGATGGAATTAGAATACGTAGAACACATTAGTCCTATACTAAAGGACGGAATAAAAAATTATTTAATCGATATTGACGGAACCATTACAGATGATGTTCCCAACGAAGAACCGGAAAGAATGGTGACCTGTGAACCATATCCTGACGCTCTGGAAACAATCAACAAATGGTATGATGAAGGTCATCAGATCTGTTTTTTTACCTCAAGAACCGAAAACCTGAAACAAATCACCATAGACTGGCTGGATAAGCATGGTTTCAAATACCACAGTGTGCTTTGCGGTAAACCAAGAGGTGGGAACTATCACTGGATAGATAACCATCTGGTAAGAGCTACAAGATATAAAGGTAGATTTACTGATCTGGTAGAGAAACAGGTAACCATTGAAGTATTCAAAGAAGACGAAGAATAAATTTATATAACGAAAGATTTAAAAATTGAATGGAGTGTATCCTTTAATTTTTAAATCTTTCAACTTTTAAAACATAGTTGTATTTATGAAAGTTTTAGCTAATGACGGCCTGGACCAATCTGGAATTGATGCATTAACAGAAAAAGGATTCGAGGTGATTACTACAAAAGTTCCACAGGAATTTTTAGTAGATTATATTAATGAGCATAAGATCCGTACCCTATTGGTGAGGAGTGCTACACAGGTAAGAAAAGATATTATAGACAACTGTCCGTCGATTGACATTATCGGAAGAGGAGGTGTTGGGATGGATAATATCGATGTAGACTATGCAAGAGAAAAAGGGATCCATGTGATCAACACTCCCTCTGCATCCTCAGAATCGGTTGCAGAACTTGTTTTTGCCCATTTGTTTTCAGGAGCCAGATTCCTTCAGGACTCCAACAGAAAAATGCCATTAGTAGGAGATACCGAGTTTGCAGGACTTAAAAAAGCGTATGCTGCCGGAATCGAATTAAGAGGAAAAACCATCGGAATTGTCGGGATGGGAAGAATCGGGCAGGAAGTTGCAAGAATCGCTTTAGGACTTGGAATGCGGGTAGTAGCTGCAGATAACAATGTAGGAAAAGCCAGCATCAAAGTGAAATTCTACAACAACCAGTTTATCAATGTTGATATAGAAACAGAACCGTTACAGGATGTTTTAAAACATTCGGACTTCATCACATTGCACGTTCCGGCTCAGAAAGACGGATATATGATCGGTAAAACAGAGTTTGACCTGATGAAAGACGGAGTCGCTATTGTCAACTGCTCCCGAGGAGGAGTGATTGATGAAGCAGCTCTGATTGAAGCATTGGATTCCGGTAAAGTAAGATTTGCAGGATTGGATGTATTCATCAACGAGCCTACGCCATCTAAAGAAATTCTTAATCATTCTAAGATTTCCCTGACGCCACATACAGGAGCTTCTACACTGGAAGCACAGGATAGAATCGGGCTTTCTCTGGCAGAGCAAATATCAAGTATTTTACAGATTCAGTAATGAAATAAAATCATATATAAAGAAAAGCACCTCACAGGAGGTGCTTTTTATTGTAAACTGATGAACAGTAGACTATTGAATGTTTTTGTTTTTCAAAAGGTCTCTGATCTCTGTCAGTAATTTTTGATCTTCAGTAGGTCCTGCCGGAGCTGGAGCTTCTTTTTTGTTCACTTTGTTGGCTAGTTTAATGATCCAGAAAAGAACCATTGCAATACAAAGGAAACTGATCACTGCAGAAAGAAAATTTCCGTAAGCAACCCCGTTCCACGTAAGTTTGGCAATGTTTTCTGCTCCGGCTGCTTTTAATGCCGGATTTAAAATCAAAGGAGTGATGACATCCTCAACTAAAGACGAAACAATTTTACCAAATGCTGCTCCAATGATCACACCGACAGCAAGGTCGAGCACATTGCCTTTAAAGGCAAACTCTTTAAATTCTTTGACAAATCCCATAATTTATATTTTTTTAATTAGTATATACACAAAAATATAATTAAAAAATGTAAAAAACATTACTTTTTATAGTTTTTTATTTCAAAAAGAGAGAATTTTATCCTGAATTTGTGCATATCTTTTTATTAAAAATAACATCCTTTTATCGATCTTTTATTTCATTCACCTTACCGTTCTGTTTTTATTATCAGGGTGTCACCGTAATGAAAAAACTTTTGTAATTTGCTTAAAAGTTTGATCACGTCTTATGAAAATCTTTACTGCAGAACAAATACGAAGCTGGGATCAGTTCACCATTTCGCACGAACCTGTTTCTTCCGTTCAGTTAATGGAAAGAGCCTCAATGTCTGTTGCCGGCTGGATCTCGGAATATTGTAAGAATCATAAAAAAATGGTGGTTTTTTGTGGAAAGGGAAATAATGGCGGCGATGGACTGGCAGTTGCAAGAATGCTTTATCTGAAAGGATTTGATGTTGATGTATTTGTACATGATCCTAAAGAGGGATTCTCTGATGATGCTTTGGTGAACCTGAAAAGACTCCGGGATATTTCAGGAATTTCGGTGAAAAAGTTCAGTGATATTGAATCTTATCATTTTGATGATAAAACCGTTATTATTGACGCATTGTTTGGAACAGGTCTTTCAAGACCACTGACAGGCAGGTACAAGAGGCTGGTAGAGCAGCTCAATCAAAAAGAACAGCTTAAAATATCAATTGATATTCCCTCCGGATTGCCTGCTGATGAAATGTCTTCTCAAAATGATGTTGCTTTGAAAGCAGATTATACGTTGAGTTTTCAATGCTGGAAAAGGAGTTTTCTTCATCCTGAAACCGGAAAATATACCGGGAAGACCGTTATTCTGGATATTGATCTGGCTAAAGAATATTCGGAGATTGCAGAAACAAAATATTTTGTCATCGATGATATTGATGCTGAACATATCTTTAAACCAAGACCTGAATTTTCACATAAAGGAAATTATGGTAAAGCTGCTATCGTAGGAGGGAGCTATGGAAAGATCGGCGCAGCAGTACTGGCAACCAGGTCAGCTTTGAAAACAGGGGCAGGGCTAACTTTTACCCTTGCACCGAAATGTGGCAATGAAATAATACAGACTTCCTGTCCGGAGGCAATGTTCATAAAAGGAGGAGACGATTTCGTAACCGATTTTGAATATGATTCAGCCTTTACGTACGGCATAGGTCCGGGACTTGGTACAGATCCGGATACCGAAAAAGGATTTTTGAAATTCCTGGATACTTATGATCAGCCGCTGGTATTGGATGCAGATGCATTAAACATTATTTCCAGATCTCCGGGGAATCTGAAATTAATTCCTCAAAAGACAATTATCACTCCTCATCCCAAAGAATTTGAAAGGTTGTTCGGCAGCACGGAAAACTCATTTAAAAGGCTGGAACTGGCCAAAGAAAAGGCCCAGGAACTTAATCTGTATATTATTCTAAAAGATCACCATACTCAGATTGTTACCCCGGAAAAAAACGTATACTACAATATAACCGGAAATGCCGGACTTGCTAAAGGAGGAAGCGGAGACGTTCTCACCGGAATTCTGACCTCGCTCTTGGCGCAAGGGTATTCCGGGGAACAGACTTGTATTTTAGGGGTATGGCTGCATGGAAGAGCCGCTGAATTTGCTTCGGAAAAACATTCAAAAGAATCGATGCTTCCTACAGATGTTATTAATGAATTGGGAAGCGTATTCGAAGAACTGAACAGGAAGACGGGGAGGAATCTTTAAGGAGGTAAACAGGTGGGAGAGCGGAAAAGTGAAAAGGCAAAAAAGTGAAAAAGCGAAAAGGAGGAAAAGTAAAATAATGATAAGATACTAAAAAAGGCAAATCTGTATTTCTACAAATTTGCCTTTATTATATTTGAAAAGCAAAACAAAACCTTCATCAATCATCCCCGCTTCCTCTGCTTCCTTTGCCTTTTTAGCTTTTTAGCCTTTCCGCTCTTTCACCTTTTCGCCCAAACCATCCTATTCCGGTTTCCCATTCTCCTCCTCAGTAATCTTAAACTTCTTGGAAACAATCATAATAATTACTCCGGCGATCATAAATGGAATGGAAAGAACCTGTCCGGTATTTAAATTTCCTATTTGGATAAATTCATCCCCTTGTGGCTCTTTCAGGAATTCAACAAAGAATCTGATCGCCCAAAGGATGATGAAGAATAGTCCGAATAACCATCCCTGTTGGTATTTTTTATTTGTTTTTCTGTACAGGATCCATAATAAAATGAATAAGGCAACATAACCTACAGCTTCGAATAGCTGACTTGGATAGCGAGGTACAGTAAGTCCGTATTCACTGCTTTGCTGAGGGAAAAGTAAAGCAAACGGAGAATTAGGATCTGCCGGCTTACCTACAATTTCAGAATTGAAAAAGTTACCCATTCTTACAAAAGCTCCTCCTAAAGCAACTACAATACCCAATCGGTCATATACCCAGAAAGGATTTTTTTTGATGATCTTAAATGAGTAATAAAGCGTTGTGAAAATCAGGGCAATGGTAGCTCCATGGCTGGCTAAACCTGAGAATCCTGTGAATTTAAAACCGTTTTTGGTACTGATTGGTAAAAATACGCTCCAGAAATCTTCCTTGAAGAGCTCCGGCTGGTAAAAAATAACGTGACCTAATCTTGCACCCAGAATTGTTCCTATCAAAGTCCATGTGAAAAGAGGTTCCAGGTATTTTTGATTAACGTTATCTATTTTGAAAATTCTGGTCATCAGCAGGTATCCGAATCCAAATGCAAATACAAACATCAGACTGTAAAAATGCAGGGTTACAGGACCAAGCTGAATTCCTTTTGACGGATCCCAGATTTTAAAAGAGGTTTTCAATTCCACTTTATCTGAATCAGTGATTGGTTTTGTTGCTTTTACAGCATATTTGAAGGTAGTAATATTCTCCTTGGTAACAGGAGTATCAATCAGTTTAAAGTTTTTATCAAAGAACTGGTATTTTGAATCTCTGTATTTTGCTAAAGTTGAGGCGCCATAGTTGTAATAAGCAGGCTCAAAATTGGATTCATTCAGGATTACCAGAAAAGAAAGGTTCTTATCCGTGTCTCTGTCCGGAAAAGCGGCAAGATCTCCTAATTCTGTAGTAGAATAGATCTTTACCGGAACATTATTTCCGTTGACATCTAAAGTACCGTCTGAGAGCCCGCCGGGATATTCCTGTGCAAAAAGGCACTGGGTGATCACGGCAAATAAGACAAGGTAAATTCTGAAAAAAATATTACTCATTTTTTTATTGATTTAATCGTTTGTTTAGTGATTATTATGTTTGGGCGGAACCGGATCATAACCGCTTCCTCCCCAGGGATGGCATCTTAAGATTCTTTTAAATCCCATCCAGAAACCTTTAAATAAACCGTGTACCCGAAGTGACTCCAGCATATAATGAGAGCAGGTGGGTTCGTAACGGCAATTTTTAGGAAGTAAGGGCGAAATAAACCACTGGTAAAATTTTATCAAAATTACCAAAGGAAATGTAATGATTTTATTGAATGTAAGTTTCAAAACAATGCAAAAATAGGGTAAAAAAATGAAAATTAGTTTAATTTTGTTAGAAGTTTCAGACATCGGAAATCTGAAATATTGACCTAAAAAATAGAATTAACTTGAATCAAAATATTCCATTAGCTGAAAAATTAAGACCGAAAACCCTGGCTGAAGTACTGGGGCAGGAGCACCTTACCGGCGAAAAAGGGACGATCAGAAAAATGATCGAGAACAATACCCTGAATTCGCTGATCTTTTGGGGCCCTCCGGGTACAGGGAAAACTACATTGGCGGAAATCATCTCTGAGCAGTCCGGGAGGAAGTTTTATAAACTTTCGGCAGTGTCATCAGGGGTGAAAGATGTACGGGACGTCATTGATGATGCCAAGAAACAGAATTTGTTTTCAGGAAAATCACCGATCCTGTTTATCGACGAGATTCACCGTTTCAATAAGTCTCAACAGGACTCGCTGTTGCATGCTGTAGAAAAGGGTTGGATTGTTTTAATAGGGGCTACTACAGAAAATCCAAGCTTTGAAGTGGTTTCTGCTCTGCTTTCGAGAAGCCAGGTGTATGTTTTAAAAGCCCTAAGCTATGAAAAACTGGAGGAACTTATCGATATTGCTTCCGAAAGGTATAATAAAGATGAAGGAACCCATTTTAAGATCCTTGAGAAAGAAGCTTTCATCCAATATTCAGGTGGAGATGCCAGGAAGCTGATCAATTCTGTGGAATTGGTTTTGAATCAGTATAAAAATTCAAATACTACTGAAATCATCAATACAGATGTTCTTGAGGTGCTTCAGGAAACAATGGCTCTTTATGATAAGAACGGAGAGCAGCATTATGATATTATTTCTGCTTTTATCAAATCTATGCGGGGGAGTGACCCGAATGGAGCTGTATATTGGCTGGCGAGGATGATTGCCGGAGGAGAAGATATTAAATTTATTGCAAGAAGAATGCTTATTTTGGCTGCTGAAGATATAGGACTGGCCAATCCTAATGCATTGGTGATTGCCAACAACTGCTTTCAGGCGGTTAATGTAATAGGGAATCCTGAGGCCCGGATCATATTAAGTGAAACAGCGGTGTATCTGGCGGTATCTCCAAAGAGTAATTCTGCGTATATGGCTATCAATGAAGCTTTGGCGCTGGTGAAGCAAACCGGAAATCTGCCTGTACCTCTTCATTTAAGAAATGCTCCTACAAAGCTGATGAAAGATCTGGATTACGGGAAAGAATATAAATATGCTCATTCCTATCAGGGGAATTTTGTAGAACAGGATTTTCTGCCTGAGGAGATTAAAGAGGTAAAGTTCTATGAGCCTGGGAATAATGCCACAGAGAAAAAAATCTATGAAGAGCTGAAGAAAAAATGGAACAATAAATATTAGATATAAAAAAAGGATACCGTGATCACGGTATCCTTTTTTATATGGTAACAAATATTATTCGGTAGTGTAGATAAACAATGTTTTCTTGCCGTTGTAATCTTTGATTTCTGATCTTTTGTTGATTTGTGGATAGATTTGTGTGCTTTTTGGATCGTTAAATTCATATCCTTCTATCAATACCGGGTTTTCAGCCGGAAGACTGTTCTGAACATTGACTTCTGCCAGAGACATTTTGTCAAATCCGTTCTCTCCGTTTTTGAATTTGTATTCAGTTATTCCTTTGGTGAAAACCGAACTGTATTTCTTTAAAGCGGTAGGTAGACTTGCAGCCGTATTGTATACTTTTGAAACCTGCAGTATATTTTTTTTCGAATTGAAAAAGTCAACTGTTCCAATTACGTTGTCAGCTACTGCAAACTTCACAGCAGGATTTTTTTGCTGTGCAAATAAAGTTGCAGAGGATAGTATTAAAAAAGAGTAGAGTAATTTTTTCATAATCAGAATATGTAAATATTAAAAACGTGATAAATATAGTTATTTTTTATAAAATGTGAATGAAATATTGAATTGTTTTGAGTTTTATTTATAAATAAAAAGTTTTTATCTGAAAATTAGTCCGTATTTTCTGTGGTTTCCTCCTTTTTGTCAACCATATTTTTAATGATATTTTTCAGACGCTGGAAAGCAAAAGAACTGAACAACAGAATAATTCCCAGAGCAATAAAGGCACTGATCCTTGAGATATTGTCCATTTGCCATACATCATAGGTATAGAGTTTTAAAACCATAAGACCAATCAGGGCAAACCCGATCTTGCTATACTCCGGAATGCTCTTTTTTAGACCGGTATAAATAAAAATACTGGCAAGAATGGTCCATATTATAGGTAAATAAAGAATATTGAAGTGTTCTTTTATTTCATAAGAATGGGCAACATCATGAGAAGCGATGAAAACATATGAATGATGCAGTTCACAGCTTACAGAAGTAACGAGTGTCAGAGACACCATCCAGTATGAAATTGTATTTCTGTGGAATACTGAGGTTGGAATAATCCTGAAACCTATATAAGCAAAAGGAATCCATTGAAGCAGGTGCAGCCAATAAAAGCTGGAATGTATTTTTTTTGATAAAACAGCGGTAACCATCGATGAGGTAGAAACCGAGATATTGATCATCAACAGAAAGAGGAACAGATAGATTAATACGGTTTGAATATCATGATTGATGCTCAGTTTTTTTCCGAATAGCAATAATATGAAAATGTAATAGATACTGAATAACAATCCTACATTGGTAATGGCTGCCCAAGGCATATCGGAGAGGTGGTAAGTGATCTCAAGCAGGAGAGCGGTATATATTACCCCATAGCTGATCACTGTAATAAAGTTTTCAAAAAAGCTGTTTGCCTTTCTCTCTGTTTCCTGTCCGTTGTTTTTTAATAGGTATAAATTAATGATGGTCGTTGCTATGGTTACCAGGCTCGTTAGAAATACAGGATTAAATATAACGCTTAGCTTTTCAGTATCAAAATATTCAGTCCAGGTAATGGTTTGTGCGATCATTACCAGAGGGAAAAGTACAAAGAAAAAAGTTTTGAAAATCTTATGGCCTGTCTTTTTCCAGATAAAGAGAAGTAAGGTTGCTTCTATAGCCCAAACACTGGTGATGAGGTGAGCTTGGAACTGTAAGGCTACCGCAATGGTGATAAGACTGGTTGTTATCCCCGCAAAAACAGAATAAGGAATTCCGAAGTTTTTTCTTCCATATTCTTTAAAAAAGAAAATAGAATTGATTACAGCGAAAATAAGCGGGAAAATAATGGTCGGTTCATATTGTAATTGATTGAAGGTGTAAACCAGTCCGATAATGCTTGAAAGATTAATAAATGCAAGCATTAAAATATCTGAAGTGGAAAGCGTGTTTTTCCTAAAATAATCAAGCAGCGCAAAAATATAGAAGATGATGTAGCTGACGATATAGAAGGTAATACTTAGAAGTTCCGGTCGATCGGCTGTCCATGAAAAAAGATAAAGGCTGGTGAAAATATAAGCTGTCCATCCCACGCTTTTCCAGTGTTTAAGAAAGGCGGCGGCAAGCATTCCGGCATTTAAAAGACTTAGATAAATAAACAGGAAAAGATAATTGCTCTGTCCCGTACTGATCATTAAAGGAGCAGAAAAACCACCTATCAATGAGAAAATGATCAAAACCTCACTTTTGTAATAATATGAGAGAACGATTGATGCGGCAGTGACGAGGGTTGTTATAGCAAAAGCAGTATTCTGAGAGAAAAGATGATATTCCCGAAAGGCGATGGTTGCGGTAAAATACAGAACGGCAATTCCGCCTCCTGTTATAATAGAAGCAAATGTTGCATAGTTTTTTCTGAGAAAATGACCGATCAGGATAATCCCGGCTCCGGTACAGAATCCTATTGCGGCTCTTGCTGTTTCTCCGATCCAGTTTTTATCAATGGCGTATTTTACAAAATAACCGATTCCGAGAACGAGGGTGAAAATACCGATAATGGTAAGTGCATTCTGTTTCAGAAAATCAAATACAGGAGCAAGCCAGTCCTTTTCTACAGATGGGGTGGTTTCCCTGCGTTGTTGAGGTTGTGCATTTGGGGTGTCAGCTTCATGAGACTGTACCTGTTGCGGAACTTTATTTTCTTCTGTCTGAATTTTTTCGCTAACTGTTTCAGTCGGAGATGAGGCCTTATTGATTTTAGCATGAAGGTCAGATACTTCTTTCTCAAGTTTCCTTATTTTGTTATTCAGGGTATTGAAAACGATGATGATCACTACGACTAATATGACAGCAAGATATTCATTCATTTCATAGTTTTTATCAAATATAAAGAAATGTGGCTGAAATACGGTAAAAAATTAACCCATCACAAGGGAAGTGATGGGCTAACGGTATAGATAACTAACAATATGTTCTTCTTAGTTGGATACTTTGTAGATATAGAATGAAGCAATACTTGAGCTTAATGCTCCTAATGAAACTAAACCTGTTTCTATGGTTCCAAAATTAATTTTGTCTCCTGTCTGGAAAGAATATAGTGAATTGATAGTGGTGTCTGCTATTGATAAACCAATTCCTAATACATTAATACCACTGAACATACGACTGTCTATGAGGGTACTTGTTCCACCTCTGGTTCTGGCTATTCCCATACCACCGTCTGATAATAAGGAGGCTACTAGTCCTGTTGAATATTTAAATGTAAATCCAATGGCATATACCCCTGCTGATGGGATAACATAAGCACTTTCGCTATCGTCAAATAAAGTGCCATTACCTATGCTTCTATCAGCTGCTTTAAAGTTCATTGCTTTGAAACCTCCTGGAAATGATACAGTTAAAACGCTGAGAGTAGTTGACTTTTTAGCGGCAAATACGGTGTTGTTTACCCCCGGGGATGCTATCAGTAACTGAGGATCCATTTTATAAACTTCGGCAGTAGTATTGTCTTGTGCCAGAATTTGGTATCCTGTCACTACTGTAGCGGCAGGGGTGTCACGAACTTTTAAAGTTCCGTTTACATCCAGAGTGGCTGTTGGGGTGCTGGTGTTAATACCAACTTGCGAAAACAATGGTAAAGCTGCACAAGCTAAAAGTACGCTGTAGATTTTAGTTTTCATGATCAAGATTTTTAATTAGTTGCTAAGCAAATATACAATAAAAATTATACTCTACATTGTGAAATTTTTAATTTTAACGTTATTATGGTATGATATTTCTAAACATATGTTTATATTTTAGTGGATATATCTACATAATCAATTTACGAGTTATTATTATTGTTTTCTTTGTAAACCTATGGATTAGAAGGGCTTATGAGAAATAATTATCCCTTTTGTGTGGGTTATTTTTTATGAGTTATAAGCTGTTGTAAGCGAGGTGTTTATTGGGGTGAAATGAGTGCGATTTTGTAGAAAATTTTCCATAAAAAAACACTGCCATAGAGACAGTGTTGGTTTTTTGAGTGAAAATACTTCCGGTTTCTTTAGCTTTCCAGAAGAAATTCCTTATAATTTCCGAGAAAATCAACATCGGCATTGATCGATTCAAGCTCTTTGAGAGCATTTCCATGCAAAATCTCTTCCCATGGTCCCACGACATTGATAAAGAAGAAATAATTACCCAATCCTGTTTTTAAAGTTCTGGACTCAATCTTGCTGAGGTTCATCTTTCTCCATGCAAAGACAGACAATACCTGATGCAGTCCACCCGGATGGTCTTCCGGAAGAGTGATCAGCATTCCTGACTTTTCTCCTAAAGTTTCAAGTCGGCTGTTGTCATATTTATTCTGCTGCTTCGAGATAATAATAAACCGGGTGTGGTTTTGTTCGAAATCCTGGATATTACGGTTGATGATCTTCAATCCATATAAATTGGCTGCAAACTGATTGGCTACAGCAGCTATTTTGGTTTCCTTGTTTTCCGAAACATATTTGGCTGCCGCTGCAGTAGAAGAAAAATCCTGTTTAGGAATTTCCTTATAATGCGTATCCAGAAAATGAAAACTCTGCGCCAGGGCCTGAGGGTGAGAGTATATTCTTTCTATATCCTCTATAGAATTATCAGGATGAATCATCAGATGGTGGGCGATAGGCATTACAGCTTCTGCTTCAATTTTAATAGACGGGGTCTTATATAAATAGTCCAACGTCATAGAGACTGTTCCTTCTATAGAATTTTCCAAAGGAACAACAGCCTTCAGCGCTTCTCCGCTTTCCACTGCATTAAAACAATCCAGGATACTGGCCTGTGGCAAAAGTTCATCATCCGGAAAAAGCTGTGCAGCGGCAAGCTGTGTAAAGCTGGCATGAGGCCCCAAAAAAGCAATCTTCATAAATAATAGTATATATAAGGTATGATCAATAAAGTACAAAGGTGCGAATTAATTCACAAATGCGGCTCAATACTTAAAGAGTTCCTGGTTAATAATTGGTAGTTATGTTTGTACAGGAAATAGTTCTTTTGGATAATAAACCCCTCAATCAAAGACAATGATTCTTTTTACCATTCCATAGAATGTTTTTCCTAATCCCTGTTATCTGCGACCTGTTACCTATTACCTATTCTTTCCAGTTAGCTTCAATCATTTCCATCAGAAAATCCGGACATTTGATAATCTTATTGGTGTTTGCATCCAGAAAGAATAGGGTAGTGGAAGCTTCCGTTATTTTAATATGCTCCTCATTGTAAATTTCATATTCAAACTCAATTCTCACCCCCGGAATTTTTTTTACATATGTATGAATTTCTAATTTTTGGTCATACAAAGCTGGCCGGATATACTTAATTTTGTAGTCAGAAACCGGTAGCCAAATTCCTTGGTTTTCAATTTCATCGTATGAAATTCCTATGCTTCTGAAGAGCTCCACGCGGCCTACTTCGAAGTATGTGGCATAGTTGCCGTAGTAGACATATTTCATAGGATCTGTTTCTGCGTAACGTACTCGTATTGAGTGTGTTGTATGTATCATTCTAAGTGCTAAATTATACATACAAATATATTTTTAAATAATCAATACCTGCAATATTTTTTTTTAAAAAGAAAAAATTGGACCTTTGTCTCCCTTCTAAAAACAGTACAAACAAAAGAATAATCAGGGCATAATAATGGATGACAATTTAATGATGATATGGCAGAAATGCCTTCAGTTTATGCGCGATAATCTGAACGCGGCTGAAGATAATTCTGACCTGAAAAAACTTGAAAAATCTTTCGATATGTTATTTGATAAGGTGCAGCCACTTTCATTAGTAGCTAATAACCTTACACTTATCGTACCGAGCGATTTTTACAAGGAATATATAGAGGACAACTACCTGTCCTTACTTTCTGCTGCCCTGAAGAAAAATATAGGAAAAGGAGTGAAACTATGGTATTCCGTAATGGAAAACAGACCAAAAGGGGAAGAAAAACCGGTTACCATGAATATGAAGGGACAAAGCGTTCCTACTCCTAAAACACAGGAAACAATGCCACAAGGATTCTCAGCCAATATTGTAAACCCTTTCGTGGTTCCTGGGATTAGAAAAGTAAACATAGATTCTAACCTGAAGCCTGACTATTCATTTGATAGTTATGTAGAAGGAGAAAGTAATAAATTTGCAGCTACTGTAGCAAGATCCATAGCGAAAAGACCGGGAGCGACAGCTTTCAACCCATTGTTCTTATATGGAGGTTACGGAGTTGGAAAAACCCACTTAGGCCAGGCCGTAGGTCTTGAAGTGAAAAATCAGTTTCCGGATAAAGTGGTTCTTTATCTGTCTTCAGAAAAGTTTATTCAGCAGTTTATTTCTGCTGCGAAAGCTCACAAGCAGACAGAGTTTGCAAACTTCTACCAGATGGTGGATGTATTGATAATCGATGATATTCAATTCCTTTCTGGAAAATCTGCAACACAGGACAGCTTCTTCCATATTTTTGATCACCTGCATCAAAACGGAAAGCAGATTATCCTTACTTCAGATAAAGCTCCGGCGGATATTATGGATATTCAGGACAGGATTGTTTCCCGTTTCAAATGGGGACTTTCTGCAGAGATCAAATCTCCGGACCTTTCTACAAGAAGACAAATCATTGAAGATAAACTAAGCAGAGACGGAATTGCACTTCCTGATGATATGCTTGATTTCTTAGCTGCTGAAGCCAAAACCAATGTAAGAGAACTGATCGGGGTGATCAACTCTGTGATTGCTTACTCTACAGTATATAAGAGAGATCTCAGCCTTGAATTGCTGAAAGAAACGATCAACAGAATTGCAGCCAACCAGAAAAAAGTAATCAACATTCCTTATATTCAGGATGTGGTGTGCGATTATTTCGGGATCAAAAAAGAACAGTTGCTATCCAAGACCAGAAAAAGAGAGATTGCACTGCCAAGACAACTTGCTATGTATTTCTCCAAAGCATTCACCAATTCTACATTTACGAAAATCGGTGAAGAAATGGGTGGGAAAGATCACTCAACGGTAATGTATGCCTGCGATACCATCAAGGATGTATCCAAGATTGATAAAGAGATCAAAAAATACGTAAAAGACCTTACAGAGAGAATCAAACAATAGATCACTGCTAAGCTGAAATAAAATTAAAATGAAGAATCGATGTATTCTTCATTTTTTATTTAGTTTTGTCACATAAAACAGGAGAAGTTTTATATTTTGGTCTTGTCAATCCTTAAATAAAAGAAAATGAAAATATTGATGGTCTGTCTTGGGAATATATGCAGAAGTCCTTTAGCAGAAGGAATCATGAAAACAAAATTACCGGAAAGCTTCACGGTGGATTCTGCAGGAACAATTTCTATGCATGAAGGTGAGCATCCTGACAGAAGAGCAATTAAAACTGCTGGTAATCATAACATCGATATTTCCCGTCAAAGATCAAGACCTATCACAAGAGCAGATTTTGAGACGTTTGATAAAATATACTGTATGGATGCCAACGTTCTTACAGATGTGATCTCCAAAACCAAAAATGAAACGGAACGACAAAAAGTATCATTATTCTTAGAAGCTTTAGGCGACAACGGAACTACTGAAGTACCGGATCCGTACTGGGGTGATATGAGTGATTTTGAAAAGGTTTTCCAGCTATTGGATAAAGGATGTAATGCCATTAAAAATCAACTGCAAAAATAATCTTATGAAAAGACTACTGCTACTGCTTTTATTAAGCTTTAACTTTTCGTTTGCCCAAACCAAAGATGAAGCTGAGATCCGTAAAGTGATGGATGACTTTATGGGATGTATCAAAACCAGAGATGAAGCGAAATTCTTATCTCTGTTTCAGGAACCTGTACTCTGGACAGGTATTTACAAAGACAGAACACAGGCTAAGCGCCTGGAGAAAAATCCTAAGGCGGAACATTACTTCTCAGATGACTATAAAGCCTTTATCAAAAGTTTTAAAGACGATAAATCTGAAGAAAAATTCGACAATATTAAAATCATTGAAGACGGAGCCATAGCCTCTGCCAATTTCGATTACAGTTTTTGGTATGATGGTAAAATGGAAAACTGGGGAAAAGAGATCTGGACACTTATGAAGATCAACGGTATCTGGAAGATCACTTCCGTTACCTTTTCTATGGACCTGGCAAAATACAATCCACAACCTTCATTAAACGAAAGAACTAAAAAATAATACAATGCTTTTTTTACTCCCTGCCTACTTATCAGAAAATACCTCTATTACTCATTTTGCACCCGTTATCAAGGAATATATTATGCAAACGGATTACTTCTTTGTAGAAAATGAGAAAACAGCCAGAAAGGTAGTTAAATTCTTTGCTCCTGAAAAAAAACAGGCCGATTTGAAACTCTTTTTATTGGATAAGTATACCGAAAACGCAGATATTAAAGAAGCACAACAGCTGATGTTGAAAGGGCAGGATTTCGGATTGCTGTCAGAAGCAGGATTGCCTTGTATTGCAGATCCGGGAAACCTGATGGTAAAATGGTGCCATGAAAAGAATATCAGAGTCATTCCTATTTCAGGACCTTCATCTATTATTCTGGCATTAATTTCCAGCGGATTCAATGGACAGGAATTTACTTTTAATGGTTACCTTCCTATTGACAAAGGAGAGAAAAAGAAGCAGATTCAACAGTTGGAAAGTCTGGTTCAGAAAACCGGCTATTCTCAGATCTTTATGGAAACGCCTTACAGAAATAACCAGCTTATTGAAGATTTGACCAGGTTTTTATCACCCAATACCAAGCTTTGTATTGCTGTCAATATTAATGATCCTGAACATGAGTTTATCAAAACAAAAACAATAAAGGACTGGCAGAAACAAAAACCTGAACTTCATAAAGTACCTGCTGTATTTGTACTGGGTAAATAAAAAATAATGATGAAGAACAACCCATTTCTTACTGTTTTTCTATTGTTTTGTATTCAGGTGCTGCTTATGAAATATATGGATTATCTGGACTTTGAGTTTGAGATGGCACAGGGCTTATATCTTGCTTTTGTTTGCTTTTTTATTCCAGCCATCTCTGTTATTCTTAATAGGTTTATCGGAGAATCCATGTATAAAAAATCATTCAGATATTTTACTTTTTTTATTGTAATAGCTTCCCTTCTGGCGTTTGTAACATTGTCTTATTTAGGAGATTTAGGAAGGGCTTATCAACATTAAAGCATGAAAAAAAAGGTCATAGATTATCTTAATTTTTGTTTGGCGGGTATTTTTATAGCAGGCCTTATTTTCTATGGAGTTACCTTACTTCAAAAAAAGAAACTTGATAAATTCTACTGGTCGGCAAAAATCATCAGTGTGAAGCCTAATTCGGTAGATGAACAATCCGGAATGCTGAAAATTCTTGATGCTGGTTTAATCAATAGCTTTAATCAGACTGTAACCAGATTAGACCCTTATTCTCCTAAATCCATTTTTTCCAAAGAGGGATCGGAGTCTGCTTTTTTTGGGAAACAAAATGAACTCTTACCAGATTCTTTAACGATTAAATATTTTTCTGTTGAAGAAAATAAGTTTTATCAATTAAATGCAAAGCTTCCTTTGGAAAAAATAGATAATTCTTTAGAAAATAAGGAGTTCGAAACAGATTTGAAGATAGAGATTCAATCGGGCGGAAAGATTTCTTTGAAAATTGAACAACCGGAATCTGAAAAAATTGGACCAAAATTAATACTGAGTTTTCAGGCAAAAGAAATTACGGGAACATTAAAAATGCTGGTCGATGCAGGACGTTTAAATGAGGAAGATTATGACCTTTCTTTGCTAAGGAGGGTGTCTGATTATTCAGATATTATTACTCAAAAATATGTATGGAAAATAAAAATTGAAGGCTCTGAGAAAATTTTAGAGAGTTTAGCCTATACTTTTGAAAGCGAATCAATCGGACCGGAAAATGCGCCCCTTGAAAATGCTCTGTTAAGAAATATTCCGAAAAGTGTTGCGGTTGAATGGGGAAATGAACAACATTATCACAGCTTTTGTACTTTTGACGGTCAGGAAATCTTGGACGCTTTTAAAGATCTTGATAAGATAAAGAGCAATGAACCTGCAGTCATAACTTTTAAAATATTTAAAAATGCTTTTCCAAAAGCTGAAATATCTAAAGCTGGTAAAACGATTAAGTTAAAGAATATTAACCCGACGACTCCTATAAAGATGTCTTATATAAAATGCCCAATAGAATAAAAATATATTCTTACCATTAATACCTGATTCCAGTCTTTTTCAGAATAAAACCTAACAACCAGATAGGGCCAACCAGTAAGAACTGAAGATCTTTAAGAAACGTAGGCTTTTTCCCTTCGATTTTATGCCCTATAAACTGCAAAATCCATGTAATAATGAAAATTGAGAGATAAACCATCCAGGATTGTTTTTCAAAATAAATATTGGTAAGATAGATGAAATGTTCTGCCGCTAATGTGAGAATGAGCATAATAACACTGATGCGTAATGATAGCCTTAAATAGAAAAAAGTGATAAGAAAGATGGCTATGATACTTACAATACTGATACAGCCGAAGTAGGAGACGCATAGATGAGGAGACGGAATAAGAGAAACAAATCCGAGAATTGTCCAGAAGATCAGCGGAACACAGATCCAGTGAATCAATTTGTTGGTTGCGTTTCTATGGCTTTTGCTATACTCTGCAAATAATAAATCAACCTTTCTCATAGGAGCATGAATTTGATAAACGCTAAAATAATAAAATTTTGTAATCAGTGATAAGATTGCTTACATTTGTGCTATGTCTGCCCTGGAAAAATTTGGAGTCGATATTTTTACGGAACGCAATATTTTCGAAAGAATTGCCGTGGACAAGCCTTTTCGTCCCGAAAACCCAGCTTTTATATTTATTAAATCCGGAACCATAAAACTTCGTCAGCATTTCAGTGATCTGGAGGTTTCTGCCAATATGTTTATGGTCACCGATCCGCAGACCATTTATGAAGTAATATCAGTAACTGATGATTTTCAGTCCAGAATGGTTTCCTATAAAAGAGAATTTATTTCCGCATTGTCCTTGAAATTCAATAGGCTGATTACATATCGTTATTTCAGACAACAGATGAATAGAGGAGTTCCTTTTCCTGAAAATGAAATGGAAGTAGTCTGGAAAAGTGTCAATTTTCTTAAATATATTCTGGATTCTGAGACTGAAATGCTGTATAAAAAAGAAATGGTGGAACATCTTTTCTCTGTTTTCTGCTATCAGATGGCCGGGATTATTTCCAAAGAAGATAACAATTCTATGAACCAGATGTCCAGACAGGAAGAAATCGTATTTGTGTTTCTTACCGATCTTGCAGAACATCATCTTACGGAAAGAACAGTAGAGTTTTATGCCGAAAGGCAATCGATTACAACCAGACATCTTTCGTCGGTAGTGAAGGAGGTGACAGGGAAAACAGCAAGCCATATCATAGCTTTGATCGTCATCAATGAAGCGAAGGTGCTTTTAAACTCTTCTAATAAACCGGTGTCTGAGGTTTCTTCAATCCTTGGTTTTAGCGATCAATATGCATTTTCCCATTTTTTTAAAAAACATCTGGAAGTAAGTCCAAGACAATACAGACATCAGTTCGAAAACTAAAATCTTACATTTGAACATCTTTTTCCAAAAATCAAACATTTGATTGATTTTGTTGTTCTCCTAACTTTGCATCTGTAAAACAAGGTAAAATGACAAAGAAAATAAAAACAGCACTATCAGTTTTGATAGCAGCTTTTCCTGCGCTGTTTTTTTCCCAACAGATCAAACAGATGACTGCAGGTGAAGTGGCCGAACTGGCCGTTCAGAATCACCAGCAGCTGAAGGTTTCTGCCCAGAATATTGATATTGCCAAACAGAATATCAATGTTGCCAAGCTTCAGAAACTGCCTACCATTACGGCTTCTACAAGCCAGTTCTATTTGGGGGATGCAGTAGCAATTGATAAAGATTTTTCAAATTCTACAAAAGTTCCGATGCCACATTACGGAAGTTCTTATGCTGTACAGGCTACCCAGCTGATCTTTAAGGGAGGATTGGTGAGTAAGTCTATAGAAATGGCAGGACTTCGTGAGCAATTGTCTGAACTCGATCTTGAGAAAAATAAACAGGATGTGAAATTTTTAGTGATTTCAAACTATCTGGACGTGTATAAAATCATGAATCAGGAAGAAGTGTTTCAGAACAACAGAAAACTTGCTCAGGAACGGCTTAAAAATATCCAGAAATTTTATCAGCAGGGGATGGTGACCAGAAATGAAGTAATTCGTGGTGAGCTGGCCATCAAAAACCTGGATCAGGGAATTCTTACCCTTTCCAACAACAAAAAGATTCTTAATTATAATTTAAATGTCGCTTTAGGCTTATCTGCTGATACAGAGATCGTCCCAACTGAAAGTCTTGAGAACAAAGAAGCTGGAATAGGGATGGAGTATTACACAGATCTTGCCCATGAAAGCAATCCTTTGCTGAAATCTGCTAAAAAGAACATTGATGTAGCCGATAAAAATATCGAAATCATCAAGACAGATAATATGCCCACAGTGGCAGGATTTGGTGGATATACCTTACAAAGACCTATTACTACGAGAAACCCTGTCTTAGATATGTATTCAGGAGGATGGCAGACGGGTGTTTCTCTTAGTTACAATATAGATAATCTGTATAGAACAAAGGAAAAAGTAAAAGTAGGTGAACTGCAAAAGACGCAGGCCAATGATGCAATGACCCTGGTTCGTCAGAATGTAGATATGGGAGTAAATGCAGCCTATACAAAATATCAGGAAGCGATTCAGCAGGCAGATATTCTGAATGACTCCAAGCGACTGGCTGAAGAAAACTACAAAATCACAGAAGCCAAGTATCTGAATCAACTGGCAGTGCAGGCGGAGATGATTGACGCACAAAACCAGAAACTGCAGTCAGAGCTTGATTACGCCAACGCTGAAATCAACGTTTTGTATCAATACTATAACCTTTTGAAATCTACAGGAACACTTTAATTTTTTAAACTGAAAATCAACACAATGGAAAACAAGGAACAAACTACTCAAAATACAGCATCCACTCCGGCAAGACCAAGCGGAGACGGCAACAAAAAGAAAAATAAAACAAATAAGGTTCGGGCAATCATTTCCAATATCGTAGTTTTTCTGGTGATTGGCTTCGGATTATTCTGGCTGATCCGTGAATATTTCCACATCGGAAATAAGACGTATACGGAGGCAGCGCAGGTAGAAGAATTTATCAACCCGATCAATACAAGGGTTTCAGCGTATATTAAAGAAATTAAATTTATTGAACACCAGAGAGTAAAAAAGGGAGATACTCTGGTCATTCTGGATGAACGTGAAATTCTTACACAGCTGGGACAGGCTGAAGCGGCTTATCAAAATGCAATGGCTCAGAAAACAGCAACCAGCTCTTCAGTAAATACCGTTTCAAACAATATCAATGTAATGCAGTCGAATATTGCAGGAGCTAAAGCAAGACTTTGGAATGCAGAACAGAATCTGAACCGATATAAAAATCTTTTGGCTGCAGAAGCAGTGACAAGACAGCAATATGACCAGGTAAAAACTGAATATGATGCTCAAAAGGCGGCTTATGAAACTCTGGTGAATCAAAAGCAGTCTGCTAATCTTTCAACTACCGAAGTGAAAAGCAGATTAGGAATCAATGATGCTGAGATCAAAAGAACAAAATCAGCTCTTGATATGGCAAGAATCAACCTTTCTTATACTGTAATTACAGCTCCTTATGACGGAGTAATGGGAAGGAGGACGATTTCTGAAGGGCAGCTGATTCAGCCGGGGCAACAGGTGGCAACCATTGTTTTGAATGGTCAGAAATGGGTAACGGCCAATTTCCTGGAAAGCCAGATGCCGAATATTAAAGTTGGTGAGAAAATAACGATGACAGCCGATGCATTGGGCGGACAAAAATTTGAAGGAGTAGTAACTGCCGTTTCTGCTGCTACAGGATCAAGATATTCAAGTGTACCAACAGATAACTCTACCGGAAACTTCATCAAAGTACAGCAAAGAATCCCGGTAAGAATAGAATTTACCGCTTCCAACAAAAAAGAAAATTTGGATAAGCTGAGTGCAGGGATGAATATGAACGTGAACATAAATAAAGACTAAAAGATGAAAGGTATCAGATTCCAGACATTATGCCGAAGAAAGCTAAGCCCGAATGTTGAAGGTCTGCCATCTGAAATCTGATGTCTATTATCTGACATCTATTATCTAAAGTCTATTATCTGAAAAATCATGTACAATAAAGGATTATATAGCGACTGGGTACCCAAACCTGTACAGCTGCTGCTGATCGTATTGCTGCTTGCAGTAGTAATGCCTCTCGGTGGGGTGTATACGGGAAATATAAGCCATTTGGTAAGTGGTACCGGAGCGTTGACAGAATATTTTATGTGGGCCAATTATGCGACCACAATAGGGATGGGGGCTTGTATGCCTGTTGTTCTCAGAATCAAAATGAGATTCAAAGTAAGAGACAAGATGGTGCTTTTATTAGTACTGTTGGGCTTGATGGGGTATATCAATGCCACGACTTTACAGCCCATGATCTTCGTATTTACCTCTTTGCTGATCGGATTTATGAAAATGATGATCACCATAGAACTGTTTCTCCCATTGATGGTAATGATCGGGAATCGGGGGATATTCTATGGAGCGTTCTATACATTTGTTCTGGTGATGAATCAGGTGGCGGTGTATTATTCCGCTGAGTTTTCATTGCTTTACAACTGGCAGCAATATTACCTTTTTACTTCAGTGCTGTGTCTTATCCTGGCATTGATCCATTGGATTTTTATGCATAATAAGTATTTTGCTCTGAAAGTTCCACTACATTATATCGATTGGCTGAGTATTCTGCTTTTCATATCTACCTTTATGTTTTCAGCGTATGTATATTCATTCGGAAGACAGCAGGATTGGTGGAATTCACAGAATATCATTAATGCCAGTATAGCGGCTTTTGTAAGTTTTGCATTGCTCAGCATTCGCCAGTTGACTTTAAAGAGACCTTATCTTTCATTCAAGATCTTTACCAAGAACAATGTGCAGCATGGTTTGTTTATGTTGTTCTGGCTGGGAATGTTTTTAGGAACAGCTTCTATTCAGAATACCTTTTCGGTAGGAGTACTGGGATATGACCAGGTGACGAATGCCAGACTTAGCGTACTGATGATTCCGGGAATTATTGTAGCCGGTGTGATCGCCATATTCTGGTTCAAAAAAGAAAAACCGTTGAAAATGTATATTTTCTCAGGATTCGCAGGAATGTTGGGATATGCAATCATCATGTATTTTTCTATGGTATTGGAATTCAGCTATGACAACTGGTATCTTCCTATGTTTTTAAAAGGCTATGGAATGTGTTCTCTTTTCATTTCTGTGTGGTTTTATACCCTGGATAAGCTTGAAATGGATGAAATGCTTGCTGCCATAGGACTTGTGCTGGTCTGGAGAACTTTCCTTGCGGTAGGGATCTTTTCAACCCTATATGCGTGGTTCCAGTATCGTTTTCAGGTTACTGCGATAGGAGATCTTGCAGTTTATATGGATGGAATGACGGTGAGCCCTCAGAATGTTGCTGCCAATATGAAAGCAATTCAGCTTAATGCAATCATTATAGCGACCAAAAAGATATTCGGGTATATTATTTTGGTTGGTTTCGGAGTCTTATTGTATGTGTTGACTCACCATTTCGGAGCAAAACGATTCCAGTATTTCAGATTTGTGAGAGTTCTCGGTGGTAAATCCGTTATTGCCAGAAGAAGACTTCGTGAACGAAAAAAATTATTAGAAGAAATAAAAGACGCAGCTGGGCCTGCGATCTGAAGATACCTTGTTTTTCACAGTGAGATCCTGGTCCTTTGTTGGATTGGGATCTTACGTTTTTTAAGGGATAGAGGAAGGAATTGGGAAAAAGGGAGCTGGAAGATGGAAGTTATTGATGTCATTAGTACAAATAGAAGTTGTCATAATTTCTTTTATGTAAAATTTCTTACACTTAGCAATAGCTGTTAACCGACAACCATAACTCCCAGCTTCCTTCTTCCCACTTCCAACCTTTAAATAAAAAAGATGAAAAATTTCACCTTTTCTTATTTTTATTATTTCTAAATAAAAATTATTTTTGCAGGATTATAAAAACTTTGATTAGATAGAATGAAAAAGCAATATGCATTCATAGGTCTGATGGCATCTGGACTACTGTTTTCCCAGACTGCTAAAGACTCTGTAGTCGCTAAAGGTATTGAAGATGTAGTGATCGTAGCTTCCCGAAAGCCTACCAAGATCTCTGAAATTCCAGGTACAGTTTGGGTAGTACAGAAAGAAAAAATTCAGGAACAGGCCAAAAACGGGGTACCTATTAAAGAAATGCTTTCAATTTTGATTCCGAGTATGGATATTGGCCCGCAGGGAAGAACCAACTACGGACAGAATATGAGAGGACGTTCAGCTTTAGTAATGATCGATGGGGTTTCTCTGAACAGTATCCGTGCGATCAGCCGTCAGCTGGATGCAATCGATGCTTTCAATATTGAAAGAATTGAAGTACTTTCCGGAGCGAGCTCAATCTATGGCGGAAATGCTACCGGCGGGATCATCAATATTATCACTAAAACACCTTCCAAAAAAGGAATCAGTGGTGAAACCGAATTAGGGGTACGTACAGGATTTATGGGGAAAGATGACCATGATTTCCGTGCAGCACAATCCATTGCCGGAAAAGGTGAGAAATTCTTCGGAAGACTGGGAGTTGCCTACCAGCAGAACGGCGGAGTGTATGGAGCAGACCAGAAACAGCTTTTTACAGACATTACACAAACCGACCTTCAATATAACCAGTCGATAGACGTTCTGGCTACAGGAGGGTATCAATTCAACAATAAACATAAAATAACAGCTTCATTACAATATTACAATTCTAAGTTCAATGGGGACAGAAGTTTATTCCTGGGTGAAAATTTAGGCGCTTTTACTAAAAAGAACGGTGGACTTCTTGAGATGAGAGACGGATTCTCTTCTGATAAAAATATCGGGACAGAACGTTATATGGGAACAGTCACGTATACAGGAAACGATATTCTTGGAGGTCAGGATCTGTATGTACAGTTGGCTACCCGTGGTGAGAAGCTGGGATTCTATCCTTTTCCCGGAAATTTAAAGTTGGAGAAAAGCAGTATTGCCTACATGTCTTCCTCACAGCAGGACACCTATTATTCAGGGCTTAAGGCTTTATTATCAAAATCATGGAGAGGCTTGAATGTAACCTACGGAGTAGATGTAGACCTTGAAAAATTTGAAGGAAATCAGTCAGTTTATGATATTTCAAAGACGATGTCAAGCGGAGGATTGACCAATGAAACAAAATATCGTTTAGGAAGATACCCTGTCAATCATTCCCAAAGTTATGCGGGATATGTTCAGGCAAAATACAATATTCTTCCCAAATTACAGATCAACGGAGGGGTTCGTTATCAGAACATTAAGGTAAAAGTAGATGATTTTGTAGGGTCAGAACAACAAACGCAAATCGCAATGGGCTATGGACAGTCTGCTTCTGCAATTCCCGGAGGTGAAAGCTCTTATAACGTTACTTTAGCCAATGCTGGATTATTATATAAATTTAATGAGCAGCATCAGGCCTGGGGGACATTCTCTCAAGGGGTAAGTCTTGCAGATCCTGCCAAATACTACGGAATCGGTACTTATAAACTAAATGGGACCAATTGGGATGTCGTTTCAAGCATCAATGTAAAAGACCAGCCTTTACAGGCCATCAAAACCAATCAGTTTGAAGTGGGATACCGTGTCAACAGAGGCGGATTGAGAGCTCAGATTGCCGGATTTTTAAGTACTTCAGATAAATCGGTTACCGTTGACAGGAAGACATTCCAGATCTTGGTTAATGATTTGAAATTAAGAAATATGGGAATCGAAGCTGAAGTTTCCTATTCTTTAAACAATGGAGTCTATTTCGGAGCAAGCGGGCTGCTGATTAAGTCTGAAGTAGATAATAAAGGAGAATGGAAGAAACAGGATATTTCAAATGCTTCTCCTTCAAAATTAGTAACCTATATCGGTTATCATGTGCAGAATTGGTCGTTCAGGTTCCAGTCTTTGCAGAATTTCAAACAGAAGGACGAGCTTAATAATGTGATTGAAGGGTACAATACTTCGGATTTGATGATAGGTTATCGTTTAAGTTGGGGTAAATTCAACCTAGGAATTCAGAATTTGTTTAATACAGATTATCAGACAATATGGAGCAAGCGTTCTCAGGTTCTTTATTCCACGTATGGACTTCCGGAACTGTTTAATTATAAAGGACGGGGAAGAACCTTTAATATGTCTTATACATTTGAATTTTAAAAACAGGATTAGGATATTGAAACCAATGTCTTAATCTGCAATCAATACTTTCTACAAATCCGGTTTCTGATGTTGATCGGAAACCGGATTTTAATTTTAAAATACATTTCAGTTATGGCTAAAATTCCAACAGGGCAGATTGTTGCCGAAGTGACCAGAAAAGAATACATCACTGATCATTTTATCAGGGTTTATCTTTATTCTCCTGAAGTACAGCAGTTCAGCAATACAACTGTGGGGGACAATAATAAAATTGCTGTTCCGCCTACAGGTCTGAATGAAGTTCATTTTCCGACACTGGATGAAAATCACGAATGGGTGTATCCCCCAAAAGAAGTGGCTCCCGCCATCAGGACCTATACTCACAGGGGAATTGATCTTGAGAAAAGTGAACTGATGATAGATTTTGTAGACCATGGAGACGGTGGCCCCGCTTCTCAATGGGTGAGGAATGCCAAAGTTGGTTCAAAATTGGGAGTCATGATGCGCCTGGATGGGAAAGAGTTTTATCCTGCAGCAGATTGGTATCTGTTGGTAGGTGATGCTACAGCCATTCCGGTTTTGAGTGCTATTCTGGAAACCCTTCCGGCCACCGCCAAAGGAGTCTGTATCATTGAGGTTCACGGTAAAGAAGATGTTCAGAAACTTGAAACGAAGGCTGATATTGAATTTAAATGGATTTTTAATGCTGAGCCACAAATCAGCAGTGAAATTTCAAATGCTGTAAAAAGTATAGAGATCCCGGAAGGTTCGAAATTCGGGTACGTAGCTTGTGAATTCTCCAGTGTGAAAGAGATCCGTACCTATCTCCGAAAAGAGAAAAACTGGACCTCCCAGGAATTATATGCTTATTCTTACTGGAAAGCAGGTAAAGCCGAAAATGAATCACAGGAAGACAGACGTGAAGAAAAAGAATCGATAGCATAGCCTGGGTTGGGGTTAAGAAAATTCTCAAGTATTTTTAACGCTGTGGTCGCAAAAGTTTTTTAATCAGACTTGACAATAATTTTGTTCGCAAAGGCATTTCATTTAGCTAAGACAATTGCTGTTTGATTGCTGAGTGAAACGCCTTTGCGATCGTATTAAGTATCCACAAAAATCTTGCGATCTGTTGCGTTATAATAATATCATAAACAAAGTATTAAAAAGAATATTCCAAACCGAGGCTGATATAACTATAGATAGAGAAAGTGAATCTCTGAAATAAGACAATAACGAAAACGACGCAAATCCTACCACCCGAAAATCCGGATCTCAAACTTTGAATTTTACCCTCCGAAGCCGTATCTTTGCCACTATGAAAGATTTAATGGGCAGAGCGATCTGGGATTATTATCACAATGAAAATCCTGAAGATCTGCAGACTGAAACGTCAATTTCTGAACTGGATGAACTTCCGGTAGATTATTTATTCAGAGATTTTGATGAAATGAACGATATTGAGCAAAAAGCACTGGAGCTATCCAAAGGAAAAGTCCTGGATATTGGTGCCGGGGCCGGTTCTCATGCTTTATATCTTCAGAATGAAAGAGGTCTGGATGTTTTAGCATTAGATATTTCTCCGAAATCTATTGAGGTTTGCAAGCTAAGAGGCATCAAAAAAGCGGTTTGTGAAAATATGCTTGATTTCTCAGGAGAAAGTTTTGATACCATTTTATTATTGATGAATGGTACCGGAGTTTTTGAAAGCCTTGCGAAAATTGATACCTATCTTCAAAAACTGCATACTTTACTGAATGATGATGGACAGATTTTAATAGACAGTACGGATATTCTTTATATGTTTGACCGTGATAAGGATGGCGGGGTGTACATTCCGGCTGGCGGATATTATGGTGAACTGGATTATGTAGTTCATTATAAAGGAGAATCTGAGGAACCAATCACCTGGCTATACCTTGATTTCAATACACTGAAAAATGCAGCTGAAAATAATGGATTCAAAATAGAGAAAGTGATGAAGGATGAGGATTCTTATCTGGCAAAACTGATCAAAAAATAAATCTTAGAAGTATTGCTGACCGAAAGAGAAGCAAGCTCAACAAGTCATATATATTGTCATTCTGTAAACCGAGTGACAATTTTTATTTTGTACTTCTTCCTAGCCCCGATAGAAACGGTTACCCCGCAGCATGGATTGGGGAGCATAAGGGTTTGTGAGTGGGAAAGCATTGGCGTGAGGAGTAAAAGTGGATAGCGGGAATAAGCTCCTTTATCTTAAAAGACGGATTACTTGTGCAAACGGATAATAGGAAAACCATTCCTCAAAGTATAGATACATTAAGACAGCAGTTACAGCACACAAGATGACAGGGAGCAGGTAAGATTCAGGACGGTAAGGAAGCTTTTTAGGAACAGTTGTTACCCATAGAAATATCAGCCCAATAGCTCCCGCAGCAATAATGCCTATTTCCGGGCTAAACCTTGAAGGACCGGTGAAATCAAAATTGGACAACAGAATATATTTCTGAAGGATGAAGAACAGAAATCCATAAACCAATATAAGGATGGCAGCCGGATATTTTTTTAATTTTATAAGATTCAGAGAAAGTAGAATGGATGCAGGAATTGTACTGAAGAAAATGCTGATCACAAGGATCGCAGTTCTGGAATAAAGCTTTACAGCATGAGGATCATCTGTAACATGGTCTTGCCATGCTTCTGTTTCTTCCTTCTTTTTGGCTTCTTCCTCGTCTTTTTTATGCTGAATTAACCGCTGAATGTCCACTTTCTCCTGTTCTGTGAAAATACGTCCTCTTTCAAGTAATATTTCAAAAGCTATTTGAACGGCCTTGGGAACAAAACGGTTTCCTTCCTGCAGGTAATTTTCCAATTCACGATTGGAAAGTTTTCTTAAAACACTTCTATTGACCATAAATATATATAAGAAAGGCTGCTTCGGATGAAACAGCCTGTTATCTTTATCATGATGTTAATTATCCGATCTCAATACCGTTTTCAACATTGCTGTCGTCCGGAGTAACGAAAGATAATTTTCCGTCTGGTTTTGTTGTTAATAATAACATTCCCTGAGATTCGATTCCTCTGATTTTTCTAGGAGCAAGGTTCAACAGGATCATTACCTGTTTACCGATTACCTCTTCAGGAGTGAAGCTTTCTGCAATTCCTGAAACAACCGTTCTTACATCTACCCCTGTATCTACAGTAAGTTTCAGTAATTTATCTGCTTTTTCTACTTTTTCAGCTTCTAAAATGGTTGCAGTTCTAAGGTCTATTTTAGTAAAATCATCAAATGTGATCTCTTCTTTCATAGGTTTGGCGTTAGGGTTTGTTTTTTTATTGTTTTGTTTTGTGTCTTCAAGTTTTTGGATCTGAGCTTCGATTACGTTGTCTTCGATCTTTGAGAAAAGAAGAGAGGCTTCATTGATCTTATGACCTGTTTCAATTAAAACAGATTTGTTTTCTACATCACTCCAGCTTACTCTTTCTACATTGAACATATTCAATAGCTTTTCTGAACTGAAAGGCATAAACGGTTCACATAGCTGAGCTAAAGCAACAGCAATCTGAGCTCCCACAAATAAAGATTGGGCTGCTTTTTCAGGGCTGTCTTTTATAGTTTTCCAAGGTTCTTCAGTCTGAAGATACTGGTTTCCAAAACGTGCAAGATTCATTAATGCAGATAAAGCATTTCTGAATTCGTAATTTTCAAGGAATCCTGAAATTTCTTTTGCTGCTTTATTGATTTCCTGTAGCTCTGGACTGTTTACATCACCTTGCGGAACAACACCGTCATAATATTTATGGATAAGTACAGCCACTCTATTGATAAAGTTTCCGAAGATCCCTACCAACTCAGAATTATTCTTTGTCTGGAAATCTTTCCACGTAAAGTTATTATCCTTAGTTTCAGGAGCTGACGAAAGCAAAGCATATCTTAAAACATCCTGCTGACCAGGGAAATCTTCCACATATTCATGCGCCCATACTGCCCAGTTTCTTGATGTTGAGATTTTATCATTCTCAAGGTTCAGGAACTCAAAAGCAGGGACATTTTTAGGCATGATGTAATCTCCGTGAGCTTTCATCATCGCCGGGAAGATGATACAGTGGAATACAATATTATCTTTTCCGATAAAGTGTACCAGGTCACTGTCTTCACTTTGCCAGTAATCTTTCCAGTCTTTTCCGTTTTTCTCAGCCCATTCTTTGGTGAATGAAATATACCCGATGGGTGCATCAAACCATACGTAAAGTACTTTTCCTTCTGCATTAGGCAGAGGAACAGGAACACCCCAGTTCAGGTCTCTGGTCATCGCACGTGGCTTCAGACCATCGTTTAACCATGATTTTACCTGGCCATAAACATTTGGTTTCCAATCGTCTTTATGACCTTCAATGATCCACTCATTTAAGAAGTCTTCATACTCATTCAAAGGCAGATACCAGTTTTTGGTATCTTTAAGGATAGGAACATTTCCGCTTAGCATTGACTTCGGATTGATCAGCTCAGATGGAGAAAGGGTAGAACCGCACTTCTCACACTGGTCACCATAAGCATTTTCGTTACCACAGTTCGGACAGGTTCCTACAATATAGCGGTCCGCAAGGAATTCTCCTGCCTGCTCATCAAAATACTGTTCGGAAACTTCTTCTGTGAATTTTCCTTTTTCATATAAAACCTTGAAGAAGTCCTGGCTGGTTTCATAATGGTTCTTAGACGTGGTTCTGGAATATTCATCGAATGAAATTCCAAGGTCAGAAAAAGATTTCTTGATGATTCCGTGATACTTATCAACGATGTCCTGAGGAGTAACTCCTTCTTTTTTGGCTCTTATGGTAATAGGAATCCCATGTTCATCTGAACCACAGATAAACGCTACATCTTTTCCTAATCTTCTCTGAAATCTTGCGTAAACATCCGCAGGAATATAAACACCTGCCAAATGTCCTATATGAACAGGCCCGTTTGCATAAGGCAAAGCTGCCGTAATCATCTTTCTGTTTGACATTTATAGTAAAGTTTTGACTGCAAAGATAAGGATTATCTCCCGAATTCCACTATTAGAGGAATTCTTAAACGTTTTAACGCTTTTTCAGGTGTTGAATATGAAATTAAGTTAAACATTTGTTTAACTTTTTGTTAATGTAAAATAAATAGTATGCATTGCATAACTTCGTGTAAATTATTGATAGGTAAATAACTAACTAAAAGTGGTTTCGTAATATACATAATTTTATCATAAATTATATTAAATTTATAATAATTCTAATTTTTTTTTAAATTGCAAAACTGGCTTCACGCCAGAATATGACTGAAACGAAACTATAAAAATAAGATTGTGAAGAATTTTACAACAGTATTAAAAATTGCGCCCGCTTTTTTACTGGCCAGTACAGTAATGCACGCGCAGACTAAAGACTCTGTCACCAAGGAGAAGAAGATTGAGGAGGTGGTACTGATAGGGTATGGTGCTAAAAAGAAGTCTGACCTTACAGGATCTATCACTGCGGTTTCTGAAAAGGACTTTAACAAAGGTGCTATTGTCTCGGCAGACCAGCTGATCAATGGTAAAGCTCCGGGGGTGAGGATTACCAATGACGGAGGATCTCCTGACTCGAAGCCCAATATAAGGATCAGAGGTGGTGCATCCCTGAATGCACAAAATAATCCATTAATTGTAATTGATGGCGTTCCTTTGGACTCAAGTAATCCTGCTGGAGTTGGTAACCCACTTAACCTTGTCAACCCGAATGATATTGAATCATTTGCAATATTGAAAGACGCATCCGCTACTGCTATCTATGGTTCCAGAGCTTCAAATGGGGTTATCATTATTACTACCAAAAAAGGAGGTGGTAAATTGAAGATCAATTTAAGTACCAATGTTTCCGTAGGAGAAGTGACTAAATATATGGATGTGATGAAGTCTTCAGACTTTGTAAACTATATTAATACTTTTTATCCTCAATATAATTACAGATTGGGAGTCGGTGGAGATGTAAACAATCCTACAATTCCTGGTCAGATTTATGATACTGATTGGCAAAAAGCGATCTATAGAACATCGGTTTCCAGTGATAATAATTTAAGTATTTCCGGGAATTTATTTAAAAAGCTTCCTATCAGGTTATCACTAGGATATAACAGAACAGAAGGTGTTGTACGAACCAGTGATTATGAAAGATTTTCCGGATCGTTAAAATTAACGCCTACTTTCTTTGATAACCATTTAAAAGTGGATATTAATGCCAAAGGTATTATCTCGGATCTAAATGCTATTGATGCAGGAGCTGCAATTGGAGGAGCTGTCAATATTAATCCTACTTTACCAATTTATTCAAATAACATTCCTTATGGTGTTGATTTTGGAGGGTATTATCAAAATATTGACACCAACAAAAACCCATATAAAAAGATTGGACAGGACAATCCTATGGCAGCTTTGATGCAGCGTACTTCGCCTCAAAAAGTAAAAAAGTTTTTGGGGAATGTAGAGTTCGATTATAAAATGCATTTTTTACCGGATCTTAGAGCTGTTTTAAATTTAGGACTTGAGTCATCAGAGTCAGATCTTAAGACTGTTTTTGGTAATAATGCAATACAGACTTACAAACTTCCTACAGACGGTTCTGCACACTATGTTTTCAATCCTGGTATTGATTATCGTGAAAAGCAGAATATTTTGAATAAAACGATGGATGCTTATTTGGTCTATAATAAAAAGCTTTCAGGTTTTATTTCTAATTTCCTGATTCAAGGTGGATATTCTTATCAGAACTTCAGAAACGAAGGGGATAAAGATACTTATAGATATGATGATGCTTCCGGATTAAGGGTTCCTACTCTTAAATCTCCGCTGAACCCTGAAGAAAAGTATTTCAACAGTTTAAATTTACAATCATTTATAGCCCGTTCGAATGTAGATATTTTAAATAAATATTTATTTACAGTTACATTCAGAGCAGATGCATCATCATTATTCAAAAAAGAGAATAGATGGGGGTATTTTCCTGCAGTAGGATTTGCATGGAAAATGAGTGAAGAGAATTTCCTAAAAGATGTTTCTCAGGTAAAAGAACTTAAGCTTAGACTTGGCTGGGGTAAAACAGGGCAGCAAGATATAACAGGAATCGCAGGATTCTATCCTTCGAGACCTCTTTTCCAGATAGGAAGTGCTAACTCTCAATATTTTCCCGCAATTGGTACCTATAGTGCCCGTCCTTTTAATGATGGTTTAACTTGGGAAACGACTACTACCGTTAATGGAGGATTAGATTTTACATTATTTAGAAATAACTTGTTAACAGGTAGTTTTGATATTTATGATAGAAAAACGACAAACCTATTAGCCCAGAGAACGATTCCACCTGGTCAGGGTCTGACTAATGATTTTATTGATAATGTTGGAGAAATGAATAATAGAGGGGTTGAATTAAACTTAACTCTAACTCCAATAAAACAAGAAAATTTTACTTGGAGTATTTCAGGGAATATGGGGTATAATAAAGGAAAAGTAACTAAACTGGAATCTGTGATCTCAGCCCAAGACGGAGGACTTCCGGTAGGAACGGGAACTCAGTTAGCTTATCATGTACAGGGCTATCAGCCTTATTCTGCATGGGTATTCCAACAAGTATATGATAGTAATGGAAACCCTTTGCCTGATGTGTATGTTGATAGAAATGGAGATGGGAAAATTAACAATGATGATAGATATTATACAGCTTTAAGACCTAACTGGACCTATGGTTTCAGTACTTCATTAAATTATAAAAATTGGGATTTTAGTGCTAACTTCAGAGGACAGATTGGAGGGAAGGTGTTTAATTCCAGAAAATTGGCTCAAGGTTTTAAACAATATGCCGTTCCGCAAAATGACGTTGGATTAAATAATGTACTGAACTATGCTTCTACGTCACCTTTTATAAATTTGACAGACAATACCTATTTTTCTGATTTCTTTTTGGAAGATGCATCTTTCTTAAGGCTGGATAATGCTACAATTGGATACCTTGTTAAAAATATGTTTGGCAGTACCAATGTTAGAATCTATGGTTCTGTGAGCAATGCGTTTGTTATCACCAAGTATAAAGGACAGGATCCTGAGAACTTCAATGCCATTGATAACAATTTTTATCCAAGACCAAGAATCTACACAGTTGGTTTCAATTTTAATTTCTAAAATTTAAAATTAGAAGAAAATGAAAAATATTAAATTTAAAATAAAGTTCATTGCAATTGCCTCTATGATGATTTTTGCAACGACATCTTGCCTTAATGATTTGGATACGGAGCCAAAATATGATTTGACTCTTGAAAATTTATTGCAACAAGATCCAAAAGCAGTTGAAGGATTACTTTCAAGACTATATGCAAGTTTTGCTCTTTCCAGTGTTGAAGGACCGGATAAGTCTGATCTACAGGGAGCCAATGCAGGAGAATCTCCTTTTATCAGAGGAATTGTAAACCTGAATGATTTCACTGCTGACGGAATGAAGAACAGATGGGGTGATAATGGACTGGATCAGCTAACTACCACTACAAACTGGACCAGTAATAATAAGTTTTTCAAATATGTATATGATAGAATTTATTATACAGTTCCTCAGGCTACCAATCTTATTCTTATCATGAAAAATGGTAATATAAACTATGCTAATAAGGATCAGGTTATCAACGAACTGAGATTCCTAAGAGCTCTTTCTTATTATTATCTGGTAGATTTGTTTGGAAAAGGTCCTTTGGTAAATGATGATAATTTTAATTCTAGTGTTCCTTTACCGGAAGCTTCAAGAAAGGATTTATTCAATTATGTGGAAAGTGAACTTTTGGCAATTGAAAATCAGCTTCCTCAAACAAATTCATATGGTAGAGCTAACAAATCTGTCGTAAGAATGTTATTGGCAAAATTATATTTAAATGCCGAAGTCTATACAGGGACAGCAAGATATAATGATGCTGCTATTTATGTAAGCAAAGTAATTAATGAAGGAGGGTATCAGTTAGAATCTAATTACAGAAAGAATTTCTCTGCAGATAATAATACTTCAAAAGAGATTATTTTCCCATTAATTGCAGACGCTGTTTCAAGTCAGAGTTATGGGAATACAACTTATCTTGTAAATGGAAGCTTAAGTACAGAAACAATGGTTCTTGCAGATTTTGGAGCAACAGATGGCTGGGCTGGACACAGAGCTACAAAAGCATGGTATGGCCTATTTGGTAATAGCGCTGCCGATCTTCAAGCAAGTACTGACGCGAGGGCTAAACTATTCTGGACTCAGGGGCATCAATGGGAAATGGATGATTATAAAACATGGAATAATGGTTTCCCTTCAGATAAATTCTGGAATAAAAATTCTGATGGAACAGGTGGGGCTACTGCTTTTTCATCAACAGATTTTCCTTTATTCAGATTAAGTGAGGCTTACTTAATTTATGCTGAATGTGCTCTTAGAGGTGCTGCATCTGCGAACACCGTACAGGGGTTAGCGTATGTAAATCAAGTTAGAGCGAGAGCCGGAGCGGCCGCTGTCGGTTCAATCACATTACAGTCTGTTCTTGATGAAAGAGCACGTGAATTAAACCTGGAAGGAGTAAGAAGACAGGATCTGATCAGATATGGACTGTTTACTGGGGCGTCTTATTTATGGCCTTGGAAAGGCGGTGTCAAAAACGGAACTTCTATTTCGGACAATTATAAAGTGTTCCCGGTTCCTACAACTGCTTTACAGGCAAACCCTAATTTAACTCAAAATCCAGGTTATTAATCTTAAAAACTAAGAAATGAAAAAGATATTTAATGTTTTATTAGTTACTCTGGTTGGTTTATACCTTATCTCATGTTCAAAAGAGGAGGATAAAATAGAGTTAAAAAATATTTCACAGGCAAAAATAGCTGCTGATAAAAACTCAGTAGTGCTTGATGAAACAAAAGCAACCCAAAACGTACTAACTTTTACTTGGGAGAACCCAACTTTTAATCCGAATGTGGGATTTACGAATGCTTTGCAATTTGCAGTAGCAGGAACCAATTTTTCTGCAAACGTATTACAGGATTTACCTTCAGATCAAAAGAACTTTTCTCTTACCCATTTACAGTTGAATAATATCTTAGCACAGCTGAATGTGGCTCCTGATACGGCTAAACCTATTGAAATAAGAATGAGAACAGCTTTAAACAGTACTACATTCTATTATTCAAATGTAATTACGGTAAATATGACGGGCTATACTCCAAATCCAGATCTTATTTATCCTAAAATAAATGTTCCTGGGAGCTATGCCGGAGCAGCAGGATATGCAGATTGGGCACCAGGTAATTCCCCTAACTTATTTTCGCCTGAGAAAAATGATAAATACAGAGGATTTATATGGATCAATACTGTTGCAGGTGCTGAAGATGGAAAATATAAATTTACTATAAGTCAGGATTGGCCAGGAAATAAAGGGGATGATGGAACTCATACAGGGAAATTAAAAGCTGATGGCGACAATATAAAAGCTCCTGCTGCAGGAACCTATTATATTAAGGCAGATTGGGCAGCCAATACTTATTCTTCCGTGATTGCCAACTTTGGTATTATTGGAGATGCCACACCTACAGGCTGGGGATCAGATACTGATTTTGTATATAGCCCATCAACTAAAACTTATGTGATTAATTCAATTGCTTTGTCGAATACAGGAGTGTTTAAATTCAGAGCAAATGATGATTGGGCATTGAAGTTCCAGCCTAAGCAAGACGATCAGGCTTTAGCTTCAGGAAAATCAGTACAAACGTATTTCAACGCTGAAAATACAGTAACTGGAGATCCGGGATATAAAGTTCTGGAATCAGGAAACTATAAAATCGAATTAGATTTACATAATTCAGCATATTATAAGTTAACCATTACAAAGTTGTAAGAACATTAAGTTTATAAAAGCAAAGTGCTGCTTTACCGCAGCACTTTATTTATTTTTTTAAGTTAATAAATAGTCATTATGAAGAAAATTACAGTTGGAGCGCTTTTGCTCTCAATGATGTTTGCGGGGGTAAAAGCCCAATCTTTAAAATCTCCGGATGGGAAGTTTGAAATGAACTTTCAATTGAAAGAAGGAGTACCCTATTATAACCTGAAATACAATGGGGCAGTAGTGGTTGAAGATTCTAAATTGGGATTGAGATTATTTAAAGACACAGCCATAAAATTTGCTTCCGAAATTGCCAAACCGGAAGATGCAAAATACGACCTGAACAACGGTTTTGCAAAGGTAGATGAAAAAAGAGACTCTAAGAATGAGACCTGGCAGCCGGTTCTTGGAGAAAAGAAAAATTATATCAACAACTACAACGAGTTAGCCGTTACGCTTAATCAGGCTTCTACAGACAGAAGTATTGTAGTAAAATTCAGATTGTTTAATGATGGTCTTGGATTCAGATATGAGTTTCCACAACAGAAAAATCTTAATTATTTCGTAATTAGAGAAGAAGATTCTGAAATTGATTTTCCAACCGATATGAAGGCTTGGTGGATGGTGGCAGACTATGATTCTCAGGAATATCAGTATCAGGAAACCAAAGTTTCTGAAATTCCGGCAAAATGGACTCAGGCTGCGGATGCCAATGCTTCTCAGAAACTGATCAAAAATGCAGTACAGTCTCCATTAATGCTTAAAAAAGAAGGAAAAACTCCTTTATACATTAACGTTGCAGAAGCGGCAGTATTAGATTATCCGGCTTCACATCTGGAGGTAGATGCACAGAATTTTAAATTCAAAACGCATTTGACTGCTGACAGACAGGGAGCAAAAGGATATATACAAACCCCGTCAGTAACCCCTTGGAGAACGATTATTGTAGCTCCGAAAGCAGAAGAGGTGATGGATTCCAAAATGATCTTTAACCTGAACGAACCTACAAAGTATACCGATACTTCTTACATTCACCCTACAAAATATATGGGAGTTTGGTGGGAAATGATCATCGGAAAATCTCAGTGGGCTTATTCTACCGCTGAAAATGTTCATTTGGATAAAACCGATTTCTCAAAATTGACTCCAAATGGAAAACATGCAGCCAACAATACAAAAGTTAAAGAATATATCGACTTTGCAGCAGAAAACGGATTCCAGGGACTATTGATCGAAGGTTGGAACATTGGTTGGGAAGACTGGTTTGGGCATTCCAAAGAATTTGTTTTTGATTTCATTACCCCTTACCCGGATTTTGATATTAAAATGCTAAATGATTATGCGCATTCAAAAGGAATCAAGCTGATCATGCACCATGAAACTTCAGGATCTGCAACCAACTACGAAAGATGGGCTGACAAAGCTTTCCAGACGATGAATAAATATGGATACGATGCTGTGAAAACAGGATATGTAGGAGATATTATTCCTAGAGGAGAGCACCATTACTCTCAATGGACGATCAACCATTACTATAGAATTGCTGAAAAAGCCAATGAATATAAGATCATGGTCAACTCTCACGAGTCTGTACGCCCTACAGGAGAAAGCCGTACCTATCCGAATTATATCTCTGCAGAAGCGGCTCGTGGAACAGAATATGAAGCATTCGGAGGAAATAAGCCGGACCACCAGACAGTACTTCCGTTTACAAGATGGATGGGAGGTTCTATGGATTACACTCCGGGAATTTTCCAAACTAAGTTAGATTATTACTTCCCTGGAGATAAACGTTTTGTAAAAACTACGCTGGCAAAGCAGCTTGCATTATATGTGACGATGTATATGCCTCTTCAGATGGCGGCAGATCTTCCTGAAAACTATAAAAAGCATATGGATGCTTTCCAGTTTATCAAGGATGTAGCAGCAGATTGGGATGATACCAAAATCTTATCAGCTGAGCCGGGAGATTATGTGATCACTGCAAGAAAAGCAAAAGGTACAGAGAATTGGTTTGTAGGAGGTATTACCGACGAAAACAAGCGTGAATACACCGTGGACTTCTCATTCCTGGATAAAGGAAAGAAATATGAGGCAACTATCTATGAAGATGGAAAAGATGCCGATTATATCGACAATCCTCAAAGCTATAACATCTATAAAAAAGAGATTACCAGCAAGTCAAAAATTAATTTTAAAATGGTAAGAAGTGGCGGTTTCGCAATTTCAATCAAACCAGTAAAATAATTTGAAAATACACTAAGGTGCCCCGGTTTATTGATTATTCAATTTCCGGGGCTGTTTTTTTATTCAATTTCAGAATAAATCTGTGTTGAATGAGGTTTTCTTCGTCATTTTCCTACTTATCCAATGCCTCTGTATATTCATATTCTGCTTCAGGAACAGGTTCTTTTTTTATCGCAGAAGTTTTATTTTTTATTTTCTCAAGATATTCCTTTTGAAACTGCTTTACCGTTTTTCCAGTACCATCATGCCTCCATCCTGGTGAGTAAAAAAGATATTTTAGTCGGGTTTTAAAAGAAATTCCGGGCTGTCTTATATCTTTTCCTATCCTTCGCCATTCATAGAATAGGGTAGTGGCTGGATCTTTAGACTCCATTTTAGGATAGATTCCATATTTTACAGGAACTTCAGGGTCTTCTTTTTCAAATGTTCCGAAGATTTTATCCCAGATAATCAAGCCCATTCCCATATTACGGTCCAGGTACTTGATGTTGCAGGCATGATGTACCCTGTGATGAGAAGGAGTTACCAGAATGTATTCCAAAAATCCCATACTTTTAATTGATTGGGTGTGCACAAATGTCCCATAGATCTGTATGGAAGAGTAAGCTACCAAAATATGCCATGGATGAAATCCCATGAAAGCTAGTGGAGAGAAAAACAGATATCTGTATAATGGCTGGAATACCGGGCTTCTGAATCCTGTACTGATATTGAAGTAATCAGAATTGTGATGGGTAATATGTACCGCCCAGAAAACTCTGGAGTGATGATCCACATAGTGATGGACATAATAAGCAAAATCCTGAGCCAGGAATACTGCAATCCAGTACCATATGCCTTCTTGCCAGTCAAAAATACGATGTTGGTAAAAAAACATCATGACAAACAAAGAAAAACCCTTCATGATAATGTCTAACCCATAATTGAGCAAGGCAAAAAGGACATTTGTGGCCACATCCTTTGTCTCATAGATCTTTTCTTTATTAAAGTGGCTGTAAGCCATTTCTATGAAAATAATAGCCGCAAACACAGGGATTGTCCATGTATAAACAACATCTGGCCCCTCAGTTTTGAACATATTGCTGAAATCCAACATTTTTTCTGTAAAACTAAACATTAAATAGTTTAAAAATATATTTTTTAGATTAAATATTCTTACTTAGGCATGATTTAATGAAAATTTAATAAAAATTTAAGCTGTTATTGTAAAAACTTCATCAATAAATGGAAAATGAGCGGAAATATTCCGTTTAAATTTGGACAGAACCAAAAAATCCCGGAATATCGATTAATAAAAGATAATTCTGCTCGTTATTTAGTCATAACTCCTAAAAAAAATCGTAATTTGCTGCTAAGTTGTTCATCGCTAAAATGGTTTGTATTTTTGTTTAAAATGCTGATTTTCAAAGTTATAAACCGTGTTTTTGATAGCATTCTATGGTGTGCGGCTGATTGTTGAATTGAAGATTAAGACTAAGTTATGAGAAAAATATACGTGTTTTTTGCCCTTTCTGCTGCTTCAATAGCTTTTTCACAATTAAAACCAGTAGAAAAAGTAGAGCCGGCATTCTGGTGGAAGGGAATGAAAAATCCTGAACTTCAGATCCTCGTTTACGGAAAAGGAATTGGAAATAATGAAATTACCCTTTCAGACGGAATACAGATCAAAGATATTCAGAAGGTAGAAAACCCGAATTATGTTTTTATTACGGTCAATACCAATGAAATCAACGTTCCGAGGTTTAAAATCAATATTAAAAAAGAAGGAAAGGACCTGGATTCTTACACTTATGAACTTAAACAGAGAAATTCCGGATCAGCAGACCGTGAATCCTATACTTCAAAAGATGTAATGTACCTGATCATGCCGGATCGTTTTGCCAATGGGGACGGAAAAAACGATTCAAGTCCGATACTCACAGAAAAAGCAAATCGAAATTTACCTAACGGAAGACACGGCGGAGATCTGCGTGGAATCATTAATAACCTCGATTATATTCAGAATCTGGGAGCAACAGCTGTTTGGCTTACCCCTGTGAATGAAGATAACGAAAAAGTATACTCTTATCATGGCTATGCTCAGACCGATCTGTATAAAATTGATGCCCGCTACGGAACCAATGAAGACTACAGAACACTGTCCCAGGAACTGAATAAGAGAAATATGAAGCTGGTGATGGATTATGTGACCAATCACTGGGGAATCTCCCATTGGATGATGAAAGATCTGCCTACAAAAGACTGGATTCATTGGTTCAATGATGGGGAAAACGGTTTCAAAAGATCCAATTATAAAATCACTTCCCAATTTGATACCAATGCCTCTGAAATAGATAAAAAATATGCGCTGGACGGATGGTTTGATACCACCATGCCGGACATTAATCAGAAAAATCCGCTGGTACTGAAATACCTGACCCAAAATGCAATCTGGTGGATTGAATATGCCGAATTGGGTGGCTTCCGCGTAGATACCTATCCTTATAATGACAAAGAAGCAATGGCAAAATGGGCCAAAGCGATTACCGATGAATACCCGAAGTTTAATATCGTAGGCGAAACCTGGCTTTCCACACCAGGGCATATTTCTGCCTGGCAGAAAGATTCTAAAACAGGAGAAGCTGCGGGATATAACTCGAATCTGCCTTCAGTAATGGATTTTGTACTGTTCAGTGAAATGCCAAAAGCTCTTAAGGAAAAAGAAAGCTGGGATAAAGGGATGATCAAACTTTATGATGCTTTTACCAGCGATTTCCTTTATCCGGACATCAATAATCTCTTGGTTTTCTTTGAAAATCATGATACAGAAAGATGGAACGAGATCTTTAATGCTGATCCTAAAGCCTACAAAATGGGATTAACGCTGATTTCAACGGTTCGTGGAATTCCACAGATCTATTACGGATCAGAAATAGGAATGCGGGGGAACAAGACAAAAGGCGGAGATGCTGATATTCGCAGAGACTTTCCGGGAGGCTGGAGATCTGATAAGCAGAACGCTTTCAATCCGGCGACACAGACCCCGGAGCAGAAAGAATTTTTCAGGTTTACCCAGCAATTGTTGAACTGGAGAAAAGGAAAAGAAGTGATCCACACAGGGAAAACTAAAAATTTCGTTCCTAAAGACGGCGTTTTTACTTATTTCAGATACAATGATAAAGAAAGTGTAATGGTGGTTCTCAATAATAATGTAAAAGACCAGACGCTGGACCTGAAACATTTTGAAGAATCACTGAAAGGGTTTTCGAAAGGAAAAGAAATTATTTCGGGGAAAGAATTAATATTACAGAATGGGATAACAATTCCTGTAAAGACTTCGTTTATTATTGAACTTGAAAAATAAATATTACCAATGAAAAAATTAATAGCTGTCCATACATTGATCCTTTGTTTATTTGGGTTTTCGTTACTTTCAGCACAATCAACCAAAGCATTTGAAAAAGAAAAATCAGAGATCAGTACCATGCTTGATGGGTTTAATGCAGCTGCGGCAAAGGCAGATTACACAACTTACTTCAACTATTTTGCAGATGAATCTACCTTTATCGGAACAGATGCTACCGAAATTTGGGATAAAAAAGCATTTATGGTCTGGGCAAAACCTCATTTCGATAAAAAGAAAACCTGGAATTTTACAGCCCTTAAAAGAAATATTTATTTCAGCAAAGACGGAAAACTGGCTTGGTTTGACGAATTATTAGATACCCAAATGAAAATTTGCAGAGGTTCAGGCGTTGTAGAAAAAATCAATGGAAGCTGGAAAGTAAAACAATATGTGCTTTCTATGACCGTCCCTAATGACGTAGTAGACAAAGTAGTTGCTGACAAAACAGCATTAGAAGATGTACTGATCCAGGAATTAAAAACAAAATAACCATAAAAATAGCAATGGCTAAAAAAATAAAACCGGAACTTTCACTTACTCAGATCATCAATATGAGTATGGGATTCTTAGGGATCCAGATGGCTTTTGGACTTCAGAATGGAAACGCAAGCCGGATTCTTGCCAATTTAGGTGCAGACGTTCACGAACTTTCCTGGTTCTGGCTGGTAGCTCCTATTACCGGACTCATTGTGCAGCCTATCATAGGACATATGGGAGACAATACATGGAGCCCTTTGGGAAGAAGAAAACCTTATTTTCTGATTGGAGCTGTTCTGTGTGCAATAGGATTGGTTCTGCTTCCGAATGCTGCTTCTGTAACGCAGATGTTTGCTGCGAATGCACTTTTACTAGCAGTTATTTTCCTGGCTATGATGGATGCCTCCGTTAATATTGCCATGGAGCCTTTCAGGGCTTTGGTGGGAGATATGCTTCCTAAACATCAGGGGACTATAGGATTTTCCGTGCAGACGATTCTTATTGGTTTTGGAGCGGTGTTGGGCTCTTATCTGCCCGATTGGTTGACAAAGCTGGGGATTTCCAACGTTGCTCCGAAAGGTTTTGTTGCAGACAATGTGATTTATTCCTTTTATATAGGCGCTGTATTGCTGATCATATCTATTTTGTATACGATCATTACTACTAAAGAGTATTCTCCGGAAGAATTTGCGGCGTTTGAAGAAGGTACAGAGGTAGAAAATGAAAAATCTAAATTCTCAGATATTTTCAAGGACTTTGCTACGATCCCTACCCAAATGAAAAAACTGGGAATTGTACAGTTCTTCTCATGGTTTGCCTTATTTACCATGTGGGTATTTACAACCAGTGCTCTGGCAACCCATCATTTTGGACTTTCTCCCGAGGATACCCATTCAAAAGCATTCAATGATGCCGGAGATTTAACCGGTAAGCTTTTCGGAATGTATAACCTTTGGGCCATTCCGTTTGCATTCCTGTTAACACCTATCGCTAAAAAGATTGGGAAAAAACAGACCCATGCATTGGCATTACTGTGTGGAGGCTTAGGGTTGATCTCAATGTACTTCATTAAAGATGTAGACCATCTGTGGATGTCAATGATCGGCTTAGGATTTGCCTGGGCAAGTATTCTGGCCATGCCTTATGCTATGCTGATTGAAGTGATCCCACAAAGAAAAATGGGGGTTTATATGGGAATATTCAATTTCTTTATCGTAATTCCGCAAATTATTAACGGAATTTTCGGTGGACCTATTGTCAGCAATATCTTTGGAAAGCTAGCCATCGATTACGTTGTGGTAGGAGGTGTCTGTATGCTGATCGGTGCTGTGGTTACCATGATATTCATCAGATCAGAAGAAGAAACGCCAAAGGAAATTGAAGAGGAAATTAAGCAGGTACATTTTTAAAGTCAGAATTAGACAAACCAAAAAAATGGAGCTGCTAATGTCTACAACACATTAAGAATAATAATTCATTCAATAGAAGCGGGCTTTAGCCCGCTTTCCTATTTTAGATTCAGTCCAATGGCTTCAGCCAAAACTTATAATACCCTTTCCATTCTCTCCACTTTCTCCACTTTCTCTGCTTTCTTCGCTTCCTTTGCTCTTTACTCTTTACTCTTTATTCTTTAACTCTTCCTTAATCTCCTTTCTTAACCTACATCAACATTTTTCAACATCCATATCCCGTACATTTGTACCATAAAATAATCACAGAAATGAAAACAGTATATCATAAAGCAGATTCAAGAGGCCACGCCAATCATGGTTGGTTAAACTCTTATCATACCTTCAGTTTTGCAAACTATCAGAACAGAGACAGAACCAACTTTGGAGTGTTGAGAGTATTGAATGACGACACCGTTTCTCAGGGAATGGGATTCGGGACACACCCGCACAGGGATATGGAAATTATCTCTATTCCTTTAGAGGGAGATTTGGAACACAAAGATTCAATGGGAACTACTGCGGTGATCAGAAAAGGAGAGATTCAGGTGATGAGTGCCGGAACCGGGGTGCAACACAGTGAATACAATAAAAATAAAGATGAAGAAGTAAAATTCTTACAGATCTGGGTTTTCCCAAGAGAATTGAATGTTGAACCAAGGTATGACCAGAAAAGTATCAAAGAAGGCGAAAAGATCAACGGATTTCAGCAGATTTTATCTCCAAATAAAAATGATGACGGAGTATGGATTCATCAGGATGCCTGGTTCAATCTGGCTAACTTCAAAAAAGGTAATGGTAAAAACTATATGCTGAACAAAAAAGGAAACGGAGTCTATGCCTTTGTCTTAAAAGGAAGTGCAAAAGTAGGTGACCGTGTTCTGAATGAAAGAGATGGTTTGGGAATCTGGGATACTCAGAGCTTTAATATCGAAGCGGTGGAAGATGCAGAAATATTATTGATGGAAGTGCCAATGGAATTACCTTCTTATCTTAAATAAAAAACTAAATTTGTATCCTTAAAAATTTAAAATAATAAGGAATCGTCATCCAAGAACCGGTGATGATTCTCTACAACAAAAAATAATTACTACATATGAAAATTTTAGCAATAGCAGGAAGTAACTCGGAGGTTTCAATGAACAAGCAGTTGGTGGCTTATGCGTCCACTTTATTTGATAATGCAGAAGCAGAAGTGATTGATTTGAACCCTTTTGAAATGCCTATCTACAAACATGAAAGAGAATTGGCAGGGGGTGTTCCTCAGGAAGCGCATGACTTTGCAGCCAAAATTGATGGGGCAGATGTGTTGTTGGTTTCTTTAGGCGAGCACAACGGAACTTATTCTACAGCATTCAAGAATGTGTTCGACTGGGTATCCAGAATCAAAGACAGAACTGTGTGGAATGAAGTACCAATGCTATTGATGTCTACGTCTCCCGGAGGTAGAGGTGGTGCAGGAGTTTTGGAAGCAGCATCCAAGCGTTTTCCTTTCCACGGTGGAAATGTAGTAGAAACTTTTTCTCTTCCTTTCTTCAATGATAACTTTGATAAAGCAGCTCAGAAAATTTCTAATGAGGAGAAAAACACTGAATTAAAGGAGAAAATCAAGAAGATTGCGGCCATCGAAACGATCCTTGAAAAATAGAATTTGAATATTCATTTAAAATTACTATTTTTGCAAAAAGAAAAGAGATGAAAATTCAGACCTCCTATAAACAATGTTTTTCTGAGAAAGGGAAAATTGTGGGCTCTGAAATTCTGAGATAAAATAACGGCCGATAATCTGAAAAGATTGTCGGCTTTTTTGTTTTCTAAATTTGAAATAAAAAGTAAAAATATAAAAGACAAGAAGAGGTCAGATAACAGATACTAGACTCAAATAATCTGAAATCTGAAATCCGATTATCTAAAAAATCTAAGCAGACATGAGCAACACTTACAAATCAGCAGGAGTAGACAAAGAAGAAGGATACAAAACGGTTGACAAGATCAAAAAAGCGGTTGGTGAAACCCACAATTCCAATGTATTGAATCACTTGGGAAGCTTTGGAGCTTTCTATGAAATCGGAGGATACAAAAATCCGGTTCTTGTTTCAGGTACAGATGGAGTAGGTACCAAGCTTAAAGTAGCTTTAGATACTAAAAAATATGACTCTATTGGGGTAGACTGTTTCGCAATGTGTGCCAATGATATTCTTTGTCACGGAGCAAAACCTTTATTCTTCTTAGATTATCTGGCTTGCGGAAAACTTGATTCTGAAATTGCAGCTGAGATTGTTTTAGGAATGGTAGCTGCCTGTAAAGACAACAACTGCGCATTGATTGGTGGGGAAACTGCTGAAATGCCGGGAATGTACCAGCCAGGAGATTATGATGTTGCAGGATTCTGCGTAGGAATCGTTGAAAAAGATCAGATTATTGATGGTTCCAAGATTAAAGCAGGTAACAAAATTATTGCATTGCCAAGCTCAGGATTCCACTCCAACGGATTCTCTTTAGTAAGAAAAGTATTCCCGAACTTCGAAGAGGAGTTTGAAGGAAAACCTTTATATGAAACCCTTTTGGTTCCTACAAGACTATATTATAAAGACATTCATAAAGTATTGGAAGAAGTAAGTGTAAGCGGAATTGCTCACATTACAGGCGGAGGTCTTTACGAAAACGTTCCAAGAATCATCCCAGAAGGACTTTGTGCTTCTATCGACGAATCGAAAATCAGAATTCCTAGTGTAATGCTTGAGCTTGAGAAAAGAGGTGAAGTAGCTCGTGAGGAAATGTACGGAACCTTTAATATGGGGGTAGGAATGGTCATCGTTGTAGATGCAGAGCACGCTGAAAAAGTATTACACCTTTTAGATGATGCTTACGAAATCGGAGAGATCACGGAAGGAGCAGAGAAAATTAAATTATCACTATAATAATATAACAATATAACAATGTACCAGTGTACCAATTAAATCATTGTTACATTGCTAGACTGATACATTGTTACATTATTAATATGAAAAACATTGTTGTACTCGTATCCGGTTCAGGAACCAATCTGCAGAGAATCATTGATACTATCGAAGCTGGAGAAATTCAGAATGCAAAAGTAACTTTGGTAGTTGCAGACAGAGAATGTTTCGGATTGGAAAGAACCAAAAATCATAATATAGCCAACATTCTTATTCCGAGAGGAAAGAACTTCAGCAGCGAACTGGCAAAAGTAATCCCACAAGATACAGATCTTATTGTGTTGGCAGGATTCCTATCCATTTTAAAACCTGAGTTCTGTGAAAACTGGAATGGTAAAATTATCAATATTCACCCTGCATTACTTCCGAAATTCGGTGGAAAAGGAATGTGGGGAATGAACGTCCACAACGCGGTTATTGAAGCAAAAGAAACAGAAAGTGGGGCAACGGTGCATTTTGTAACACCGGGCATTGATGAAGGAGAAGCTATTCTTCAGAAATCTTTTGAAGTAACGGCAGAAGATACCCCTGAAACAGTGGCTCAGAAAGTTCATCAGATTGAATATGAAATATTTCCGATAGCGATCAATAAGGTCCTGGGGAATGCATAGTGTACCAATATAACAATGCAACAGTTTACCAATGTGTAGATATTGTTACAGAGCCAGATTGATACACTGCTACATTAGCAAAATCTAAGTAAAAAATAAAAAGTAAGTTCGGAGGTGAAAGACCCGAGCACAGTTTGAAATAGCTGTAAAAAGTAAAAAATTGAAAGTAAAATGAGTAAAAAGAGAGTTTTAATCAGTGTTTCTGACAAAAGTGGATTAATAGAATTCGCACAGTTTTTGGAAGCTCAGAATTATGAGTTGATCTCCACAGGAGGAACGTTCAAACATTTGAAAGACGCTGGTTTAAATCCTATTCAGATTGATGAGGTAACCGATTTTCCTGAAATGTTGGACGGAAGAGTGAAAACATTACACCCAAAAGTTCACGGAGGACTTCTGGCTGTCCGTACCAATGAAGAGCACATGAAAACCGTTCAGGAGCACGGAATCGGATTGATCGACATGGTGATCGTAAATCTTTACCCTTTCTTTGAAAACGTGAACAAAGACATTTCTTTACACGAGAAAGTAGAGTTTATCGATATTGGCGGTCCGTCTATGCTTCGTTCTGCAGCGAAAAACTTTGACTCTGTAACGGTAATTACCGATGTAGAAGATTATACAAAAGTAAAACTGGAAATGGAGCAAAACGGTGATACGTATATCGAAACCCGTAAAAAGCTTGCAGGAAAAGTATTCAACCTTACCTCAGCCTATGATGCTGCTATTTCAAGAATGCTTTTAGACGAGGAATATCCTACGTATTTAAATGCATCTTATAAGAAAGTTTCTGATCTGAGATATGGTGAAAACCCTCACCAGACGGCAGCTTACTACGTTTCTACTTTCGAGAACGGAGCGATGAAAGACTTCGAACAGCTTGGAGGGAAAGAACTTTCTTTCAACAACCTTCGTGATATGGACCTTTGCTGGAAAGTAGTCACTGAGTTCAAAGAAGAAATGGCTTGTTGTGCAGTGAAACATTCTACACCTTGCGGTGTGGCAATCGGAACTTCAGCATTGGAAACCTACCAGAAAACTTTCGAATGTGATCCGGTTTCTATCTTTGGCGGAATTGTTGCTATGAACTATAAGATCGATGCAGCAACAGCTGAAGAACTGAACAAAACATTCCTTGAGATCGTAATGGCTCCGGCATTTGATGAAGAAGCTCTTGAAATTTTAAGAAAAAAGAAAAACCTAAGAATCATCAAAATTGTAAACCCGGTTTCAGACAAACAGACATGGGTGAAAGTTGACGGTGGTATCTTGGTTCAGGATAATGACCTTCATTTCTCTGATGACATCAAAGTAGTGACTGAAGTTCAGCCTACAGAAGAGCAGAAAAAAGCATTGCTTTTCTCTCAGAGAGTGGTAAAATATGTGAAATCTAATGCTATTGTCGTTTCCAACGGTATTCAGGCGTTCGGAATCGGTGGCGGACAGGTAAACAGAATCTGGGCTACGCAACAGGCCATCGAAAGAGCAAAAGAAAAATTCTCCGGAGATCTTGTATTGGCTTCAGATGCATTTTTCCCTTTCCGTGATGTAGTAGATTTCTGTGCTCAGGAAGGTATCAAGGCGATCATTCAGCCAGGTGGAAGTGTAAAAGATCAGGACAGTATAGAAGCTGCTAATGAGCATGGTATCCCAATGATGTTTACAGGGGTAAGACACTTTTTCCACTAATTGAATAAAATTAAAATTAAGAAATTAAGTAATCTCCAAATTGCTTAATTTCTTAATCGGAAAATTATATATTTGTAGAATAAGACTAGATAATAAATAAAGTATGAGAATATTAATCATAGGTGAAGGCGGTAGAGAATCTGCTTTAGCGGCAAAACTTCAGAATGACCCGAGAATTTCTAAAATGTTTTTTGCTAACGGGAATGCAACTACCGATGTAATAGGGAAAAATGTTCATTTATCAGAAATCAAAGAACTTAGAGATTTCGCTATTAAAGAAAAGATCGATCTTACCATCGTAGGTCCTGAAGCTCCATTGGTAGCTGGTTTGAAGGACGAGTTCAAAAAACACGATCTTAAAGTTTTCGGTCCTACCCAAAAAGTGGCAAGCCTGGAAGGAAGTAAGGCTTTCTCTAAGAAATTTATGCAGACCTATGATATCAAAACAGCGAAGGCTGTCGTATTTGATTCATATAACGAAGCTAAAGAATATGTGCAGAAGCAACAGTATCCTTTAGTGATCAAAGCAAGTGGTTTGGCTGGAGGAAAAGGAGTTGTTATTTGTGACACCCTTGAAGAAGCTGAAGCTACCATCCATGATTTCATGATCAGAAGAATTTATGGAGATGCTGGGATCCGTTTAGTTATCGAAGAATATTTACAAGGTTTTGAAGCTTCTATCATTGCTTTCTCTAATGGTGAAAAATTGTTCCCATGTGTAGCGGCAAAAGATTATAAAAAAGCTGGAAACGGAGATTCAGGACCTAATACAGGAGGTATGGGTTCCGTAGCACCAAGCCCGGAATTTACTCAGGAGCACTATGCAGATTTTGAAAAAAATATCCTGGAGCCTACCGTTAAAGGTCTGAAGGCAGAAGGATTCAGTTTCAAAGGAATCATTTTCTTCGGATTAATGGTGACAAAGAATGGTGCTTACCTTCTTGAGTATAACATGAGATTCGGAGATCCTGAAACTCAGGTATTGATGGCTCTTATGGAAAACAATCTTCTGGATGTGATCCAGGACTGTATGGATGGAAAAGACATCGAGCTTAAATTTAAAGACGAAAAAGCAGTTTGTCTGGTAATGTGTTCAGGAGGTTATCCTAGAAACATCGAAACAGGTTTCGAGATCACAGGAGAAGACAAAATGAAGCACAGTAAACTATTATACGCAGGAGCTATCAGAAAAGGAGACAAAGTAGTTTCCAATGGAGGTAGAGTTCTGAACATTGTGGCTACAGGTGCTACATTCGAAGATGCCCGCAAGAAAGTTTACGAAGACGCAGGTCATGTACATTTCGATTACGGCTTCTACAGAGAAGACATCGGAAAGTTTTAATAAAAAATCACGGAAAAAGATTTGGAGCCATTCCAAGTCTTTTTTTGTAAAACAGTTAATATTAGAATTAAGAGTTCAGATGCTAGATTCCAGACTTCAGACCACAATCTGAAATCTGCTGTCTGAAATCTGACCTCTTTCAAACAAATCAATTATCAACAATGAACAACGGTATTATTATTTTAGATTTCGGATCCCAGTACAACCAGCTTATCGGAAGAAGAATCCGTGAGATGGGTGTGTACTCTGAAATCTTGCCTTACAATACACCATTACAAGATATTTTAGCAAAACAGCCAAAGGGAATCATTCTTTCCGGAGGCCCAAGTTCTGTAAATGCTGAAAATGCCCACCTGGTAGAAAAAGCATTATATGAGCAGGGAGTTCCCGTATTGGGAATTTGCTATGGAATGCAGATGACGGCTCACCTTTTAGGAGGAAAGGTAAACAAAGGAGAAAAAGGAGAGTATGGTAAAGCAAATCTTGAAATCGTTAAAGAGAGCTCTTTATTAAAAGGGGTTACCCAAAACTCTGTAGTTTGGATGAGCCACTTTGACGAAGTAGGAGAATTGCCTGAAGGTTTTGAATTGAATGCCAAATCAGGAGTGATCGCTTCTATTTCCAATGAAGATAAAAAAATCTTCTGCGTTCAGTTCCACCCGGAAGTTTCTCATACTGAAGAAGGAGCGAAAATGCTTGAAAACTTCGTATTCGGAATCTGTAACTCAGAGAAAAACTGGAAACTGACGAACTATATTGAAAAAACAGTTGAAGAGATCCGTGAGAAAGTAGGAGACAACAAAGTGATCCTTGGTCTTTCAGGAGGGGTAGACTCTTCTGTAGCGGCTGTTTTGATCCATAAGGCAATCGGTGATCAGTTGACATGTATCTTCGTAGATACAGGACTATTGAGAAAAGATGAAGGCAAAAAAGTAATGGATCAGTATGGAGAGCATTTCCATATGAACATCAAAATGGTGGATGCTCAGGAAAGATTCCTTTCAAAATTAGCCGGAGTAGACGATCCTGAAGCAAAAAGAAAAATCATCGGAAACGAATTTATCCACGTATTTGATGAAGAATCTCATAAAATTGAAGGCGCTAAATTCCTTGCTCAGGGTACCATTTATCCTGACGTTATCGAAAGCCAGTCTGTAAACGGACCATCAGCAGTAATCAAGTCTCACCACAACGTAGGCGGACTTCCTGAAGATATGGAATTCGAATTATTAGAGCCATTAAGAGAGCTTTTCAAGGACGAAGTAAGAAGAGTGGGAGAAGAATTAGGAATTCCTCACCATTTGGTATACAGACACCCTTTCCCAGGTCCTGGATTAGGAATCAGAGTATTGGGAGCTGTAGATGCTGAAAAAGTAAGAATCCTTCAGGAGGCTGATGATATTTTCATTGAGGAATTATACAAAAATGACCTTTACGAGAAAGTATCTCAGGCGTTTGTAGTATTACTTCCGGTAAAATCTGTAGGAGTAATGGGTGACGAAAGAACGTATGAATACACAGCAGTAGTTCGTTCTGCCAACACCATCGACTTTATGACAGCAACGTGGAGCCGACTTCCTTACGAGTTCCTTGATACTGTTTCCAGCAGAATCATCAACGAAGTAAGAGGAATCAACAGAGTAGCTTACGATATTTCAAGCAAACCACCTGCAACCATTGAGTGGGAATAATTTCTGACTTGAATTTTTTAATATAAATCCTGTCCATTTTGGGTGGGATTTTTTTGTTTATATCGGAAATTTTGTTTCTAAAAATTTTAAGGCTTCTATTCCAAGTTCTGTTTTCTGCAAACAGGAACGGTGAACACCTTCATCATTGAATAGGTAAAACTGATGATTCTTGTCCGAAGTGAAAGGAGGGAATAAAACAATAGCCTGTCCTTTATCTAAAGTTTTTTTGCAAATAGGGCATTTACTTTGGTTCAGAAAAATTATTGCCATTTCCAATCGATATTTTGGTTAATGTTTTGCATAGTAAATAACCTGTTAAAACAAATTTTCACTAAATTTAAGTAAAATTACATCAAATGCAAATAGAAACAAGACCACTGACTGTTCAGGATTATGATGAGCTGGCACAAACCATGAAAAGAGCCTATCCCCAAATGTCAGAATCCATATGGTCTAAAAAAAGTATTGAAAAGCTGACAAAAATGTTTCCTAACGGGCAGATCTGTATTACGGTAGATGGGAAACTGGCGGCAGTAGCACTTTCCATTATTGTCAATTACGAAGAATTTGGAGACGATCATACCTATAGCGATATTACAGGAAATTATACCTTTAATACCCATTCTTCAACAGGAAATGTCTTATATGGGATTGAAGTTTTTGTAGACCCGGAATTCCGGGAATTACGCCTGGGAAGGAGATTATATGATGCCAGAAAAGAATTGTGTGAATTATTAAACCTAAAATCAATCGTTTTGGGGGGCAGAATCCCGAATTACCACAAATACAGTCACGAACTTTCTGCCAGAGACTATATCCGAAAGGTGAGGGATAAAGAAATTTATGACCCGGTATTATCTTTTCAGCTTTCCAACAACTTTCTGCCGATCAGAATCCTGAAAAAATACCTTCCCGAAGATGAAGCGTCCAGAGAAAATGCGGTTCTTTTACAATGGAACAACATCTATTATAGCAGAAAACCGAATACCATGCAGGATAGCATTATCCGTCTGGGATTGGTACAATGGCAGATGAGACACTTCAAGGATATAGATGCCTTTTATGAGCAGGTGGAGTTTTTTGTGAATGTAATGGGAGATTACAAATCAGACTTTGTACTCTTCCCTGAACTTTTCAATACCCCTTTACTGGCGCCTTTCAATAGCCTTTCAGAAAGGGACAGTATGATCGAACTCGCAAAACTTACAGAGCAGATCAGAGACAGGATTTCAGAACTGGCCATTAGTTATAATGTGAATATTATCTCAGGAAGTATGCCTGTTTTCGAAAATAATGAGCTGTATAATGTGAGCTACCTTCTTCACCGTGATGGCCGTATGGATGAATACAGAAAGATCCATATCACCCCGAATGAAAAACGATATTATGGAATGAAAGGCGGCAACGAAATCAAAGTTTTCGATACCGACTGCGGTAAAATAGGACTTGTAATCTGCTATGACGTAGAATTCCCGGAACTGCCAAGAATCCTGGCTGATCAGGGCATGAAAATATTATTTGTTCCTTACCTTACAGATACCCAGAATGCTTACATGAGAGTACGTCACTGTGCCGCTGCAAGAGCTATAGAAAATGAATGTTATGTAGCGATTGCCGGCTGTGTAGGTAACCTTCCGAAAGTGAATAATATGGACATTCAGTTTGGTCAGGCGGCCGTATTTACTCCATCAGATTTTGCCTTCCCATCCAATGCTGTAAAAGGAGAAGCCACTCCCAATACAGAAATGACCCTTATCGTGGATGTAGATCTGAACCTGCTGAAAGACCTTCATCATAATGGGTCTGTTCAGGTGATGAAAGACCGCAGAAAAGATCTTTATGATACCTATCTCAAATAATAGCCGTTTTCGTAAAAAATAAAAGAGCAGATTGGTTTCTGCTCTTTTATTTTAATAATAATATGTTGTTGTTTTCTACATATACTGCGGACATAGCACATCAGGACAGTAATAGCCCGGGCACAGAGGTCTTCCGTCTTTTGGACAGCATTCATAAGTACAGCCAATGATAGGGCCGCTTCCTGAAACTTTTTTTAATTGTTCTCTTGATAGTTTGTTGTTACGTAAATTTTTCATGTTGAATATTTTTTGATGAGTTTAGTGTATAGTAAAAACGGTATTCTATTTCATTTATTATCATAAAAAAAAAACAGCTACCTAAAAATGATTGATTTAGATCAGATAACAAAACAGAATGCAAAAGCACTCTGTTTTTATTTTTACCTAAAATTTATTGAAATAGATTATATGTACTGAGGACATACTACCGCAGGACAGATCAGTCTAGGGCATCTTGGTCTTCCGTCAGTAGGGCAGCACTGATTGGAGCAGTTTGGAATATCAATCCCGATAATTCCGCTTCCTGAAATACTCTTTAATTGTTCTCTTGACAATTTGCTGTTACGTAAATTTTTCATGTTGTAATATTTTTGTTTGTTTTAATGTTTTGTACTCTGTAAATATAGAAAAATATACGATATGTTATTGTGTTTTGTTATTATGGTTGAATTTTTTATTGTAAAATATTGATTTTGTGGTAATGTTTTTAATTTCCACTCTCTGTACATTTGGCTTTAGAAATAACATCATCAATCTCTTTATTTCCTAATTGTTTACTTTTCAACAGACTTTTACAGGCTTTTTCTTTCTGTCCTGAAGATAATAATACTTCTCCCTGGTAATAAAGGACAAGAGGATTATTGGGATTGTATTCCAGGGCCTTTTCGAAATCCTGTAATGCAGCATCATATTTTCTTAATAAAGCATAGGCGGTACCTCTGTGCTCATAACCTTTTTCTGATTTTTTTATCGATAATGAAGTATTGAAATCTTCAACTGCATCAGCATATTTATCAATACGCATTTTGACGTAGCCCCGGTTCAGATAACCTCTATAATGGTTGGAAAGTTTTTGTACTGATATATCGGCATCCTCAAGGGCTTCAATATATTGGCCCACTTCAGCTTTTGCAGCACCTCTCTCTCCATATAATCTATAATCATCGGGCGTTCTTTCCAATGCAATCGTATAACTTTCTATAGCTTTATCAAACTGATTCGTTAATGCATAATATTTTCCGTAAAAAGAATACACTTTAGAATTTTTTGGATCTAATGCGAGAACTTTGTCAAAATCTTCTTTAGCTTTTTTTCCGTCATACAAATAGAAATAGGACATTCCCCTATACAGGTAAGCATCAAAAATATTTTGTTTTTTACTAATGGCTTTGTCAAAATATGAGATGGCTTTTTGATAATTTTCTTTGTCATATTCTTTATAACCTAAATCATAGTTGGTTTGAGCGAAGAGGAGAAGGGAATTTATCAGGCAAAATAGTAGAAGTAGAATTTTTCTCATGGGTAGGTGGTAATAGTTTTAAGTTTACGAATATAATTAAAAATAGGAATGCTTTTTGGAGTAAATTGCACTTATTATTGATAGACTATGTTTGATAAGCAGCAAAGAAAACTGAAAAGATCCGCCAGACTGATTTCCGTATTGAGTAAATATGGATTTAAGGACCTTCTGGCAAGAATGAACGGTGGAAATAAACAGGAAGAAGCTTCGGGAAATTCAGAAGAGATCATTTCAAAAGGGACTGTTTATGAAAGAATAAGACTGGCTTTGGAAGAGTTGGGACCTACCTTTGTAAAACTTGGGCAGGCATTCAGTAACCGGGAGGATCTGTTGCCACCGGAACTGATTCAGGAGCTGCAGAAACTTCAGGACAAAGTGGAAACTGTAGAGATGGATGTAGAAGATGTCTTGGAGAATGAATTCAATATTTCTGTGAAAGAGCATTTCCTGGACATTCAGAAAGAACCTCTAGCGACAGCCTCCATTGCACAGGTGTATAAGGCCGTTTTAAAAGACGGAAATCCTGTCATCCTCAAGCTCAGAAAGCCGGACGTACAGTCTGTGATTGAAGATGACCTGCTTTTGATCAAGGATCTGGAAAAACTTTTGTCGACCTATTCTGAAATAGGAGAGAAGCTGAACCTAAAACAGGCGATTTCTACTTTCGAAAGGTCTTTACTGGAAGAAGTATCATTGATCAATGAAAAAAACAACATTCAGCAGTTCCGCCTCAATTTTAAAAATAATAAAGAAACCTACGTTCCTAAAGTCTACGAAGAATTCTCCAACAACAATATTCTTTGTATGGAGTTTATTGACGGAATAAAAGTAACCGACAAATCAGCTCTCATTGAGAATGGTATTGACCCGGTAAAAGTTTCCGAAGCAGGATTGAGACTCTTCGTTTCTCAGATCTTAGATTATGGATTCTTCCATGCCGATCCGCATGCAGGAAATATCCTGGTAAAAAAAGACGGGAGAATCGTTTTCATTGATTTTGGTGCGGTGGGAAAAATTCAACCCAATGATAAAGAGATCCTTGAAAACCTGATTGTAAGTTTTGTAGCTAAAAATCCTCATAAGATTGTCCGTTATCTCAAAAAAATGGCGATAAGCTATGAGATTCCGGACGAAAGAAGATTTGAGAATGATGTGGAAGATATACTGAATTTTGTACACAGCTCGTCTTTACAGGAAATCAATGTGCAGGTGATGATCAATAAAATGAAGGATATTCTGAAGGACAACAGATTGTATATGCCTGATTATTTCTATCTTTTGTTCAAAGGAATAAGCCTGATAGAAGGAGTTGGCAGAAATATCAATCCGGATCTGGATATTGTGAAAAGTCTTCATCCTTATACCAAAAAAATCTTCACTAAAAAGATCAGTCCGAAAAATCTACTGAAAACGGGAATGGATCGTATGATGAATTTCACGGATAATGTGGATGAAATTCCAAGAGAACTCCGTTCTGTGCTGCAAAAACTGGATGAAAATAAATTCACCGTATCCAGTGAAATCAAAAATATTGAAAAAACAAACCAGCTGATCAAATCCAGTGTGGTTAACCTGATTTTAGCGATGATTCTCGGAGCCAATATCATAGCAACGGCCATTGTTTTCACCTCCGAATCCGGACCGAGAATAGGAGAACTTTCTCTGGTTGCTGTTTTAGGTTTTATCTTTTCTGTTATTTTGGTGTTGATACTTTTGCTGAGGGTGACGAGGAAGTAGTGGGAAGTATGAGAGTGGGAGCGTTTTAGGGTTTGAGAGTATAGTATTGGGGAGTGAGAATGTTTCAATGTTTTTCATTATTCATAATCTGTTCAAAGCTGGTAATACAGAGGAATAGTTATTCACTTGTTACCTCTTTAGATCTGTCCTCTAAAACCTGATTTTACATTATACATATTAATGCCTATCTTTGCAAAATGGAAAAACTCACTTTTGCAGATTTTGACCTGCCGGTTAAAATCCTTGATGTTTTAGCGGATCTGGAATTATTCGAACCTACCCCTATTCAGGAGAAGAGTCTGAAGCCTATCCTTTCCGGAAGAGATGTAATGGGAATTGCACAGACCGGAACCGGGAAAACATTAGCTTATCTTTTACCCGTTCTGAAAACATGGAAATACAACAAGACAGGAAATCCAACTGTTGTTGTACTTGTTCCAACAAGAGAACTGGTGGTACAGGTGACTGAAATTCTTGAGAAACTTACAGAAAATATTACAGCAAGAGTAATCGGAATATATGGTGGAAAAAATATCAATACTCAAAAACTGTTATTCAATGACGGTTGCGATATTTTGGTAGGAACTCCGGGAAGAGTGATGGACCTTTCTATTGATAATGCCATTTCTCTGAAAGAAGTTCAGAAGCTGATCATTGATGAGTTTGATGAGATGCTAAACTTAGGTTTCAGACCACAGCTTACCCACATCTTTGAAATGATGAGGGAGAAGAGACAGAATATCCTTTTCTCTGCAACCATGACAGAAGCGGTAGATGATATGCTGGATGAATATTTTGCCAACCCGGTGGAAATTTCATTGGCCAAATCAGGTACACCACTTGAAAAGATCGAGCAGACGGCTTATAAAGTTGAAAACTTCAATACAAAAATCAATTTACTGGAGAACTTATTGAAGAATGATACAGATATGTCTAAAGTATTGATCTTTAATAATAATAAGAAACATGCTGACCTGCTGTTTACCAAAATTGATGAGCTTTTCCCTGAACAGTTTGACGTGATCCACTCCAATAAGTCTCAGAATTACAGGCTTAAAGCGATGAAGCGTTTTGAAAACGAAGAGATCCGAGGTTTGATTACGACTGACGTTATGGCAAGAGGTCTTGACATCTCAAATATTACCCATGTCATCAACTTTGAAACACCGGATATTCCTGAACAATACATTCACAGAATTGGTAGAACAGGTAGAGCAGATAAAGAAGGAAAAGCAGTTACTTTCGTTACCAAAAAAGAAGAACCTTTGATTCTTGATATTGAATTATTAATGAATAAAGAATTAAAGTTCAATGATTTCCCTGAAGATGTTAAGATCAATCCTAAAAAGATTGCTGCTGAAGAAGATCAGGTTGTAATGAAAAACCCTGTACAGGTAAAACTGAATGAAGGGGGCGGAGCTTTCCACGAGAAAAAAGCTAAGAATACAAAAGAAAACTGGGGTGGTCCTTCCAAAAGAAAGGCACCTAAGAAGTTCGGAGCCAACAGAGCACAGCAAAAAGCAATCTCTAAATCGAAGAGAAAGAAATAAAATAAAAAACTCCCGATTTTTCGGGAGTTTTTTATTTTTACTCAAAGTTGAGCTTATTGTTTTTCAGCGTTTCTTTAAACTTGTCAAGTTTATTTTCATCCTTCATTTTTTTGTAGATATACCCTATAATCGTTTCGGCATCTGACCTGTAAGGGGATTTTTCTGCTGTATAGATCGTATAAGCTTTGCAGATATAGTCCAGCGCTTTTTCATTATCCTTCAGGTATTCATAATAAATCTGTCCGATTCCATAATATACTTCCGGATCTCCGGGATGTACCTTATCGAAGTCAGAATAAGCATCTATCGCTTTCTGATATTCCTTTTTATAGACATAGGTGATGGCTATATTTTGTAAAGGCATCTTTCCTTTTGGGTCAATAGCCAATGAATGTCTGTAAGCATCCAGCGCCTTGTCATAATCTCCGGTTCTTCTGTAGCAGATCCCCAGATTGTCCCAGGCATAGGTGAATTTTGGATCTTTTTCCACCGCAGATTTATAATTCTTAATCGCCTCATTCCAATTCTCCTTTTCCGAAGCCTGTATTGCTTTGTTATAAAAATCGTGAGCTACAGGATCATTTGAAATCTTCTCCTGCTTACTTTCTGCAGCGGTTGCGAGTACTCTGGCTCTGCTACAATTGGTCATCAGGTACGATTCAATCTCATAATATGCTCTTTTATAATCGTCTGATTCAGGATTAGAATTCAGGGTCAGATTCACTTTTTTCCCTTTAGTTTTTCCTTTTTCAAGATCCTCACTCGCCTGGCTCAGACCCTTACTCAGCATATAAGGCAGCACTTTTGTATCAATACAGGAATGGATTTCTTTATTGACGGCTTCTTTGGCTTTGTTGTAAGAATCAATAGAGTCAATACATTTACAGGAGCCCTCCGAAAGTTCCTTTAAAACCTGTTTTGAGGTAGGCAGTTTATTTTCTTGTTTCTGAGAAAAAGCCAGCGTACAGGTGAAAATTGAGAATACAATGGTCAGTCGTTTTTTTATCATGGTTATAGTTTATTTCAGATAAGGATAGATCACCTTGGTCCAGATCTTATAGCCTTCCGGTTTAAAGTGAAGCATATCCTCTACAAATATATCTTTTCTTACCTTTCCGTTGGAATCTTCCATTGCTTTTGTAACGTCAATGAATTTCGCGTGAGGTTCTTTCTTCATAAAAGCAGCAATCTTTTTATTGGCAACCTTCATCTGAGGCCAGATCACTTCTCTGCTCGGAGAATATTTGATGGAAATGTAATCCACTTCAATAGTAGGAAATTTTTTCCGTATTTTTTGATAAAAAGCCTTGTACCTGTCAACTACTACCTGAGCTTTCAATTGATGATTGTCTGCAAAATCGTTTTCGCCGCAGTAAATAATGATCTGCTTCGGCTGATAAGGAGCTAAAAGATCTTCTGAGAAATCATTGAGATCTGTAAGTCTTGACCCTCCAAAACCCCTGTTGATGATCTTTTTATCAGGAAAATAATCGGCTATATCTGTCCATTTGGTAAAAGTGGAACTTCCGATAAATAAGATCGCATCTTTGGGAGGCGGATTTTGTTGGTCCTGTTTTTTAAACTCCTGGATGTCCTGCCAGAACATCGGTTTCTTTTCCTGGGTAAAGGCAATAGCAAAAAACAGCAGTAGAAATGCTGATAGAATCTTCTTCATTATATTCAGTTTTAAATTGAGGATAAAAGTAATAAAAAACTCCCGGTTAACGGGAGTTCTATGATAGATTTATCTTTTGTAGGTAACATATGGGATGTCCGGAACTTTATCTCCGTTCATATCTATAAGCCCGGATTGCTGAGACATTTTCAAATCTTTGCTGGTCAATACCTCAATTTTATAGTTGATAGATCCTTCCTGGCCGAGTTTTATTCCTATCACTTTTGAACCTGCGTCATAAGTATATCTTCCTTCAGATTTTTCAGATACATTACAGGTTGTCCCTGTTCCAGTATAAGCAGTATAACTCACATAATAGTCTGTTTTCAGGAAAAGCGTATTTTTAGCTTCACATCCTGTTAAAGTCTCAGTAAAAAGCACTTTATTATCTTTTCCGGAAATTATTTCTCTTTTAACTTCCTTCCAATCACCCTGCATGACTTCCATGTCGTAAGCTTCAAGATTATCTTTACAAGAAGTAATTGCCAGGGCTGAAAAGGCAAATAAAAGTAGCTGTTTTTTCATTTTCACAAATTTAAGAATATGCTAAAATATAAATAAATTTGAAATATATGTAATGAAATACTCTTTTTTTAAACGAATGTTTGTAAATAAGATGGATTAAATGACCTGACGACTGAATGATTAAAAAAATAAAGGGTGATTTGCAGATTGTAGATTGATCATTAAACTTCTCTTACCTATACCTATCTCAATACTAATATCAATAAAAGCGGGCTTTAGCCCGCTTTCTGTAAATATCTTATTCCATTGGCTTTAGCCAAAACTTAAAAGCTTGAATTTCAGTTCTTAATATTTTGGCTTTGAACCTTAGTAGCTCATTTCTACAATCTTATAGGCATCCTTCGGAGTCAGTTTTTTATATTCTCCAAGTCCCATCCAGTTTCTTTCTGTAAAGGCTTTCTCTACTCTTTCAGCAGTTCCGTTGTACTCTTCAGTATATTCAGAAAGTTTGGTTTTGACATGAAGGCTGTGGAAGAATTCCTCTAGCTTTTTGATTCCCTGCTCTGCCTTTTCTTCTACACTTCCGTCTTTGATTCCCCAGACTCTTTCCGCATACTGAGCCAGTTTTCCTTTTTTGTCTTCAAAATTATAACGGTAGTGAGATGGAGCGATGATGGCAAGGGTTCTTGCATGGTCAATACCGAAATAAGCAGTTAACTCATGTCCCATAGCGTGTACCGCCCAGTCTGTGATCACTCCTTTCTGGATTAATCCGTTCAGAGCCATGGTACAGCACCACATAAAGTTTCCGGCAGCATCATAGTTGAAATCATCGGCCAATACCTTTGGAGCCGTTTCCTGAAGACTGATCAGGATACTTTCAGCGATTCTTTCCTGAAGGTCGGCAGAAGAAGGAGCGGTCATATATTGTTCCAATACGTGGGTATAGGCATCAGTAATTCCGTTCACAATCTGATTTTTTGGGATAGATCTGATCACCTCAGGGTCCAGAACAGAAAACTGAGGGAAAAGCCCAGGACCTCCTGAAGAGAGTTTTTCGTTGGTTTCCCTTCTTGAGATCACATATCCGGAGTTCATTTCAGAACCCGTAGCAGGAAGAGTCAGAATACTTCCGAAAGGCATTCCTTCCCCTTCAAAAGTTCTTACCTGTTTTCTCAGAATATCCCAAGGCTCACCATCATAGTTGGCTGCAGCAGAAAGGAATTTTGTCCCGTCAATCACTGATCCGCCTCCTACAGCAAGAAGATAGGTGATATTATTCTCTTTGATAAAACTTAAAGCATTGATCAGAACCTCATATTCAGGATTAGCAGGAACGCCGCCAAATTCATGGAGGTCATGATCCTTTAAGGCTTCTTTCACCTGGTCATAAACCCCATTGCTTTTGATGCTTCCCCCACCATAGATCATTAATATTTTGGCATCTTTAGGAATTTCGTTGGAAATTTTAGCGATTTCGCCTTTCCCAAAAAGTATTTTTGTCGGATTTTTAAACTCGAAATTAAGCATTATTCTAAATTTATTTTAATCCAAATTTACGGAATGAAAAAGAAAAATTGAGTTAAGGAAGTTTTAAAATTGCTATGATTACATTTCATGAAAACTATTGTTTATAATTTTATTCCAAAATAATTCTATAGTAATTTCCTTCTTTGGTAGCAGTTATGTTTTTAAAATCAACCCCTCGTATTTGGTAGCCATCACAACCATCTGTTGCTTTAGAGGATTCTATGGAAAAGTTGAAAAATTTTATCGTTGAGTAGAACTTATAATTTTTTGTTCCGTCAAAAGAGCCCACTCTTTCTAAAATTATTTTATTGTCGTTTGTTTTAGTCAATTGCACTCCTGGAGTAATATTACTGTTATTGTCTTCAGAAATAGCGAATTGGGTAAGGCTTCCATTTTGTATAAGATTTTCTCCAGCAGTATTTATAAACTCAAAAATAATGGGCTCGGGGGCCGTATAGCAATCTTTACTGCACGAAATAAAAAATAACAGAATAACTAAATACGAGAAGATTCTTTTCATTTTCTTACTATTTGGTTTGATGCTAATATATAAATTAAATGATATTGAAAAATCCTAGTGCTCTATTGAATATTCTTTGAAAGAAAAGCTTTTGCCCTCTTTATAAAGTCTTCCTTATTCTTTTTTATGTCCTCTAAAAGTTTCTTCCGATCCTCAGGAATGGTCAGATAACGGTCTCCCCAAAGATTGATCTCAACAATTACAGGAATAAGGTCGATTCCTTTTTCTGTTAAAAAATAGATGATCTTCAGTTTGTTATCCGGGTGATCTTTTTTGTCAATGATTCCATGATCCACTAAATTCTGCAGCTTTGAAGCCAGAATATTGGTTGCGATCTTTTCATCAGCCTTCAGAAAATCTCCATAGGTACATTCTTTTTTCAGCATCAGATCACGGATGATCAGCAGTGACCATTTATCTCCCCACATTTCAAGAGAACAACTGATGGGGCAGTCTGATCTTTTCTTACTCATTTTGTTAAATTTAAAATAATACTTGCAAAATGAAAGTGTTTGATTTAATTTTGCTTTTGTTTTGCAAGTAAATTTAATCATAAAAAATTAATAAATCAAATGGAACATTATGATATTGCCGTAATCGGGTCAGGACCTGGCGGATATGTAGCTGCGATAAGAAGTGCTCAGCTGGGGTATAAAACAGTCATCATAGAAAAATATGATACGCTGGGAGGGACCTGTACCAATGTAGGGTGTATTCCGACGAAAGCGTTGCTGGATAGTACCCATCATTATGCTGAAGCGCATCATAAATTTAAGGAGCATGGTATTCAACTGGATCACATTGGCCTTGATTTTTCCCAGATGTACAAAAGAAAATCTGAAGTTGTAGCAAAGAATACAAGCGGACTTGAGTTTCTGATGAATAAAAATGCAATTACCCGCCTGAAAGGAACTGCATCTTTTGTGAATAACTCTACATTGAAAGTTGTCAATGAAAAAGAAACAATACAGGTAGCTGCAAAGCATTATATCATTGCAACCGGATCAAAACCTTCAACAATCCCTGGAGTGGAAATTGATAAAAAAAGAATCATTACTTCTACGGAAGCCTTGTCTTTACAGGAAAAACCTCAATCGATGGTGATCATCGGCGGCGGGGTTATCGGAGTGGAGATGGCCTCTGTTTTCAGCCGGATAGGAACTCAGGTGACGATTCTTGAATATGCGGATCATCTGATTGCTACGATGGATCACGATCTTGGAAAAAACCTTCAGAAAATCCTGAAAAAAGAAGGAATTGACATCCGCCTGAACCATGCTGTTTACAGAACAGAAACTTCGGATACATCCGCTAAGGTCTTTTTTAAAGATAAGAACGGAGCAGAAGGTTAGTTGGATGCGGAGTATATTCTGGTAGCAGTTGGAAGAAGCCCTTATGTAAAAGGTCTTGGTCTTGAAAATACGGATGTGCAGCTTGATAACCGTGGATATATTCAGGTCAATGAAAATAATCAGACCTCGGTTCCGGAAATTTACGCGATCGGTGATGTGATAGGAGGGGCAATGCTGGCTCATAAAGCTGAAGAAGAAGGTGTTTTTGTTGCGGAAGCAATTAACGGACAGAAACGTCATATTCATTACAACCGTATTCCTTCTGTAGTATATACATGGCCGGAAGTAGCATCTGTAGGATATTCTGAAGAGTATCTGAAGAAAAATAATATCGATTACCGTGTGGGGAAATTTCCATTTTCTGCAAGTGCCAGAGCCCGGGCCTCAATGGATACGGATGGTTTTGCTAAAGTTTTAGTGGATCCGAAATATGGTGAAGTACTGGGGGTCCACATCATTGGAGCCAGAGCTGCCGACCTGATTGCACAAGGCGTGATTGCCCAGGAATATGAAGTGACTGCTGAAGATATGTTCAGGATCTCTTATGCGCATCCTACCTATTCCGAAACCTTGAAAGAAGCCTATCTGATTGCCTCCGGACAGGGTGCTATTAATATCTGATGAAAACGTAAAGCGATTGATATATTTGATACTTTAAAATCTAAAGCGCAATTTTTTATCTCTTGCTGATGAAGCGGATAACACAAATCCATTCCATAATAAGCAGAAAAATTTTTATGACCACGAATGCATGAATAAAGTAAAAAAAATTCGTGCATTCGTTGCAAAAAAATCAGCGGTATTCAATTTTATCGCAGATAAAATCCTTGCGCCTTGAAGCATGATGTAGTTAAAAAACTTGCGTCTTAGCGCTCTTCCAATAATAAAAACTACCTATAACGTAACACAATTTTCATCTTTTGAATAAACTCCATTACTTTTCACTTCAAGCTTTCCGGTTTTTCTATTGATTTTAACCCAAAAAGACTCTTTCACAGCCGGACATCCTTTAGACTGCATCACATACATAGAAATATGACGGTCATCCATTTTATAAGCTCCGGAAAAACGATTTTTAGTATCCACTGAGTATCCATAAGTTTTAGCCAGCAGAATAGCTTCAGGAAGATTATCCACAGTCCCGATAAAATCTCTGAGCTGCTGTTCGTTCGAAAAATAAACAGATCTGTCTTTTTTACACGCAAGAATATAAGAAAAGCAATTGTTGCCCACACATTTCTGGAAAAAACCTCTTTCCGGAACAGGCTCATTGATGGTCATAAAATCCGGGGCCTGACTTTCATAGATCACTGCTTTTTCATAATCATTATCATTGTTGAGTACCCTCCAGTATGCATAATCTTTAGAAGGAACGATAAATGGATAGAGATAATCTACATTATCCAGAATATCCGGAATCTTTTTATAATCATCGGGAACCGTGATCTGTGCAAAAAACAGATTGGATGCGATCAGGAAAGATGCGATGATGAATTTCATAGAGAAAGTGTTTTCAATGCAAATTTAGCAAAGTCAGGATTTATTGCAAGACAATTTTGTAATAGCCTTTTTCATCTGTTACATCGATTCCAACACCTGTGAACGTTAATTTATTGATTTGAAAACCATCACAACCTCCCTTAAATTCCGAGGATTGGATTGAAAAATTAAGGTTTTTAATATTAGAATAAAATTTATAATTTTTTGTTCCATTATAGGCCCCTACATTTTCTACAATAACCATATCGTCAGAGGTTCGGGTTAATTGTACATTAGCATTATTTTCATCCTGAACAGAATAAGTTGTTAAGGTCCCGTTGGTAATAAGATTTTCATTATTGGAATTGGTAAACTTAAAAACGATGGGTTGTGGCGCGTTGTAACAATCTTTTTCACAAGAGATGAACAGAAGTGCTATGAGTAGAAAAATGAATGTTTTTTTCATGGATTATGGATGGTGTAAGGAGTAAAATTAACAATTATTTTTTATAATCAGATTTATATAAACCTAAATAATTAAAGTGGACTCCATAAGGCATACCAAAGTTTAAACCTTGACGTGCCTTACAATTAAAACTTCATCGGATATTTTGCTACAATATTCCCATTGGCAATTTTCTTCAGTTTAGATTCCATTAATTTTCTGGTTAATGGTTTCAGACGGTCAGTATATAAAATGCCCCGGGTGTGATCATACTCATGTTGAATAATTCTTGCCGTTAATCCGGTAAAGGTTTTTGTTTGTCTTATAAAATCCTGATTCAGATATTCAATGGTAATTTCCCAAGGTCTGGTTACTTTTTGAGAAAGTCCCGGAATGCTTAGACATCCCTCATCATCGTCCCACGTTTCTTCAGAAGAATTGATGATCTTTGCATTGATAAAAGTTTCCTTTATTCCCTTGTCGTTTTTCTCAAAGTACAGGAGTTGGTCTTCCATGTCAAAGTTTTCATAAATGACCTGGCTGTCGACGATGAAAAGCTGTAAAGGTTTCCCGATCTGGGAAGAGGAGAGGCCACAACCGTTGGCATTTTTCATGCTGTCCCACATATCATCAATGAGTTTTTGGATCTCCGGAACATTTTCTTGAATCTTTGAGCATTTTTGCTTTAAAACTGGATTTCCGTAAGCTATAATAGGTAAATTCATTGTCTTATTTTTCTGCAAAGTTCCGCAGAAGGAGAGGGATATACAATGAACCTATGTTAATTAATCTGTCTGCGGATTCTGCTTAAAGCCTGTGGCGTAATTCCAATATAAGAAGCAATATATTTCAGGGGAATCCGTCTGATGATTTCAGGTTGTTCTGTGAATAATTTTAAATAACGTTCTTTGGCAGTAAGCTTTAATAAAGAAAGTTCCCTTTTACTTTTTGCCAAAAATAGTCTTTCAGAAGCAAAGCGACCCAGATGATTTCCTACATGGGTATGACTGTAAATGCTTTGCAGATCATCATAAGAAATTTGCCAGACTACAGTTTCCGTCAGAGCCTGCATTTCATATTCAGAAGGAGTCTGTGTAAGGAAAGAATCATAGGCGCAGGTAAATTCTTTTTCAAAACTGAAGCTGAAAGTATAGCCGTATTCATCATCCGGAATATAAAATCTTACCAGTCCGGATTCTATAAAAGATAAAAAGTTCTCCGTATTTCCCTGCTGGGTAATGATTTCATTTTTAGCATAGACCTTTCTGTGAAAATGTCCGGCTATAAATGCCCATTCCGATTCCTGGAGTTTGACAATTTGCTCATAATATTCTCTGATGTAGCCCATTATTTACTTATTGATTGATGTAAAATTAATACTTTATAAAAATTAAATCATAATAGAATTGATTTTTTCTCGGAGTTGAATTCGCTTTATAACTTTTAACTGATATTACTCTGATTTCTGTTTTTACTTTTTACGTTCTTTTTCAAATTGCTCTTTTTGCTCAAAGACTGAGTTGAAATGATCAAAAGCTGCCTCTCCAATATGCATTTCTTCATTGTATTTTATCGTTTTAAAAGTACCATCCATATATTGAATTTTAATGGTGGAGATTTTTAAAGTTTGAATAATATCCGTAAGCCAGACATAATCAAAAGACCAGCTTCCTCCTGCGTGGGGTTCTACAGGTCCTATTCCTCTCAACGTTTTATAAAAAGATCCGTCAGACTTCACCAGATCTTCTACAGCGTTTTTGCCGGCAACAGTAAACCAAATGTATTTTATTGTTTTCTTCGAAAGATTTAGAATTTTAAAGGAGGCTCCTGTAGCAGAAATATTATTGGTAGGATAGTAGCTTATAATTCCTAATTCATATTTTTTTGCCGTGAAAATAGGATCTGAAGCTTCTTTTACTGCGCTGGAAAGCTCTTGTTCTTTTTCCTCATTACCAAAATCTTTTACAAAATCCATCATTGTTTCAACATTGCTCCGCACAAATTTTCGTTCTTCCGGACTTCGTTTTGAAAGGATAAGCTTGGGATTTTCCAGATCAGAATTTTCTGGGAATTTAATATCTTTATCCTGTACATATTTGAATTTTTCACCATCATAAATCTCAAAAAACATGTTTGGGTTTCCGTTATTACATAAAATATAATCTGTAACAACGGCTATTCCTTCCAGGTATTTATGGATAGGAGTAAAGGGTTCTATACTTTCCATCTGGCACTTCTCATTGATTTTTGCCCCGACGGACACATTGTTTTCGATGGTGCCGATGATCATTTTTTTTATAACGAGTGAATCATCTTTTTTTTGTTGGGAAAAGGCGGCTGTAAAAGCAAAATATACAAGTATATTCAGTTTTTTCATCATGATATTAGTTTGTAATTTTTTAGTTAAAAGTGAGTATTAATATACCTCTTAAACAGATATGCAATTTACTGTATATTTTTAAATTATAAATGTTGATCAGTCATAAAAAATGTTGTTATTCCAGCTTAAATACAGTTCCTTTTTATTGTACCATATGTTCCACAAACGGAACAATTTTATTATTCTCGATTTTTCCTTTGATATAGAGAGAATCCCCATTTTTGAAGATATATTCATTCAAAATAAGGTTGTTTGGGCTGCTATGTTCTATGAAGAATTCAATCCAGGGATGAGTGTTCTTCAATGCAGGAATTTTCTGATTATTATTACGCTTATAATTTATCAGGAAGGCAGGTGTATTATGGCTTGTAGCAAACGTTTCGTAAAGGTAGGGCATATTCCTTGTATCCGGGTTGTCTACGATACACAATTTAAAATCAATAGGATATAATTGGCCATTGACGGAAACTTGAGTCCCCTTGGGATAGCCGATTACCATACTGTAATCAAAGCTTTCATCCGTTTTACGAAGGCGTTTACTATATTTTACAGTACCGACACGGAGAAGATACAGTGAAGACTGTTGTCCTGATAAAGGAGCAGTGACTGTATTATCCGTATATATTTTGCATTTTAATACCGGAAGTTTTGGGATCGCCTCAGCCTGTTTGTTGTAATCATCTATTCTCTGTTCCAGTGAATTGATGCTGTTGAAAGCAAAAGAAGTCATACTGATTGCTGAAATAATGAAAACCAGTATAAAAACTGTAAATACAATGAGAATCGTTTTCAGCCCTTTTTTATCAAGCTTGCTTCCATTATTTTTAATATTCACATTGGCGTTGAAATTGAATTTGATCATGCTTAGTTTTAATAGAGTTCAAAACTAAACAATTTTCTGAACAAAATTTAATATCATTTTTTTGCTTTTTATCCCTTAATTTTTGTCATTTGTCAATTCAACTAATTCCAAAATCACTTACATTTGTTATTATGATACACGACCAACGCGCAGAAAAATTCAGGCAGATTGTGGAAAATAAGTTCCAGATCTACAATTCATTATTTATGAGCCTGCCTTATGATAAAATGACGAATATCGGTATGCTTCTCCCATTTCTCTATGAAGAAAGCAGAACCGGCTATGATGCAGGGAAAACCCCTGAAGAGATCGTAGAAGAATTTTTTAAAAATCATACGGATCTTAAAACGGAAGAACAGAAACTTGAACTGCTTTTTAAGATCATTCAGTATATAGAAAGACAGGTGGTTTTGTTTGATAGTATTGAAGATGCTGCGTTCCCGAATCTCCACTCCGAAAGTGACAGTGGAACCGTTACCAATCTTTTTGAACGTTCCCTTCAGGATCATAAAATCGAGAAAGTACGTGAGAAATTAAAGGATTTCAGTGTAAAAGTGGTGTTCACAGCACACCCTACCCAGTTTTATCCAAGTTCGGTGCAGAGAATCATTCAGGATCTGAGAGGAGCCATTACCAGTGATTCTGTAACGCAGATCGATACACTTCTGCAGCAGTTGGGAAAAACTCCTTTTGTGAATAAGGAAAAACCAACGCCTATTGATGAGGCTTTGAGTATTATTTCATACCTGAGATATGTCTATTACGACACCATCGGTGAGCTATTTACGAAAATTAAAAAGACTTTCGGAAACGGACATTTTCACCTGCATGAAGATATTATCCAGCTAGGATTCTGGCCGGGAGGAGACAGAGATGGAAACCCGTTTGTAACGGCAGATGTTACCAAAAGAGTAGCAGAAGAACTTCGTTCGGCCATTCTGAAATCTTATTACAGTCATTTGAAGTTCATCCGAAGAAGATTGAGCTTCAGAGGAGTTTCAGAGGTGCTGACTCAGCTGAGTGAAGAGCTGTATGCTGCCATTTTTGATGGTAAAAGCATTACATCGGAAGCTATTTTGAAGAAAACCGATGAAGCTGAAAAAATATTGATCAGTGAACACAATTCCCTGTTCCTGGACCTTCTGGTGAATTTCAGAGACCGTGTCAAAATTTTTGGAACCCACTTTGCAACGCTGGACATCCGCCAGGACAGCAGAATTCATCAGAAAGTAATTGATGAGGTCTTTGCAAAAGTATATGGGAATGAAGACACAGACAACGAACAGAAATTCAATAAGCTTATCCGGATTTCCGATAAGGTAAATGCAGCAGATTTTGAGGATATTGTAAAAGATACTTTACTGACAGTTTCCCAAGTATCCGAAATTCAGAAGCTGAATGGTCTGAGAGGAATGAACCGTTATATTATTTCCAATTCCGATGCGGTGAAAGACGTTATGAATGTATATGCGTTTTTCAAGATCTGCGGCTATCAGGATGAAGAGATCAATATGGATATTGTTCCGCTTTTTGAAACAATGGAAGGGCTCGCCAATGCGGAACAGGTGATGAACGAACTGTATCAGAATCCGGTCTACAAAAAACATCTGGAAAGAAGAGGAAATCAGCAGACCATTATGCTAGGTTTCTCTGACGGAACCAAAGATGGAGGTTATTTGAAAGCCAACTGGGAGATTTATAAAGCCAAAGAAGTACTGACGAAACTTTCCGAGGAGAGTAATATCAAAGTAGTATTTTTCGATGGCAGAGGAGGTCCGCCAGCGAGAGGAGGAGGGAAAACCCACGATTTCTACGCATCACAAGGAAAAACAATTGCAAATAATAAAATAGAACTGACAATTCAGGGGCAGACGATTACCAGTATCTTCGGGAACAAAGAGCAGGCGAAATACAATTTTGAACAGCTTCTGACGGCCGGAGTAGAAAATGATGTCTTTAAAAATGCCAAAAAAGAACTTACAGAAAAAGAAAGAGCTTTGATTATTGAATTGGCCAATATCAGCTATCAGAAGTATTCAGATCTGAAAGCCCATCCGATGTTTGTTCCTTATCTTCAGGAAATGAGTACCCTGGAATATTATGGGAAAACCAATATCGGAAGCCGCCCATCGAAGAGAGGAAACGGTAGCGAGCTGAAATTTGAGGATCTGAGAGCGATTCCGTTTGTGGGATCATGGTCACAGCTAAAACAAAATGTACCCGGTTTCTTCGGTTTCGGATATGCCATGCAAAAAATGAAAGAGCAGGGAAGATTTGAAGAGGTAAGAGAATTGTATAAAGGCTCAGATTTCTTTAAAACTTTAGTTCTGAACTCCATGATGAGTATGAATAAGTCTTACTTCCCTTTGACGTATTATATTAAAAACAATCCGAAATTCGGAGCATTCTGGAATGTTCTTTTCAGTGAATATGAGCTTTCAAGAGAAATAATGCTGGAACTGACAGGATTTAAAATGCTTCAGGAAGAAGATCCGCTATCCAGAAAATCGGTGAAGATCCGTGAAAAAATTGTACTTCCGTTATTGAGCATTCAACAATATGCCCTGATGAAAATTCAGAAAGGAGAAGGAAATAAAGAAGCTTACGAAAAGCTGGTGACAAGATCACTCTTTGGAAATATCAATGCGAGCCGAAATTCAGCTTAGCAAACATCAATAAAAACGGGCTTCAGCCCGTTTTTATTGATCAAATTTGTGATATTTGTGAAGAAAATGGGTGTCATTTGTGGTTTATTCCTTGATCACCTTTTCATAATAGACTTTATCCTTCGTCCGAATTTTCAGATAATAGATGCCTTTTGCAAAATCATCAACTTTTACAGCCTTCTGATTGCTGTTTTTCCTGATCAGCCTTCCCAGATTATCATAGATTTCCAAAGTCTGTACATCACTTTCTGATACGATATTCAGAATGTTTTTAACTGGATTCGGGAATACAGCCAATTTTTCTTTTTTCACAGTTTCAGAAGTGTTAAGTACAGCATTATAGACATTTCCGAAATTGAGAATGCCATATCCCATCTGGTCAGTATGATTAGGATAAAGAGAAGCTGTCTGTCTCAGTCTGGTTCTGATTTGTTCCCTGTTCATCATTGGGAAGGCCTGGATAAAGCATGCTACGCCTCCTGCAGCAATAGGAGTAGAGATGGAAGTTCCGTTCACAATGAGAGTTGCACCGTCATACACTGTTGTTGTACCAGTTCCCTGCGCGCTTCCGTCAGGTTTTACCACTCCCAGAGCATTAGGTCCGTAAGAGGAGAAATCTGAAGCATTTCCTGCTGAATCTACGGAGCCTATTGAAAAAACTTTAGCATTGTCTGACGGGGTTGTAAGATAATGCCACGGCTGAGTCCCTGAATTTCCGGCAGCAGCAAGAACAAATATTCCTTTGTCGGCAGCAATTCCGGCTCCCCGTGCAATGAAGGACGTACTTCCGTTCATATTGGCATAAGTATAATTGTACCGGGTATCATCAAAAACACTATATCCCAGAGAGGAGGTGATAATGTCAACCCCTTTTCTGTCGGCTTCTTCGGCTGCTTCAATCCAGTAAAGTTCTTCTTCGGGAATCTCAACGGCTGCATTTTCACTACGATAAAGGTAGAAGTCGGCATCAGGTGCTGCTCCCACAAAAGTATTTTCCAGATAACCTCCTATAGCTCCAAGTACTACAGCCCCGTGAGGGCTCAGAGAAGTATTGTAGATGTCTCCGGTTTTGGTAACGAAATCGTAAGAGGCTTTTATATGGTTATTACTCCACAATCTTGAAAATGCTGCCCCGGTATTTACGGTAGGGAATCCTGCGTCAATAACTGCAATAGAGATGCCGGTTCCTGTATATCCGGCGAGATGCAGCGGTCGTATATTGACCTGGTCTATCTGGGAACTTCCAGAACCATAATTGAAATTGGTAAGTGTTTTATGAAAGGTTGCATTGTCATTCCATTTTATTGGGGCAGTTTTCACTCCGGTTGAGTTGCCGTTTCTGGCAAAACTTTCCACAGAAAGCACAAAAGGTTTTGTCTGCAGAAGTATTTTCTGTTCAGGTGTGGCATTTACTGCAGCCCCATTAAGCCATTTGGAATAATCCGTAACCGTAAAACCTAAATTCTGGAGATTCTGAAGATAAGACTGTTCAATAGGAGCATCCTGGTCATTAAGAGAAATTCCCAGTGCGGTACGCCTGTCGAGTGACTTTTGGGAAAGCTCAGAAAGCGGATTGGCATAGAACGCTGCTTTATTAGGCTTGTCGGTGAAATAGACAAAAACAAGTTCAGTTTGTGCCGATACACTGAGGTAACCTGCTAGGGAACAAAAGAGTAAAAGTTTTTTCATGAGATTAATTTGTATAAAGATAAAAACAAAATCAATAAAATTTTTGATAGGATATTAAAATCCTTATTTTTACAGAAATATTTGTTATATGAAAAAAATTCAGATGGTTGACTTGCAAAGTCAGTATTACAAAATAAAGAATGATGTAGACAATGCGGTTTTAAATGTAATGGATTCGGCGGCATTCATCAACGGTCCTGAAGTAAAGTCTTTCCAGAATGAATTGGAGTCTTATTTAGAAGTAAAACATGTGATTCCGTGTGCTAATGGAACAGATGCATTACAGATTGCCCTGATGGCATTGGATCTGAAAGAAGGAGATGAAATCATCACTGCAGATTTTACCTTTGCGGCTACAGTAGAGGTAATTCACCTTCTTAAATTAAAATCTGTATTGGTAGATGTTGATTATGATACATTCACTATTTCTACAGAACAGATTAAAAAAGCAATTACGCCAAGAACAAAAGCAATTATTCCGGTACACATTTTCGGACAGTGTGCCAATATGGAAGAAATTTTGAAAATTGCTGAAGAGCACAATTTATACGTTATTGAAGACAATGCTCAGGCCATCGGTTCAGAATATACATTCTCTGACGGAACGGTAAAGCAGGCAGGAACAATGGCTACTGTAGGAACAACGTCTTTCTTCCCTTCAAAAAACCTTGGGTGCTACGGAGATGGTGGAGCTATCTTTACCAACAATGACGAGCTGGCACACCGTTTAAGAGGAATTGTAAACCACGGTATGTACGAAAGATACTATCATGATGAAGTAGGGGTAAACTCCCGTCTGGATAGTATTCAGGCTGCTGTTTTAAGAAAAAAATTGCCTCACCTTGATTCTTACAACGAAGCAAGAAGAAGAGCTGCAGATTTTTATGACGAAGCTTTCCAGGGAAACCCTAATATCCTTACTCCAAAAAGAGCTGAGAACTCTACACACGTATTCCATCAGTATACTTTAAGAATTCTGAACGGTAAGCGTAATGAGCTTCAGAAGTTTTTAACAGAAAAAGAAATTCCTGCAATGATCTACTATCCGGTAGCACTGAGAAAGCAGAAAGCATACTTCCAGGAAAGCAATGCAGCTGACTTTGTGAATACCGATAAACTTTTGGATCAGGTAATTTCTTTACCGATGCATACAGAATTAGACGAAGAGCAGCTGAAGTATATTACAGATGCAGTGCTTGAGTTTATGGGATAAATCATGCTTCACGAAGAAAGAATATTAAAGCATAAGTTTGCATATTTCTTTGCAATTATTTTTGTCCTTTGCTGGATAGTATTTTTTGCATATAATATATTTAATATTTTTTTAAGAGGTTACGGATTAAAAGAAGAGTATAATACATTTAAAATGATCATTTATGTATTATACTTTTTAATATTTCCACTATTAACTATTACATTGGTGAGTATTTTTCAAGAATCAAGAAAAATGTTTCTTTATCTAAATATTTCTTTATTCTTAATGCTTATATTTCATGTAATAATTTTTAGTGTTAGGTATCAAAAAAATACAATTCCTACTACATATTTATTCCCTTTTATATTAATGAATATATTATGCGTAGTAGGCCCCGTTATACTGATAAATTATTTTAAACATAATCCAGTAAAGAACGAAATAGAAAATATAGGAAAACACGAAGATTAAAAAATAAAAATGGCAATACTTGTTACCGGAGGACTTGGATACATTGGTTCCCACACTGTAGTAGAACTTCTCAATAGCGGCTTTGAAGTGGTTATTGTAGATGATCTGTCCAACTCAGAGAGGTTTATTTTAAATAATATTGAGGAAATTACAGGCAAAAAACCGGTTTTTTATCCTTTTGACCTAAGAAGAAAGGAACTTCTTACCCAGGTTTTTGATGCTCATTCTATTGATGGTTGTATCAATTTTGCTGCATCTAAGGCAGTAGGAGAGAGCCAGGTAAAACCTGTAGACTACTATGAAAACAATTTGTTTTCGCTGATCAATATCCTTCAGGAATTTAAAGCAAGAGAGATTTCTAATTTTATTTTCAGTTCATCCTGTACCGTATATGGGCAGGCTGAGGTGATGCCGATTAATGAAAATGCCCCTTTGAAGATGCCTGAAAGTGTATATGGGAAAACAAAACAGATGGGTGAAGAGATTCTGATCGATTTTGCAAAAGCCTATCACCGAAAAATATCATTGTTGAGATATTTCAATCCTATCGGAGCCCATCCGTCTGCAAAAATTGGAGAATTGCCGTCAGGAATTCCTAATAATTTAGTACCTTACGTGATGCAAACGGCGGCAGGAATCCGTGAAAAATTAAGCATATGGGGGAATGACTATGACACAGAAGATGGAACCCCGATCCGCGATTATATTTATGTTGTTGACCTGGCAAAAGCCCATGTTGCAGCATTAAAGAAACTGATGGATGACTCATCTGTAGAAACTGTGATTGATATATACAATCTGGGAACAGGTAACGGTTCATCCGTATTGGAAGTGGTAAAAGCATTTGAAAAAGCCAACGGCGTTGAGGTGCCTTATCAGATTTGCGCCAGAAGAGAAGGCGATATTACCATTGCCTATGCCGACCCTCAAAAAGCAGAAAAAGAACTTCACTGGAAGTCTGAAACTTCACTGGAAGAGTCTTTAAGAACAGTTTGGGAATGGCAGAAATATTTGAATACCAGAAACTCATAAAATAACAAAATATGGCTTGGAATCCAGAAGTATATGACCGGTTTAAAGAAGAACGCTCTGCACCTTTCTTTGATTTGCTGAAACTGGTTGAATCTAAAACCGATTTATCCGTTATAGACCTGGGCTGCGGAACAGGAGAACTTACTTCTAAGCTTTTAGACTATCTGGAAGACTCTAAAGTGCTGGGAATTGATTCTTCTGAAGAAATGCTTGCCAAGGCTGCTCAATATAAAACAAGCAGGCTGACCTTTGAAAAAAGAAGTATTGAAGAACAGCTTCACCTGGGGGATACCTATGATCTGGTAATTTCCAATGCAGCCATCCAATGGTGCAGCAATCATAAAGAAATTTTTCCGAGAATCATCAGTAAGATTAAAGATGGAGGACAGCTGGCTGTTCAGATTCCGTCTAATCATGACTATGTAGTGCATGCGCTGCTGAGAAAGATTGCAGGAACAGAGCCTTATAAAACTGCTTACAATTCCTGGGAAAGAGAATCTCCCGTTCTCACCATAGAAGAGTACGCAAAGATTTTATTTGATCATAAAGGAAGGGAAATCACCGTATTTGAAAAAGTATTTCCACATGTTCTTGAAAATGCTGAGGCAGTATTCACCTGGGCTTCAGGAACCGCTATGCTTCCCTACATAGAAAAACTTCCGGATGAGATGAAAGAGCAATTTAAAAACGACTATAAAAACGAATTACAAAATATCTTCCCTGAATCACCGGTCTTTTATCCATTTAAAAGAACATTCATTTCAGCGAAGTTTTAATTAATTTTAAATTAATATGAAGACACAAAGAATAGGTATTACATTTTCCTCATTTGACTTATTGCACGCAGGGCACATCAAAATGCTTGAAGAAGCAAAAACAGTATGCGATTATTTAATCGTAGGACTTCAGATCGACCCGTCCCACGACCGTCCCAATAAAAATAAACCAAGCCAGACCATCGTTGAGCGATACATCCAGTTGAAGGCTGTGAATGCTGTAGACGAGATCATTCCTTATTATACGGAAGAAGATCTGCTTGATATATTAAAATCGTTCGTTATTGATGTAAGAATCATTGGGGACGATTATATGGACAGAGACTTTACAGGTAAGCAATATTGTGAAGAAAAAGGGATCGAAATCTTTTACAACAAAAGAGACCACAGGTTTTCCACCAGCGACCTGAGAAGAAGAATTTACGAAGCTGAAAAAGAAAAATACTCAGCAGAATCTGTAAAATAAAAACAAGAAAAATCCCGAAAAGTACTTTTCGGGATTTTTTGTATTACATTGGGCCACCTTGTTGTTCGTCGCCCGCAGCATTAGAATTAATGTCTTTTTTCTTCTTAGGCGGTTCTATTTTTTCACCTTGCTTAAATCGGTAGGTTAATGAAATAGAAAACTGCCTTGGCTGCCATTGCATATAATTTCGGCGGGTATAGTCGCTGTTGAAGCTGTATACCTCTCTGCTTCTTGTATTGAAAATATCCTGGATGTTGAAAGAAATCGTTCCGTCTCCTTTCCAGATGGTTTTGGAAGCCCCAAAATTTAAAGCATACATATCTTCCGTATTCTGATTGGCTGATTTCTGAGCGCCTCTATAGAATCCCTGTAGTTGTACACTTAGCGTTTTATCAAGCCTGAAAGTTGTGTTTAGACGTGCTCTGGTAGAAAAACCGCTTCCGGTAAAATTCATATTGCCCACTTTGGCATTACCATCTTTATCTCTGGCATCATAATAAGCAATTCCGCTCGTTTTGTATCCGAACATATCCAGGCTACCCATTATTTTAAACCATGCGAAAGGATCATACGTGAAGTTAAGGTCTAAACCATAACGGTCATCATTCCCAAGGTTGATAGGTTTTGTATAGAAAACACTCAGACTTTCATCGGGTCTGTATACCAGCATTTTGGTATCATCCGTTGCATGTCTGTAGTATAGAGTAGGGTTTACAGTAAATTTCTTTTTAGTAATGTTGTAACCTACCTCGAAAGAGTCTACATAAGAAGGATTCAGTTCAATATTCCCTTCGAAAATATTCTGACTGTTGCTGTAATTAGGGAAAGGAACCATAAAGAATGATCTTGGTCTGTCTATTCTTCTGGAATAGTTAACCAAAATCTGATTATTCTTGGATACATCATAGCTTAAGAAAACACTCGGAAAGATATTGTTGTAATTCTTAGTTTGATTCAATGGAGGTTTCGCTGTGTTTTGACTGATGTAATTGATCTTAACATTCGAAAGTTCATCCCTTAACCCTAACTGATAGGCAAAGTTTCCGATTTTACTCTTAAACTGTACATAGAAGGCATTGAACATTTCCTTGTAATTGGTATTATTATTAAAATCAGCAATAAAAGGATTGTTTGAAGTACTGCTTACCGTATTATCATACCTGTTGTCATTGATGTCTAATCTGTATCCTGCCTCCAATTTGGATTGTTCACCTATTGGCAATTCATAGTCTGCTTTTCCGATAACAGTTTTACTTACAGAATATCTTCTGGTTACATCATGTACATCAGGCAGAAGGTCATTGGTTTCCAGAATGTCCGCATTGTTGTTACTTCTGTTTCGTTGTAAACTCAATGATACGGATAAATTCTGACCTTTGTCATCAAACTTGTGATCCAATCCTATATCCCCCTGGAATGCAAGGTTATTGAAGACACTCTTAGAATCTCTCACCCCGAAAGGATTCAATAAATTCCATGTCCCGGTAAGTCCGGTCGGATCTGATGTATCTTTAGAAAATCTGTAAAAACTATCTTCCGTATTCAGAAGTTCATTCCCGTCCCCTTCAAAAGTTCTTACCAATCCTGTCAAATTGATCGAGGTCCTGTCAGACAGGTCGTGTACAAAACCGGCACTTACATTATAGTTTTTATTATAAGTTTTATTGGTGGAATTTTGCAGCTGATGAAGAAGAACATCTTTAGGCTGCTGACCTTTTACAATAGTTGGGAAATTAATACTGTTGTAAGTGGTTTCAGAATTATTCTTAGTCTTATTTTCTGTGTAACCACCGCCTCCGTTCAGAAACCATGTCCAGTTGTTTTTTCTCCAGCTTAAGTTGGTATTAAGAGAGGTTCTTGGGAAATATCCCAGTGTACCTACAACGCTACCGTTGAAGCCTATTTTTTTGCTCTTTTTAAGAATAATATTCAAAATACCGGAAGTTCCGCTGGCCTCAAATTTTGAAGAAGGATTGGTGATCACTTCGATTCTTTCGATCTGATCTGCCGGAATACTCTGCAAGGCATTGGCTCCGTCATCAATTCCTAAAAGGGCAGAAGGTTTTCCGTTGATCAGGAATTTTACATTCGTACTTCCTCTCATAGAAACCGTTCCGTCTGTATCTACAGAAACCGAGGGAACATTCGTTAAAACATCCTGAAGGCTTCCTCCTTTGCTGACAATGTCCTGTGAAGGATCATATGTTTTTTTATCGAGTTCTACTTTATAAGGTTTTGCTGCAGATGCAGTAATAACAACGCCCTGGATCTCTTTGGTTTTTCCATCGATAGTGGTTGTTGCTTCCGGTTCTATAGACAATGCTCCAATATTGCCTGCTGCTGCGATATTTTTGTTGATTACACTTTTCTTGTAGTCAATCGCTTCTACGGTAATGTCATAATTTCCGGGAGCAAGCTGAAGTTTGTACTGTCCTTTTTCATCCGTAAGTACGGCATCGCTCAAAGTAGAGTTAGCCTTATTGCTGAAAGTTACGGAAGCATAAGGAACCGGTTGGTTCTTTTTATTGACAATAGTTCCTGAAACGCCTGCTTTTTCCTGTGCAAACGCCATAGCTGCTGCCGAAAGTACTAAGGTAAGTCCTAAAGTTTTTCTTGTGAAAATATTGACAATTTCTGTCTTATTCTTCATAGGTTATTTTTTTGTATAAAATCGTGAAAGGATAACCCTTAATATTTTGAATATCCATATCAATTTGATTTTCAAAATATTATGATCTGTTTATTGTTTTTTAGCTGTATAAAATTTTAGGTGCCTGCCAGGTCTATTTTATATTCTTTGAGTTGAGCCAGTCCTGATAAGCTTTTGCATTCACAGCGTGCTCTTCCGCACTTGCCGTAAACTTGTGATAACCAAATCTTGCAGGATCGGCACACATGAATATATAATTGTTGTTTTCTGCATTCAAAACAGCATCTACCGAATTTTTGTCTACCACGCAGATAGGTCCCGGAGGAATCCCGGCATTTGCATAGGTATTGTATGGAGATGGTGTAGAAAGATGTTTGTAAAATACTCTTTTGATTTGTTCTTTAAAATTAGTCTGCTTATTGATCGCATAGATCACGGTAGGATCAGACTGAAGCTTCATTCCTTTTCTGTAACGGTTCAGATACAGGCCAGCAATGGTCTTCATTTCATCTTTTTTACCTCCTGATTCTTTATAAACAATAGAAGCCAGTGCATAGATCTGATCTCTTGTAAGACCAGACTGCTGTTCTTCTTTTTTTCTTTCGCTGGTCCAGAAATCATTGTACTGATTCTCAAATTTTGCAAAAAATTCTCTCGGGCTTACCGTCCAGAAAAAATTATAGGTATCAATAAAAAAATATTTCTTTAAATCTTCAACACTTTTATAGCCTTTCTCCTGAGCAACAACATCCAGATCATTCACAAAATGTAAAGAATCCAGTTCTGTTTTTTTGCTCACTTTACCGATCATCTGGTACATATCTCCAAAATCTCCGATTCTGAAAGAATTGGCAGCCTGATTTCCCGCTTTGATCATATTGACAAGGTCTGTATTTCCTGTTCCGCTTTTGATCTGGTAACGTCCCGCTTTAAAATTAGCAGCAAGATTTTTATCATTTGCTACCGCTTCAAAAGATTCCTTGTCTTTAATATAAGGAGCAATAGAATCGAGGATCTGTTTGAACCCTGCTTTATGAGGAATCAGAACATAGCCTTCCTTTTCTACGTTATTTCCGAAATATTTATTATAAAATCTCAAACCAAAAAATCCTGCGACTACAAAAACCAGCAGAATGATAATGAGAATAGTTTTTTTCATTCTTATTAATGTTGATTAAAAGTTTTTGTTTTTAAAGAAGATCCGTTTTGCCTCTAAAAACTTGCTTTGCAGGTCCTTCCAACCAGATGTTATGGAAAGAATTACCGCTTTTTTCAGCATATACTTTAAGATTTCCGCCTAAAGTTTTAACTTTTACAGAGGTTAGATTGTCTTTTTGAAGAAAAGTTAAAGCAGAAGCTGTAACTCCTGTTCCGCAACTGTAAGTTTCGTCCTCAACGCCTCGTTCATAGGTTCTTACAAAAATCTCATCATCTAAAATTTTTTCCACAAAGTTGACATTGATCCCTTTTTCCTTATAGTTTTCCGAATTTCTGATCCCGTATCCTTCATTATACACCTGGTAATCCTGTAAGTTTTCTACATATTTTACATAATGTGGCGATCCTGTATTCAGAACAAAGTCGTTTCCGTCGTGAGAAACCGTATCTACGTTGATCATCTTTAGTTTGATGACTCCGTTATGAATTTCAGCGTCATGCTCTCCATCTATCGCAATGAATTTGCATTTGTCTTCAAAAATGTCAAGGAAAAAAGCAAAAGCTACCAGACACCTTCCTCCGTTTCCGCACATTGTGCTTTCTCCACCGTCAGAATTGTAGTAAACCATTTTAAAATCATAGTCCGGATCGTTTTCCAAGAGAATAAGCCCGTCTGCCCCTATTCCGAAACGTCTGTCACATAGTTTTTCGATGATTGCTTTGTCTTTTGGAAATTGAAGATCACGGTTGTCTACCATTACAAAATCATTTCCAGTTCCCTGATATTTATAAAATTCCATATTTTTTTTGTCTAAATGAAGCCGCAAAATTAATATATTTAAAATGAAAAACGAACAGTGTTAACTGTTCGTTTCCTTATTTATAATCGTTTTATCTAAAGCCTCGTCCACCGCTCTGTCTGTTGGTCTCGCTGCTTTGGCTGCCTGAGCTGTTTCTGAAGCCGCCGGATGATTCGGATCTTGTACTTTCAGTATTTCTGAAACCACTGTTACCGCTGCTGTTCTGATTTCTGAATCCACCGCTGTTTTGGCTTCCCTGGTTGTTCTGGTAACCGCTGCTTTGGTTTCTGAATCCACTATTGCTGCTGCTGTTCTGATTCCTGAATCCGCCGTTGTTCTGATTTCCCTGGTTATTTTGGGAACCACTGTTTGGGTTTCTGAATCCGCTATTATTGTTGGGATTTCTGTTATTATTAAATCCGCCGCTGTTGTTATTGTTATTATTATATGAATCTCCACTACCTCGGAAACCACTGTTTGGTCTTTGAGTGGTGATGGTAGAAGATCTTCTTTCTACATACACTTTTCTTCTGGTGTTATTGTAATTGTAGTAATAATAAGGAGCGCCGTTATCATAGTAATAATTCACATCGTTTCTGTAATAATAGCCGTCATTACCCCAATATCCACCACTTCCATAGTATCCGGAAGGGGCGTAGTAATACCCGTTATTATAATAGGGATCACCATAACCATAGCCATTATTGGCATATCCGTCTGTATATGCTAAACAAGAAGTTAAACTGGTAATAGCAAAAATACTGACTGCTATTTTAAATAAATTTTTCATGACTTTATTGTACTTTTTTCTTTAAAACTTTTTTTCCAATTGAGGTATCCTAAGATAGCCATTATAGTAAATACCAAATATTGAACCGAAGTGATACCAAGTCCCTTAAAAATCATCATAGGCATGCAAATAAAATCTCCGATAATCCAGAAAATCCAGTTCTCAATGCGCTGTTTGGCCATAAACCACATTCCTACTAAAAATATGGAAGTGGTGAAAACATCCATCCAATTGGCCCAGTCAAGATGATACAATCCGAGACTGGTTCCTTCCATTGAAAAATGATTGTCAATATAAGGTTTGTAATAATATATAAAGGTAACAAATGCTAAGCTCAATATGAAAAGAATACTGGCATAGATCCATTCCTTTTTTGTGGCCCAGGTTACGTCCACATGTACATGATCTTCAGAGCTTCTGGCCCATAATATCCAACCATAGACACTCATCACCGTGTAGTATACATTGATCAGACAATCTCCTAATAATCCGGCATTGAAAAGGATGTATACATAGATTAGTGTTGATATAATGCCGGTAGGATATACCCATATATTTTTCTTAATGGAAAAATATACGCTCAAAATTCCGAAAATAGCACCTGATGCTTCCAGTGCAATTTGTAAGGAATTGTAGTTTTCATAGGGCTTTACGAAAAGATCATATAAATTCATGCGATCAAAAATAAGCAAAAATATGGACTTTTTAAAATGAATTAAATAATATCTTGTTCGTGTTTTTGATGTATTAATGTAAAATAAATGATGAAAGTTTAACGATAAACGTGAGAGTTCCTAAATTTTTTATATTTTCGTGAATCCTTAATAAATAAAAAAACATGTCGAAAATTTGGGTTAAAAAGCCACTAAGTGCCTATGAGGCAGATATGAAGAAAAGTGAGCTGAAAAAAGTCCTTGGAAAATGGAGTTTAACAGCAATTGGAGTAGGTGCTATCATTGGAGGTGGAATCTTTGTTCTTACAGGAACAGGAGCCTATTACCATGCAGGTCCTGCACTTGCCATTTCCTTTATCATAGCAGGTATTGCCTGCGTTTTTGCAGCATTATGTTATGCAGAATTTGCATCAATTATTCCTGTAGAAGGTTCAGCTTATGCCTATGCATACGGAACCGTAGGGGAAATCTTTGCCTGGGCGATGGGGTGGTGTCTCATTCTGGAGTATGCCATGGCCAGTATGGCGGTCTCGGTGAGCTGGTCAGGATATTTTAACAAATTTTTGAAAATTTTCGGCGTTCATCTGCCGTCCTATCTTACATCCGATCCGTCAAGCTATACAGGAGAAGGGTTTTCAATGAACCTGCCAGCATTTATTCTTGTGCTATTGATTACAGCATTATTGGTAAAAGGAACTAAAGAAGCGGCAGGGGCCAATAACCTGATCGTTTTGATGAAAACTTCTGCGGTTATTTTCGTAATTATTGCTGGAGTTTATATTATTTTTTCCAATACTGATTTATACAATGCGGTAGATGGAGTGAAAAACTGGAAGCCTTTTATTCCTGATCCTGTCAAGATCAAGAACTCCGAGGGAGATATGGTCTCTGCCTATGGTATTAAAGGAATTATTTCCGGAGCAGCTGCCATTTTCTTTGCCTATATCGGTTTCGATGCCGTTTCTACACAGGCAGGAGAGGCAATCAATCCTAAGAAGGACGTACCTTTTGCAATTATCGCTTCATTATTGATCTGTACAGCTTTATATATCTGTGTATCTCTTGTTTTGACAGGGATGATGCATTATACAGACTTTAATCCTGAAGGAAAATATCCAGATGCGATCAAAGCGCCTGTAGCCTATGCCTTTGAAATTGCAGGAAAACACTGGGCAAGTAATGTCGTAACAATTGCAGCAACAGTAGGATTGATCTCTGTAGTTATGGTAATGATGATGGGGCAGTCCAGAATCTTTATCGGGATGGCAAAAGACGGTTTGATCCCTAGATTCTTTGGAGAACTTCACCCGAAAACAAAAACACCTTACAAAGGAATTATTTTATTGGGAGTTATCGTAGCATTTATTGCAGCATTTACCCCAATTTCTACCTTGGCAGATATGACGAGTTTCGGAACTCTGTTTGCATTTACTCTGGTTTGTATTGCGGTTTGGGTAATGAGAAAGAAAGAACCGGATTTGATCAGACCTTTCAAAGTTCCTGCTTATAAAGTAGTAGTAGGACTAGGGGTAGTGATCAACCTATATCTGATTTATAACCTTAGTGATCATGCAAAAGAACTTTCCGGAGCATGGTTGTTGTTAGGAGGAGTTGTATATTTCCTTTATGGTAAAAGAAACAGTAAGCTTAACAACCCTGAAAAATATCAGGACGATTAATAATAATATAAACCGCTTCGGCGGTTTTTTTGTTCTTAAATAATAATATCTATGAAAAAAATATTCAGCATTTTGTTCTTATCTGTGGGAATGTATGCCTTTTCTCAGCAGGTAGAAAATATAGAAACGATTTTGAATGATAAAATAAGCATTAGAGCCATTGAACTCTATGATCATAAAGTCTGGTATAGCGGATCTGATTCTAAATTCGGGTATGTGGACCTTAAAGATTATAAGAAGCAGAAGCAGATAAAGCTGTCCGAAGAAAAACTTGAATTCAGAACTCTGGGGCACGATAAAACGTCTTTCTATGCCATCAATATCGTAAGCCCCGGCCGGTTTTTTAAAATTAATAAGAAGGATCTTACTTCCCAAATTGTTTTTAAAGATACTGCCAAAACAGCTTTCTATGATGCCTTGCATTTTGTGAATGACAAACTGGCTTATACATTCAGTGATGCAGATAAAGATAACCTCTTGAAGCTGGCTGTATACAGGAATGGAAAATGGAGCATGTTTAAAAGTGATTTCAGACTGAATGAAGGGGAAGCCGCTTTTGCAGCCAGTAATACCAATATTTCTTCCACGCAGAAATATCTATGGATTGCCACAGGTGGAAAAGCCTCAAGAATAGTAAAGATGAATTTGAAAAACGAGAAAATAGAGGTTTTCAACACGCCGTTTATTCAGGGAGAATCTTCTCAGGGGATGTATTCCATAGATTTTTATGATGACCGTTTTGGAATTGCCGTAGGAGGAGATTACACCAAGCAGGCAGCTAATATCAACAATATTGCAACCACCAACGATGGTGGTGAAACCTGGCAGATTCAGGCTTCAGGGCAGAATGCAGGATATACGACCTGTGTAAAAATAAAACCAGGATCTAAAGGGAAAGACATCATTGCAGTAGGAGATCAGCATATCAGTTATTCTTCAGATTTCGGAAAAACCTGGAAGAAAATTTCTGATGAAAAAGGATTTTTTGTTTGCGAATGGATGGATGGCGATAAAGTTATTGTTGCAGGAAATGGCAAGATTTCGGTAGTGAAATTAAAATTTTAAATAACATTCATAGAAATTATCATTATTCAGCAAAGGCATTGATCATGCGTATTTAGACTCATTATAAACTAGAACCTAATATAATTCATAGGTTAAAATTCATAACTAATGGTTAATTTTGTAGGACGGAATTTTAATAATGTTAAATTTCCTCACCTTATAAAATTTTATTTTTCAAAATGAATTCTTTAATAGATAAGTATAATATTCCCGGACCACGATACACTTCTTACCCTACCGTTCCTTATTGGGATGAAACGACATTCTCACCGGAGAAATGGAAGGAAACAGTGATCAGGTCTTTTCATGAAACCAATGCAGAGGAGGGGATTTCTATTTATATCCATTTGCCTTTCTGTGAGGCGCTATGTACGTTCTGTGCATGTCATAAGCGTATTACAAAGCAACACAGCGTTGAAGTTCCTTATCTGGAAAGCGTTCTGAAGGAATGGAAACTTTACCTAGAGCTCTTTAATGAAAAACCGAAACTGAAAGAATTACATCTTGGTGGCGGTACCCCTACATTTTTCTCCCCTGAGAACTTAAAAACTTTATTAGGTGGAATTTTTGAAACAGTAGAAATTGCCGAACATCCCGAGTTTTCTTTCGAGGGACATCCGAATAATACAACAAAGGAACACCTTCAGACCTTATATGATCTTGGTTTCAGAAGAGTAAGTTTCGGTGTTCAGGATTATGATCCTAAAGTACAGAAAGCGATCAACAGAATTCAGCCTTTTGAGAATGTGAAGAACGTAACGGAATGGGCGAAGGAAATCGGTTACAGAGGAATCAGTCATGATTTAGTATTTGGTCTTCCGCATCAGACCTGGGAAGCGATGGAGCACACCATCAGAAAAACAATGGAACTGAAGCCGGACAGATTAGCATTCTATTCCTATGCACATGTTCCATGGGTAAAAGGAGTGGGGCAGAGAGGTTTTGATGAAAATGACCTTCCGAGTGGAGAAGAAAAACGCCGTTTGTATGAAGATGGTAAAAAACTGCTTCAGGATTTAGGATATATTGAAGTAGGAATGGATCATTTTTCTTTAGAACATGATGATCTGTACCAATCTTTGATTCATAAAAAACTTCACAGAAACTTTATGGGTTATACCTCCAGCAATACCCAGCTGATGGTAGGTCTTGGAATGTCTGCAATCTCAGATTCATGGTATGCTTTTGCCCAGAATGTAAAAACGGTGGAAGAATACCAAAAGATGGTAGAAGAAGGTCAGATCCCTGTAGTGAAAGGACATGTTCTGAATGAAGAGGACCTGATCGTGAGAAGACATATTCTGAATCTGATGTGCCAGCTTGAAACCACGTTCGATGAAAACAACTCATTCCCAGAACTTGAAAATGCATTGGACATGTTGAAAGAGATGGAAAATGACGGTCTGGTTGAGATCAGAGGCAATGAAATAAAAATTACAGAAGCGGGAAGAGCATTCACAAGGAATGTAGCTATGGTTTTTGATCTCAGAATGATGAGAAACAAACCGGAAACGAGAATCTTCTCGATGACGATATAAAACAAAAGCGATTCAACACTGAATCGCTTTTATTTTTGCCACGAATAATTTTCTTTATATATAAGTTTAAAATTAAGCGTATAGATGATTAATTCGTGCATTCGTGGCAATAAAAACTGCTGAGCGTAACGCCCTTGCGAACGATCTTATAGGAAGTATTGTTAAAATACTTAGCGCCCACTAGCGTTTGAAATAGGCAGTCTCTACTTAACAACAATTTTCTGGTTGTAAGAATATTTAAAAAACGCAACGTCCGCAAGGCTATCTTGCATAGTTATTATTTTCGTCCGCAAAGGCATTTCGTTCAGCAAAGGGTGTCTTGGCTGAGTGCAACGCCTTAGCGAACGATCTTACAAGTGATAAATTAAAAAATACTTAGCGCACATTAACGTTTGAAATAGGCAATTTCTACTTAACAACAATTTTCTGGTTGTAAGAATATTTAAAAAACGCAACGTCCGCATGGCTATCTTGCATAGTTATTATTTTCGTCCGCAAAGGCACTTCGTTCAGCAAAGGGTGTCTTGGCTGAGTGCAACGCCTTAGCGAACGATCTTACAAGTAATAAATTAAAAATACTTAGTGCTCATTAGCGTTTAAAATAAAGAGTTTCTACTTAACAACAATTTTCTGGTTGTAAGAATATTTGAAAAACGCAACGTCCGCAAGGCTATCTTGCATAGTTATTATTTTCGTCCGCAAAGGCACTTCGTTCAGCAAAGGGTGTCTTGGTTGAGTGCAACGCCTTAGCGAACGATCTTACAGGAAATGTTTTTAAAGACACTTAGCGCCCATTAGCGTTTGAAATAGGCAATTTCTACTTAACAACAATTTTCTGGTTGTAAGAATATTTAAAAAACGCAACGTCCGCAAGGCTATCTTGCGTAGTTATTATTTTCGTCCGCAAAGGCACTTCGTTCAGCAAAGGGTGTCTTGGCTGAGTGAAACGCCTTAGCGAACGATCTTACAAGTGATAAATTAAAAATACTTAGCGCCCATTAGCGTTTGAAATAGGCAGTCTCTACTTAACAACAATTTTCTGACTGTAAGATTTCAGGTTGCCGGATTTTATGTTGATAAAATAGACACCAGCCGGTATTCCGGAAATATCAATACCTTTTCCATCGATGATCTGACGGGCTTCCAAAACTTTTCTTCCCTCCATACTGATGATTTCTGCTGTTACCTTTTTATCTTTAGTCCCCTTGATGAAAATCTCTTTGTGAGCAGGATTAGGATAAACGTTTATCTTTCCTAAATTATTATTTTCCTCTGTCCCTAAGGTCCCTGTGGTAATTTTAAAGATCTTTCCGCTATTCACTGCTGCCACATACAATTCCTTTTGTGCATCCTGCCCGAAAGTGGAGAAATTGTTTCCTGTGTAGGGCGAGGTCCATGTTATGGTATTGCTGTTATCCAGGATTCCGATTTGCGTAGAGCAATAATCGGCAAAGAAATATTTTCCCTGAAGAGCCGGATATTGAGTGCCTCTGTAAACATAGCCTCCGGTGATGGAACATTTATTTCCGGAATGGTCATAGACGGCGATGGGGAAGGTTATCGTAGACTGGGCAGGGCAACCTGTACTGTTATTGTAGACATTGTTTCCTTCATAGCAGCGCCAGCCATAATTCAAACCGGCCTGTGTGATTGGCATTTTATTGATTTCTTCTATGGTTTCCTGTCCTACGTCGGCAATTATAGCATTTCCTGTAGTGAGATCAAAGGAAAATTTCCATGCATTTCTAAGTCCATACGCCCATATTTCATCAGCTCCATCCACACCGGAGCCGGCAAAAGGATTGTCGGGAGGGATATTATACGGAGTAGGATCAGTGGCATTTACATCGATTCGCAGCATTTTTCCTAAAAGTGAATTTTTGTTCTGAGCATTATTGCCAGGGTCTCCTCCGCTTCCTCCATCTCCTGTAATGATCCACAGTTTTCCGTCCGGGGCAAAGTGAATGCTTCCGCCATTGTGATTGGCAAATGGTTTGGGGATGTTCAACAGGATTTTTTCAGAATTGGCATCTGCTACATTGGGATCGGTGGAGCTTACGGTGTATCTTGCCACAATAATATTTCCGGAAGGATTATTGTAATACACAAAAAAATACCCGTTGGTAGAGTATTGTGGATGAAAAGCAAGTCCGAGAAGTCCTCTTTCGCCGCCAAAATTAATTTTGGAAGAAATATTCAGAAAATGGGTGGCATTAATTGTCCCATTGGGTTGAATAATTCGTATAATTCCGTTTTGCTGAACGACAAAGAGGCGGCTGTCATTGGCGTTTGTAATCTCGACCGGACTGGTCAATCCGGTGGCAAATTCTTCCAAATTAATGCTTTGAGAATTAACAATTAAGGAAGAAAAAATACTGATGCTAAAAAGTAAATTTTTCATAATATTTTGATATTTAGTGCGTTGATATAAGAATGAAAATTTTATACCAATCGAATTTTGAAAATTTCATTATGATAGTAAGAAATAATTGTTAAATCTTAAATAGAAATCAGAATGCTGATATATCTGAAAATAAACCATTTCTGTTGTTAAAAATTCATAAAATACAAGAAAATCATTATATTTGCCGACTTAATTTAACGTAGTTATAACAAAATGCAAGGAAAAGGACTTATTACAATTGTTGCTATTGTCCTGGGGTTGATCTGCTTAAACGAGCTATTACCAACCTGGTACGCCAGCAAAATTGAATCGCAGATCGAAGCTGCGAAAGGAAACGAGAAAGAGATCAAACGAATCAAGGAAGATACTCTTAATCTTGGGTATACAAAGCTTTATTATTCAAAAGCTAAGGACAAGGAAATGAAACTGGGTCTTGACTTAAAAGGAGGGATCAACGTTCTATTGGAAATCAACCAAAGAGATTTGGTAAATGATTTAACCAATTATTCTACCAATCCTGTTCTTATTGAGGCTTTAAATAAGACTGATGAAGCTCAGAAAAACTCAACAAAATCTTACATCGACAATTTCTTTGAACAGTTCGATGCGGTAAACAGAGCGAAAGGAACCAACCTTAAGCTTGCTGATCCGGAACTTTTCGGAAATACCAACTTATCTGAAATCAAGTACAACACTACTGACGAGCAGGTAAAAAGTATTGTAAAAAGAAGAGTTGATCTTTCAGTAGGTACAGCTTTCGAGGTAATCAGAACGAGAATTGATAAGCTTGGAGCCATCCAGCCAAACGTTCAGAGAGTACCTGGTACAGCTAGAATTTCTGTGGAAATGCCTGGTATGAAAGACATCGACAAAGTGAAGAAAATGCTTCAGACTTCTGCAAAACTTCAGTTCTGGGAAGTACAGCAGGTTCCTGAAATTGCACCTTATTTCCAGACTTTGACAACTATGGTTGCGGCAAAAGGAGATTCTATGGGAGTAGCAAAGAATGTGAACTTCATGAATCTTTTACAGCTTGACAAATTAAGAACAAACGGTGTTGCCAATGTAAAACTATCTGATACAGCTGTTGTAAACAAAATTTTAAACAGCAAAGTAGGTCAGTCTTTACGTCCGGCTAACATTAAATATACACAGTTCATGTGGGGTTACAAACCTGAAGCTACAAGTCCTGATGATTTAGTATTGTATGCAATCAGAAGTAACATTAACCAAAAAGCTCCGGTTGACGGTGCTGTAGAAACTGCCAACATCAGCTATGATGAACTTGGAAGAGTAGTGGTAGACATGCAGATGGATTCTAAAGGAGCAAAAGAATGGAAAACATTAACGGAGAAAAACGTTGGAAAACCAGTTGCTGTAACTCTTGATAACAGAGTATATACTGCACCAAACGTTGTAAATGCTATTCCTAACGGTAGAACACAAATCTCTGGTAACTTCTCTCAGGAAGAAGCTAAAGAATTGGTTGACGTTCTTGGAGCGGGTAAATTACCTGCTGGTGCAAAAGTAGTACAGGCTACTCAGGTAGGTCCGTCTCTTGGACAGGAGTCTATCAACGCTGGTATGATTTCATTTGCTATTGCATTCTTAATTATCATTGTTTATATCATTTTCTATTACGGTGGTGCCGGTGTGTACGCTGTGATTGCAATGGTAATCAACTTATTCTATATTTTCGGAATTATGGATTCCGGAGACTTTACGCTGACACTTCCTGGTATCGCAGGTATCGTATTGACGATGGCGATGGCAGTAGATACCAACGTAATTATCTATGAAAGAACAAAAGAAGAATTATTTGCAGGGAAAAGCATCCTTGAAGCTTATAAAGATGGTTTCAAACATGCATTAAGCGCAATTATCGATGGTCACTCGACTACGTTACTGACTGCGGTAGTATTATTCTTCTTCGGAACAGGACCTATCAAAGGATTTGCCTTGACATTGATGATCGGTATTATCATGACATTGTTCACTTCTGTATTGTTATCAAGAGTAATGATCTTCAGCAGACTGAACAAAGGTAAGCACCTTTCTGTATGGACTCCGCCAACGAAAAACCTATTCAGAAATACTTGGATCGATTTTATCGGAAAGAGAAAATATGCATACATCATCTCTGCTGTATTAACAGTAATCTGTATTGTTTCTATGGTAACTCACGGATTCAAATATGGTATCGACTTTACTGGAGGTAGAAACTATGTGGTAAGATTTGATAAAGAAGTAAATGCTAATGATGTTGAAGAAAAATTAGTAAAACTTTTCAAAACTGAAGACGGGAAGAATTCTTCTGTAGAAGCTAAGACTTTCGGAAATGCAAAACAATTGAAAATCTCTACAGATTACCTTATTGAAGACGAATCTTTAAAGGCTGACCAAACGATTGAGAATAAATTATATGAAGGATTAAAAGGAGATCTTCCTGCTAATATTACCCTGACTGAATTTAAATCTGCAGACAAAGACCACGCAGGGATCATTTCATCTGAGAAAGTAGGTCCTACGGTAGCGGATGATATTCAGACGCACGGTATCCTTGCAGTAGTGGCTGCATTGGCGGGTATCTTTATCTATATCTTATTCAGATTTAGAAAATGGCAGTTCTCTCTGGGAGCTGTAGCAGCATTATTCCACGATGCGGTTATTATTTTGGGAACGTATTCACTACTTCACAAATATATGCCGTTCAATATGGAGATCAATCAGGATTTCATCGCTGCAATCCTTACGGTATTAGGATACTCAATCAACGATACGGTAATTATCTTCGACAGAATTAGAGAATATCTGAGAGAGAAGAAATCATTAACATTGGCTGGATTATTTGATGACTCTATTTCAAGTACATTGGGTAGAACATTCAACACTTCATTCACAACCATCCTTGTGATCCTTGCGATCTTCATCTTTGGGGGTGATAACCTGAGAGGATTCATGTTTGCCATGTTGATCGGTATCGGATTCGGTACTTATTCATCCATCTTTATTGCATCAGCAATTGCTTATGACTTCCTTAAGACAGGAAAAGAAGAAGAAGTACACGGAAAATCAACTTCTGAAAAAGAAGTACTTGCTTCAAAGTAATACGAACTACAATAAATTAGTAAAAGCCTTTCGAAAGAAAGGCTTTTTTTGTGCCCAGCATATCATTAAATTACCTTTTAAAAGAGCGGTTCTATTATGTTTCCCTATTCAACGGAAATGGTTATGCTAAGCTTAGCCGCATTTGGAAAGAATAGGGAATGATCAAAATGTAAGCCTGGATTAAATTTATTTTGAGGCAGGCTTTTTTATTTATTGTTATAGAATGTTTAATTTTTTGCGTTCTGTAGCATTGAAGTGAATATTAAAAACAGGACTTTTTTTATTTCAGAACAAGGGCTTACTATTATACTTCCTTAATACAGTAAAATTTAGAATCATTATTTTTAAGATTTGTTTAATTTTGCAGCATCATGGAAAATTCAAAGAAAAAAGCAGCTATTGGCTTTATATTTATTACTTTACTGATTGATATTACAGGATGGGGAATCATCATTCCCGTGGTTCCGAAATTGATTGAAGAACTGATTCATGCTGACATTAGTGAAGCCGCAAAATATGGAGGCTGGTTAGGATTTGCCTATGCATTTACACAGTTTATATTTTCGCCTCTTGTTGGAAACCTGAGTGATAAATATGGACGGAGACCTATTATCCTGATCTCACTTTTCGGGTTTGCTGTGGATTATATTTTCCTGGCATTGGCTCCGAGTATTTGGTGGCTGTTTTTAGGAAGAGTGATTGCGGGGATTACCGGGGCGAGTGTCACCACGGCGAGTGCCTATATTGCGGATATTTCCACGGATGAAGACCGAGCCAAAAACTTTGGATTGATAGGAGCTGCATTTGGACTTGGCTTTATCATAGGGCCGGTTCTAGGCGGTGTTCTCGGGCATTATGGTGCTAGAGTTCCTTTCTATGCTGCTGCCGGTCTTTGCTTGCTTAATTTCCTCTATGGCTATTTTATTCTTCCGGAAAGTTTGGATAAAGATAAAAGACGGGAATTCGACTGGAAAAGAGCGAATCCTGTAGGTTCATTTAAATTTTTAGGTAAACACCCTGAAATTTCAGGACTGATTGTTGCTTTGATTTTAATTTATATTGCAGGGCACGCTGTACAGAGTAACTGGAGTTTCTTTACCATGTATAAGTTTAGCTGGACCGAAAGAATGGTTGGGATCTCATTAGGAGTAGTGGGCCTTTTGGTTGGGCTAGTGCAAGGATTGCTGATCAGATGGACGACTCCGAGACTTGGAGAGCAGAAAAGCATCTACTACGGACTTGCACTGTATGCCGTTGGGCTGCTCCTGTTTGCATTCGCTTCAGAAGGCTGGATGATGTTTGTTTTCCTGATTCCATATTGCCTGGGAGGTATTTGCGGCCCGGCTTTACAGTCTGTGATTACGAAAAGTGTTCCTTCCAACGAACAGGGAGAACTTCAGGGTGCACTCACAAGTTTAATGAGTGCGACTTCTATTATCGGACCTCCGATGATGACGAACCTGTTTTACTTTTTTACCCACGATGAAGCCCCTTTTAAATTTTCAGGAGCTCCGTTCTTTTTAGCGTTTATTCTAATGGCTATCAGTGTAGTCGTCACTTATTCTGCGTTCCAGAAAAAACCGAAAAATATAGATACGCTCTCAGAAGATAAATATTCAAAATAAAACAGATAAGGTTAAGATCAATTGATACATCTTAACCTTATTTTTTTATAATCTGGTTTGAATATTTCCGTAACTTGTCATAGAGTTAGAACGGTTTTTGGATGGCCAGAACTGCCATATTTTAATGAAAAAGCTGAACGTATGGACGAATTAAAATTAGAAAAATACCTGGAACGGATTCATTATTCCGGAAATTATGATGCCAGTCTGGAGACGTTGAAGAAAATCCATCAGCTTCATCCTAAGTATATTCCTTTTGAAAATATAGATCCTTACACAGGAACTGTTCCTTCTTTGGAAATAGAAGACCTTTTCCGGAAATTGATTGTAGAATCCAGAGGAGGCTATTGCTATGAACAGAACCTGCTTTTGAGCGAAGTTTTAAAGTATTTAGGATTTAAAGTAAAGCTGCAACTGGGTAGAGTCGTCTGGAAGAGAGAGGAGAACAGTATTGCTCCGCCAACCCATTTATTATTGATTGTTGATCTGGAAGAAATAAAATATCTGGTAGATTGTGGTTTTGGAACAGCTACACTTACCAGTCCTCTGTTGTTGAATGAAATAGAACCACAACAAACACCTAACGGGATATTTAAAGTCTCCCATAAAGAAGACACGTATGTGCTTTGGTCAGGAAAGGATGACAAATGGTTTCCCGTTTATCGATTTATACTGGGAAATACAGAGCCTATTGATCTGCAAATACCCAACTGGTACTTATCTACTTATCCGGAGTCCAATTTTAAGAAAAGTCTGATTCTTTCAAAAGTAGACGAAAATGCCCGTTATACCTACACAGATCACGTTTTGAATATCAGATCTAATGATGGACTGAAAGAATCGGTTTCTATTAAAAATGAGATGCAGCTGTTTGAAATACTGAAAAATACTTTTGGATTGAAAGGAAATGCTATTGAGGCTCTGAAGAAAACAATAGAAAACTAGCTGATTATTTACTTTGATTTAACTTCCACAATATTAGAAGAATTCCTAAGGTTTTGTCGATTCCACAGACCTTTTATAAACTCAGTGAGAAAATATGATTGCTACGGATGCACGAATAAAAAATCGTGTAATAGTAATAAAGTTCAAAAAAAGAAGTTATCTCAAAAGTGAGATAACTTCCTGTATAAAAATTAATTATATATGAAGATTACGGGTAAAGTGATTTCGTTCCGTTGCTTACCACGTTGCTTCCCAATCCTGAAAATGATACAGAGAAGTTATTAGAATTGAAGCTTAAAGAACCGGTAGGGGTACAGATTCCCAATGCATATTGACACTGCCCGAACGCACCTGTTCTTCTAAGGATCTTACTTTCGCTCTTCGCTTTTCCTAAGCTGATATAGCCCCAATCGCTTACATCAGCATTGGAAACGGTAGATCCTGAATAATAAATCGTGATCTGATAACCGATTTCTCCTCTTTTAGATCCCCAAAGCCAGTTGGCTGTCCACCATTGTTTGTACCATGTGGAAACTACTTTTGAGGCCTGGCGGTCATTTGATGTTTCAGTATTAGCTCTTGTGTCCATCATCACCAATCCGCCAAAAATATTATCCCAGATAATTCCTGAATCATTGTAGAAACATAATGTCTTGAATGATCCGTTTTTACCATTCCAGGTTACTTCCATGACGTTGGTGCCGGTTTTCACTTCTTCTGTGATGGTTTCCCGCAATCCTTTTTGGGCTGTAGCCAGATCATCTCCGCTATACAGATCACCGATTTTCCCGATCTTTACAGAAGAAGGATCCATAATATTCCCCAATGCGATAAACTGGTCTTTATCAGAGACCAGATTTTGTGAAAGCTCGATTCCTTTTTGGGTAGCGATTTTCCCGATTACATTTACTTCTGCAATCTGTAAGTCACTTTTCAAATGGGCTTCGAGATTCTTTTTGGATTCATCCAGCTGCGTTTGTACCGTTTCCGGAACCATTTGTGAAGAAAGTGGGGTAGTTTCTTTTTTCAGATCAGCAGTGGTTACTTTAGCCTGTGCGGTTTCCTGCTGAGTGATTTCATTGTTTTCGTCACGGCAGCTGTTGAGGGCTAACACCGAGACTACGGCAAAAACTTTAAAGGTAGTTGCTAGTTTTTTCATATTAAATCTTTTTAAATTGTGCATAGTAAATATACTGATTCATTATTTAATTCTCAATGATTTGAATTAAATATTTGTTAATAATTAAAAAAATGAAAAACTGCAGAAGCTTGTTTTTCAAAGAAGTAGGTTGGGCGGAGGAATTTTAATGATGAGTTTTAAACGTCAATTTGTATTTGACGAATTGCAGCTTTATAGCCGTACTCAAAGCCTAGATTTCTGAATTTGAACGCCTGTATTGTGTAATTTTAAATTGAAAATCTTAAAATTTGTTTAAATTTTTAGTTTACGATCAATAAATGTATAATCTTTCGTAATTTTACAGCATGGAATTAAGCATTGGAGAAATGGCACTCATTGCCATTGCAATCGTTGTATTATTCGGACCGGATAAACTTCCTCAGATAGCACGTGATCTTGGCGCGGGTGTTAGGAAAATGCGTGGTGCAGTAGAAGATATTAAAACGGAGATTATGAAGGAGACGGATAATCCTGTTTCCGAAATCAAACGTGAAATCGAAAAGGTAAAAGATGCTGCCAAAGATTTCAACCCTGTGAATGATATTAAAAAAGATATTCTTACAGAACCGACGGCTACCAATGAACCTCCGAAACCAAAACCTTCCGAAGATGAAACTTACGAAGGACCTGTAAGCAGATAAGGTATGGAGGAGCTCATTCAGGAAGATAAAAAGGTATTTCTGTACCTTAATAATTTAGGAGACTCTTCTTTTGATCAGTTTTGGATGTTGATTTCCAGTACATGGATCTGGGTTCCCCTTTATATTATATTCCTTTATTTCTTATACAAAAACTACAAACTAAGATCTTTAGTTTTTATTCTTATATTTTTAACCCTTGGGGCTGTGATTTCAGATCAGCTTGCCAATGTTTTCAAGTATGGAGTGGCCAGGTTGAGACCATGCCATGATCCTACTTTGGAGCATCACATGAGGATTGTGAAATGTGGCGGGCAGTTTGGGTTTTACTCTGCTCATGCTTCAAATACCTTCTTTTTGGCAACTTATTTAGGTATTTTACTGAAAAAGCAGATTAAATGGTTTCCTTATGCTATATTTGTATGGGCTCTGGTTGTATCTTACAGCCGAATCTATTTAGGAGTGCATTTTCCAATTGATATTTTGGTGGGAGCGTTTGTTGGATCTTTATTGGGAGTGATATTTGGTGCACTCGCCAAAAAAGTGATCAATAAACAAACTATAACCTCATGAAAAAAATTTTATTACTGACAGCATGTATTTGCTTTTCCCTGAATGGATATGCCCAGGACAAAAAACTGGCCGAAGACTGTTTCAAAAAAGGGGATTACAAATGTGCCGAAGAACAGTATTCCAAACTGGCAGAAAAAGAGCAAATCCAGAAATTTCAGTCAGAGTATTATGACTATCTCGGGACCGCTCAGAGAAGACAGGGTAAAGCGGCGCTTGCTTTTAAATCTTATGAGTCTGCTTTAAAGGCCAATCCCTTGTCGGTTTCCGTCTATGCCAATCTTGCCTCATTACACAGCCAGAAAGGAAACAAAGTGAAAGCTTTGGAGTATATTCAGAAAGGCCTTCAGGTAGATGACAAAAATCCTGATCTGTATCTTACCCGTTCCAAAATCTATGACAGTCAGGGAAAAAAAGAATTGGCGATCAAGGATCTCAATCAGATACTGACCTTTGCACCGGATAATATTTTTGCCAAAACAGGACTAGCCAATCTGAAGAAAAACAGCGGTGATCTTGACGGAGCACTGAAAGACTACAATCAGCTTATTTCAGAAAAACCGGAATCTTTGCTGTATAACGGAAGGGCAGATGTTTATTTAAAAATGAAAAAATATAAGGAAGCCCTTACGGACGTCAATAAAGCAATTACTATAGATTCGAAATTTGCACAGTCTTATGTCACTAAAGCATTGGTTTTATTTGATACAGCCAAACCTAAGGAAGCTTGCGACAACCTGGATAAAGCAGTTGTTTTAGGATATGAAAAAGCAATACTGGCAGAATATTATACCAAGTGTACAAAAAAGTAAACTGTTTTCCGGGGACTTCCACATAAAAAATGAATAACGTAACGATTAAAATATTTTTAACAGCAACCCTGTTATTTTATGGATTTTCAAAAGGTCAGAAAGCGGAGGAATATATCAGCTATTATGAATTTAACCTTTGTAATTCGCCTCAGACGATTATACTGAAACATTATAAAGACGATACCTATTCAGCCACGATCAATACCCATTTGAAAAAGAAGGGAAGCGATATAGAGCTGCTTATTGAAACGAATCAGTTTCCGGATAAAAGCCGGGAAATGATTTCTCAGCTGAAAGATGCCGGCATTGATGCTGTAAACGAAACCTATAATGACGAGGGAATGTCTTACCTGGATGGAGATGCTTTAACGGTGAAGCTTTTGCGAAATAATACAATAGAAACATTTGCCTTTCCTGAGCTTTATCCTTCCGCCCAACAGAAAAAGGAAACAACGCCTTTAAGGCTTAAAGTTCAAAACTGGTTGATGATTATAGATCGTGAATATGGATTGAAGGATCAGTTTGAGAGTACTAAAAAGAACCTGAAAAGGGGAACTTATTGCTATAACAGCGGAACCGATACGGTTTGCTTCACAAAGAAATAAAATATTGTTACAAAAAATAAAAATGGCCTTACAAAGGCCATTTTTCAGTATTAGTCGTTATGATAAGGCTTACCCTGAAGAATCTGGTCAGCTCTATACAACTGTTCTACAATAAAAAGGCGAATCATTTGGTGGGTAAAGGTCATTTTGGATAATGACATTTTCTCATTGGCTCTGTTATACATTTCTTCTGAAAAGCCATAGGCTCCTCCTATCAGAATATGAGCCTTTTTCACAGAAGAATTCATCCAGGTATCAATTTTTTGAGAAAACTCGCGGCTGGTGAATTGTTTCCCTTTTTCATCCAGCATCACAACAAGATCGTTTTTGTCGATATGATTCAGGAATAGTTTGGCTTCTTCCTTTTTCAGAAGATCCGGAGAGAGGTTTTTTGCGTTTTTTACATCAGGAATTTCTATAATTTCAAAATTCCAGTGTTTGGGTAAGCGGTTGAGATAATAATTAATTAAAGAGGTGATCTCTTTATCATCTGTTTTGCCGATACAAAGTAAGCTGATTCGCATTGATAAAAGTTTCAGAGGGCAAAGATACTGCTTAAAGTTTTTGATTCAAAGTTTAGGCAGGGAAAGTAGAATTTAAAGGCTTTCCGGGAGAGGAGATTGTTGCTTTTATACATCATCTTTGAAGCTGTTACATTCGGGAAAACAGGACTGCTCTGTTTTATTATGTACCGTTAATTGCTTTATTTAATCGCTCCTCATTTAATTTAATTCTCCTACCTTTGTAAAAGACAAGCAAATAGATGAGTGTGAAGGTTCCTAATTTTATTTTGAAGATTCAAGAGTTTTTTGATAGCATCCATATTCCTGTTTTGGGAATATCACTTTGGCAGATGTTTCAGATTTATATCTCAGGAATTTTTAAAGATAAGATCGGCAGAAAGGCAGCTGCCATTTCCTGGAGCTTTACCATGAGCTTATTTCCTTTCATTTTATTCTTGCTTTCCGTACTCCCTCATATGCCTCTTTATGATAAATTACAATTTTATATTTTCGATGTATTGATGCATAATGTATTTCCCTCCAATAGTATGGAGAATGATGTGAGAGGGTATATACAGAACAATATTATTCCCAATATGAAGGGGATCAGTAACCTTACCATTGTACTGGCACTCATTTTTGCGACCAATGGAACCTTTTCTCTGATCAATGGGTTTAATGAAAATTCTGAGGAGAAACTCAGTGATGTCAAAGAATTTATCCTTTCTTTTTTCATTACGATAGGCTTTGTTACTATTGTATTTTTGGCCCTTTTCGGAGTCTATTATGTAGAGGTTAAAATGAAGCTGTTTACCCCGGCCTATGATATAACATGGCTGGTAGACAACCTTTCCAAGATCATCGGTTTTGTTTCATTTCCGTTGTTCTATTTTATCCTTCTCACTCTGTTTTATTGGTTGGGAACAGTGAAGATCACCAGATTCAGACAAGCCATTCCTGGGGCGGTTCTTACTACGGTATTATTTGTGACCACGACTTATATTTTTGCCATTTATGTAAAAGATATTGCGAGATACAACGTTCTGTACGGTTCCATTGGAAGTATGATTCTGCTGATGGTTTGGGTGAATGTAAATGTATACCTTCTTCTGTTCGGCAATGAATTGAATATGGCCATCAGAAAACTCAGAATAGAGAAATTGCTTTCAGACGAGATCCAGAAGGAAACCGTTCAGTATCATACATCTGTTACAGAACCTGATTTTGATGGTGATGAGGAACATCGGAGAAAACTGGAGAACCAGAAAAAGAATTAATCTTCTTCCGGTTCCATATTTCCTTTTGAGCTCATGCTTAAAATAGTAAATCCTAAGATAGCTGCTATAAATGAGGCAATCAGAATGGCAAATTTAGCTTCATCCTGAATGTGAATTTCATTTTTGAAGGATAACAAAGCGATAAAAATAGACATGGTAAATCCGATTCCTGCCAGCAGTCCTACACCTATCATCTGAAGCCAGTTGCTGTTTTGAGGTAAAGCGCTAAGTTTTAATTTAATAGCCAGTAAAGAAAACAGATTGATTCCGATCAGTTTTCCTAATATCAATCCGCAGATAATTCCTAATCCCAATGTACTGGTAACTCCTGCAACCATATCACCTGAAAACGTAATATTGGTATTGGTCAATGCAAATATCGGCATGATCAGGAAGCTTACCGGAATGTGAAGCTGGTGCTCCAGTTTTTCCAAAGGAGAAATTTCTACATTCGAAGCATTGGTAGGAATAGAGAATGCAAGCAAAACGCCTGCAATCGTTGCGTGAATCCCGGAATGATGAAGGAAGTACCATAAAAAGAGCCCCGGAATAATATAGAATATCGTTTTGGTTACTTTTAAAAAATTCAAAATAAACAGAAGGGCAGTCATTCCAAAAGATAGCAGCAGATAGCTCCAGTGGATCTGTTCCGTATAGAAGATTGCAATAACAAGAATAGCTCCCAGATCGTCTACAATAGCCAATGCAGCTAAGAATATCTTGATTGAATTAGGGATTTTCTTTCCCAGCATGGAAATAATAGCCAATGAAAAGGCAATATCCGTTGCCATAGGAATTCCCCAGCCGTTGCTGTACTCAGTTCCCGAGTTGAAAATACTGTAGATAACGGCAGGAACAAGCATTCCGCCCACTGCAGCAAAAATAGGTAATGAAGCATTCTTAAAAGAAGAGAGTTCGCCTTCTACAAGCTCTCTTTTGATTTCAAGACCTACCAATAGAAAAAATACTGCCATCAGCCCGTCATTGATCCAGATGCTTACCGGGTACTCCAGTCCAAAGAGGTGAGTTCCCACTACCTTATCCAGAAAATTCTGGAATGTCTCTGCTGCCGATGAATTGGCAATTAGTAATGAAATAAGCACACAGAAAATAAGGATAATTCCTGAGGCCTGACTGTTGTTGAAAAATTTTTTAAAATAAAGGGTTAAATTCATACTTAGGATTGTAATCGTCTCACTCTTGAAACGCCATTGATACTTTTAAGTTTTTTAAAGGTCTCTTCCAGCTGACCTTTGTTTTTTACTTCCAAGTTGATGTTTCCGGTGAAAACGCCGTTGTTGGATTCAATAGACATGCTTTTCATGTCCATTCCCATGCTTCCACTGATGACAGTGGTAATATCGTTGATCATTCCCATTCTGTCGAGTCCTTCAATCTCAATTTTCACCCTGTTCTTGAAGCTCTCGGCATTGACCCATTTGGCAGGAATAACCCGATAATCATATTGTGCTCTCAGGTTAATAGCGTTCGGACAGTTGTCACTGTGGACTTTGATTCCGTCCGATATAGTAATAAATCCGAAGATCTTATCTCCAGGAATTACGGTACAGCATTTTGCGTAGGTGTAGTTCAGTTTCTCCTCGTCTTTTCCGAAAACGATCATGTCAAGATTCTGTTCCTTCGGTTCTTCATAGTGCTGATTCTTGGACGGGGATTTTCTGAATCTCGAAAGTAAATTGTTGAATACGTTTTTACTTTCAATATATTTTCTCAGGCTGCTGGCATCCAGTTCATTCGTCTGGAATTTAAGGAACAGCTCCTGAGATGATTTTAAATTAAAGAATTTCTGTAGCTTGTTTACCTCTTCGTCATTGAAATTGATTTTCGCATGGCGAAGTTTTCTTTGCAGTGTTTCTTTACCTTCTTCTACAAGCTGGTTTTTCTGAGAATTCAGGTAACTTTTGATCTTGGACTTAGCCTTCGAAGTGACCACGAATTCCAGCCAGTCAGATTTAGGTTTCTGGTTCTGTGAAGAAAGAATATCAACCTGATCCCCATTTTGAAGGATATAGGAGATAGGAACCAGTTTTCCGTTGATCTTGGCACCCAGACATTTCATTCCCAGGTCAGAGTGAACGGAAAAAGCAAAATCCAGTGCAGTAGCGTTCGTTGGAAGAATTTTAATTTCTCCTTTCGGCGTAAATACAAATACCTCTTTTGAGTAAAGATTAAGCTTGATATTATCCAAAAGCTCAGAAGTGGAAAGGTTTTGCTGCTGCTCAAGAACTTCCCGGATCTCCGTAACCCATTTTTCAAAATTACGGTCGTCAGAGCTTTGCTTGTAGCCTTCTTTGTATTTGTAATGGGCAGCAACCCCTTTTTCAGCGATTTCATCCATTCTTTCCGAACGGATCTGTACCTCGATCCATTTTCTGTCAGGCCCCAGAACCGTTAAGTGTAAACTTTCATATCCTGTAGAACGGGGCTGGGTGATCCAGTCACGCATTCTGGACGGGTTACTGTGGTATACATCGGTAACTATGGAGTAGATCTTCCAGGCAAGAAATTTTTCATTTTTAGCATCAGATTTATAAATGATCCTGATTGCATAGTTGTCGAAAACCTCTTCAAAGGAAACCCCTTGCTTCAGCATTTTTCTGTAGATAGAAGAAATGGCTTTTGCCCGGCCTTTGATCTTAAAATTCAGACCTTCCTCACGAAGCCTTTCAGAAACCTCTTTTTTGAATTCCTCAATATATCTTTCACGGCTTTCTTTGGCCAGCTCCAATTTTTCTGTAATCTCATTATAGACTTCAGGACTGTTGTACTTCAAAGAAAGATCTTCCAGCTCAGATTTGATGTTGTAAAGCCCAAGACGGTGAGCCATAGGAGCGTAGATGTAGACCGTTTCCGAAGCAATTTTTTTCTGCTTGTCCGGAGCCATGCTTTCCAGAGTACGCATATTATGAAGGCGGTCTGCGATCTTGATCAGAATCACTCTGAAGTCTTCAGAAAGAGTCAGTAAGAGCTTTCTGTAGTTTTCAGACTGTACAGAAATGTTCTGGTGGTTCATGATGGAGATCTTGGTGAGCCCATTGACGATATTGGCGATCTTTTCTCCAAAGATTTTTTTCAGATCTTCATAGGTGTAATCAGAATCTTCAATGACATCATGAAGCAATGCACAGGCAATAGACGTAGCACCCAGCCCAATCTCTGTCGCCACAATTTTGGCCACGGCGATAGGGTGGTAGATGTAAGGTTCCCCAGACTTTCTCCTTTGATCTTTATGAGCATCCAATGCAATATCGAATGCCTTTCGGATGAGCTTATTGTTTTCCTCATCCAACGTTCTGTAGGTGTTAGAAATCAGATCCTTATATCTGGCAAGGATCTCTTTGTTCTCTTGTTCTAAATCGTAACTCATTTGTGCAGATGCCTATAATAAAACGAAAATACGAAAATTTTTAGTTTTTTCAAATAGAAAAGATCCGCAGAGGTGTCTACGGATCTTTAGTTATTAGGTTTATGCCGATTAGAATTTCACTTCTGAATTCATACCGTCACTTGATGTTTTGATTTTAATATCGGGGCTGTTGTGAATTTCGGCCCTGTTTCTTGCATCAATGTATTTTTTTATCGTGTCATAATTTGTTTCACTAACGTTCATGTTTTCAAATAAGTACGACTTTAGTGCCGCATTCTGAATGAAAATATTCCGGGCGAGATCAATCTGGCTATTATCTTTTACGGTAACACTTGCCAGATATTGGGAATTATTAGAATCACTAGTAAGGTACACAATGTAATCTTCATTTTTAAAACCTGAATTTTCCAGATCACTTTCTAGTTTTTTGTAGTCGCTGTGATGCTCAAATAGTCCAGCTAGTATATTTGACATAATTAATAGGTTTAAAAGTTATGATTAAAGTTAGTGATTATTTTCCTATTTTAATTGCGGTTAAATCAATAAAATTTGTTAATTAACATTTCATTTACAGTATAAAATGATTTGTATTGCTAAATTTTATTGAACGGTTGTTTAATTTTGATTATTTTGTAAAAATTTTTTAATAAAATTTTAATATTTTTAAGCTATTGATTTTTAGCGGGTTGTTTAAGACATTTGAGCTTAACTCTAATTTTGACCTCTATTTTTCTATTTTAAGAGGTTGAGTAAATCATATTGAAATAAGACAAAGGGCTATTTCATATAGAGATGTTTTTTTATTTCATGGACGAAGTAGAAAAATTAATTGTTAAGTATCTTACTGAAGGTTTGAGTCAGTATAAAATATCTGAAAGATTAAAAAAAATGATATTAAGCCAAGCAGTTTGAGTTCAGTTGAAAAAGCGATTACAACAAATTAAAGAATTTTATTCAGCCAAAACATTATTTCATCTTACATGTATTCTATATAATAAAACAATATTAGTAAGTACGGATTCCCATAGTTGTGATTAAAAAATAATTACTATACTTGTTTTGTAGTATTGCAGTTTAATACATGAAACTAAATATTAACTTAAAAAAAACAATTATGAAAAAAATTATGACCTTTATAGCTTTTGCAGCTGTTATAGTTGTTGAAGCTAGAGTATGTACGTCTAGCTGTTATGTATCCGCTGGTGGTTATGGTGTAGGTATGGGATGGAATGTCCCCAATGGAACAGCATGTAGTGGAACTCCTCCTCGCGGAGCAATTGTTCATTATGCATATGCTACATCAGATTATGTATTTGAGCAAGGAGTTATTAATGGTTGGGAGCAAGGAATGTCGGTAGGGTGTTAGAAAAAAAAATTGAATACCAAAAAAAAATGAATATGAAAAAAATAATTTTAAGTATTGCAGTTGTAACTACTATACTTACCAGTTGTAAAGATGATAATCCGGTCTCTGAGCAAAGCCAAGATAAAAATGCTAAATCATCTATTATAACAAAAAGATCAGCAGACATTCCTTCAGGAAAAGAATATACACAACAACTACCATACCTCGACGCTCATACAGATTTTATGGCTTTCAATGTTGAAAATGACCTTGGTAATAAAATGAATGATCCTAAGATTGACTGGAAAGAAATTAATGCTTTATACCATCCGGATTTGAGTACCGCATCAAAGCAACATGTTATCTATATATTATTCGCTAAAAAAGACCTTCTTGGAATACAAAACAATAACCCAACGCAGGAACAAGCTAATCTAATTGCCAACTATACTAAAGAGTTAGTAAAGACAAAATATATTGGCTACTGTCTTTTATACAATGCACTGGAAACCTTGAAAAAAGATCCGAAAAACGCGCTGTTAGTAAAAGATTTAGCGAAACAGATAGCTAGTTACTCGGCAAAAGAAACTTTTCACTCAGATTTTATAAATAAGCCGGAAGGGAGAGATCGCTGGTTGGCGAAAGTTAAAGAAGATTACTCCTATTTAAATAAAATTAAAGAGGAATTCTAAAAAAGTAATGTAAAAAGCACTCAATTGAGTGCTTTTTTTAGATTATTTAAATGGTCTTTAAAATTGAATTATTTTTCAGTGATAAATCGGCGGTCATAGCACTTGTTTTTTTACTTTTGGTTTCGCCAATTGTGTTTATGTATTATCTGAAATTTAAATTCTTTCGTTTTTTATTTCCTCTACAATCTCAGGATTTAAAAGAGTAGAAATATCCCCGAAATTACTGAAGTCTCCTTCCGCAATTTTTCTCAATATTCTACGCATGATTTTCCCGGAACGTGTTTTAGGGAGCCCTGAAACAAACTGTATTTTATCCAGCTTGGCAATAGGTCCGATCTGATCGGAGATCAACTGGTTGATTTCTTTCTTCAGATTTTCTTTATCACGGCTTTCTCCCGTTTCTTTAAGAGTTACATAGCCATACAGTGCATTTCCTTTGATGTCATGCGGATACCCTACAATCGCAGATTCTGCTACAGCAGGATGCTGGTTGATGCTGTCTTCAATAGGTGCTGTACCCAGATTGTGTCCGGAAACAATGATGACATCATCTACACGACCTGTGATTCTGTAGTAACCCACCTCATCTCTCAAGGCTCCGTCACCTGTGAAATACTTTCCTGGGAAAGCGGTAAAGTAGGTTTCCTTATATCTTTGATGATCGCCCCAGATGGTTCTTGCAATACCCGGCCACGGAAAACGGATACACAGATTTCCTGTTACCTGATTTCCTGTGATCTCATTACGTTTGTCATCCATCAGAACAGGCTGAATGCCCGGCAGCGGAAGAGTCGCATAGGTTGGTTTGGTAGGAGTAACGAATGGAAGAGGAGAGATCATGATTCCACCTGTTTCAGTCTGCCACCATGTATCTACAATAGGGCATTTTTTCTTTCCTACATGGTCATTGAACCAGTGCCATGCTTCGTCATTAATAGGTTCACCTACAGATCCTATTACCTTTAATGTACTCAGGTCATGCTTATCTACCCATTCTGTACTTTCTTTAGCCAATGAACGGATTGCTGTAGGAGCGGTGTAGAACTGAGTGATCTTATGTTTTTCAATAACTTCCCAGAAGCGGTCCGGCTCCGGATAAGTAGGGACTCCTTCAAAAATAACAGTCGTAGCCCCATTCAATAACGGTCCGTAAAGAATATAAGAGTGTCCGGTGATCCATCCAATATCGGCAGTACACCAGTAAATATCATTTTCTTTATAGTTGAATACATTTTTGAAAGTATAAGCGGTATAGACCATATATCCGGCACAGGTGTGCAGCATCCCTTTCGGTTTTCCTGTAGATCCTGACGTATAAAGAATAAAGAGCGGATCTTCGGAATCCATAATCATGGTCACGAAATCGGGAGAGGCTTTTTCATAAAGATCTGCCATCCAGAAATCTCTTCCTTCCTGCATCTTGATTTCGTTGTGGGTTCTCTTTACGACCAATACTTTTTCAATGGTTGTTGTTTTTTCCAGAGCTTCGTCCACGATACTTTTCAGATCCAGAACCTTGCTGCCTCTATAACTTCCGTCTGAAGTAATAATCATTTTCGCTTCACAGTCATTGGCTCTTGAAGCTACTGCAGATGCTGAGAACCCTGCAAAAATTACGGAATGAACGGCTCCCAGTTTAGCACATGCCAGCATAGTAACGGCCAGTTCGGGGATCATCGGAAGATAAATACAGACTCTGTCTCCTTTTTCAATACCCAGGTCACGCAGAACATTGGCTGTTTTGTTAACACGGGTATATAATTCGTTGTAGGAGATGTGTTGAGCTTCCTCTTTCGGATCGTTCGGTTCCCAGATAATAGCTGTTTTGTCTCCTCTTGTAGCAAGATGCCTGTCCAGGCAGTTTTTGGTAATATTAAGTTTGGCATTTTTGAACCATTCAATTTTAGCTTCATTCATATCGTACTTAACAACTTTGCTCCATCTCTGATACCAAACAAAGTTTTGATCGGCTACCTTGTCCCAGAATTTCTTCGGGTTCTTGATAGACTTTTTATAATCTTCAAAATATTGTGGTAAATCTTCTATTAAGTAATTTCTCATATCCCTTTCGTTTTTGAATTTTGATTGATAAATATTGTGTATTGTTTATTTGTTTTTTTTATCTCATAGATTTCACGGATTTTGTGAATTTCAGTTACCAAAAACTGGCATGATTGGGCTGATCTGTGAGGCTGTATCTGCAATTGTTTTTGCGATGTATTAAATACTTAAATATATGTTTAATTTCTGGCTTAAGCCCTATATTCCTTGATTTTCTCCTGAATTTCTTCAATAATTTTCTCGTCATCAATGGTGGATGGAATCTGAAAATCTTTTCCATCCAGTAGTGTTCTTATAAGCTTTCTCAGCGTCTTTCCGGATCGTGTTTTGGGTAAACGTTTGACTACCATTGCGTTTTTTAAAAAAGCGACGGCTCCGATCTTTTCGCGAACCATTTGAATAATATCTTTTTCAACCTGTTCTTCTGAGATTGATGTTCCGTTCTTCAATACTATGGAGGCAAAAGGGATCTGTCCTTTCAGTTCATCATCAATTCCGACAACAGCACATTCTGCAACATCGGGGTGTGATGACACAATTTCTTCCATTTCAGAAGTGGAAAGTCTGTGTCCGGCTACATTGATAACGTCATCTACCCGTCCGGTAATGAAAATATAGCCGTCTTCGTCCTGTATGGCTCCGTCTCCTGAGAAATAATATCCGTTGTATTGAGAAAGATAGCTGCTTTGAAAACGCTCATAGTCATTCCATATTCCCAGCATGGCACCTGGAGGAAGCGGAAGTTTTATAATTAAATAGCCTTCCTGATGGGCATCCAATTCATAGCCATTTTCATCAAAAATTTTAATGTCGTAACCTGGAATGGGTTTTCCGGCAGAAGCTCTTTTGATCTTATAATGTTCATCAAAAGTCATCAGACCCAGCATTGGCCATCCGGATTCCGTCTGCCACCAATGGTCAATAGCCGGAACGCCGATATGCTCTGCAAACCAATCCAATGTGGCAACATCACATCGTTCTCCGGCAAGGAATTGTTTTCTGAAATGTGACAGATCATGTTTTCTGACCAATTCTCCATTGGGATCTTCTTTTTTTATCGCTCTGATCGCTGTAGGGGCAGTGAACATGACCGATACTTTATATTCTGAAATAATTCTCCAGAAAGTGCCGGCATCAGGAGTCATAATAGGTTTTCCTTCAAAAATGATAGTGGTATTCCTGTTGATTAAAGGTCCATAGACGGAAAAGCTGTGTCCTACGGCCCACCCGAAATCAGAAGCAGCCCAATACGTTTCTCCGGGTTCTACTCCGTATACATATTTCATGGAAAATTTTAAAGCAGTGGCATAGCCTCCGGTATCCCGGACAATTCCTTTGGGTTTCCCTGTCGTTCCTGAAGTATAAAGTAAATAAAGCGGGTGAGTAGATTCTACAGAAACGCAGTCGGCAGGTGCTGATTTTTGAACCAGTTCTTCGTAGTCAATCAATCCGTCGAACATCTCGTGTTGGTTGTCTACCAGTTTTCTGTTGTAAACGATAATGTTGTCTACTTTATCCTGTGCCAGTTCGATGGCTTTCTCTACCAATGGGAGATAAGGGATTCTTTTGGCAATTTCTACTCCTGCGGTTGCTGTGATCAGAACCTTAGGTTTACAGTCGTCAATTCTTACCACCAGCTCATGTGGGGCAAACCCTCCGAAAACCACATTATGAATAACCCCGATTCTTGCACACGCAAGCATAGCAAAAAGAGTCTGCGGTATCATGGGCATGTAGATTACGGCTGTATCTCCTTTTTTTAATCCCAGAGAGGTAAGGCCACCTGCCAATTTTGAAATTTCTTCTTTGGCCTGATTGAATGTATAGGTTTTCTTCTGGTTAGTAACAGGAGAGTCATAAACAATAGCGATTTGTTCTCCAAAGCCATCTTCAATATGCCTGTCAATACACAGATAGCACATATTGAGCTGTCCGTCGGAAAACCATTGCGGGTAATCATTCTCATCTTTGGCAAGAATGTGTTCCGGAAATTTGAACCATTGTATTGCTTTTGCCTGTTCTTTCCAGAATTCTTCTTTATTGTCTATACTTTGTTTAAATAATGTATCGGTATCCATATTAGTTTTTGTGTTTCAGGTTTAACTGCTCTCCTTGTCAAGGTTTTAAGCCTTGACGAGGAGAATTTCGAGAGTAGTAGCTCCTCTAATCTCTTAAAACATTTCCTCAATCTGCTGCATCAGCTTTTTGATGGAGTAGGGTTTCGTTACGTAAGCATCAGCTCCCATTTCCAACCCTTTTTCAATATCCCTTGGGTTATTTTTCGCACTCAGAAAGATGACTTTGGTATCTTTAAGCTTTTCATCCTGTTTGATGATATCCAGAGTGCTGTACCCATCAAGGTTGGGCATCATAATATCCAGTAAAATGACGTCCGGAACCATGGTTTTTAAAAAATCAAGAACTTCTGTTCCGTCTCTTGCAATGTAAACATCATAACCGTTTTTCTTAAAACTGTATTCCAGTGACATTAATATCTTATGTTCATCATCTGCAATGATTATCTTTCTCATAAATAGGCTTTAGTGGTGTTCAACTTCATTTGTAATCTCTTTTGTCGTTTTTTCGGGAAGGGTTATTGTGAAAGTCACACCCAGTCCGCTATTTTCCGCTTTTATACTTCCTCCGTGAGCCTGGATGATTTTTTTTGAAATGGCCAGTCCGAGCCCGCTTCCGGTAGGTTTTAAAATATTTTGATTTTTAGATTGATAAAATTTGTCAAAGATCATCTCCAAATCTTCTTCAGGGATCAGTTTTCCTGTATTAAAGATTGAGATCATCAGCTGATTTTCCTTTTCGGAGAGCTTTGTTTGTATCGTTCCTTGTTCCTCTGTAAATTTCAACGCATTTCCCCAGATGTTTTGCAGCAGCTGAATCATTCTGGCTTCATCGTATTCAAATATAGACTGATTCAAAAGATTAACTTCACTTAAATGAATATTTTTCTGCTGGATCAGATGGAGGAGTGGGTTTAATGCTTTCTTGTAGGTTTCAATAATATTGTTTTGGCGGATGTGTAGTGAGATTTCACCGTGCTGAAGCTTGTCCAGATAAAGAATGTCATTGATGATTTCGCTTAGTCTGTCAGATTCTGTGATGATGTTATTTAAAAACTCCTGTTTGATCTCAAAGGGAATGTCGTCGTCATCTGCCAGAATTTCTCCTGCAGAGCGGATGGCGGTAATCGGGGTTCTGAGTTCGTGGGCTACAGAATCCAGGAAATCGTCTTTCTGGCGGTCTTTGACGATCAGATTTTCATTGGCGGTTCTCAGGTCATCAGATAATTTTTGTAGTTCTTCAGATTGCTCTGTGAGTTTTTTATTGAGGCTGATGTTTTCTTTAGATTCTTCAAGGATGTTGAGTACTTCTTTTAAGGATATTTTATCCTCTTTGGTGACTCCTTCGATCAGGATTTTTGCAGAGGCAGTTCCTATTCTTCCGGCCAGAAGGTTTTCGGAAAATTTAATGAACCTTGAATCGGCAGTTTCTGTTTTGGAGTCGATATTATATTTTAAATTGAAAATTCTGAGGGCCTGCTCAGTTTTATTCTTCCCTAAAAATCTTTCAAGAATATTCTGAATATCGGAAATGTACGCGGTGCCACGCCAGATAAAAGCATTTTCATGATTTTGAATGTATTTGTCAATATCCACGTAGAGCTCAGCAAAATTTCTTTCACGGTAGTTTCCTTTGATGCTTACTGAAATAATGGTAAATAAACCGGTGTTTACCAAAAGAGACCAGAAAAAGATCTGCGGAATTCTTCCCAAATAAGGTATAGTGAAAAATCCGAAAGCATCATACATTTCTCTCAATACTCCTTTGAATTCCTGGTTATAGGAAAAATAATATTGTGGAATGATCAGTCCGAAATAACAGATGGCGAGTCCGGCAGCTAATCCTGCAACAGCGCCTTTATAGCTTCCTCTTCTCCAGAATAAAGCTCCGAAAAATGCAGGAGCAAGCTGGGCAATCACCACAAAAGAAATCAAACCTACAGAATCCAGTGATGTTTTCAGGATAAAGTACTTATAAAAAGCAAAAGCCATGATGATCAATGCGAAAATGCTGAATTTTCTGATGTTCGTGATGCTTCTGGTGTTTTGTTCTTCATTTTCAGACTTAAGCTTTCCCAACAGACCGTAAGGAATGATGAGGTTATTCGAAAGCATGATCGATAAAGTGATGGCGGAGATGATGATCATGGAAATGCATGAGCTCAATCCGCCAAGAAATACCAGAACCGTAATCAGCGTATTGTCAAAATGCTGCGGAATTAAAATAGAATAAAATTCAGGATTGACTTTCTGCCCGTCAAAAATTAATCTTCCACCCCATGCAATCGGGAAAATAAATACCGTGAATATCAAAAGGTAAAGCGGAAAAAACCAGACTGCTGTTCTGATGTGCTTTTCCTGTCGGTTTTCAACAATAGCGGTGTGGAATTGTCTTGGCAATATACAGATTGCCGTAGCAGAGATCATGCATAAAACCATCCAGTTCATCGCACCTTCAATCCCGTTGAACGTGTTTTTTGCTTTGAAATCATCAAACCTGCTTGCTTTCTGGTAAATGTCCGAAAATCCGTCAAATACATAATAAATGACAAAAAATCCAAGAATAATAATGAAGAAAAGTTTTAAAAAGCTTTCCAGGGCAATCGCAGAAATAATTCCCAGACGTTTTTCTGAAGCATCTACATATTTGGTGCCGTAATAAGAAGAAAACAGGGCAATTAAAACCACTACAAATGTGGCATTGTCTGTCAGTATATCTTTTGACATTGGAGTTTCCGTCACCAAATGAAATGTTTCAGAAATAGCTTTAATCTGAAGTCCGATATAAGGAACAATGGCCAGAAGACATACAATGGTAATGATAGCACTGAAGCTTCTGCTGTTTCCGTATCTCAAAGAAATAAAATCGGCAAGGCTGCTTATTTTATTGACTCTGGAAATCCTTACAATCCGGGTGTTGATGTAGATCCATGCCGGAATAATCATGACAGGGCCAATGTAGATGGGTAAATAATTTAATCCGCTTGTTGCAGCTACCCCAATACTTCCGTAGTACGTCCATGCTGTACAATACACGGCGAGAGACAATGCATAAATATAAGGATTGTTGATCCAGCGCTTACCTTTCTTCTTCTCTGCCAGGTGGGCAACTAAGAATAAAAGAGCAAGATAAAACAAGACTACAAAAAATAAAGCGAGACTATTCATTATACTTTTTTACAATGACTAATGAAATCACAATGGAAATCATCCAGACGGCGAACAGATAAACCAGGATCATAGGGTAGCCAAGAACTTCTTTCTCACTGTTGAACAGAAGAGAAATAGGAATACTGAAAGCAATCATCAGCCCGATACTCAGAATAACCAGTTTTTGTTCGTGTCTCTTTTTCATACATAATACTTGATAAAAGATCATTGATGAATGTGAAATCCATCAATGATCGATATTGTTTTTAAATTTTGTCATCCGAATATTCTCCGGTTAAAGCATAATATCCAAAAACAGCCATTCCGCCTGAGATAATCGGCATCAGCACAAAAAGGATGATGATACCGAAAACCAGATCTTCCTGTTTTCCGGAAGTGATCTTGGGGATTCCCATGACAGTAGTTCCGAAATATCCTACGACCACAGCAACTGCGATCCAGAGAATGCCTAATATTTTTTTTAGTCCGTTCATTTTAGTAGTTTTAAAATTAATAAAAATTTAAGTGATTCAGTGCTTAATCATGAAGATTATTGTTCTTATTTTTAAGATAAAACAATCCGATGATCAGACAGACTGCGGCTACTCCAATAGGATACCAAAGTCCTTCAAGATACCATGTAGCATGGCCGGCTTCTTTTCCTGTGGTCACCAGATAGGTAGCTACTGCCGGAAGAAGACCTCCGAATACCCCGTTTCCGATATGATAAGGCAGAGACATAGAAGTATAGCGGATCCTTACCGGGAACATTTCTACAAGGAATGCTGCAATAGGTCCGTATACCATAGTTACAAACAAGACCTGAACAAATACAAGGAAGATCAGATACCATTTTGTTTTATCACTTACTGTTACAGATTGTGATACTTTGGGTTCTTCAGCTTTTCCGTCTTTCATGACAGGGCCAGTAGGGGACCAGTGAACAATACTGTCTTTTTTGGTTAGAGTTCCGTCCGTGAAAAGAGTTTCTTTGTGGAAGGTAACAAGACTGTCTGTAACAATGTCGTTGTGGATCTTTGCTGTTCTTTTCTCTGTGATCCCGTTTGTTGCCACTGTTTTATTTTCCAGACCAACACTTTTGAACATGCTGTCATAAATAGGTCTGTAAGCTAAAATGGCAATTAACATTCCGGTCATCATCACAGCTTTTCGTCCGATTTTATCAGATAGCCAGCCGAAGAATACGAAGAAAGGAGTTCCTAAAAACAAAGCGATAGCCATTAAATAATCCACCTGCGTAGAGTCAATATTCATAACTTTCTGCATAAAGCTCATCGCATAGAATTGTCCGGTGTACCAGATTACCCCTTGTCCCATCGCTGCTCCGAATAAGGCAAGAAGAACAAATTTGAAATTGTATTTATTTCCGAAGCTTTCCTTTAACGGGTTTTTGGATGTTTTTCCCTCACTTTTGGCCTTTGCAAAAAGAGGCGACTCTTTCATATTCTTTCTGATAATGTAAGAAACGGCTACCATTAAAATAGAGATCCAGAAAGGAATTCTCCATCCCCAGGTATCAAATTCTTCAGCAGAAAGCGTTGTTTTAGTGATTAAAATAACAATCAGTGAAATGAAAAGTCCGGCTGTAGCTGTGGTCTGGATCCAGGATGTCCAGTATCCTCTTCGGTGAGGTTGTGCATATTCGGCAACATAAGTAGCGGCACCTCCATATTCCCCTCCAAGTGCTAATCCCTGTAGTAATCTTAAAATTAAAACCAGCACTGGGGCCATGAATCCGATCGTTTCATAGCTTGGGATACATCCGATCAGGAAAGTAGAGAACCCCATGATCAGTAACGTAACAAGGAACGTGTATTTTCTTCCGATAAGGTCTCCCAGTCTTCCGAAAAATAAAGCTCCAAAAGGTCTTACCACAAATCCGGCAGCAAAAGTAGCCAGCGTAGACAGGAATGCTGCAGTAGGATTATCGGCCGGGAAAAATTTGGTGGCCAGAACAACGGCTAAACTTCCGAAAATGTAGAAGTCATACCATTCTATCAAAGTACCGAGAGAAGAGGCGGTGATTACGCTCCATATGGTGCGGTTCTTTTGCCTGTCGGTCATATTTTCATAGCTTTCGTGATGATTTTCGCTCATATTGATTAGTTTTTGATGTTAGTGGAATAGGATGTTGGTTTGAAAATATTGGAAACCAGTATTCTATAAGTAGATTTGAAATTGTACAATAAATTCTCCTTTAGAAGAAGGGCTTTCCGTAGGACTTGTATAAACAGGCCTTGTTGAATACTGGGTGGTGATTTTTGCGTGATGCCCATCTATGAACCAGTTAGCTCCAATATCGAATTGATTGGATGACTTATCGAATGCTTCAAAGCTTTTGTGAGTGTAAGCTGCGAAGGGTTGTATTCTGATTTTAGGCTTTTCTGCCTGACTTGGTAATAGCAAACCGGCCTGTGCGTAGATAATATTACCTGTTCCGATGGTTGGTTGTAAATTTCCGGGACCTGCGATCGCTTTGTTACCGATAAAATTCGGATCGTTGGCTCCAATATTCATCGTGCCCAAATTTCTTACATAGTTAGGACCGAAATTGTAGTTATAATATCCGGCATAAGCTGAAACAGCCATTTTATTTTTTGCCTCTCCCAATGGAATATCAGCAAATGCGTCTACAGCAAGAAGGGTGATGTCGTGTTTTTCAATCGTTGAATTCACTGAAGTTCTTGTTCCGTCTGCCTGATGGTAGAAACCGGCGCCTACGTTGAAGACTTTTTTTGTTCCCAGATAAGAACCCACTTTGAAAGGAAGAGTGTTCGATTCCTCATCAAGGAACTGATACTCAAGATAACCTGCTTTTGAAAAACTTGGATTTCCATTGTTGTCTACAGCAACTGCTTTTGAAGCATCTGTTACATTCACTGGAGTTAAATCAGTTGCGAAAGGCTTATTTAAACTGAAACGATATTCCAGTTTTCCGTATTTTCCTTTGGCAAACATTCCGAGCTGTCTTGCAAACTGATCCGAATTGTCAATGAGAGGCCACGAAAATACCGGGGAATCTACGGTGAGGAAATTTAAAGTAGAAGCCATTGTCATTCGGGAAAGTCCCATATAATAATGAAGCCCTGCCCCTAAAGATAAACTGAATTTTCCGGCTTCTCCAGGTAAAATCACTGCATATTCGTTCCAGGCATCGTGAAAGAACAGCTGGGTTTTCTTTCCGTTTCCATAGCCGCCCGTTCCTGAGGTGCCTGTAGCTCCGCCATTGATGAATGTTTGATTATTGATTCCAAAGTGGAGAAGGATCATGTATCTTTTAGAAATCTGTGCATAAGTTAAAGCCCGCAACCTTCTGTTTCCTATGCTCCAGGAATTGTCTGTGGGTTCTCCTCCAACCATTGTTCCGGGATTCATAGAAGTGTTCCTTAGCCAAAGCTGGTCCCACAAAATAAATCGGATAAATTTATCTCCCTCAGGATTAAGATTTAATTTCAGTCCACTGCCGTAATCAGGAGAACCTTGTGAGTATAGAGAACTGCTGATTAAGGCTACTCCAATGAATGTAAGTAATTTCTTCATAAATTATCAATTTTTGGCGTTGTTTTTTGTGAAAGCCAAATTGTAATTAATAATTTGTTTATGAAAATTTAATATATATTAATGCTAATACTATAGTTATATTTTATAAATACTATAAAACAAAGAAATAAAGTCTATTATCTATCTGTCTGTCATCTCTTATCTTCTTATTTCTATTCATCTACTTCTTAAATCTTTCCCATTTGATCAGCATATATTTGTCTGCAAATTGAGTGATAATAATCCCTGAATTTTTAATATTTTCTTCCCTAGCGATATATTCTATCAATTCACTTTGTTTCAAAATTTTGTAAACAGGATGGAATTCAGAATGGGGAGGTCTTGTAATGTTGTATTTTTTGATCCAGGAGCTGATGGTGACATGAGATACCCCGATGATTCGCTCTATTTCACGGAAACTTAGTCCTTCAAGGTAGAGCTGAAGCGCTTTTGTTACATAGTAATCATCAATCTGTTTTCCCAGTTTTTTGACTGTGAAATAATAATTGCAGTCCTTGCAGTGGAAGCGTTGTTTGTTGTTGATAATCCCACTTTTAACGACTTTGTTACTGTTGCATTTAGGGCAGCTATTTTCCATAACTATAGTTTTTTAGCAAATATATAATAAATTAGCAAATATACATTTTCGAATAAAGATAATTTTACCTGTGTAAATTTTTAAAACAAAAAAAATATCTTTTTTATTTGGTTTTAAAAGAAATTATATTTTAAATTTGCCAAAAAATTTAGATAAATAAATGGAAATAGAAATTTCCTCATGCGAACATCTAATGTATGTGAGTGAAATACAGCAGGAAATGTATGATTCTGCACAGCGTAGAGGAACGGGGATCGCAAAACGTTCTATAGAATATTTGAGTAAGAAAATTTCAGAGGGCAATGCTGTGGTTGCTACTGAAAATGGTGAGTGGGTAGGTTTCTGTTATATAGAGACCTGGTCACATGGGAAGTTTGTAGCCAATTCGGGACTCATTGTGTCTCCGAAATTCAGGAACGGGGGAGTCGCCACTCAGATCAAGCATAAAGTTTTCCAGTTATCTAGAGAAAAATATCCGGAAGCAAAGGTTTTTGGATTGACAACAGGTCTTGCGGTAATGAAAATCAATAGCGATTTAGGGTATAAGCCGGTGATCTATTCTGAACTTACGCAGGATGAAGAGTTTTGGAATGGGTGTAAGAACTGTGTGAACTATGAGATCTTAATGAAAAAGGAACGTAAAAACTGTTTGTGTACAGCTATGTTATTTGTTCCGGAAGATATAAAAAAGAATGAGGTTGTAAACAATCAGCCTGAAAATCAGAATCATGAAATAAACCAGTCTGCTTCTGGAGATTCTATACAGGAGTCTATTGGTGAATTTCATGCAATTATTAATGAAAATAAAAAAAATCCAGATGAAAAAGAAAGTCATCTTAGCGTTTAGTGGAGGTCTGGATACTTCCTACTGTGCTAAATATCTTAGTGAGACACTGGGGTATGATGTGTATGCGGTCACTGTAAATACAGGCGGTTTTTCCAAAGAAGAAGAAAAAGAATTGGAAAGAAAAGCCTTGAATTTAGGAGTGAAAGAATACAGGTGCGTAGACGCTCAGGAAGATTACTACAATTCATGTGTGAAATATCTGATTTTCGGGAATGTACTGAAAAATAATACCTATCCTCTTTCTGTAAGTGCTGAACGTACGATTCAGGCTCAGGAAATTGCAAAATATGCAATCGAAGTCAATGCAGATGCTATCGCACACGGAAGTACAGGTGCCGGAAACGATCAGGTTCGTTTCGATTTGATCTTCCAGGTAATGTGCCCGAGTGTTGAGATCATTACGCCTATTCGTGATATGGCGCTGTCCCGTGAAGAAGAAATAGAATTTTTGAAAAGTCATGGGTATGAAATGGAATTTCATAAAGCACAATATTCAGTCAATAAAGGGTTGTGGGGAACTTCTGTAGGCGGTAAGGAGACATTAACGTCAAGAAATTATCTGCCTGAAGAAGCATTTCCATCACAGGTTCAGGAAACTCAGCCTTCAGAACTGGAAATCGGATTTAAAAACGGAGAGGTTGTTTCAGTTAACGGAGAGAATTTTGAACACTCAGTATATGCTATTCAGAAAATAGAAAAACTGGCTTCAGTGTATGGAATTGGGCGTGATATTCATGTAGGAGATACTATTGTAGGAATTAAAGGAAGAGTAGGGTTTGAAGCAGCGGCAGCTTCGGTGATCATTAAAGCACACCATTTATTGGAGAAGCATACCCTTTCAAAATACCAGCAAATGATGAAGTCTCAATTGTCCGACTGGTACGGAAACTGGCTTCATGAGGCATTATTTCTGGATCCTGTAATGAGAAATATAGAGTCTTTCCTGACAGATTCTCAAAAAACAGTGAGTGGGAAAGTATTTATAACACTTCATCCTTACCGATTTGTTTTGAACGGGATAGAATCTGATCATGACCTGATGTCTGATCAATTCGGAAGCTATGGAGAAGCTAACAGAGCATGGACCGGAGAAGATGTAAAAGGATATACGAAAATTGTAAGCAATTCTTTGAATATATACCACCAGATCAACCAAAATATCAACTAGTTCCGAAGGAACGATTTAACCCAAGACAGGACAACGTCCTATCTATAAAAATATGAAAAAAACAGTAGGAATAGTCGGAGCAAACGGCTATACAGGAAGTGAGTTGATACGTCTGCTGGCTTTCCATCCCCATGTGACATTGAGTTTTTTATATAGTCGTTCGAATTCGGGAACAAGAATTTCGGATCTGTACCCGGATTTAACGACGGTTTGTGAACAGGTTTTGACAGATAAACCTGAGGCGGTAGATATTCTGTTTCTTTGTCTTCCGCATAAGGAAAGTCAAAATTGGTTAACTCAGAATCCTGTGGCAGATGAAACCCTGGTAGTTGATCTTGGAAATGATTTTCGTTTGGAAGGAAATTTTGGAAACAGAGAATTTATCTACGGATTGCCTGAAATCAATAAAAAACAACTGATCGGTTCCAAAAGTATTGCCAACCCCGGATGCTTTGCAACGGCCATTCAATTAGGATTGTTGCCATTGGCTGAAAAAGGCTTGCTGGCTGAGGTTTTTACAACAGGAATTACAGGCTCAACGGGAGCGGGGCAGTCTTTGCAGGCAACAACCCATTTTACATGGAGAAATGATAATATATCAGCTTACAAAACTTTGACACACCAGCATGTAGATGAGATTTTGCAGCAGCTGACAGCATTTAATAATAAAGAAGTAACCCTGAATTTTGTTCCATGGAGAGGAGATTTTGCGAGAGGGATTTTTACAAGTTCTACCGTGAAAACAGATTTGGAACTGGAGGAAATTGAGCAATTATATCAGGATTTTTATGCAGGGGAGCCTTTTGTAACGGTAAGTAGGAAGGCAGTTGATTTGAAACAGGTTGTCAATACGAATCGTTGTGTGATTCAGATTGCGAAAAGTGGAAATGTAGCGGTGATTCACTCAGCGATTGACAATTTGTTGAAAGGAGCTTCAGGACAGGCTGTGCAGAATATGAACATAGCCATGGGTTGGGAAGAAAATGCAGGATTAAACCTGAAGCCAATAGCATTCTAAATTATTAATAAGGTAGAAGGTTTTAGATAAGAGGTTGCAGCAGTGTGAAGAATAACTATAGACCTGCAAGCTTTTAACCATCAACCATCAAACTAACAACTATCAACAAAAATGAATTTATTCAACGTATATCCATTATTCAACATAAATCCGGTTAAAGCTCAAGGTTCATTTCTTTGGGATGACAAAGGAGAACAATATCTTGATTTTTACGGAGGTCACGCAGTGATTTCTATCGGACATAATCATCCACATTATCAAAATAAACTGAAAGAGCAATTAGAAAAGATTTCTTTCTATTCTAACTCAGTTCAGAATGAATTGCAGGTAGAACTGGCTGACAAACTCGGGAAGCTTTCAGGATATGAAGATTATAACCTTTTCCTGTGCAATTCAGGAGCAGAAGCCAATGAAAATGCATTAAAATTAGCTTCTTTCCACAATGGAAAAAGCAAAGTGCTTTATTTCTCAGGTTCATTTCATGGAAGAACTTCTGCAGCAGTTTCAGTGACGGATAATCCAAAGATTGTAGCTCCTGTAAACTTCTCAGAAAGATTTATCAAATCAGAATGGAATGATGTAAAGCAGCTTGAAGAAACTTTTGAAGCACACGGAAATGAAATTTCTTCAGTAATCATCGAAGGAATCCAGGGAGTGGGAGGAATTATGATCCCAACAACAGAGTTTTTATCTAAAATTAAAGAATTGTGTGATAAATATAATACAGTTCTGATTCTGGATGAAGTACAGTCGGGATACGGAAGAAGCGGATATTTCTTTGCGCACCAGGAATTTGGAATCGAGCCGGACATTATTACAACGGCCAAAGGAATGGGCAATGGATTCCCGGTTGGAGGCGTATTGATCCATCCTAAATTTGAAGCAAGCAACGGTCTGCTAGGGACAACATTTGGTGGAAATCATTTGGCTTGTGTAGCATCAATTGCTGTTCTGGATGTAATGAAAGATGAAAATCTCATCCAAAACGCTCAGGAAATGGGAGTGTATATTGAAAATGAAATTAAAGATTTACCACATATTAAGTCCATCCGAAGGAAAGGCTTGATGATCGGAATAGAACTCGATAGAGACTGTTCAGAAGTAAGGAAAAGCTTGCTGTTCGATCATCATATTTTCACAGGAAACTCTAATGATAAAAGTGTTTTAAGGATTCTTCCGGCGCTTAATATCAAAAAAGAGGAGACTGATCTTTTCATCAATGCTTTGAAAGCAGTACTTGGGAAAATTTAAGGGCTGAGGAAGCAAAGGAAGCTGAAAGGGCGAAATAGCAAAAAGGGTAAAAGGCTTAACACAGTGTTTGTTATTTTGAATGTAACGAAGTGAAATGAAAAATCTTAAAATGATAAAGTAGCTTTCAATTGCCGAGTGAAACGCCTTTGCGAACGAAAAAAATGTTACCAATGAAAAACTTTGCATCCTTGCGCTAAAATTCTCAAAAAACAGGTAAACAAAATCTTTAAAATCAATTCAAAATGAAAAAATTCACCTCTGTAAGTGATGTAGAAAACTTACAGGAAATCATAAAAAAAGCTTTAGACATAAAAGCAGATCCGCTTTCGGAAACAGAAAAAGGAAAAGGGAAAACAATAGGTTTGGTATTTTTAAATTCAAGCTTAAGAACCCGTTTGAGCAGCCAGATTGCAGCACAAAACTTAGGTTTGAATGTATTGACATTAAATGCAGCACAGGAAGCCTGGAATCTTGAATTTGCAGACGGAGCTGTAATGAACGGAGATACCGTAGAGCATATCAAAGATGCAATTGAAGTTCTGAATCAATATTGTGACATCATCGCAGTACGTTGTTTTGCAGGGATGAAAAGCAAAGAAGATGATGTTAATGAAAGCATTCTGAGCCAGTTTGAGCAACATGCAAAAGTTCCTGTTGTTTCACTGGAGTCGGCAACACGCCACCCGCTGCAAAGCCTGGCAGACTGTATCACGATTACGGAGAACTGGAGCAAAGAACAAAAGCCGAAAGTAGTATTAACCTGGGCTCCTCATATCAAGCCGATTGCACAGGCTGTTGGAAATTCCTTTGCAGAATGGATGCAGGAAATGGATGTAGACTTTGTAATTACTAATCCTGAAGGTTATGATTTAGATCCGGCTTTTACAAAAGATACAAAAGTAATCCATGATCAGGATGAAGCTCTGAAAGATGCAGACTTTATCTATGTGAAAAACTGGTCTTCGTTTGATGACTATGCTGCAATGCCTGAAGTAGAAGGCAATTGGATGCTGACCAACGAAAAGCTGGCTAATACCAACAATGGAAAAGTGATGCACTGTCTTCCGGTTCGCCGTAATGTAGAATTGAGTGACGAGGTAATGGATGGCGGAAATTCTATCATCTATCAGCAGGCGAAGAACCGTATTTTCTCAGCACAGGCCGTATTCAGTGAAATTTTAGACAACATAAAATAATATCCAAAGAGTCTCAAAGGGACGATTTAATCCGAAATTGGAATCTATTCCAATGGTCTTAATCAAAAACAAAAGAAAAATGAAACAGAAAATATACATCATAAAAATAGGCGGAGCGCTCATTGATGATGAACGATTGCTGGATCAGTTTTTAGATCAGTTTTCCGAAATAAAAGAAAGGAAAATTCTTGTTCATGGCGGAGGTAAGTTAGCTACAACATTAGCTGATAAACTGGGTATAGAACAAAAAATGATCAACGGAAGGCGGATTACGGATAAAGAGACATTGGATATTGTAACGATGGTATACGCCGGAGGAATCAATAAAAATATAGTTGAAAAGCTGCAGCAGAAAAAGTGTAATGCTATAGGGTTTTCCGGTGCAGACGGAAATTTAATCAAGGCAAAGAAGAGAGAGCATCCCGAGATTGATTTCGGATTTGTAGGTGATATTACTAAGAAAAGTGTCAACAGAAAGTTGGTTTCTAAACTCATTAAACTTGATCTGGTTCCGGTATTTTCTGCCATCACTCACGATAAAAAAGGAAACCTTTTCAATACCAATGCAGACACTATTGCTTCTGTGATTGCTCAGGCATTATCAGAAAAATACGAAGTTGAGCTTTTGTATTGTTTCGATAAAGAAGGAGTCTTGGGAGATGTGGACGACCCTGAATCCGTGATTAAAAGCGTTACCGAAGAAGAATTTACGGTATTAAAAGAAGAAGGAAAACTTCATAAAGGGATTTTACCCAAACTTGAAAATGCTCTTGGAGCAGTAAAAAATAATGTCGATAAAGTGTTTCTGATCAAAGAAACCCAACTGAAAAACCATATAGAGAATCATCATGCAGGAACTGAAATCTGTTTATAATAAAGAAGAATTGTTGAAAAATGCGGTTGAATTGCTTAAAAACCTGATTGAAATTCCTTCATTCAGTAAAGATGAATTCAACACGTCGGTGGAGATTGAAAACTTTTTCAAAAAATACCAGATCCCAACCAAGCGTTTTAAAAACAATATCTGGGCAGTCAACAAAAACTTTGATGTGTTTAAACCGTCAGTTTTGCTGAATACCCACCACGATACGGTGAAACCCAATAAAGCATATACGCTGGATCCGTTTGTGCCCATTGAAAAAGATGGAAAACTGTATGGGCTTGGGAGTAATGATGCCGGCGCATCTTTGGTTGCTATGGCGCAGGTTTTTTTACACTTTTATGAGAAAGAAGATTTAAAATATAATTTAGTGATTGCTTTGACGGCAGAGGAGGAGATTTCAGGTTTTGACGGAATTGAGGCCCTGTTCCCACAGCTTCCCAATATTGAACTCGCCATTGTAGGAGAACCCACGCAGATGAATCTGGCGATTGCAGAAAAAGGATTGCTTGTGATAGACGGGGAAATGAAGGGAACTCCTTCTCATGCTGCTCATCTCAATGAGGATAATTCGATTGTAAAATGTATGCAGGATCTGCAGAATATTTTAAACTTTAAATTTCCAAAAGTTTCAGAATATCTGGGAGAAGTAAAAGTTACCCTATCAGGTATTCATGCAGGTGTTCAGCATAATGTAGTGCCTGAGTCATGCAACTTTACATTGGATGTGAGGGTGACGGATGAATATTCCAATAAAGAAGTCTTTGAAGTGATCCAGTCGCAGATGAAATCTACCCTTACCGCAAGGTCTTTCAGGCTGAATTCTTCCAAAATTGAAATGGATCATCCGTTTGTAAAAGCAGGATTGGAAATAGGCAGGACAACTTACGGCTCACCCACCTCATCAGACCAGGCAATCATTCCGTGTACATCGGTGAAAATGGGGCCTGGAGACAGTAGGCGCTCTCATACAGCAGATGAATTTATCTATATCCAGGAAATAGAAGAAGGAATAGAAATCTACATCAGAGTTTTAGAAAAAGTGTTATAAAAGATAGAAGAGGGAAGTAGGAAGAAGGGAAGTTATTGCGGTTTGTGATTAACTTCCAGCCTCTAGCTTCAGACTTTTCCAGCTTAATATATGTTTTGACGTTGCTCAGCAGGCGGTAAAGTTTAAGTTTTTAATAAGGATTTATGCAAGAAGAAAGATTAAAAACGGGCTTTTAAATAAGGAAATGTTTTTTTATAGTTAATAATTAATAAGGAACGCCGGGCTGGGCATGTCGAAACTAATCAATATTTTAAATCGGGATCATTTGAAATCATTTGAACGAACTTCCAATCAACAAACAGAAGGAAGTGTGATGATATATGACCTCAGAAAAACAACTCATTACATATGAAAAAAATATGGCAGAAGGATGACCTTGCCACCAATATATTAGTCAATAATTTTACAGTAGGAAAAGACCTTGACTTTGATGAACGTTTGGCAAAATATGATGTCAAAGGATCGATGGCACATTGCAAAATGTTAGCCGAAACCGGGATTATTTCCCAGGAAGAATCAGAGCAGATGGTATCTGTTTTGAACACTATTTTAAATACAATTGAAGATGGTAGTTTTGAAATTGATAAAGAGGCTGAGGATATCCATTCTCAGATAGAAGCGATCTTAATTGCAGAACTGGGAGATACCGGAAAGAAAATTCATACAGCACGCTCGAGAAATGATCAGGTTTTACTGGACATTAAACTCTATCTTCTTGATGAAATTCGTGAGATCACAGCATTGACCGATGAGTTTTTCCAGATTCTGATCCAGCTGGCGGATCAGCATAAAAATATTCTGCTCCCGGGATATACCCATTTGCAGATTGCTATGCCTTCCTCTTTCGGATTGTGGTTCGGAGCATATGCGGAAGCCCTTTTGGATGATGTGGAGATGTTGTTCTCAGTAAAAAATATCATCAATAAAAATCCGTTGGGATCAGCAGCAGGCTATGGTTCATCTTTCCCGATCAATCGTGAGAGCACAACCTATAACCTGGGATTCCAGTCGATGAACTATAACTCTGTGTATGCCCAGATGACCCGTGGTAAATCGGAAAAACTATTGGCGATGTCTATGGCAACATTGGCGGGAACGCTTGGGAAATTCGCTTATGACGTGTGTCTGTACCTGAATCAGAATTTTGATTTCATCAGCTTTCCAAAGGAATTTACAACAGGAAGCAGCATAATGCCTCATAAAAAGAATCCGGATATTTTCGAATTGGTTCGGGCACGATGCAACAGAATTCAGTCCTTACCGAATGAGCTGATCCTGCTGACGAATAACCTTCCGTCAGGATACCACAGAGATGTACAGCTGACCAAAGAAATCCTTTTCCCGGCGATTGATTCACTAAAAGAATGTTTGGAGATCTTAAGCTATACTTTACCGAATATTCAGGTGAAAGACGGAATTCTGGAAGATGAAAAGTACAAATACCTGTTCAGCGTAGAGAAGATCAATGAAGAAGTAAAAAGTGGAAGCTCCTTCCGTGATGCTTATGTGAAAGTAGGACAGGAGATAGAAAACAATGAATTCGATTTTGAAATAGGAGATCTTGACCATACCCATCAGGGAAGTATCGGTAACCTTTGCCTGGATAAAATAGAATACCAGTTCAATAAACTGAAAAATAAATTATTGGGTTAGAATCTGAACCATTAAGAGCTTAGACCCACTTAAGCTGAATCTGTAAAGTTTTAAAAATACTTTTAATACTGCCTTACATATTCGTTTGTGAATCCTTAATCTTAATAAATCTTGATTGCTTAAGTGATCTTAATGGTTAGATTTTACTCTGCTCTTTGAATTTGATGATTGTTTTAAAACTATTGGGATATAGTTTAAAATTGAGACAAAAATGCAGCCTGAAATTGTATAGGAGAGAAAATATTTGTGCCTTATAGTATAAAGGTTATAAATTTCTTTCGCATCTTAGCATTTTCCAACAGAATAAAAGAGAGCAAAAAATCAAAAGATTATTCCAGATCAATTTTGAATTTGGTTGATTTTTTTACCTCATGAAGAACGATAGAGCTGTGGTACTGTCCAATATTAGGGATATTTGAAATAACATTGACTGCAAATTCGTTATAAGAATTGATGTCTTTCGCAATGATCTTCAGCATATAGTCATACTCCCCGGAAAGACTGATGATTTCCTGTACTTCATCATATTTTCCGATGTGTTTCTCAAAGGTTTCCAATACTTTCTTGGATTGTTCTTTCAGACGTACATTACAGTAGACTACAATATTCAAACCCAATTTTTCACGGTCCAGAAGGCCTACGTACTTTTGAATGATCCCCTGTTTCTCCAATTGTTTGATTCGCTCATACGTAGGAGTAAAGGTAAGACCGATCTTTTCTGAAATTTCCTTTACAGATAAAGTGGAGTCTTCCTGAATAATACTGAGAATCATTTTGTCTTTTAAATCCATAGAATAAAGTTGAGTTTTAACAAAAATATTAATTTTAAATGAGAATAAGGAAATACTAAGGTTTTTAATTTATTTTAAACTTAATTTTTGTAGGTTCATAAAATTGTTGTATCTTTGCACCTAATGAATAAAAAAGCATTTATATCATTAGATTTACCGGGCGAAAGCGCCCTTTACGATATTTATTGTTATTAAGCGAAGATAGTTGTCTTCGCTTTTTTTATGCCCAAAAATAAGAATTATGTTTACGATTACAGAACTAAGCACCGAGAGAATCAACAGTATACTGACAGAAGCACTGGCTTTTGCAAACGGTAAAACTGCCAAAATTGAAGGAGAAGTTTTTTGCTCAAACCTTTTCTTCGAAGACAGCACAAGAACAAAAACAAGCTTTGATCTTGCAGAAAGAAAATTAGGACTTCAGGTCGTTCCTTTTGATGCATCACACAGTTCGGTAAACAAAGGAGAGAGTCTTTATGATACCGTAAAAACCATCGAAAGTATAGGAGTAAACCTTGTAGTGATCCGTGACAAGAAAGACAGATACTTCGAAGAACTGAAAAATATAAAAATTCCTGTAATCAATGGCGGAGACGGAACCGGGAACCACCCATCACAGTGTATGCTGGACCTGATGACGATCTACCAGGAGTTTGGAAAATTTGAAGGATTGAAAGTAGGAATCGTAGGAGATGTGAAACACAGCCGTGTAGCCAATTCAAATGCAGAAGCATTAAGAAGATTGGGAGCTAAAGTATACTTCTCAGGACCCGAACAATGGTTTGATGAAGGAGCTTTGATTAACGGAACCTACCTTTCAGTAGATGAACTGATCGCTGAAGTAGATGTTCTGATGCTGCTGAGAATCCAACATGAAAGACATGACGCTGCAATGAGCTTCACAGCTTCGGAATATCATAAAAGATACGGACTGACCAAAGAAAGAGAGCAGGCCATGAAAAAAGAAGCAATCATCATGCACCCGGCACCCATCAACAGAGGAGTAGAGATCGATTCAGACCTTGTGGAATGCGAAAGATCAAGAGTCTTTAAACAAATGGAAAACGGAGTCTTCGCCAGAATGGCCATTCTGAAAGAAGCGTTGGAAGAAAAAGGGTTTACTTTTAAGTAGACTGATAGAATAAAGAACAAAGAATAAAGAAAAATAATATAGAATAAGGAGGTCTGACCTCTAACTTCTAAAATCTAATATCTAATTTTTAAAAATGAAGAAAAAATTAATACTGGAGTCCGGTGAAGTGTTTCATGGAGAAGGTTTCGGAGCAGAATTGGAAACTGCAGGGGAAGTAGTTTTCAATACCGGAATGACAGGGTATCAGGAATTGATCTCTGACCCATCCTATTGTGGTCAGATAGTTTGTATGACCTATCCGCTTATCGGGAATTATGGTATTAACCGTGATGATTATGAAAGTATCGAGCCGGCAATCAAAGGGCTTATCGTAAAAGAACTTTGCGACCTGCCTTCCAATTTCCGTACTCAGATTACTTTAGATGAACTATTTAAAAAGAAAAGCCTTTCAGGAATTTCAGGAATCGATACAAGAAGACTGACAAGAATTCTTCGTAACTCCGGAGTTGTGAAAGGGAAAATCGTAAATGCAGATGCGGATGACGCTGCAGTAGCTGCAGAATTAAAAACGACTAACTTCCCAACCAACCAGGTAGAAGAAGTATCTACAAAAACACCTTATGCAAACCCGAACAGAGGTTTCAAAGTAGTATTGGTAGATTTCGGGGCAAAACTGGGGATCATCAGAGAACTATCTCAAAGAAACTGTGACATCATCGTAGTTTCTCAGGATACGACAGCTGAAGACATCCTGTTGATGAACCCTGACGGAATCATGCTCTCCAACGGACCTGGTGACCCGGAAGATGTACCACATGCATTGGATATGATCCGTGGGTTGTTAGGAAAAGTTCCAATTTTTGGAATCTGTTTAGGACACCAGTTGATCGGTCTTGCTTGCGGAGCAAAAACGTTCAAACTGAAATTCGGACACAGAGGTGGAAACCACCCGGTATTGGATCTGGAGAAAAATACAGTAGCGATCACTTCCCAAAACCATGGGTATGCAGTAGATCAGGAAAGTTTAAAAGGAACAGACCTTATCGAAACACACATCGCACTAAATGACAGAACAAACGAAGGATTGAAACACAAAATTCACCCTTGTTTCTCCGTTCAGTATCACCCTGAAGCAAGCCCAGGCCCGGAAGATGCAAACTACCTGTTTGATGAGTTCATTCAAATGATGGAGGACTTTAAGAAGTAAGATTTAAAATTTAAGAAGCAAGAACCAAGAGCCAAGATTCAAGACTTAAGAGAAAAAGAACAGATGCACAACTTTGAAAAATTACTTTTCTGGCAAAAATCTATTGCGTTGGCAAAAAATATATACATTATTTGTCAGGAAATCAGTAGCGATGAAAAGTATGGTATAATTTCACAGATTAAGAGATGCGCTGTTTCTATTCCGTCTAATATTGCTGAAGGTTCTGGGAGAAATAGCAGTAAAGAATTTAATCACTTTCTTGCTATTGCTTTAGGTTCTGCGTTTGAATTACAAACTCAACTGATTTTGGTTAAAGAGCTAAATCTTTTACGAGAAGAAAAAGTAAGTACTTTATTAAACGAAGTTTCTGAAATTCAAAGAATGATTTACTCATTCAAAAATAATTTAAAATAAAGTCTGGAAATCTTGGCTCTTGATTCTAGATTCTTGACTCTAATAAAAAAAGAAAAATGGCAAAACGTACAGATATAAAAACAATTTTAGTAATCGGTTCAGGACCTATCATCATTGGTCAGGCAGCTGAATTCGACTACGCAGGAACGCAGGCTTGTCTGTCTTTGAAAGAAGAAGGCTACAAGGTAATTTTGATCAACTCAAACCCTGCTACGATCATGACCGATGTGGAAATCGCTGATAAAGTATATATCGAGCCGATTTCATTACAGTTTGTAAGCCACATCATCAGAAAAGAACGTCCCGATGCATTGCTACCAACACTTGGAGGACAGACAGGTCTGAATATGGCGGTAGAATTGGAAAAATCAGGAATCCTTGAAGAGTGCAAAGTGGAAGTATTGGGAACTAAACTTTCTGCCATCAACAGAGCAGAAGACAGAGACCTTTTCCGCGAGCTGATGAGAGAGCTGAACGAACCTGTTCCTGAATCAGACATCGTAAATACTGTAGAAGGAGCCCTTACTTTTGCAGATAATATCGGATACCCTGTGATTGTGCGTCCTGCCTTTACAATGGGAGGTACCGGAGGAGGTATTGCCTCTACAGAAGCTGAATTGAAAGAAATTGCAGAATTGGGACTAAAGCACAGCCCGGTTACGCAGTGTCTTATTGAAAAATCAATTGCAGGTTTCAAAGAAATCGAATACGAAGTAATGCGTGATGCAAACGACAATGCCATTGTGGTTTGCAACATGGAAAATATTGATCCGGTAGGAGTACACACAGGAGATTCTATCGTAGTAGCACCTTCTCAGACCCTTTCAGACAGAGAGTATCAGCTATTGAGAAATGCATCTTTAAAGATCATCAGAGCTTTAGGAATTGAAGGAGGATGTAACGTACAGTTAGCTTTAGACCCGCATTCATTCGAATACTATATCATCGAGGTAAACCCTAGAGTTTCCCGTTCATCAGCTTTAGCAAGTAAGGCAACAGGATACCCGATTGCTAAGATCGCTGCGAAAATTGCAGTAGGATTAACTCTTGATGAAATCATGAACCCGGTGACAGGAAAGACATATGCATGTTTTGAACCTGCTCTGGACTATGTGGTAACAAAATTCCCAAGATTCCCATTCGATAAATTCGAAACAGCAGACAGAAGACTTTCTACTCAGATGAAAGCAACCGGAGAGGTAATGGCGATCGGAAGAAACCTTGAGGAATCTTTACAGAAAGCGATCCGTTCATTAGAAACGGGAATCAAGCATTTAGGACTTAAAACAAAACAGGCTGAGGCCCTTACTGCTGAGGAAATCGAAAGAAGAATCAGAGTTTGCGATGACGAAAGATTGTTCATCATTGGAGATGCTTTAAGAAGAGGATACGATTGGGAGCAAATCGTAGAATGGAGTAAAATTGACAAATTCTTTATCTGGAAACTGAAAAAGTTAGTTGATTTCGAAAAAGTAATCGCTGAAAATAAATTTGATAAAGAAACATTAATTGAAGCTAAGAGATTAGGTTTCGCAGACATCAATATCGCCGTTCTTTGGGATGTAAAAGAGCGTGAAGTGTTCAACTTCAGAAAAGAAAACGGAATCATGCCGGTGTACAAAATGGTAGACACTTGTGCCGCTGAATTTGAGAGTGAAACCCCTTACTTCTACGGAACTTACGAAGAAGAAAACGAAAGTGTGGTTTCAGACAAAGAAAAAATCATCGTATTAGGTTCAGGACCTATCAGAATCGGACAGGGAGTAGAGTTTGATTACGCAACCGTTCACTCAGTATGGGCGATCAAAGAAATGGGTTACGAAGCGATTATCATCAACAACAACCCGGAAACAGTATCTACAGACTTCTCTATCTCTGACAAACTATACTTCGAGCCGCTTACAGAAGAAGATGTAATGAACATCATCGAGCTTGAAAAGCCGAAAGGAGTAGTGGTACAGTTCGGAGGGCAGACTGCCATCAACCTTGCAGATAAATTAGCCTCTCACGGAGTACAGATCTTAGGAACTTCTCTGGAAGATCTTGACAGAGCAGAAAACAGAGATAAATTCGAAAAAGCCCTTCAGGAACTTGGAATACCTCAGCCAAAAGGAAGAACTTCCACTTCAAAAGAAGAAGCTATAAAAATTGCTAACGAAATCGGTTATCCGGTATTGGTACGTCCAAGTTACGTTCTTGGAGGTAGAGCAATGGAAATTGTATATGCAGAAGCAGAATTGGCACACTACATGGAGCATGCGGTAGACGCAAGCCCTGAGCACCCTGTTTTGGTTGACAAATACATGGTAGGGAAAGAAATCGAAGTAGATGCGATCTGTGACGGTGAAACAGTGGTTATTCCTGGAATTATGGAACATATCGAAAGAGCAGGAGTTCACTCCGGAGACTCTATTGCAGTATATCCGCCACAGAATATTTCTCAAAGCGAAATTGATACTTTGGTAGACTATACGAAGAGACTGGCAAAAGGACTTAATGTAATCGGATTGATGAATATCCAGTACGTTCTTTTCGAAGGAAATGTATATGTAATCGAAGTAAACCCACGTTCATCAAGAACAGTTCCTTTCTTATCCAAAATTACAGAGGTGCCAATGGCAAACCTTGCTACAAAAGCGATCCTTGGCCAAAAACTGAAAGATTTAGGATACGAAAACGGATTGGTTCCAAACAAAGAAGGGGTCTTTGTAAAAGTACCGGTATTCTCTTTCTCAAAACTGACAAAAGTTGACATCTCCCTGGGCCCAGAAATGAAGTCTACAGGAGAGGTAATGGGGAAAGATACTACCCTTGAAAAAGCACTTTACAAAGGTCTTGTTGCAGCAGGAAGAAAAGTCCCAATGCATGGTTCAATCTTATTCACAGTAGCTGATAAGCATAAAGAAGAAGCGGCAGCATTGGCATCAAGATTCCATGAAGTAGGATTCAGAATCTGGGCTACCGAAGGAACTGCGAAATTCTTCGAAGAAAAAGGAATCCCTTGCAAAATAGGATACAAAATCGGAGAAGAAAACGTAAATCTGATCGACCTGATCCAGAAAGGAAAAGTTCAGTATGTTGTTAATACCACTACAAAAGGTAAACAGGCTGAAAGAGACGGATTCCAGATCAGAAGAATGAGTGTGGAAAACGGTGTTCCTTGTTTAACTTCAATGGATACAGTAGAAGCCATCTTAAAAGTAATCGAAAGCATGAGTTTCAAAATGGAGACGATGTAATTTCGGAAAACAAATATTTACAATCCCGCAAGTTTTCTTGCGGGATTTTTCATGCTGCAAATGTATAAATTGAATTGATGAAATTTGTAAATTGGGTAGCAAATAAAACATAACCATTTAAAAGAAAAATACTACAGGCAAATTAAACTATGAAATTATGGAGAATCAAAATATTGATCCTAGAGCACAAGAACTACATCAAGAAGCAAGACAATTGGGACAATCTGGCAAATATGAGCTGTCCATTGCAAAACTTGAGGAAGTCACAAAGATTCAGCCGAATTGGGCATATCCCTTTTATGATTTAGCTTTTACTTACTTATTGAAAGGAGATTTTGATAATGCCTTGAAGTTCTATAAAAAAACGGATGAACTGGAACCTAAGGGGTTCTTTACGGCGAAGACTGCCTTATATTCATTGGAAGGAGAAAAAGAAGGTAAATTTCCTAAAGGATTATATACTGCCTATATGCAGATTGAATGGGAGACAGATAAGAATAAAAAACTTGAAATTGCTAAAATGATAACCCAAAAAGTCCCAGACTTTGCTCCGGGATGGAAAGAATTGTCTAATCTGCTGGATGATAAGGCCGCCAGACTTGATGCTATTGAGAAAGGACTTGCAAAAAATCCTGATGCTGAAACGAAAGGTATTTTGTTGATCAATAAAGCTTTGATATTGAATGAAGAAAAAAAAGAAGAAGCGAAACAAATATTGGAAAACCTTATTTTTTCCTCAGATGTTACGAGGGCTAATGCAGAATTGGCTAAGTTTACTTTGAGGACAATAACAGAGGAATAATCACAATAATATCTGACCATGAAAATAATATTAATCAGTTGTGCTTCTCAGCAAGGAAGTGTAAAAGCCAAGGCAAAGTATTTATACAGCAGTCCATTATTTAAGTTGAGTTGGGAATATGCCACGAAACAGAACCCTGACAAAATATTTATCCTTTCAGGACTTCATTATTTGCTTGATATTGACAAAGAAATTGAACCTTATGATGTAACCTTAAGTAATGTTTCCAAAGCTAAAAGAAAACCAGGGCAAATCATATTAAGCTCCAAAGAAAAATTAGAATGGGGTAAGAAAATCATTGAACAACTCTCCAATGAAACAGATTTGCAAAATGATGAATTCATTGTTTTGGCAGGACAGGAATATATTAAACCAATCATAAAAGAGATATTACATTGTGAGAATCCTTTGGCAGGACTAAGGATAGGAGAGAGACTTAAATTTCTTAAGGAAAATTAATATGTAATGAATCAATAATAATTAAAAGTTTATGCCATTAGGAGACAGACAAAAAATGATCACAGATATTGTTGCAACGGTCCTTGGTGAACAAGCACAGCATAATGTTTCATTCGATTGGCTTATCAATAGACATAAGGATAGGTGAATTTGAAGTTACTGATATTCATGCCAACAATAAAGAGGCTTGCTATAAAGTTGAAAAGCTCTTGAATGCTAAGATATTATAATCCTTGATGTGGAGTAAACTTAGATTAATTTATAAAAATCATCTTAAACTAAAATACAATGAGTGTAAAGTCAATGACAATAGGATTTTTAAGTTTTATTTTTGTTCTGCTGTTTTCAGCATGTTCTTATTCGACAGATTTTTACATTCAAAACCTGACCGGGAGCAAAAAAATAATAAAGATCAATTATAATTACTCTGTTTCAAAAGCAATTGATCATAAACCTGACAGCTTTGGGTTTAATTATGAAAATAAAATATTGTCTCCACGGGCTTTTCAAAAACTCAAAAATCCGAAATCCCTTGAAAAAATAGAAGTGAGAGATTCTGCAGTTATTTTAGAAATTCAGCCCAATTCGACAACAAGGATTGATAAAAGCTATAACGGAAGATGGAGGTATAGGATTAAAAATGTTGAAATTGATGGGGAAATTTTTAATATTGGAGAGTTGAAGAATAAAACTAAGTGGATCAGTAATGATTATGTTTACAAAATAGAATAGATCATTATATCTGTTTTTTAAAGATCAAAGCATTTAATCCTTTTGCCGATAAGGAGAGAACATTCTTGAATCTTATTTGAAAAGAATAAGATCAAATTTGTTTAAAAACATAATACATTCCTATTTTTCAAATACGAAATATAGGCAGAATCTCTCCTGGCAGACTTCCAAAAAATATAAACCAGGAATCACACAAAAGTGCCATTTCCTGGCAAGATCATTTATAATAACTTCGGATAAAATATTCTGAGAAATAATAATGTTTTTTATGACAGCTTATTGAGCATTTTTTTGTAATTTTTAATTGCTTTTTTTAAAGAATACTTATCTGGGAAACTGTTGGTTATTGATGGATTAATGACATACTTTACAGCTTATTGATGGTAAGTCAGACGTGGTTTCGGTTTCTCTGGTTTTTGAATAAATAACCCTAAAAACTTATACTATGTTTAATTTTTTAAATACTGGGAAAACAAAAGCGGTCATTGTTGACAGGTTGGCGGGTCAGTATGATCAGATTATCAAAGATCACAATAAACTTGAAGAATTACGTTCCTTAAATTATCCTCTCATCAATCTGGAGGATGATCAGAAGCGTTTTGACATTAGAATGGCCCGTGAGAATATTAATTTCCCTAGGGGAATCGAAAAAATAATCGGCGGAAATGATCTTGTAGACATTGTAAAACTTTCAACAATACTTAAGGTTTCCAGATCAGTATGCAGAATTTTGTATAACAATCAAGCTCTTGGAACAGGTTTCTTAATCAATGGGAATATTTTAATGACCAATAATCATGTGATTTCCAGTATAGAAGACTGTGAAAACATTAAGGCTGAGTTTTTCTATGAAGTCGACGAAGAAGGGAGGATCCTGAATCCTATCCAGTTCAGACCTGAACCGGAAACGTTCTTCTTTACTTCAGATATTCAACAGAAACCGGAAGATGAGTTTTCCGGATTAGACTTTACGATGGTTGCATTAGAAGAACTTAATGTCAAAGGAAAAAAGATTGCAGATATTCCTTCTTTGGAAATAGATGGCAATGCAGGTAAAATAAATAAAGGCGGAACATGTATCATCATACAGCATCCCAACGGTCAGCCCAAAAAGACTTCACTCAATAATAATTCTTTTTTTTCAGAAACTAAGGATCAGATCATCTATGAGACCGATTCTTTATCGGGGACTTCTGGTGCACCGGTGATGGCATTAGATACCAATGAGATCGTAGCGCTGCATCAGACAGGGGTGCCTAAAATGGACAATAATAAAAGACCTCTTACAAAATCAGGAGCTGTTGCCACTTTAGGTACGCCGGATGATGAGATTGAATGGGTGGCCAATGCCGGAATTCGTATCAGCAGAATATTGGAGTTGCTGGAAAAGAAAAATTTTGATGATCCGGCTCACAACCTTAAGAAAAACGAAATTCTGACAAGAACTCATAAGATCAAAAAAGAACTTAAAGAAGTCATGAAAAATCAGCCGGAAGTATCTCTTGCTGAAGTAAGAAATGAAGCACAGAAACTGAAGGATCCTGTTTCTGAAATTGAGGATAAGACTTTAAATAAAGAAAATACTGTAGATGATTCAATAAAGTTTCCTTTCATTATTCTGGCAAAAAATAGCCCGAAAAATTTTGATAATCTCGAAACAGAACTAACCCTGAATTATGGCAAGGATTTCAGTCTTTTTCTTGCTACCCCGGTTTCTGCAAAAGAGGACGAAGAAGAATTATTCGTATTGAATATATCTACGGGTGGCAAAAACCCGAACGAATTTGCCAGAGAATTACTTTCATTAGAAGAAGTCCTTCATGCAGAGTACGACAGTGAGATTTATCTCAATATGGAGGTGACCTATGATGAAGAGTTTAAAGCTCTTGAAAGTTCAGGGGCAAAAGATTTTAACAATGAAAAGCGGTTCCTGGAATTATACAGTCAATCCAGTAAATATGTAAAAGGTAAATCTAAAGTAGAGTACAGACAATGGAACTGGAAAGCCGTGAATTATAACGGCAGTATCACCGACATTATCGGAAAATCAGTAAAAATTGTTCAGTTTGATACAGGCTACTCCCATCATCCAAAAAACTACGGGGCATTTGATCTCACTGAGGACTATGATTTTGTAGATGATGACGACAACTCCAGAGAAGAAGAAAATCATAAAATATTCACCCTGGCAAATGCAGGTCATGGCACAAGAACAGGTAGTATTATCATTGGAAATCTCTATTCTGATGCTGAAGAAAATGGTAACTGCGGATTATTGAATCAAAACGGGGTGAAACTTATCCCTTATCGGGTTGCTCAGGATGTGGTGATTATAGGAAGACAGGAAGAATTGGCAAAAGCTGTTGACGCAGCCATTGCAACAGGGGCAAAAGTGATTACCACAAGTATGGGATTACCACCTACGATGACCACTTATAATCTGGCAAAAAAAGTATATGAAAAAGGAATTATATGGTGTTGCGCAGCTGGAAACGAGGTGAAAGAAGTGGTGGCGCCTGCCGTACATCCGGGAACTATTGCTGTTGCAGCATCCAATCCTGATGATAAAGAATGGAAAGGATCATGCCGGGGGAAAATTGTAGATATTACTGCACCCGGAATGCATGTATATGTACCCAAATCCTTAAAACAAGATTCAGGTTTGTTCCGCTATGGAATGGCCTATGGACATGGTACAAGCTATGCTGCTCCTCATGTTTCTTCTGCAGCCGTGCTTTGGCTTTACAAAAACAGAGAAGACTTAAAAGCGTATCACGGGTATCAGATTGTGGAAGCCTTTAGATTTTGCCTTAAAGATTCGGCAAGAACCAAGCACAATCTTCCCCCTGATGATTTCGGAGCGGGAATTTTAGATATTGATAAACTGTTAAAAACTAAGCTTCCGGCTGTTTCCACTCTAAATAATGCATACGATGGTGAAGATATAAGCCGTGTGGCTATGGGATTCAGAACCGTAGGAGAAAGCTTAAAGATGCTCTGGAACGGAATCATGAGAAGTATTATTCAAGGAATAAGAGGCGAAGAAAGTTTTCAGTTTGAAGGTTATGAAATGTCTGATCATGCAAAAAAAATGGTCAATCGTAATACTTTGCAAAGTAAAACTCTCGGAGAAAGCATCAGTGATCCTGAAGAAAATCAATCACTTGCTACATTCAATGCAATAAGAGAAAAAGTCCTTCACCCTTAAAGAAACATTTTATGAAAAATATATTCGATTTTCACTTTCATTTGTTATTTAAACATTTGATCAGCAGAAAAGATACGGACCGCCTTCCATTGCATTTAAACTTTAAAACAAAAGGATTGATGAGTGTCATCGATGAATTTATGGGCAATGCATTCGACAGCCAGTCTTCACCGGCAATGGTAAAAAAGAGTCCGCTGGGGTACGGAGTAACGGCTCTTATGGCTATGGAATATGCCTTTGCAGAAAACATAAATGGTTTTTTTAAAGGCTTTAGTTCCTCTAAACTTCCTATCAACTGGGATTTTATAGATCGGGTAAAAAACAGAGAAACGACTTATTTTGATCTGCTGAAAGAAGAAATAGATTATTACCAATCCCATTATGCTAGTCTTGAAAATGATTTCAAAATAAAATTTATCAGCCGCAAAAAACCACTTAGCGAGGATATTTTTGACAACCAGCAATACACCTATCTCGCATTTTCTGTTGAAAGGGCACATAATTTTTCGAATGCTACAATAAGAGATACCGCTGCAGCTACAGATCCGGAAAAATGTTATCGTGAAATTCAGGATGATGAAGAGAATGTAGATCTTTTCAGCATCAATCTTGTACACCTCAGCGAAATTCCTGAACAGCATATGTGTGGTTTTGCACAGGCTTTAAACGGAACTGCCCAAATAGCCTTTCGAAGCGAAGACTTTATCCCCAAGTCAGGCTTTGGAATTTCAGATAAAGGGAAAAGCTTTATTCGTACAGTATTCCTTCATTCACATCCTTCCCTTATTGATATTAAACATATGAGTGTTTTTTCCCGACACAAATTTTATCAGTTCCGCGAAGAACTGGGAACAGAACATCCGGAAACACTCCGTTTACCAATTATTTCTTCTCATACCGGATTTACATTTTCCTCTATAAAAGACTTTTTAGAACAGAAAAACTATCGTTCTGGTTTCAGATACGTTCAGGGTAAAACGATTTGTGAAATTCAGTCTAAAAACAGACCGATAGGTAAAACGGATTTTCTTTTGAATAATAAATTATTTGCCAATCCATGGACCATCAATCTGTTTGATGAAGAAATTCTGGAAATCATGAAAAGCAACGGACTCATAGGAATCTCGATGGACCAACGCATTTTGGGAGCTGCTAAAAGTACGCTGGACGGCTCCAGACCTGAATATTTTAAAGATCCGGAAGCAATACCTCTCTATGAATGGCGTAAGTGGTTTAAAGAAGGAACTTTTGATCTTAAAGAAGCCTTCATTACCGAAGAGAAAACAGACCGCCAGGTAAGACATATCTACCTGCTTTGTGCCCATATCCTTTATGCTGTGAGATTAGGATATTCAGAAATGAACTGGGTAGGAGAGCGCAGTCCATGGGATCATATCTGCATAGGATCTGATTATGACGGGCTTATAAACCCTATTAATCCTTATGATGATGTGACAAATTTAGACAAGCTTAGAAACGATCTTCTTGTTTACTTGCCGATTGTAGATAAAAGACTGGAACCTCTGAAGGAGATCCGGGCGTTTAAAAACAAAAATTCCGAGGCTATAGACGAAGACTATCTTGTACAATGTGTCGATAAATTTTTGTCTGAAAACGGGAAAAACTTTTTGAAAAGGTTCCTTAATAATTGGAATTAACTGGAAATATTCTAAACTTTCCAGGTTAGTGTCCTGTAGATTTTTACCGGTCAGTAGCCTGGAACAAAAAAACGAAAACCATGAAACTTATTTTTAAAGGGGATGAACCCCATATTAAGATTGCTGTTGATAAAGCAAATGAAATTCTGAGCAATTCCGAATTTTTTGAAGAAATAAAAAAAATCCCTCAGTTTGACAATACAAAATTGACTCCTGCTCAGATTTCAGATATTCTTAGAGAAGCCAATCAGGAAATCCAGATAGAAACATATTGGGGGTTTAATCCACTTAGGCCAAGAACCTGCGTGAATGCAAAAACAGTAAGTGCCACTTTGATAAAGCTTAATAGACGCTGTTTTAGCAATAACTTAAAAACTGCAGTCAATACATTAATTCATGAAAGTGTTCACGCTGCCGATTTTTTAGATGGTACCTGGGATTTTACCCATGTAGATAACACTAATGAAGGAGAGGAAGATAATACGGCACCATGGCTGATTGGTAAACTGGCAGAACAATTTGTTGAACCATAATATCAGCAATATCCGGCTCCAGGACATGCATTTCTGAATTCACATAAGAAGTAAAGCTTCATGGCTGAGAGTACCTGGAGACTTTCATATCTGGCAGATAATATATTGAAACAAAAATAATTTTATAGATTGTTACTCAGTCCGTATATTAGCATCAATAGATCTACCATGAAAATCAAATACCAATATTTAGCTTACATTCTGTTATCAACAATTATTTCCTGTAGTAAACCTGAGCAAAAAAGTAAGGTTTCCAGTCCTGTGGTTCCTGAAAAAACAATAGATTCAGCAACAGCAACAGTAAAGCGGCCGGAAGGGAAAGAAGTTTCCTGGAAAGGATTTCTCAATGGGAAAGTACCTGTGTTTATCCATTATCAGCTGGATGGCAATGTCATTGTGGGTGAAATTACCTACCTTAACACTAAAAACAGATTGCCTATAACGCTTTTAGGGACTATTGAAGATGATAACAGCTACAGAATACTCGAATTTGAAAAATCAGGAAATATAACAGGGATCATTACCGGAAGCCCGGCTGATTGTCTTTTTAAAGGAAGTTGGTTCTCACCAAAGACGAGAAAAGAGCTGACATTGAATCTTGTAAAAAAAGATACCGCACTCGTTTCAATGGAAACAGAAGCAAAACTAGACGATGTTTTCGGGCATTATCATTATCAGTATAGTGAAGCAGGGTATCAGGGAGATTTGGAAATTAAAAAATTACTAGATTCCAAAGCCGTTTTTGGAATTACATCAGTTACCGGAGATCCGGCAAGAAACCTTGCACAGATAGACGATGATACCATCAGTCTGAAAACAACCGATTTTACTTATAAATTAGCAGATACAGACGATTGTGAATTTAAAGTGAAGTTCTATAAAGGATTCGCTTTGGTTCAATATACCAATGGAGTGTGTAGCGGTCAATTTGGAATGAACGCCACTATTGAAGGGATATATCTGAAGACTAAATAATAAAACAGGCAGTACAACACTATTCTCGGTTTCTATAAAACTAAAATTAAACAACATTCCATGAAAAATATAGCCTTATTTTCAATCCTGACTTTGTTCCTGTTTTCGTGCAGCAAGAAAAATGAAAGCTTTGAAAGTTTTGAAAGCTCGTCAAACACCGAGTCAGATCCTGCTACCATTGAAAATTTAAATATTCAGACCAGTGCTTTTACGGAGATCGATAGTACCGGGATCCTGATGTTTCCTCTCCAAATGGGGCAAAATCCTACAGAAGACAGAGACTATTCCTATAAAAAAATGCCTGATAATGGATTTTGGAACATTATATTTTTGAATTCAAATACCAACGAATACCATCTGCTAACAGATAAGAAAGTTCTTATCCTGGACTATAACTATAATTATAATACCGAAGAAGGGGTGAGCTCTTCCAAAAAAACAGATCATATTTTTTATATGATGAGAAGCCAGGATTATAATAAAGATCGATTACTTAACGATAAAGATCCTGCCTATCTGTTTGTTTCTGATAAATCCGGAAAAAATCTGAGACAGATCTCTCCGGCCAATTATGCAGTGAATACCTGGAAATATATTCAGGCTTCCAATAAGGTAGTGATGACGGCGACAAAGGACAGCAACAAAAACAATGAATTTGATGATATGGATGAAATTTCAACCTTTGAAGTCATTTTAGACCATGCTGAATCCCCAAAAGAAGTGTTCGGGGCTGAGCTGAAAGATAAGCTGAAGAAACTGTATGACAGAGACTGGAAAAAAATAAAATAATCAGAGGCTGAAGAAGAATCATGGATAAAAAGATACCCAAAATCGAAAATGATGTACAGGACAGAAGCTCTGTGGCCTGGCAGAAACTCTGTGATTATGTAGATAAAGTGGAGGAAGAAAACCGGACGGATTTTTGCCCCGCAGAAGAATTAGGATATGAGCTGTTTTCCCAGATTCATACCTTGCCGGAAACCATATCAAATCTGAAAAATGTAAAAAAGCTCGCGATCTATGGGAGTAAGATCAGGCAGCTTCCGCCACAGATTGGAGAAATGGAGGCACTTGAAAATTTCATACCCTATACCTCGTATGATCTGCACTGGTATCCTTACGAAATTACAAAATGCAGCAAGCTTATAAGCAGTACAGTGAGTACAAGAGCATTATACGGAAATAAAAAAAACAGGATGGCATTTCCGTCGTTAGAAGATAATCCGGTCCGGTATTTCGGAGATACGGTGGATTGTAGTGTTTGCGGAAAAAGTATGACCTATGAACAAACCAATCAGCTTTGGATTTCATTATGGGTGGGGACTGATGTATTGCCATTGCTGGCTAACTTATGCTCAAAAGAATGCGAGAGTAAATTACCAAAACCTCCGGAAGATTATATTCAGTATCCTCATAAAGGAGGTAAAAACATAAAGCAGGGTTTTACTGAATACGAACGCTTTGAACGGGAGATGCATAAGTATGAAGAAAATGAAAGTAATATTGAGGAAGGAATATGATCCTTAAATCAATTATTATAGTTCATCTTCAGGTGAAGCATCGATATTTAGTTTTTTGGCATATTGGCTGGGAGACATTCCTGTAATTTTTTTAAAATTCCGGTTAAAGCTTGTTTTAGAATTGAATCCACATTCAAAAGCAAGAGCCAATAAGGTGTACTGTCTGCTTTCGGGCTGTAAAAGTAATTGTTTGAAAGCCTCAGCCCTCAAAGTATTGATATAGTCATAAAAATTTTTCCCTTCCTTTGAATTAATGACCTGAGAGAGGATGCCGGGTTGTATATTCAGTATCCTGGCAAGATCCCCTAAAGTAAGCTCAGGATCTTTATAACATTCTTTTTCCTTCATTAATAGAGTAAGTTCAGCCTGAATTTCAAAAGCTTTGGTGTCTTCCAGCTTTGTTTTTTCATATTTTATAGGATCAATCGCTTCAGGAATAACAGTAGCTGTTGGCGAAATATCAGTTTCAAGTACAATAGGATGAATCACTTCATGGGCCGATAGTGCATTAGAAAAAATACCGACCTGGCGAATACCGAAATATCCTATGAAAAAAATAAATAAGGCAATAGCAACATACAGAACCTGTACCGATTGTATAAAAATGACGACAATCCAGATGAAGCCCATTCCTGAGATAAGATATTGCATCCAGTTAAGAGTAATCTTGTCTGTATTGGAAAACTGGCCCACAATGTTGTGCCGATGTCTTCGTAACAGAACGAGCGATCCCGCCACATAAGCTACACCTGAAATCATAATGGCAGCCACCATACCCTGAAATAAAGGTTTGAACGATTGGGTGGATAAGGAACTAAACTGAACTCCCGGAAGTATAAAAGCAAGGAGTATAGCTACAGCTACAGCAGGAATAAAATGAGCCCAATAAGGTCTTGCGTTACTTTGCTGGCCACTTAGAAATAAAATATACAAATAGAGAAAAGGGCCATGGAGAAAAGGAAGTGGTAACTCCCATCCCAATAGCAGAGGTATTCTATAGATCGTTCCGGATGCATACCCTGCAATAAATAGCAAGTGAACCAAAGCAAAAAAGAACCAGGTACAGAGAATCCTGTCAGCAATGCTTTTATGCTGTTTACTGATCAATATAATAAAAAGGAATAATGATATTGAAATCCCGCCTATGTAAATAAGTTCCCAGCCTATTGCCATTACCATAACAAATCAAAAAAGTAAAAATAACAAATAATCAGTCTGTTATCTCTTTTTTCTTATTCATACTCAATAAAATTCTATTCGTTTGATAGCCAATTCCTTTTTATTTGTAGAGCCTGATGCCAATTCCCACTTCCAGATAAATCAGGTTGGTCAATGTTCCCTGCGGATAATAACGGATGGGGCTAAAAGGAAGATACAATCTGGTGTCAAATGTATATCTCTTTTTTCCCACTGAAAACTCATACATCAGTCCATAATCACCGACGGTACTGTGAGTACTGATGCTTATCTGTTCCAGATCCGGATTCTGAAGCGTTTCTTTAAATGCAATATGCCTGATACCGCCCAGAGCTAATAGGGTATGCCGGCTTTTTCCTTTTTTTCCGTACAGAGAATACCCAATTCCTAATTTTTGAGACAGAGAATAATTGTAATGAGTTTTGATGTATTCATCAAGGGAATTTCTGAACAGCGAAAAACTGATCATAGAATGGGAGACTACGGAAAACCTGGAATTCAACGGATGCAGCATCATGACTGATACTGTAGTTTTTACAGGACTTCCTGTAGCACCAATAGCCGGTTTTATTTCAAGCACCTTTTTCTGCCTGATGGTATCCTGTGCCTGTAGCTGTACACCAATAAACGTATAAAGACAAATCAATAATAAACGCATATAAAAGATTAAAGTTGATGAAAATAAAAAGAGATTGCTTTTCGGATATTAGCCTTTTTAGAACCCAGATGATCCAGTCCTCCTGCCAGATTATAACCTTGATAAAATCCGTTATAATGCTGGTTAAGGATCAAACGAAAAGCTTCTATAGGAGGAAGCATTCCCCCTTCTTCCAGTTCCCCTGCAGCTAGAAAGAACCTACCACTTCTGGACTGGTTTCCGGCCCTGTTTTTTTTTTCGTTGATGAGTACCACCTGATTTCCCACCCAAAGTGAAGGGCTCAGGCAAAGATAATTTCCAAAGATTTCAGGATAATTGGTAAAGCAATATGAGCCCAGTAATCCCCCGGCAGAGTGTCCTAAGATGGCCCGGTCTTCACGGAAAGGAGTTGCCTGATAATCTTTTTCCAGTCTGGGGATCAATTCATCATGAATAACTTTCACGAACTCATCAGCCCGGCCAGCATGGTTTTTATAAGGAACAGGCAGATAATCGTCCAACCTGTCATTCCCCCAGCCGATACCTACAACCAGAATATCATAACGCTGGAATTCTTCGGATTGTTTCTGAACCTCCTGAGCGACAAAATTAAAATCCCAGTTTGAATCCAAAACATACAGTGTTTTATATTTTGAATTTGTAGAGTAGTTTTTCGGAAGTGCTACTTTGATAGGATAAGTACTCCCATTAACCGAAGAGGTAAAACTGAATTCCCTTACATTCTTCTGATCAAATTCTTCCTCCCGGCAGGCGGTTAAAAAAAATAGAAACATACTAAGGCATGTGATAACAGATATTTTCATTTGGATGAGGTTTTTATCGATAGTATTTTTTCATGTTGACAAGGCAAAAGTAATGGAGCTGTGGATGCTGAGCGCTCCATCTTATAAGGTGGTCTTTGTTTTAAGTTGCAGTTTTTGAGAAGGTTGTGTTGTTTTTTGTTTTGAATTATAACAGTGGTGGATAAAAGATATGTTTCCTGTATTTCTATTCAGAAGAAATAAAACATAAGAACCTGATTATGGATAAAAATGGTTTTTCAGTCCTTATAGATCTTCCGGAAATTGGCAGATAAAAAACGGATTTTAAAAGCTGTTATTTTTTTGCGGAATTATTTATAAATTAGAGCGTTATAAATGAAAGCTGTAGAACCTATAAAAACGGATAGTATCTTCAGCAAACTAAACAGTAACCATGGCAGAATATTACGCAAAATCAAACAATTCTTTATCTTTTGAAGTGGAGAAGGAAGACCAGTCAATCGGAGAGCTTATCTATACCAATTGGTTTAGCTTTAATGCTGAAATGGTGACTTTAGGTCATTCTTATAAAGTTGAACCCAAAGGCTTTTGGGGAACCACCATAGAACTTAAAGATCATGAAAGAGTTTTGCTTAAATTCCGTATGAACTGGAATGGGGAAATTGTAATACAGACCTATTTCGATGGAGTAAAAGATGGTTTTCTTTTTAAGCACAGAGGGATCTTTAAAGATTCATTTGTCCTTACCGATCAGCAAGGAACCGAGCTTTTCGTCATGAAGCCTCATCTGAAATGGAGTACATTGAATTATGAATACCAGATCATCACGTCCGAAAGCTTTGAAGTCCTTTCCAATAAAGAGATTTTGCTGCTCAATTCGTTACACTGTGCAAATTATTATATGTCAATGATCGCTGTTGTTTAGAAAAGCAGAACAATTTTTTAGAATTCTGCCTTGGGATTCTTCAGAAATATTTAAATGAATACAATCATTGATTTATACCTTAAAATCTTAGTCTGAAAATGAATCATACAATTGGTAGATTTCTTAATTATTCAATCATTATTTACTATTGCTAATCTTTAGATAAAATATTTTCATTCTTCTGAATGTAAGTTAAAATACTTCACCAGTCAGGGTTTTCGATATTCGGAAACCCTTTATTGATGGGCTGTTTTGAAGAGGATATTTTATGATTTCCATCATGTTTTTATTTAGAATTAATAAAAATAAAGTAATTTAGCCTCCACTAAGCTTAATTATAAAAATGAAAAAAACTATTATTTCTGCATCTTTACTGGCAGTAACCATGCTAAGTGCACAGGAGACAGATACAATTAAAGTCTCCGAAATTCAGTCGGTATCCCTACAGGGAACCCACAACTACAGAACCAAAAAATCAGAATCCATCGCAAGACTCCCGCTTGAAAACCTTGAAAATCCCACGGTATACAACCTTGTTCCTAAAGAGATCATCAGTGAAATGAGTGCCATAGATTTCAATACTGCGATGGCTTCAGCTCCGGGAGTAGTGGTTAACAACAGTGTAAATGACAGCGGGAATGATATTTTCATGAGAGGATTCAGCTCAAATGCTACTTTCAGAAACGGATTGGTTCAAAATCCAAGAGTACAGTCAGAAATTGCCAATATTGAAAGAGTAGAAGTGATCAAAGGGCCGTCAGGAACCTTATTTGGCGGAACTATGGCGAACTATGGCGGAGTGGTGAATGTAGTGACCAAAAAACCACAGGAAAACTTCGGCGGAATTGTTAATTATACCACCGGAAGCTGGGGAATGAACAGGGTCACGGCTGATGTAAACACTCCTTTGAATAAAGAAAAAACAGCTCTGGCAAGATTCAATGTGGCGGCTTATTCTCAGGATTCATTTCAGGATGCGGGCTACAATAAAGGATTATTCTTCTCAGGAAGTGTGCTTTATAAAGTAAGTGACAAGACAACGGTAACATTGGATACCGAGTTTCATGCACCGGAAAAAACGCTGAATGCCTATGTAAGAAATTCAGAAAAGCTAAGCTATCATTCTATGAAGGACCTGGAAGTGGCGTACAAGAGAGCATTTACAAGTAATGATATAGGTTCAAAGAGAACCAATTTTGTAACAATGGCTGAAGTTACCCATAAGTTCAATGATCAATGGACTTCCAGAACATCTTACCAAAGAGGGGAGGCTAATGAGAACGAATCAATCTTTTTAGTGCTCAGATATTTGAATGACAAACAGGTGGAAAGAATGATCCGTCCGTTTGACAGCTATAAAATAACCACCGATAATATTCAGCAGAATTTCATCGGGGATTTTAAAATAGGAAACTTAAGAAACCGTCTGGTCGTAGGGATAGATTACTTCCAGCAAACCTCAAAATATCAGTTCCCTTATTATGATTCTAATGGCTACAGCAATGTTTTTATGCCTTATGATAAAGTAAACCTTGACAGCTCTTCAGTCTGGGATCCTATTTCCAGAAATAAATTTAGAAATACAGCCAGAAAATCTACAGAGTCGGATATTACCAGATTCAGAACAGTGAGCGCTTATGTTTCTGATGTTTTGAATATTACAGACAACCTTCTTGTAATGGCAAGTTTAAGAGTAGACAGTTATAAAAATGACGATACAATTATTAACGGTGTAGAAATATCCACTAAAAATGGGTATGCTGAAAATAAAGTGGCCGGATATAGCCAGACCCAGTTTTCTCCAAAATTTGGGTTAGTCTATGAAATTGTAAAAGATCAAATATCATTTTTTGCCAATTACGTCAACGGATTCAAGAATTACGCCCCCTCTCTTAACGAAGTGGGAGTCCTTACAAAATGGGATCCGGAGCAAGGTAATCAGGTAGAAGCAGGGTTCAAATTGGATCTTTTTAATAAAAAATTACTCACCACAATCAGTTACTACAACATTAATGTTAAAAACAGACTGGTTGCTGATCCGGGGGGAATAGGAAGCATTCAGGATGGGAATATTAAAAGTCAGGGAGCAGAGATCGGTATTATTGCTAACCCTTTGAAAGGCTGGAATATTGTGGCTGGTTACGGCTACAATGATAATAAATACAATGACCGAAGCAAAGACAGTGGGAAAAGAATTGCCTGGACTCCTAAACATGTAGCCAATCTATGGACAAGTTATAAAATTATGGATGGAGCTTATGAAGGGCTGGGCTTTGGTGCAGGATTTAATTTTGTAGATCAGTCATACATTAATATTACCAATCATTTTCTTGCACCGGCCTACACTACTGTAGGAGCTACTGTTTTCTATGATAAAAAGAAATACAGAATCGGTCTGAAGATGAATAACGCTCTGAATCAGATGTACTGGAACTTCTACGGCCAGCCACAGAAACCAAGAGAGATTCTTGCCAATTTTGCCTTTAAATTCTAATACCCTTTAAAAACAAAACATAGGCTGTCCCAATCTTAAGCTAAAGTCTGTTGGAAAAATGAAGACAAAGACTACCATCTGATATTTTGTTTTTGCCACGAATGCAAGAATTATTTTATTAGTGCATTCGTGGCTATATAAAAAACATCTGGTTTATCAAGATAAAATTTTAGACTATAGAATAATGCCTCTCAGAGTCTTTATAGGTAATTAGAATACATTAATAGTTGTTACCTCTTTGTTCTTTCCCAACCACCTTAATACATTTTGACAGCCTCAGATGTAGATATGGAAAATAAAAAAACTAACCCAAAGAAAAAACAGGGAAAATCCCTGACCAAAAGAATCACCGGATGGCTCCATCTCTGGCTCGGACTTGTTTCCGGAATCATTGTTCTTACCGTAACCCTTTCCGGGACCGTATTTGTGTTCTGTGACGAGATTATTGATCTGTGTGGCGGAAGCGCAAAATACGTACAGGTTCCTGCCCATGCAAAAAAAATGACTCCCGAAGAGCTTCTCACTACATTTCATCAGCAGGTTCCGGACAGGAAAGCATTTTATTTCGATACCTATAAAGAGGCAGACCGTAGTTTCCGGGTAGCCTCAGCCACCAAGCCTCCCAAAGATAAAAATGCAGAAAAAGCAGAGAAACCTAAGGGAAAGGGAAGAGGTCCAAGAGGCGTTTTTGCTTATCATTATCTGGATCCTTACACCGGAAAAGTAATGGGCTCTACCAAAAGCTATGAGTTTTTCTATGTGGTGGCCCATATTCATGCCCAGCTCCTGGCAGGGAAATTTGGGAAAACAGTTGTGGGAGTGGCATCGATCATTTTCTTTATACAGCTGATCGGTGGTTTGATCCTTTGGTGGCCAAAAAAATGGAATAAAACCACAAGAACAACCGCATTTAAGATCAAATCCGGCACAAAATGGCGCAGGAAAAATTATGATTTTCACAATGTGTTTGGGTTTTATTCATTATTGCCGGCAGTATTCATTACCATTACGGGGCTTATCATGGCTTATAAAGTATTGACGGATCTTACTCAGGAAGCATTCGGTGGAGTAGCAGACGCCCACGCCATTGCAGAAAAGTACGAACCGAAGTTTGATCCTGATAAAAAAGCACTGCCTTTTACCGCTTTTATCGATCGGAATTTTAAAGAAATCCCTGAAGCCCGGCAGATCAGAATGAGTGTACCGAGAAAAGATTCTGCTACTGTCTACAATGTGGTGGCTGCCAAGTTTATTGGATTAAAAAGTATTGTCGATGGGAAAAGCAGAGAAGTTAATAAATATACAGGCAATGAAATCAATTATCCAAAGGAAGTTCAGATGCATGAGGTGATCGAGCATATGAATTTTGATCTTCACGTGGGGTATTGGGGTGGAATGTTCGGAAAAATCTTCACGTTTATCGTCGGCATCATCTGTACAAGTCTTCCCATTACCGGATTTCTGATCTGGTGGGGGAGAAGAAACAAATCATCAAAAAAGACAAAAGAAATTAAAAATATTTATCAACATCGAAAAGAAGGACATCATGAACAATTGGTTTAAATTTTTATGCTTTTCCCTGCTTTTGGTTTTTACATCAAAGACGAATGCGCAGGAGAAGATAACAGTAGGAGAGAAGCAGACTTTATTTTCAAAAATTTTAAATGAAAACAGAGAAATCTGGGTACATCTTCCCAAAACCTATAACGACAGCAGCATCAATCCTGCAAAATATCCGGTTATTTATCTTTTGGACGGCGAAATCAATTTCGAATATTATGCAGGAATGACCGATTTCCTATCAAAAGCTCCCTATGCAGATATTCCGGAATGTATTGTAGTGGGCATTAAAAATACAGAAAGAACAAGAGACCTTACCCCTACAAAATCCCAGAAGAAAAGTCCCGTAAATCCCAATCTTACTCTTTTTGCAGACAGTGGTGGCAGTGAAAATTTTGTAAAATTCATACAGGAAGAATTGAAACCTTTTATAGAGAAAAATTACAGAACACAGAATTATTCTGTTCTGGTAGGGCATTCCTTCGGAGGATTATTTGCGATCAATACCTTTCTTACCCATCCGGAATATTTCAATGCGTATGTAGCCAATGATCCCAGTCTTTGGTGGGACAATAAGGTTCTGATCTCAAAGACCACGGATTATCTGGAAAAGAATAAATCATTTCCCGCAAAAAAATCGTTGTATGTTTCTCAGGCAGACAACGAAGAACAGCAGAAAAACTGGAATTCCGATATGACGCAGGCTATTGAAGAGTTCAAAGGAATTGTTGAGAAAAGCGGCTCATTGAACTACAGGCACCGCTTTTTCGAGGGTGAAGTGCATGGAACGGTTTCCTATCCGGGAAATTATGAAGCTCTGAAGTTTATATTTAAAGGCTTTAGAACCGATATAAAACAGCTGGCTAAAAACCCCAAACTGCTTGAAGAAGATTATAAAAGGTTTTCTGATAAAATGGGGGCAGAATTCATTCCTTCAGAAACCTATCTGAACGTTGTTCTTAAATTTATGAAAAGCAATGATTTCAAAGAACCTGAAGCTTATTTTATGAAGCAGAAAGACAAGCTTTATCCTAAAGTTAAATAATTGATAAAATGGGGTAGATTGACAAGTGTTCAATGTACCCCATTTTTTATATAGACCTTTATTTTATTGATGCTTTAATAAACTTTGCAGATTCCTGTTGAACTCCTGTTGAGGGCTATCAAGCTTTGAAAAGAATTCACGATCAAAAGCTTCAACAGCAATAACAGCTTTTTTTATCGTTTCTTTTCCATGTTTTGTTATTTCAATAGTCTTAGCTCTTGTGTCTGTGATATGCTCTTTTCGACTGATAAATTCCTTCTTTTGTAATGCTCTCAATACCTGCGAAGTCGTCATGGGATCAATCTTAGTGTGCTGAGAAAGAATGATTTGAGTAGCTTCGGTTTTCTGAATAGACAGCCAATGAGTGCTGGCCAGAATAACAAATTGTGAATGAGTAAGGTCAAAAGGCAGTAAAGCTTTCTTGATTTCCCTTTGCCAAAGATTGGTAACCTGCCATAATAAAAATCCCGAACTGTCCTCGGCTTTCTCTACACTGAATGTATTATCCTTACTCATTTAGAACATTTTTGAAGCGATTAATTTAAAATCTTTTTCGGAAATTTCAAAATGCCCGTACCGAAAAGGGTAACCCCAGAACTTTTTATTCTCAATAAAATCAAGCTGATCAATCAGTGGAATAATAGAACATTCTTTACAATCATAAAACTCAATATTTCTTCTGAACGGAATAAAAGTTTCTGTCATTTGAAAAGAATAAATGTCATCATCCATAACTTTTCCAATTGCAGTAAAAGCCTGCAGTTTTTCCGAGCTGCTCATTGTTGTTTTGGAGGAATAAACAATAATATAATCTCCTTTTTTCATTTTTTGCAAGGGCGTTTTTTTTCCATGACAAACCTGTATAAATTTGCCTTCCACACCACGTTCAGCATGTTCTTTAGAAACAGAGGCCATCCAGTATTGTATCATAATTTTTTTGCATTTTTAATTTGATTGGCAATATCTTCCGGAAGATTTTCTACAATATCCTGCGCGACTAATTTGATCCAAAGCCTCGATAATAAACCTGTAACAGTCATAGTAATGGTGATTTTTAAACCATTTTTTGTCTCTTCATAAGTATGCTCACCATACATTTTCGCGAATGGAAAAGAAGTCAGATCTGTAAATTTCTGAAATGGAATGACTTCAACCAATTTTATTTTGACTTTTGGACCTCCCTTGGGTTTTAAAATAAAGAAAGATCCCTCTTTGAACTCTCCCAATAGCTTTGAATACTCAACAGTATCATCCCAATCTTTCCAATGATCGATATGGGTCGTTAATTTCCAGATTTGCTCTTTGGAAACTTCCTGAGTCAGTACCGAATATGATTTTTTCCACATAATAATATTTTATATGCGCAAATATAGTAAGTGTACTTATTAAATGCAAATTAAAAAAAATAAATTAAAACTTGATGATAAAATGGTGTTTATTAGGCTTCTGTAAATAAAAAAGCAAATCTGCATATTCACAGATTTGCTTTTTGAAGTATTTTTTTATCTCGCAAGGTTTGCGTAAGACTATTCAGTTTGAAAGATTAATGCCTGTTATCACAATTAATCGTAAGCTCTTTCTCTTTCTTATCCAAAAATGTGATCGCAGGGCACCCGAAAGATTGAGTTAGGAATCCAAAAGCTACAGGCGGTTTTCCTTTGAAAAGATAGCCGGTCCACTGAATAGCATTGGCCCCATCGGTTTCTATTGCGTTAAGCGGAGAAAATTCTGCACCGTCACTTCCTGCTGTTGTATATGTTTTTTCAAATATTTTCTCATTGTGATCGTTGATGACAACCAGTTTACGCTCCATGACCATTTCTTCTTCAAGATAATCCTGCAGATAATAGTTCAGTTTTTCATATTGAGCCTGGTAGGTTTTCCCGAATTTCAGCTTCGATTGGGTAAAATACTTTTTTGAAATATCAGCAGCCGCTTTTTTCCATGGGATGGCTTTCATTTTACCTTCAACGAATGGATTTTTATTCCCGAAATAAGCCACGGCATTATTATATTGGTCATAGACCTCATTGTTTTGTTTGGTGGCAAGCTGGAATCCAAGCATATAGTAAGAAGCGTCCAGATCTTCCCCTTCCGTGGTATAAGGACTTAAATAGGCAACGGCTTTCAGCTTATTTAACGGTATTTTCTGAAGCTTGTTGAATTCATAATTGTAAAGGAACAAAGAGTCATTTTCAGCAAGATGAAGACCATTCAGCATTTTCTTTCTGTGTGCCGGATCCAGCTCCAGACACTGCATCTGATCAAAAGGAACAGTTTTTTGTTTTTTAAAAAGGTCTTCCTGTATAGACTGAGGTTCATTATAGAGGTCTGATACGGAGATAAATACATCTGCCAGTTCATTGTTCTGCGCAGAAGACATCATGGAGACATTATAGATATTAAAATGAGTATAGTCTATTTTGTCTTCAACTTTTGCTGTTTTAATAGAATCAATCGTGGGTTTTGCTGTACTGTCAGCCGCTTTCTTTTCTTCTTTACTACAGCTGATAATAGCCAGTGGGAGGGATAGAAGCAATATGGATGTTCTGATCTTCATAAGCTTTCTTTGCATTAATATTGTTTTAAATTATTTTATAGTTTGTAATAAGGTTCTGAGAAATATTTACTTGGCTTGATGTAGGCCATTTTTCTGTCAGCATCAAAGATCCATATAAACCGACGAAGCATATCTGCTCCGAAATAGCTTACATTCTGTGTCTTGAGATCACCTGCGAAAAATCCTACAGAGAGATCTTTAAACACGATATTGCCCAGTTTAAAAAATGGAAGAACAGCCTGTTTTGTGATCAGACTCTGGCCTTTGGAATTTTTCAGTGTTTTTTCACCTGTTACTTTCAGTTTGGTATCCAGTTCTTTTTCTTCAGCAAAACGGTTACTGTACAGAATTCCTCCCGAATAGCCGGACTGAAGGGCAAAATACTCTTCCTGCTGCCGGTTTCCGTCAATAACATTATCTCCGGAAATATGAAAAGCATCATGATCAAAAATGGTCTGAATAGGCTGGAAATCTTTCAGATCCGGTTTCTGGTCATAAATCACAAACTGGTTGTTGTCATAGTCTATTTTAAACATCTTTCCTTCAAAAAGCCCGGTCCCGATTTTTCCGTCAGACTCGTTTCCGCTTAGCTCATTGTCAAAAAAGCGTACATTTTTCAGTGTAAGTTTTCCAATCTGTACTGTATTACCATCACTGATTTCCTCTTTGTTGAAAATAATATGATCTGCTTTTCGCTGTCGGGCAGGGGAAATAGCGCAGTCTTTCATTGCGATCTGAAACATCAGATGAAGAGAGTCTTTTTGGTTGACCAGAGTTTTTACAATGATGTTATTCTGTTTTGTAATCCGGAAAGGAATCTTTTGCTGAGCCTTTGTACCAAAAAATCCGGCAGAAAGGAGCATAAAAAAGGCTGTTTTTTTGAGCATTCTAGTGATTAGTGTTTAAACCTTTAAAATTACCCATTATCTTTGGAATAGCAAATACTAAAATGAAATGGTAGAAAAATTGCTTCAAAGCGGGATTCACTGGGAAAAAAAAGAGTTCAGAAGAAACGAATTTCTGAAGATCTCAGGAAGCACGGATACCCATATTTATTTTATAGAAAATGGGAGTGTAAGAATCTATATGACCGATGATCAGGAGGAAAGAATCATCCGTTTCGGATATACCGGAAACATTATTGTTTCTCTGGATTCTTTTCTTTCCGGAAAACCTTCGGATCTTTATATTCAGGCGATAAAAAAGACTACAGTAAAAATGGCTTCCAAAAAAGATTTCTATGAATTTGTCCAATCCGGTGAAGAATCCATGAAATTTTGGATGAACGTCCTGGAAGATCTGGTACTTCAACAGCTGGAAAGAGAAAAAGACCTGCTGATCAATGCCCCTGCGGAACGTTATGAACGTGTTTTGAAGCGAAGTCCCAAACTGTTTCAGGAAGTTCCCAATAAATACATTGCCAATTATCTGAGAATGTCACCGGAAACTCTGTCAAGACTCAAAAAATCTTGAGTTCAGTCAAGATTTAAGAAACATCATATCAGGATATTTGTATAAAAAAATAATGAAAATGTTAACTTCAGAATTATTGGATGAATTAAAAAACAGAACAACACAACATTTATACTTTGCTGAAACACTGTCGGTAAAATCAGAGTCAGAGCTGAATTTCAGAGTTTCCGAAGACAGCTGGAGTGCATTGGAATGTCTGGAACACCTCAACCGATATGGAGATTTTTATATTCCTGAAATAAAACGCAATATCTCTTCAGCCGGAAAAACTTCCCAGTCTTATTTCAGACCCGGAATTCTTGGAAACTATTTTGCTAAAAGTATGCTTCCAAAAGAGAAACTGAATAGGATGAAAACGCTTAAAACAATGAATCCTATCCACAGCGAACTGCACAAAAATGTGATCGATCAATTCATTCAACAGCAGAAACAAATGCTTCAGTTATTAGACCAAGCCCAACACGTTGATTTGGAAAAAACAAAAACCAGCATCAGTATTTCAAAACTGATCAGACTGAAACTGGGAGATACCTTCCGTTTTGTGATTTATCATAATGAAAGACATATTTTACAGATTCAGAAAATATTTTCTTCAACTCTTTAGTCTATTAGAATTTTCATAGTTTTGCGGGGCTAATAGCTTTATATGAAAAAATATCTGCTTGGAATTTTATTGTTTTCCATTGTATCATGTGGCCACTCAGATAATCTTGAAAATATAATAACAAATAATGATCCTCCCTTACCCAAACTTCAGACTCTTAAGGTTGTGGATGAGGATATAAACAATGATGGGGCTAAATATGCTGATGTATATGATTTTAAATTTGAATATAATCAGGATAAATTGGTTAAGGTTTGGGACATCCATGGTAATTTTACAGAAAATCTAACTTATACAAATGGCTTGATTTCCAGAATCGATATCCAAGGAAATAAATTTAAATATCCGGGAATTCCATACCCATTCAGTCTAAGCAGAAAACTGTCTTATGACAGCAGTGGAAAAATTATAAAATCGGAAACACTTTATAATAATATGCTAATAGATCCTTATGCGACCTTTGAGTATCCATCATCTGATATGATTGTAATGAAACAATATGGCAAGGTTGATTGGTCGGATAATATACAATTGAAAATGACAAATCATATATATATTGTTAATCAGAATGTCAACAAGATAGAAGAATATGAAAATTCTGTGTTAAAAGCTGTTACAAAGTATGAATATGATCAGAAACTCAATCCGAACTTTAATATGGATAGAAGCCTGATCTTAGGATTACCTGAATATGCATTTAACCTTCATCTTCTGAATAATTATGTTCAAATCTCAAAAAATAATATTGTAAAATGGGAAAGGTATTCGATAGATTCAAATGGAAGCCATAATCTTATGTATGGATTTGAATTCGAATATACCTATCAAAACAATGGTTTTCCTGCAACAATTACTTATCATTATCCTCAAGGTCCCGGAGGTATTCCTATCCAGACTTCTGCAACCTTTGGATTTTAAACTCTAAAAAAATAATATATTTAAACCTTGTAAGAAAGCTTACAAGGTTTAATTTTAAATGCAATGGAAATACATCAGAAAACAATACAAACTCCACTCGGGGAAATGGTAGCTTGTGCCGTAGACCAGGGCATTTGCCTTTTGGAATTCACAGACCGTAAGACTATTGAAAAGCAATTAAAAGCTCTGTCCAAAGCTCTGAAAGCTGATATGGTAGAAAAAGAGCATCCCCACTTCAGACAGCTGGAAGAAGAACTGAAAGAATATTTTGAAGGAAAAAGAAGCCGTTTCGATATTCCATTGTTTACCACAGGAACCGAATTCCAGGAAAAAGTATGGCAGTTGCTGCGTGAAATTCCGATGGGTGAAATACGGACTTACAAACAACAATCAGAACTCCTGGGCAATCCAAAGGCGATACGTGCGGTAGGAACAGCTAATGGAATCAATAAAATTGCCATTTTAATTCCGTGTCACCGTGTGATAGGCTCAAATGGAGAATTGGTAGGCTACGCAGGCGGAATCTGGAGAAAACAAAAGCTTCTGGAACTGGAAAAAGCCATTTTATTCTAACCTTTTTTGAAATTGCTTTATCATTAACCTTTTACAGTTTCCGAATTCTGCTTATTTATGAAATCAAAAATTCCCGTTCTCTTAATTTTTTCAAGGCTTGTCATAGGTTTTGTCATGATTGCCCTAAGCATCCTTAAAATTGAATATTATCAAACCATCGCTATTGTTCTTTTATCAGTTGGATTATTAACAGATATTTTTGATGGAATTATAGCAAGACATCTCAATATTTCAACCCAGAAGATCCGTCGTCTGGATTCTACCGTTGATCAGGTTTTCTTTATCTCGGTTGGAGTTGCCACTTATATCCAGTGTCCAGAATTTTTCAATACCAATGCCTCTAAACTTATCATTCTTATAGGGGCAGAATGCCTGATTTATGTCGTCAGTTTTTTAAAGTTCAAAAAAGAGGTAGCGACTCATTCCATAGGAGCCAAGATCTGGACATTATTAATTTTTGCAACCCTTATTCAGGTTATTTTACAATGTCAGTCAGTTGTATTATTTAACCTTTGCTTCTGGATCGGATTGCTGACCAGAGCGGAAATTATTGCGATTCTTTTAATACTGAAAGAATGGACCAATGATGTTCCTTCGGTTTATCATTCAATACAACTTAGAAAAGGAAAACCTATCAGGAAAAGTAAAATCTTCAACAGTTAGTCATAGATTCTAAAAAGAATTTTTCTAAAACAATTTACGGATAGAATAATATCGAAAACAAAAAAATATTGAATGTAGAGAAAGCTATTTCGTTTTGATTTTTGTAATTTTAAACAAAAATTTACACGTGAAAAAGTTATTAGCAGCAGTTTGCATCTCAGTTTCAGCATTCAGTTTTGCACAGGACTATTCTGTACCGGCAGCGAGTCCGCGTCAGAAAGTGGAACAGCAGTTTTCAATGTCCAAAATTTCGATCGACTACGGAAGACCGGGAGTGAAAGGACGTAAGATATTTGGAGAGCTGGTTCCTTATGGACAGGTTTGGAGAGCGGGAGCGAACTCTTCTACAAAAATTACCTTCGGGCAGGCTGTTAGTTTTGGCGGGAAAATAGTTCCTGCAGGAACATACGGACTATTCATCGTTCCTACAGAAAAGGAATGGAAAGTTATTCTGAACAAAGACTTCCAGCAATGGGGTGCTTATACCTACGATCCTAAACAGGACGTAGTAGACGTTACGGTACCAGTAAACCAACTAGCAGACAAACAGGAGTGGTTTGAAATTACCCTGAATCCTACCGATGAAAACTCAGGAAACCTTGTGATCAAATGGGATATGGCTCAGGCTGAAGTTCCATTGAAGCCTTCCAAACTGGATACGGTGATCAAGATTTCTGACAAATTGAAAGAGATCAAAAAAATAGAATCAGATTCTACTAAAAAGAGCTAAGATGAATTTTTCTGTTCAATCTGTTTTAGAGAACGAAGATTATCAATTAATCCCCTTACAGCAAGGGGATTTTGAGTCTTTATATGAAGTAGCTTCCGATCCTAGAGTCTGGGAACAGCATCCCAATAAGGATCGATACAAAAGAGAAGTTTTTGAAAGCTTTTTCAAGGGAGCTATGGAGAGTAAGGGAGCTTTTAAAATTGTAGAAAAAGCAACCGGAGAAGTATTGGGAAGCAGCCGTTATTATAACTTCGATGAAGATGATAATCATATTTTCATTGGCTATACTTTTTACGGCACCAAATCCTGGGGGAAAGGAATCAATCCACAGATAAAGAAACTGATGCTGGATTATATTTTCCAGTTTGTAGACAAAGTTCACTTCCATATCGGGAAAGAAAACTTCCGTTCACAAACCGCTTTGGAAAGACTGGGAGGTATAAAAATAGCAGAGGAAGAAGTCGCTTATTTCGCTGAGCCCAGCCGTACCAATTTTGTATATGAAATAAAAAAAGAAGATTGGAAATGAAAAAATATAAGATTCAGCAATCACCATTTGTAGTGCCTACTACAGACGGAAAGCTTATTGAAGAACATTGGGGAAACTCTACAGGCAATTCTAATGTTTCCATTGCTCATATGGTAGCACCTCCGGATTGGAGCGAACCTCATCAGACACCTGAGTTTGATGAATTCACCTATATCATTTCAGGAAAAAAACAGTTTGAAATAGACGGTGAGATTGTGGTACTGGAAAAAGGACAAAGCATTCTTATTGAAAAAGGAGCCCGAATCCGCTACAGTAACCCATTCTCAGATCCTTGTGAATATCTTGCAATCTGTCTTCCTGCATTTTCTATGGAATTGGTGAACAGGGAAGAGGAAGTAGGTTGATTCTTAAGTGAATGCATCACTACAGCACATTAACTCATCAGGAAAGCTTTTTAAGGCTTTCCTTTTTTTAAAACAAGGCGATCCTACTTCTTGTGTAGCTTGGTATTTAAATATTAATTCTTTTCAAAAATGTATATGTTTTGCAATCCATCACCTACAACAGTATAATCACCTACAATCATAGGACTGTTAAAAAAATAATTATCTGTATCCTCATCTTTTAAGACATAGCTCCAGGTGAAACTAAGGGTCTTCAAATCAAAACTTCCAATAAGATTGGGAAAGGTATCACCATAATAGCCAAAGAAATAGATACATTGATTCTCTTTGGAAAAAAAACATTCATTAACGTGTACGTCTTTATCAGCAAAGTTTATCTCATTCAGAACAGTAAAATCAGATGGAGAGATTTCCATATAAGATTTATGACCTAAAAAAAGGATATTACCATCATCATTAATAAAATAATTGCGGTAAAAGTTACCCATCTCCTTGTTTTGAAACATGCTTGAAATTTCGCCAGATTTTTTATTAATCTTTAAAACCTTTCCTTCATTTGCAATGATATATATGAAATCAAGATAATCAAAACTATCAGTTACCTCTTGAATGTTCAATGTATCAAAAGACAGATCCCACAGTTTATCAAACTTATAATCTAAAAATTCTATTGAATTTTTTTTTAAAAACAAAATGTATTCTTTTGATAACCATATAATTCTTCCATTTTCATATTGTTCTTTTAGGATAATAAATTTATTTTCAGGTACAGAAAAATACCCTACATCTTTATAAAAAGTACCTTCTTTATAAACTGCATTCTTATATCCAAAAATAAAATCCTTTTTAACATCTGATGTAAGCTGAATATTATATGCTAGAAATTCTCCATATCCTAAAGTCTTCCCATTTATATCATCTATAAATAGTGTCTGATTATTTCCTATACTGATTATTTCTGAGTTACCATTCTGAATAATACTCCCAACAATATCGGAAGATTCCCAGATGCTATTATCAAAATCTAATGTTTTATATATATTTTTGTTTTCGAAATTATAAATATAAGCTCCATTGTAGAATAGGTCTCTAATTTCTACGTTATTTATTATTTTTTTTAGTGTTAAATGCATTATTGTTTTTTGTAAAAATAAACCCAATATATAATTGAATGGCTACACAGATTTGTCCTGAATGTAAAAAAGATTTTTTCACGTGGTATATTGACGATGAAATCTCTGATCTTACAAGTTGGAGCTGCTATCATTGTAATTATTCTGCTCTGGAAAACGAGAAGGATGAATGTATTTGTGAAAGCTGTGGCAAGAGGACAAAAACTAAATTACAAGACGATACAAAAAAATATTGGTGGTGTTCTTCATGTAATGAAATTATAAGGTTAAATTAGGGTAAATCCGTTGTTAGGCTTCTACATTTAATTTTTATTTCAAAACTTCTTTCAAAAACATCAACGTATGATTCCAGGCTCTTTTGGCCATTACTTCATTATAGTCCGGTGATTTCGGATCGGTGAACGTGTGTTTTGAATGAGCATAGGTGATGATCTGCCAGTCGGCATTTCCTTCATTCATTTCTTTGATGAGGTTGTTGTAATCTTCAGGGGTTACGCTTTTGTCGTCAGCAGGATTTTCAACAAGGATTTTGGTACTGATGGAACCGTTTTTCCTCGTCTGATCTTTGGCCAGGCTTCCGTGGATGGAAACAACGCCTGCAACCGGTAAGCTGCCTCTTGCAGATTCTAATGCTCCGGTTCCCCCGAAACAATACCCAATCACAGCGATCTTTGCCGGAATAGCTCCGTTTTTTTTGAGCTGCTCCAATGCCAGTGAAATTCTTTTCTGATAGGCATCATAATTTTTCTTGTAATATCCTGAGGTTTTAGCAGCATTTTCATTATCTGCCGGGATGTTTCCTTCCCCATAAATATCAGCAATGAAGGCGATATAGCCCTGTTTTTCAAGTTCAATAGCTGCCGTTTTGGCTTCTTCATCAATTCCTTTCCAGGCAGGGAGAATCAGAACTCCGGGAAGTTTTTTTCCTGCATTGGACGTGATGAGGCCATTCAGTTTTTGTGAACCATCCTGATAGGAAACCGTTTTAAGCTTTTGACTGACAAGACTTCCTGAGATGATAAGAGATGCGGTTAATAAGATTGAGCGGATCATATTTTTGATTTTGTAAAGGGTTTTGAAATGTTGAAATTGTTTATGGTTCGGTATTTCTGTGACCCACAAACATTTTCTTTATAACGGTAATAAATGATAATCTAAGGTAGTGAAAATAATTTGTTGTGAATTTTATTCTTTGATCAATTCCCAATTGTTGTTTTTATATTCATATAGGATGATGATATTTGTTTTAGGGTCTTCCACTTTAATTCGGTAAGGAGTTATAAAGGTAATAACGAAGGGGATTGAATGAGCAGCACCAATCTCACTTGTATGATTGCCCGGTATTTTTACTTTCATAGTCTCCGGGTCGTAATATTTTGTGATATAATCAAAAGTTTCATTACTCATACCAATCTCCTGATACAGTTTGAGATCTTCAGGAGGAATTTTGGTTGAAAGATAGATGTCCTTACCATATTTTTTACGGGCATATTCAAGAACGTTTTTGTTCCAGAATTTTGAGATCAAAAAATTGTATTCCGGATCAGTTCCGTCATAGCAGGAATGTTGATCAAGATAGGCGATATTATTTATATATTTGATGTAGAGATAAGTCTTTTTGTCCGTCAGAGCTTTGGTATATCCCTTTTTAATAACAGCATCTAAGGCTATTTTGTTGATTTTATCATAAACAGATTCAATATCAGTATAATCAGTTTTGAATTTCTTCAATCTTATGCCTGCCTTTTCCCAATACTCCGTGCAGTCATTTTTTTTACTAGGACATCCATTCAGTTCAGTAATTCCTGGAATCGTGGGGCAGGCATCATCTTTATCCAAAATTCCATCACCATCATAATCCGGCCATGGGCAGCCGTTGTTTTCAACAGGACCAGATAGTTCAGGGCATTTGTCATCCTTATCCAATACTCCGTCTTTATCTTTATCCGGCCATGGACATCCTTTATTTTCTAATGAGCCTGCTTCTTTAGGACATTGATCCAGATAAAACAAAATACCGTCTTGGTCTTCATCCGAGAGACAGATCTTTTTACTGAATTCTTTATGGCACTTTTTAAATGCTTCTTTATCTTCAATATTCTGAGCCTGAAAATAAGTTCCTGCAAATATCAGGAAAAAAATAGCTTTCCTCATGTCCTGCTTAAATGATTATTTATTTTTCTGTAGTTGCCATTCGTTGTTTTTATATTCATACGTTATGCTGGTCTGGTTGTAGCTAATCTGTATAATATGAGGGGTAACAAATTCTATTGAAATAGTAATAGGATTTATAGGAGTAGGACTTTGTTTTCTTTGTATCCTTATTCTGCCGATTTTTGGATCATAATATTTCATCATATAATCAAACGTTTTGTCACCTACTATTTTATGATAGTTTTCAAGGGTATCAGATGTTATTGCTGTTGAAATATAGATGCTCTTTCCGTATTTTTTCTGAATGTATTCAAGAATATTTTTATTCCAGAATCTGGTGATCAGAAAATTATATCCTGGTAATGTTCCATCATCAGGTGTATTTTCATCAATATAAGATTTGTGATCTATATAGTTGATATAAAAGAAAGCGTTGTGATCTGTAAAATCCTTTTTCGGAATCTTTTGTACAATATTATCAAAAGCTTTTTTATTGATGAGATCGTAGAGTGCTTCAATATCCTGAACATCCATATCGATTTTTTTCATACGGATATTGGGGTCATTACCGAATGTACAGGAAATTACAGGACAACCATTGGCATTGGCACGACCAGGAACAGTAGGACAGGCATCATCTTTATCCAAAATGCCATCACCATCAGTATCTGGCCACGGACAGCCTTTATTTTCAAGGGGACCTGCAAAAGTAGGACACCAATCATCTTTATCAGGGGTCCCGTCTTTATCTGCATCAGGCCATAAGCATCCATTATTTTCAATTGGCCCTCCTTCTTTTGGACATTTATCAAGATAATATGGAATATCATCTTTGTCTTCATCCGAAAGACATATCTTCTTATTAAACTCTTTACGACATTTTTTGAAGGCTTCTTGGTCCTGGATGGTTTGAGCATTATATCCTACACTACAAAATAGTAATAAAAGTAAATTTTTTCTCATATTAATAAAAAATCCTCAGCCAAATTAATGAAAATAACTTAACTGAGGATTATTGTTGTTTATAATTTAAATAATCAGAGTTGGACGCCCAAATGAGATAATTCTTCTTTCAAATTTGTGTGAGGTTGAACATGAATTGTTTTGAATCCCAGCGATTTTGCCGTTTCAATATTCTTCTGATTATCATCAATGAATACTGATTCTTCAGCACGGATATTATATCTTTCCATTAAAACGTGCCATATTTTAGGATCAGGTTTAATCAGCTTTTCTGTTCCTGAAACCACAATCTTTCCTTCAAAAATTTGGAAGAAATCATAATTTTCCAGCGCATAGGGAAAGGTTTCTGCAGACCAATTGGTCAATCCGAAAAGATGATAATCTGTATGAGCCAGTTTTCTGAGAACTTCTACATTCTGAGGAATATCACTTTTCAGCATTACCGTCCAGTTATCATAAAAAGCCCTGATTTCCTTTTCCCATTCAGGGAATTTCTTCACCTGAATTTCAGTTCCTTCTGCAAGACTTCTTCCTCTGTCCTGTTCGACATTCCATTCATCCTGGGCGATGTTTTTCAGGAAGTATTCCATTTTTTCATCATCATTGAAATAATCTTTGAAAAAATATCTCGGATCCCAGTCCATCAGTACCCCTCCAAAATCGAATATGATATTTTTAATGTTCATATGAGTTTTTAAATTTTATTATTTTTAGCTCAACAGTAAGAATTTTATCTTATCGGAGTTCAAAACTATGTTGAGTTGGTTATTCTTCCATCAGTTCAGGATTGCCCGGAATCTTTGCAGAAGTTTTTTTGAAAAATCCATGAGCAACAACTCCATTGCCCCAGCAGCTTCCGTACTCATAGTTTGCATTCTCCTTTATCTGAACTCCTTCTTTTGAAAAGTCTAAAGTAAGCGTGCATGCTGTTTTCGGATCCTTGTCCTGATAAACAGCTCTGTTATGGTCGTAATTTAAAGTATCTCTGAAAGTCCCTTCATTATAACTGGGGTGTCCTTTCGTAATATAAAAATTAACAGCTATTTTTTTGTTTTCAATGAGTTTAACTTTAATTTCTCCGGAATATCCTTTTATCTCACCATCAATATTTTCACCCCTCAACTCATAAGTTCCGGTAGGGTCTATACTGGAAGGATTCTCTTTGCATGAGATAACAAGAAAGATAAGGCTTACAAAAATTAGATTTTTCATGATCATGTAGTTTTTTTATTTTCGTGGGCCTCAGGCATTATTAAAATGAGCGTAAAACTGTTTATTATTTGTTGCAGTTCTGATGGGAAATGATGCATTGAAATAAAATTACCATTAAATTATACTAAGCTTCAGTATCAACTCTCAATCTTCCTTGCCTACAGCACCTCCTTCGCTCTCTCAGCTTCCTTCGCTTCCTTCGCCTTCCCAGCTCCCTTTACCTACTCCGGTCTATAAAACTGATATTGTCCATCCTGATAATACGCATTAATATGCTGAAGTCCATTCGTCAAAATAATCTCTTTCGCTCCGATAATGGAGTTGTACCTGGCCGTCTGCTCAAATGTTTTTTCTGTTAATTTGATTTGTGGAGCCTTACATTCAATAAGGATTACTGGCTCTGTTTTCTCGGTCACCAGAAGATCAACTCTTTTGGTCAAACCATTCAGAACAATCTTTTTTTCAGTGATCAATGCGGAGGTAGAATAGGATTTTACCGTAAGATAATAGTGGATCCAGTGCTGTCTGACCCATTCCTCGGGAGTGAGCAGAAGATAAGTTTTACGAACCAAATCATAAATAAAAAACTTATCTTTGTCTTTCTTGAATTTAAAATCAAAAGTTTCCTGAAAATTCAGTTTTGGAAGTTCCATTTATAAGATGAAAGAATTAGATTTAATCCTCAAAAATATTAAAAATAAAGAAGTTTTACCTATTTATTTTTTCCATGGAGAAGAAGCCTATTTTATTGATGTTGCCGTAAAAGCCCTTGAACACAACTTTTTGGAGGAAGATGAGAAAGCTTTCAACCAAACGGTTACCTACGGAAAAGATACCTCTTATCAGGAAGTACTTTCCCTGGCAAGACAGTTTCCGATGATGGGAGACAAGCAGGTAATCATTGTAAAGGAAGCGCAGGATCTGAAATTCAATGAAGAGGAAAACAGAATTCTGGAGGCTTATGTAGAAAATCCTGTACCTTCTACCGTATTGGTTTTTGCTCATAAACATAAGAAACTGGACAGCAGAAAGAAGGCTGCCAAAGCTCTGGACAAGGCCAAAGCTCTTTTCCTGAGCGAATCGGTGAAGGAAAGCAATCTTCCAAAATGGATCGCTGACGAATGTATACAGCTTAAGATCAAAACCGCACCCAATATTTCCCATCTTTTGGCTGAATATCTGGGGAATGATCTTTCCAGAATTGCCAATGAACTGAATAAGTTGAAGATTATCCTTAAAGAAGGCGAAATTCTGGATGGTACCATCATCGAAAATCATATCGGGATCAGCAAAGAATACAATATTTTTGAACTTCAGAAAGCCTTAGGAACGAAAAATGCCAACGTAGCTTTTAAAATTGCTCATTTTATGGGTAAGAATCCGAAGAACAATCCTTTCGTGATGATGCTGGCCAGTCTTTACAACTATTTCTCCAATGTCATTATCTATCAGACAATGGCAGGGCAACCCCCGCAGACGATTGCTTCCCAAATGGGAGTAAACCCTTATTTTATCAAAGATTATGCAGAAAGTGCAAGGCTTTATCCGCTGAAGCACGCTACCAGAGTGATCTCTATTCTGAGAGAATTTGATATGAAAGGAAAGGGGCTTGGAGCTGTGAATATGGGAGAGGCAGAACTGATCAAGGAACTTGTCTATAAGATTATTAATGTGGACAAGATTAAGATGAAGGTGTAGGTGAGGGGTTTTTGAGTGGGAGTGTTTGAGGGTTAGAGAGTAGGAGTATGAGTGAGTGAGGCAGGGATTTTTAGTTTTTTACATGTATTGTATTGAGTGATGAAAAATAGGGTTTTTCTGATTGTATTTTCTATGTTTTTGCTGAATTGTGCTGCACGAAACGGTAGAAATGCTGTGAAAAAAGAGGATTATGAGCTGAACAGAGCCGCGGAGCAGAAAGCTGTACTCATTTTATTTCCCTGTTTTCCTTGTGATCGTGAGCATACAAAAACTGAAGCCTACTTTTTAAAAGACATAGAAAAGAAAGGAATTACCACTTTACTTTTAGACTATAATCAAAAGCTTTTTTTAACGCAGACTGAAAAAGAAAAAATAGCAGGAAGATTAAACTCAATCTTAGACCAACATCATATAGAAAAGAAGAATATTTTCATCGGTGGTTTTTCCGGTGGTGGGAATGTCGCTTTTTTGCTTTCCGCATTTTTGAAAAAAAATCACAATCCCCTTCATCCTAAAGGTCTCCTTGTAGTAGATTCACCTATCGATTTGGAGAAGCTTTACCATAATGCTGAAAAAGATGTGGCCGCCAATATAGACCCTGATGCCGTAGAAGAAGGAAAGTTTTTGAAGTCCCTTTTTGAAAAAGAATTGGGAAAGCCTGATGAACATCCGGAAGCCTATAAAAGCGCTTCACCTTATCTGATTTCCTCCAATTCGGTTGAAAATATCCAATATTTAAAAGATACCAAAATCAGATTCTATTGCGAACCGGATCTTGAGTGGCAACAGCAGAATAAAGGCAGAACGTTTGAAAACCTTAATGCTTTTGTCCTTAAAAAAGCCAATGAAGCCTTATTGAACCTTGGGAACCCTGCAACAGAATATATAGAAACAAAGAATCGCGGGATAAGAGCCAATGGTAAAAAACATCCTCATTCCTGGAATATTGTGGAACAGGGAGAGTTGGTGAAATGGATGTTGGACTGAGGGGGAGAAGTAAGATCGTTGACAATAGGTAATAGACGGATAGATAATAGATAGGGAATAGGTGTTTTGAAAATATATGGATGGATTTAAATCTTGAGTTCATATTTTGTATCGTCTAAAGGAAGATCTCATCTCTTCATTGACAATCCGCATATCTGATATTGACAAGTATCATTAAAATAACTTTAAAAAGCCGGTAAAAATTACGAAATTAGCGGTCTTAATTCTAGTAAATCTTTTTCGAACAAAATAAATTATGGAGCAAAACATTTTAGATTGCGTGATCGTAGGATCTGGCCCTTCTGGTTTCACAGCGGCTATCTATGCAGCAAGAGCAGACCTTAAACCTGAATTGTATACAGGTCTGGAACCGGGTGGACAACTAACAACCACTACGGAAGTGGATAACTTCCCAGGGTATCCTGCCGGGATTACAGGTCCTGAAATGATGATGGATCTGCAGAAACAGGCAGAAAGATTTGAGACCAAAGTACATTACGAAATGATCACTAAAGCTGAATTCTCTAAAGAAGTAGGCGGTGTTCACAAATTATATGCAGGGAATAAAGAAATCCTTGCAAAATCAGTTATCATCTCTACAGGAGCTACTGCAAAATACCTGGGACTTGAGGACGAAAAGAAATATGCAGGCGGTGGAGTTTCTGCTTGTGCTACCTGTGACGGATTCTTCTACAGAGGAAAAGACGTTGTCGTAGTAGGAGCTGGTGATACAGCTGCTGAGGAAGCTACTTATCTTGCAAAATTATGCAGAAAAGTAACTTTATTGGTAAGAAAAGATGTTTTCAGAGCTTCAAAAGCAATGGTTCACAGAGTAGAAAATACACCAAACATTGAGGTGAAATTCCACCATGAGCTGATCGGAATTGAAGGAGAAAACAGCTTGGTAGAAAGAGCTGTGATCATCAACAACCAGACTAATGAGACTTCTACAGTAGATGTTGAAGGAATCTTCATTGCTATCGGTCACAAGCCGAATACAGATATTTTCGCAGGGCAGGTAGATCTTGATGAAAACGGATATATCCTTACAGAAAAAGGATCTTCAAGAACGAATCTTCCTGGAGTTTTTGCTGCGGGTGACGTTCAGGATCATATCTACAGACAGGCGATTACAGCTGCAGGAAGCGGATGTATGGCTGCAATGGATGCAGAGAAATACTTAGCAGAATTACACTAATCGTATTCAGTTTATACAATACAAAGCGTACCCGGTGGGTGCGCTTTTTTTATTTTTTTTTTGCCACGAATGCACTAATAAAAAGTATTTGCGCATATAAAAAAAACAGTCTTCAATTTTATCGTAGATAAAATCCTTGCGCCTTAAAGATAGCCTGTTTTTTGTCTCCTCTTGCGCCTTTGCGAGCTCCAACATCATTAGGAGCTTATTTTACCCACAATAACGATTTGTGTTATTTGTGAAAACATTAGTGCTATTTGTGTTTAAACATTCCATGTACACTCATCTACTTTTCTAATTATAAATTTGTACTAACGCTATAGAAAATCTAATAAAAACATTAATATATTTGTGAAATTATAAAACGATCCAAATTTGTATTTGCGATCCCATAAACTGAACAAAAACGTATAAAAAATGAAAAGAGTAACCGCTATCGGAGGAATTTTTTTTAAATGCAAAGATACTGAACAGGTAAACGACTGGTACAAAACCCATCTTGGCGTAGAAACCAGCCCATACGGAGCCAAATTCGACTGGAAGGAAGTAGATTCTGACAAAAAAGGATATACCCTATGGAGCCCTTTCAAAGAATCTACCCAATACTTTGAGCCTTCAGAAAAAGATTTTATGATCAATTATCATGTGGACAATATTGAAGCATTGGTAGAAGAATTGAAAAAAGAAGGTGTTACTATCCTGGATGAGATTGCAACCTACGAATATGGAAAGTTTGTTCATATCATGGATCCGGAAGGCAACAAAATCGAATTATTTGAACCTGCAGGAGAGTAGAAGTCTGCTGAATACCATACCAAAAACTGTTTCTGAAGAGGAGCAGTTTTTATTTTTTATTGCCAAAATATGGGGGTAATATCTAAAAAACGCAAAGAAAGTTCATTTGAATGTTTTATTTTAGGGAGCAAAGAAGAGCGACTTTGTCGCTGAAGAAGCTTTATGAATATACATTCGCTTAGAAAGAATCAATGAAATTGATTCCATTCTTTGCTTCCTTAAGAATAGGGGATAAAGATGCTAAAAACCTTTGCGTCAATTAAATTTCATAAACACAAACAATATTATTCCCCAGCTTTTGCACCTGATCCTTTTTTTTGCTGAGTGAAACGCCCTTGCGAACGAATTCATTTAAGTTTAATTAAAAAAAATTGCGATCCTGGCGTTAAAAAACAAGTCTCCTTACCCTGAACTCATATTGATTTAAAAGAAATTGCATTGCGAAAGATACTTTTATTTTCCGATTGCAAAGACACTCTATTCGACAAAGCGTGATTGCCCTTTTCGATAAAATTTTTTGAGCAGGTTCAAAAGTTGGGGGAACCAGTACAAAACACACACTATTTTTGCTGAATGAAGCAATGTATTTTAAAAAACGCAAAGAAAGTTCATTTGAATGTTTTATTTTAGGGAGCAAAGAAGAGCGACTTTGTCGCTGAAGAAGCTTTATGGATATACATTCGCTTAGAAAGAATCAATTTCATTGATTCCATTCTTTGCTCCCTTAAGAATAGGGGATAAGATGCTAAAAACCTTTGCGTCAATTAAATTCCATAAACACAAACAATATTATCCCCCAGCTTTTGCACTTGATTTTTTTTTGCTGAGTGCAACGCCCTTGCGAACGAATTCATTTAAGTTTAATTAAAAAAAATTGCGATCCTGGCGTTAAAAAACAAGTCTTCTTACCCTGAACTCATATTGTTTCAAAAGAAATTGCATGACGAAAAATACTTTTAGACCCATTTCATTTGTAATGTCCCATTTTTACAAGTTTTTCTGATGGTTTGTTGCTAATTTTGTTTCATAAATTGTATCGATGAAATATTGTATAACGATGCTTCTTCTCCTGTTTGTTTTTTTTGCGAAAGCACAGGGAAATTACGCAGCATTAACTGAAAAGGCTTCGGAATTGATGGAGGAAGCTAAAGATGAAACAGGGTATAAAAAAGCTCTTGAAGGATATGAGCAGGCATTCAGAATATATCCTGAAAATATTGATGGTGAAGGATTGCATGATGCATCGGTTCTCGCTTCAAAATTGAAAAATAATGATAAGGCCTTTCAGTACCTTATGTCGCTTTCTTTAATAAAAGGAGATGATGATAATTTTCCAGGATGGAGCTATATTGTGGGAAATGACTCTGAAAAAGAATATGAAAATTTGCTTTCAGATCCAAGGTGGCGTACATTAACGAAAAAGGCTGCCGAATATAAAAAACAGTTTTATAAAGACTTGCAGGAAAGGGAAGATGAATTTTACAGCATCAATAAAAATACACTGAAGAACGTCCGAAATCCTGAGGCTTTGTATAGAGAAATCAGGAATTTCAATCCTTATCAACCGAAAAAAGAGCGTGATTATTCTATTGCGTTTAAGATCAATGATTCTGCTAGAACTTCGTTCTTTATTCATCTGCCATCAAATTATAATCCTCAAAAGAGGTATTCTTTACTTTTTTTCCTTCATGGTGCGGTAAGAAATAATGAGCTTATCGATTATCAGATGGCTGGCTGGAATTTAGGGGGCTGGAACCGATATTATACAAAATATGCGGACCGGGATGATGTGATCCTGGTTTTTCCAAGGGCGAGTAAACAATATAACTGGATGTTGTCTGATGATGGATTTTTTATGATTCCTGAAATGCTCAAACAGATCAAGAAGGCCATTAATATCGATGATAATAATGTCTTTATTGCAGGGCATTCTAATGGGGGCACCGGTTCTTTTTCTTATCTGATGAAGCAGCCGACTTCATTTGCCGGGTTTTACGGATTCAATACCTATCCAAAAGTATTTACAGGTGGAACTTTTGTAGAGAATATTAAAAACCGTTCGTTTATTAACTTCTCAACAGATGAAGACTACTATTATCCACCCAATGCCAATGATGATTTTACAAAATTGATGAAGGGTATATCTGCCGATTACAAAGAATACCGGTACAACGGATTTCCGCATTGGTTTCCACAGTTTGACGAATCGGAACCGGCGTATGAGATTCTCTTTAAAGATCTGAACAGCCGGAAAAGAAACCCGTTTCCGAAAGCAATTTCATGGGAATTTGATGATGACAGATACGGAAATGTTGATTGGATTTCCAATATAAAATTAGACACTTTGAGCGGGAATGCCAACGGGCGCAAAGAGCTGAATTTTAAGATCAATAAATGGCTGGCTTATGATGACCACGACAGTTTGAAGGTGAAGGACGTGGATAAAAATGCATTTGATTTTCCGAGAAATTCCGGTAAGATAAAAGCTGAATATGACGGGAATGTTTTCCGCATTGAGGCTTCCGATATTCAATCCTTTTCCATCAATATCTCACCGGAAGTTGTGGATCTTAAAGAAAACGTAAAAGTGTATGTGAACGGCAAGCTATACTTCGACAAAAAAATACCATATAACCGTGAGTTTTTACTTGAGAATTTTTATAAAACTCAAGACCGAAAGCAAGTCTGGATCAATCATATTGAGGTGAAAATATAAAATCTTACAGATTCCCGATACCATAAAACCTGTCTCCGAAAGACGCAGGTTTGTTTTATCTGTAAAGCGAAAAATGATTAATCCAGAATATAGATTTTCTTTTCCTTAAGGTTGAATCCAAGCTTTTTCCCAAGCCAGTTGATACTGGTTTTTCCTTCGTAGATGAGGCCTTCAACAAAGAATACGCTTGGTTGATCTACCTTTGCAAACGAATTGGAAATGGTGTTTACACTTCCTTTGTAAAACTTACTCGTGATTGCCGGATTAAACTCGCTTTTCTTTTCAATCATCTGAAGTCCCTCTTTCTTTATTCCCAAAGTATTCATCAGCCTTTCATTCAGCCAGAAAGAATCATTGCCGGCACCGGAATCCAGAAGAACGTTGATCTTGATATTGTTCACGTTGATGTAAGTGGTTATATCCAGAGACTGATCTGCATTGGTAGACAATTGAATATCTACAACTTTCTTTCCGCTCAGTTTTTCTTTTGGAAATATGATTTCCTTAGTGGTATAATCGATGATGAATTCTGTGTCATAGAACATGGGCAGGGAGATCAGCCCATCAATACCCTTGATCTCCATACTGTGGGTAGCATACCAGCTATCTTTGAATTTTTTACCGTTAAAAACAATCTCCTTTGATTTGAACATCGGCACGGTGAGCTGTTCTCCGGTAGCACGGAAGGCCGTCAGGAAGTTATAAGATTCCTTTTGGCTAAGATCTTTAGAAAAATTATTCAGGAAAAGATTCACTCCGCCACCCGTATCGAAGATGAAATTTCCTTTTTTGCCTTCTACTTCGGCTTGCACAACAAGGTGGCCGGAAGGTAGTATATTGACTGGCGATTTTTGCGCAAATGCAGTCACAGAATACAGAAATGCAGAGGCGGCGAGAACCGATTGTTTAAATGATGGATTGAACATTTGAAAATAGTTATTGTTTTTAATACGATTCATCATACAATAGATGAACACTACAAATATAATGTATTCTTAAAGCAAGGCAGAACACTTCTTATATTTTAGTATTAAATCTCCATAAGTACTTCCAAATCCTCTCTTATGATTTTCAAAAGGGGCTCGCGACACTTACTGAACGGTCTCCGGGTACTTATCAAAGCCTCTGGAAGCCGTTTCTATACTCCCTTTGGCCGCTTCAGAAGAGGAGGAAGCCCCTTGAGGAAGTGGTTTTACCCCCTTGGGTAAGGGGGGATCGGGACTTCTGAACCCCCTCCGGACACTTATAGAAGTGGTGAGAGAGGGTTGAGGAAAAGGGTAGTGGCTTTTGGGAGGATATTAAACGAAGAACGGCTTCCATTTTGGAAGCCGTTACTTGTATGTTTTATGAGGATTATCCCTGTTTTAATTTTGCATTTTCTGCCTTTAAAATGGTGATTTGTTCTTTTAAAAGTTTGATGTATTCTTGCTGACTTTCTAATAGATAATTTGGGATATTACAAAACTGATTATAGTTTATACTTGCATTATCATTGAAGCTTGCGCTGTCATTAAGTGTCGTATTTTGATTATTTTGAGCAGTTCGCTCTTCTTTAATATCTTCTACGGAAACATCCAAAGCTTTGGCTATTTTCTCCCATTCATCATCAAATATTTTAACGTCTCCACTTTCTTTTCTGCTGTAGTTGGAGACATCGGTCGCGATAATATCAGCAATCTGCTGCTGTGTAAAACCTCTCTGCTTTCTTATAGTTCTTAGTTTCTCCATTGTCATAGGGTGGGTGTGTTTTTTACAAATGTAGTGAAAAATATTTGTTGTAAGATTTTTACATTTATCCTTTTTTAGGCTAACAACTTATTGGAGATTAATTAAAATATGGGTTAATGAAATTTTGCGTTCTGATTTATAATAGTATGTTTTAAAAATTCTTAATTCAGTACGACTTGTAAATTCAGAAGTAGCATCAAATATATCAGTAAATGTAATATTTTCATGATCAAAATTATTTAAGAATTCAAAGTAATTATTTGATAAAGTAGCAAAATCTACACAAGTGCAATAACAGCATAAAAACTTTTCAGAAACACCTAAAACATCATATTTATTTATAACTTTTTCGATATGACTAGTAATTGTATTTTTATTAAGATAATGTAAATTTATTCCTTCGTAAAATGTTAAAAATTCACCTTCTTTTTCTTCGATTCTTATATCAATTTCTCCCATACTTTTCCCAGATGAAGATAAACCCCATCTTGATTGATCTTTACTTATTAATCCTAATTGTGAGAGTGCATCACTTACATATGAATTACGTGAGTCTTCGGAGGTTTCAATAGATCTGGATAGGCCTTGAAGTCTTGAAATTATAGGCAATATATTATAAATTAAACTTTTATTAGGGTTTGAATTTCTATATATAAATAAAAGATCACTAATTTTAATAGGTAGAATAGATTTCAAGCAATCTGTTGTATCTCTATTCCTCTCAAGAAACATTTTTAAAATAGAATTTCGAAAGTAATGTGGATTTTTATCTACACTACAAATTTCACAGTTACAAGGGATTTCTTCATAAAAATCTTCACCTTCTACCATATTGAAAATTTTATATATCTGACTTAATTCATTTTTAATAAGCCCATATAAATCTCTTTTATTTTGACCTGTAATATATACATCAAGAATCTTGTTTAATTTATCAGAGATAATTAAAGCACTAGATTGTTCATAGCTAAAAATAACTCCATTTTTCCAATAGTTTTCGGAGCTTAATAAATAAAATAATTTGCATATTAATCTGCTTAAAATGCCAGTTGGCATAAAGTTGAATTTAAATCTAAACCTAAGAGACTCTTTATCTATTTTTATTCTTTCTACACTTTGTTTATCAGGAATTTCACTACTCAAAAGTTCCGGTATTATATAAATATTTGATGCTCCTACTGCTTTAAAACAAATCTCAAACTTTTCCATTAGCTCAAGTAACTGGATATGAGTCTCTACTGGGTATTTTTGTAAATCTAAATATTTCTCCATATCCTCATACTCAAAAATGCCATGTTTTTTTTGAATAGGAATAGTATCTATTAATGAGTAAACAGCCTTAGTGGCCCATTGGGGATTTATTATAAGTATATTTCTTAATAAAGGAGAGTTTTTAAAATGAATAATATCACCAACATCATGTAAATAGTCACTAATAAGTTCAATATGTCTACCATTTAAATTACTTATATAATTACTGCATAAACTTTTGAACTCAGAAATATTTATATAATCTTTATTTATTTTATTTAATTCATTACGGATTTCAATCCAGTTTGCTGGTAACTCATCTCCTAGATGGGGTAACTCACGAATACAATTATTTATTTTTAAATTCAAGTCTTTGATACCTCGTTTTTTAATACAAGAGATCTGTAAGAAGCCTTTTATGTTAGGAAATTTTTCAAGATAAACATTTTCATCAATAGGGTAATATCTAATATCTGATTTATTCATAATAATTATAACAGGACTATTTTGTCCTAATAATTTTATAATATTTAACCAATATTCAAACTCTTCTTCTACACCATCTTTTCTAGGTTCCCATACAAAAATATATATAGATCTTTTGGTTAGGAAAAATTGATGAGTTGAATGATATATTTCTTGACCACCAAAATCCCATAAATTTGTTTTAATTTCTTTTTTGATTGCATAGTCATTCCCTAGATCCTTATATTGTATCAACTCAATTTTGTCTTCTTCGTCTAGTTCCGAAAAGATAGGGTGATAGCTTTCATAATAATTGTCTCCGACTTTATAATCATAGTCAATCTCATACTCATCCACTTCTTCGTAAGTATAAACTGAATATATATCTGTCATTTCGGAATGATGATTGTAATGTGGTGGACGTGCGGGGAAAAAGACATCAATGTTGATGTGATCAATTGTAATTCCGTGGGTTGTTTCTTCTTTTCCAAGATGTACCTCTGTAGAATTGTCTTTTAAAATTTTAATTAATGTTGTTTTACCCACTTCTCCTCTTCCAACAAAAATTAATTTTGTTTCATAAAGTCTTTGTGTTTCTTTATATCTATTTAAATTAAAAAACTCTTGAATATACCAAATATCATAATTTTGAAAAGATAAAGGAAGACCTCTTAAAAAAGGGTTGTTTTTAAAGATAATTTGTTCACAGTTTATTAATAAATTTAAACTATCTGGAATTTTATAAATATAATTATTTGAAATATCTACTTTTTTAAGTAAATAATATACTCCGTCTTTAAATTCTATTGTAGATATGTAGTTATTTGATAAGTTTAGTTCTTTTAAATTTGAAAGATTTGCTATAGATTGCGGCATCTCTATTAGAAAATTATAACTCAAATCAATTTCGATTAAGTGATTTAAATCTGAAATATCATCAGGAAGCTCATATAAATTTAAGGCACTTAGATCTAAATAAAAAGATTTGTTTTTGCGTACTTCTGCTATTCTCTCTAATGCTATTAATCTGTTTTTTTCACTTTTCATGGATAGTTTTTATTGCATTATAGGATTGATAAATATGTAAAAATATAAATTTCCGAGCATTTACTTTTCAGTATATTTTAATAAATACTCATTTTGTGCCTATTAGTCTAATCTTTTAGAGAAAAATAATTCCCTTGATTTCTAGTCTATTATTAAGTTTTGTTAAAATTTGTGTTACAAAAGTTTTGCAGAGATTAAAAATCGTTCTATATTTGCACCACTGAAAACAACGGTATAGCCGGGGTTTAGGGAGAGTTGGCAGAGTGGTCGATTGCGGCAGTCTTGAAAACTGTTGACTGTAACAGGTCCGGGGGTTCGAATCCCTCACTCTCCGCAGAATGCTAATTAAAAACTTTTTAAAAAGCATTAAAAAATATTTAAATCTCGCAAAATCAATGATTTGCGAGATTTTTTTTGTGCATACCTATTTGCAAAATTTTCAAAAATAGTCTTAATGTTTGTGGCACATTCGTGGCACTTTCAGATTTTTGAAAAAGGCGCCACAAAAAATAAAATAAATCACTGATTTTCAACTTGTAAAATAGATTAACGACTTGACTACTTTAAGCTTTGGTTCGATATTTATGAATCTTTAAAGCTTAATTTATGTTAGAACAAAGTTATGGACTGAATTTTTTTCTTAAAAGTCCGAAAAACAAATTACAGACCAATAGATCGGTTTACGTGAGAATTAGTGTTGATGGAGTAGCAAAGGAAACTTCAACAAAAAGAAGATGGGAGATATCAAGGTGGAACCAGAAAGAAGAAAGAGCCTTAGGAACAAAGGAAGATGCACGGGAGTTAAATTTCTTTTTAGATTCTATTACCACAAAAATTAATAGCTATAGAACTGAATTATTAAATCAAGAAAAAGAAATAAGTGCAATTGAGTTAATTGATTATGTTAACGGAAAGAATAAGCGTAGAAATAAAGTCTTAGAAGAATTTCAGGAACATAATAATGAAATAGCTGATCTTGTTAAAAAAGGTGAATATGCAGAAGGTACTTTAAAAAGATATCAAACTGCGTGCTCACATGTTAAAGAATTTATCCAGTTCAAATTTAATCGTGATGATCTTACATTTGCCTCACTTAATTATGAGTTTATCAAAAACTACAATCATTATTTACGTACTAAAAGAGCATGTTCCAATAATACCTCACTGAAATACATCAGTAATTTTAAAAAAATTGTTCTCAGAGCTATTGCCAAAGATATTATTCCTAAAGATCCTTTTAAACTGTTTAGTGGAAAAAAAACAAAAGTGAAAAAAAAGCCTCTAACCAAAATGGAGCTTCAACGTATCGAAGAAAAAGTGTTTTCATCTAATCGTTTATCAGTAGTTAGAGATATTTTCGTTTTTCAATGTTATACGGGGCTTGCGTATATTGATGTATTTAATTTAAGGTGGCAAGATATCAAAGAAGGTAACGATGGATCTATGTGGATCATGTCAAACAGACAAAAATCAAAGTCTAGTACTGATATTCCACTTCTTCCAAAAGCACTCGAAATAATAGCAAAATACAATAATCATCCTACGTGTCATGAAAAAGGGACAGTACTTCCTGTCCGTTCAAATCAGAAAATGAATGAGTATTTAAAGGAGATTGCTGCGCTTTGTGGAATATACGAAACTCTTAATACCCATAAAGCTCGTCGTACATTTGCCAGTACAGTAACACTTAATAATGGAGTTTCAATACATGTTGTTAAAGAGATGCTTGGTCATCATTCAGTAAAGCAAACCGAAGAATATGCTATTACAGAGCAGGAAGCAATCGGTCATGAAATGAAGGTACTTAGAAGCAAATTGAATACACATAAAGATGAAATAAGGGATGATGATCTTAAAACAATTCTATTACAATTTAAGCGAGAGTTTGATGAATATCGGGAATCTCAAAAAAAATAATTAAGATATTCTTAAGGTGTGATAATCATTAGTTAATAATATTTAAAATTTTGATGACTTATGTTTTAATAAAATGGCGTCCAGTAAATAAAGTAAATTATCATCATCGATGTGATTTCTTTTATAATCCTCTATCGAGAACGAGCGCCAAACATTATAATATCCTTTAAATGGCGCTTTTTTTAATATTTCATAACGATTTAGAAGATAATCGATATGGCGCTTTTTTACATATATACTGTCATTAGCGATTTGTAAAAGAGCAAAATCATATTGACTTTCAGTTGAAAACTTTTCAGTTAAAAATTTTTCTTTTATTAGTTGGGGAATATGCTTGACAAATCTCATTTCTCTTGTAAACAGTTCTTTGTCTAATGTATATTTTGTGACGAGTACTTCGACCTTCGGAATTTCCAAAAATTTGGCTAAGCATAAACGATGTTGCCCTCCCATTGTAAAATAATGATCTCCATACTGATGAACTAATTTAGGTTCTTCAGCATAATGAATATGGTCGGATACTTTTTGTAATGTATCAAAATTGTCAATTACACGATCTAATCTTTTTAAATCTGTAAAAAACTCTAACCATTGATATCGCCAGTTCTTATGTTTATATGAAGGACAATTGTAAGCGTAAGCATATTCTATTCCACATATCTTACCAGGATTTATAAATTCTTTTACCGTTTCAGTTTTTTAAAAAAGCTGAAATGGTTTATATGACTAGGATGAAAAACAGTATCCTTATGCCAGTTTTGTTTATTGAAATTACTATTCAATGATTTTAGCCAATCAATTCTTTCCGTATCTGAATATCTGTGTGCCATGAAGCATTTTTGACTGTATGAAATTAATTATAAAATTATTTAAAATGCAAACATTAATAATTAATTATGAACTTTTGTTGCGTTTCAAAAATGATATAAGTCCATAGTAAGGCTGGGTGTATTCACCAATTACCAACATAATAGTTGATTATCATAATTACGCTATTTAATTGATTTTAAAATCGATTGAACAGTGAATTATTAATTAATATTAAATATTATGGTAGATTCAATTATAACTTTTAACGGAGTTTTGTTTATTCCATTATCCCCAAGAAAAGGAGATGTGAGAATTGAGGATATAGCACATGCTTTATCTTTGATGACTAGAGCTAATGGTCATTTTCCACATTTCTATTCCGAAGCCCAGCACTATATAGCTTGTTACAATGAAGCTATTTTGAGAAATTTCTCCCGCTGAAATTTTAGCATTTAAAAACTCAATATAAAATATATTGAGTTTTAGTCTTTTATACAGCTGAAAAAGGGATTTAGTAATTTTATAGTACTTCGATATGCTGGATGATAGGAGGGGGTGTATTTTATGTACCCAAACTCTTGCAACTGTTTAAAATATTTATGATAGGTAGGAGCGGTATCAATATGAGATAGCAACATTAATTTACTTCTGCTGACACGAATATTATGGTTCTCATTTTGCCGATAGGCCAGGACTACAATTGCAACTAGTAAACTAATATGCCAAACATTGAGCCTTGCATCATTTGTAATGATGTCAAGATAAAGTAATCCTTTTTTTGATATATCAATTGACATCATTGAATAAATTTTGAAGATCGTATTTATTGTAATAATATGATCCCATTATTTTTTTATACCTTATTTTTCCAGTTACTCTTAGATTTTGTAAGGTAGCTGGGGAAATACTCAGTAGTTTTCGAACGACTCTACTTCTTAACCAATCAAAGTCTACCAATTTTTCTTGGCAATTGAGCTTTAGATCTAATATTTTTTCAAAGTCTTTAATCAAATTGGATCTTAGTAAATCAAGATCGTTATTAGTTATAATCTCCATTTCATATAATTTTAGACAATGAAATTATGTGATCTAATTATTATTCCTGATTTTTGGTATAATAAGATAAGCTTTTGTCTTTTGTTGTCATATTGGTTGTTGAATAAATAGATGATTTTTAATCAACCTTTCTTATGTTTAATAGAGGATTCAAAATTTGGTATTGCTTCATTCCCCATTCATAATAATCTTGTTCCTCTTTAGTGAAAAGATTATTGCTGATTAAGTATTTTTTCCTTTCCTGTAAATAATTTTCAATTTTCTTGGCTTCATCAAAGTTATTGGCCGCGATTTTTAGATTTTCAATCTCCTTCTGTTCTCTTTCAATTTCTTTCTTTTTCTCAATTTCTTTTTGCCTTATGATCTCTTGCTCTCTCCATCGCACCTTCAAATCAAGATGATACTGTTTTGAATATTCACCGTAGAGCTCAGCATATGCCACGGCTCTAACAATTTTTTCTTCTAAAGGAACATATGGGGTGTCTTTCCACTCCTTCCGGTTCCAGGTATCTTCATAAATTTGGATACACAAATTCTCTGTAAATACAAATTCTCTTGAATTGTACGAACCCATATTGTTATCTTGATATTTTCCAACATTTCTCAAGCTCATAGTAATTTCTCTACCAGACATTAAAACTACACAACAACCGTTTTGATTTATTTTGAACTGATGGCCTCGATATTCTAATAGTTTTATAATTGAATCTACAATTAATAGGGCTCTTGGTAAATATTTTTTGTCAATAGAGAGAGGAAAGGTGTAATCCTTCTTTGTTTTTCTTTCCCAATATTTATCTGAAGATTCAAACCAGGTTTTTGTATTTAATGTGATAATATGTGCAGAATTGAGCCTTTTCGAAATCAATGGCGCATTTTTATCATTTTCAATTTCTTTGATTCTATTTTCAATTTCAGTTCTGGGAATAGTTGTTAACATGTACTGAGTTAATAATTAAGGTGTTAACTAATATATAATATTTAGTACGAGATAAGACGACAAGTTTTAGATATTAAAAACATTTTCTTAATAAATTAATAGCCAGAGGAGACATTTTCAGTCCAACCTTTAATACATCTTCCTTTTCGAAAAATCCACTGGCAAGTCCAAACCCTTGCTCAACTAAATCCAGTCCTTTTAAATGATTTATTTCGGTATTGAGTTGATTTAAGTCATTAGAGTTAACAATAGAGAATAACTGTTCAGCGTCCATGATGATGCCTAACCTAGTCTGTACTATTCCATGAGGATTGGTTTCTATTTCTGAATTTTCACAAAAATATTTCAACAGCAACAGTTCACTTTTGGTAAGTTGGCGCAGAATCTCAAAGTAAATAATATTATTGTCATTTGGATATTCTTCTGCCGAAGATGCAATTAAGCCTGCCCAAAATTCTTGAATTTGTTCATCACTTTCTAGAGAACCGTCTTCAAATATTCTGTTTACCAATTTTGGATGTATCTTCTTTAATTGAATTTTTTCACCGTCAAACTCCAGTTTTCCATTGCTTTTCTCAAGGATTTTTATAATATTACTAAGCCTCCATATCCTCATCTTATCAGAGAGAAGAAAACCAAATTCTTCAGCCGCTGGTTTGCAGACAATTTCTAAAAATTTTTTAACGCCCTCTACGCTTTCTTTTGTAACAATCTTAAGAATTTCTCCATAAGGTTTGATTCCTAAAATATCCAATGATTTATCTTCCATTATTTAGTGTAATTTTTAAGTAGTAAAGATGAAACTCAAATTAATTTATCTTTACAAATTTATGTGTTTTCAAATCTTTTTCTGGTTTTCAAATCTTCGTAATTATAATCCATCAGATCTTTGTCAGAACCCATTGAATAAAGAAATGAAAAGAATGCATGTCTGTTAAAGGATAAAATTGAGCTTGAAATCAATTTTCTAAAAACATCTAGTTCATCATAAGAAAGATCTGCAAATTTTGCACGTAAAACAGTTTCTAACTTCCCCCTTCTTTCATGACAGGAACGACATAGGCATCTCAATGCATCCAAAGGATATTCCCATGGTTCTCTTCCGAATTGATAATAACAATGATGAACCTCAAGAGCCGCAGTAGTTGATTCACAATCCTGACATTTATATTCGGCATTCTCTTTTACGAGTTCTCGCTTTTCAAGCCACCTTTGATCCTTAAGTTTTTCGGAATATGACATTAATTTTGTTGTCTTAACTTCCTCTTCTGATTGACTATAGTAGAACCCCAAATTCCATGAGTGACCAAATTCGTAAAAGAATCCAAACGAATCAACTAAATCTTCAAACTCTATTTGTTGGTTAACTGAACCAAAATTAAGAATATGATAAAGTTCTCCCTCAGTAGAGATAACGAAATCACTTTCATTATGGTATGATTCTTCACGCTCTTTCCATTCTTCAATAGTGTAAATAGTTGTATCTCTCGTGAGATCATTTTTTTCCATCCATAACCGGATCGCTTTTATTAACTCTATTCTTTTCTCGTGCATTAAAAAAAAGTTTTATGGTCTTATTTTTTGACAAAATTGTTTATTGGTATTCTGAAGAAATTTTTTATAATCAGTGATCAAATGAGTGAAGTCTTACTCTTTGGTCATTTACACAAGTAGGGTCAGTAGGACGTTTGATTAATACATTCTTAATTTGTTCGAAACACTGTTGAATATCTTTTAAATCGGTATCGGTAAATGTTTTGGTTGTTATTCCAAAACTATCAAAATACTTATTTCTTTTAGTCATTTCTTTTTCCCATTTCTTCTTCAATTCCTCATTGGCTAAATTTTGTTTTTGCTTTAAATTAGAAATTTGCATGTGTGATGATGCTGGGCTTATTTCAATACCAATAAAATCTATACTATGTTGGTGTAAAATTGTAAAATCAAGCCTGTGTTCATGTTTTTTGACTAACCCGGCATATCTAAATTCAGGGATTAAAAAAGGCTCATTCAAAGGATCTGCTGACGATTTAATATATTCGATATACATATCAAAAATCTGTTGTTCATATTCAGATTTAGATAACCTTTTTAATACACTTTGAAAAAAAGTATATAAGTCCTCCAAAGACTTGAATTTAACGGGTGTGCTTAATGTGGGATCAATCAATCCTGTTTCCATTATGTGACCAATAGTCCAATAATTAAATTTTACTTTTCTAATGTCACTTTTATCAGTTCCCCAAACACCATTGATCATTTTTGGGGCAATTAATAAACCATAGGAGAGTTCGTATCCAAACCAAATTGCCCATAAATTTTCATCGGGTTTTAATCTAAGTCTTTCATTAAGATTTTTGAAAAAATTTCTCTCTAAAAATTTTTGAGTATAGTAGTAGACATCTTCATTTTGAAGTAGTAGCACATTTCGAAATGCAGCTTTAGCATCCCAATCAAATTCATCATTTCGACGTAGATACGCTTTTCGGCTCTCCTCAAAATCATCATTTAACCCTTTAAGCCAGTTTGAGAAAAAATCATTAAAATCAGAAAATCGGGTTCTGACGCTATCAACATAAGTATTATTTTTACCTCCAATAATTCCATGAAGAGATTGAATTGAAACATCTCTTTTTAAAATTAACGATGCCGTTTTTAATACATTATCACGGTTTTTAATAATTTCTGTAGTAAGTTCTTCAATAATTTCTTCAACAATTTTTTCTTCTCCAGATGTCTTCATAGTTATATTTACGTTTTATCAAATATAAGTAAATAAGTGTTGTTCTGCTTACAACAATGATAATTATATATTAATGCACGGTAAGCATGAGTAGAAAAGGAAATTGTTATGAAAATGCTGTAGCGCAGAGCTTTTGGAGTTGTTAACTTTATTAGAACACAGTTCTTATATTCCTTTGCTTAAAAAAATGAAGAATTAAAAAACTCGAATGCTTGAATAGAATATTTTTAGTAGTGGCATAATACACTTTTAAAAATGATGCCCTTTAATTTTCAAGTATTTGAAATAATAGATATTTACATTATTAATCTTTAGTTTGATCGAGTGTCTTGTATAATTACAAGCATATTTTTGCGAAGAATTTGATAGAGATTTAATTTGTTAGATAATGGAGAAAATTTACATAGATATAATCTGGTACACTATAATATATAATTGCCAAATTTTAATTAAATCAATACATTTAAATATATTATTTCTAATATTTAATGTCTTGGATGCACTTAAAATTACGAAAATTAGAAATAAACTAATTTCTTTTCATAACTTTGCAAAAGTGAAAAAAGTATTTTCCATATTTCTTCTGATTGTATTCCTATCTACAACTAGTGTGGGAAGTCAGCTTGTGAAAATACCTGATCTTATTGAACACTTCACTTCACATCAAGAAGAACACGATGATGAATCTGAGACTTTTATAGGATTCTTAAAAGAACATTATTCTTACAATAGTCAGCACAATAATTTAGCTAATAAAAGCCATAAAAATCTACCATTTAAAACGGTAGATGTACATGCGCCAACTATCACTGTATTTAATTTTCAAGTCAATACATTTACATTTCTAAAGATTGTTCCAGAAATCAAGGAACAGCCTTTATCCAATACCAATTCTTTTGTTCCATCTGCCCAACTCGAAGGCATATGGCAACCCCCTCGTTTTTGTTAATCATTTGACATTCTCATAAGAAATTTTCTTTTGAGTTATAACCCGTTCGGCTATGTCGATTCGGATGTTTAATGCTTAACAAATAAAATATGCTTAATAAAATAATTGAGTTTTCAATTAAGAATAAACTCATTATCGGGCTGTTTATCGTAGCCTTAATAGGTTATGGCGTGTATGAGGTGAAAAAACTTCCCATAGATGCGGTTCCCGATATCACAGATAATCAGGTGCAGGTCATTACCGTGGCACCATCTCTTGGAGCTCCCGATGTAGAGCGACTTATTACTTTCCCTATTGAACAGGTCAACAACAATATTCCTGGATTAAAATCACTTCGTAGCTTTTCCAGATTCGGACTGTCAGTAGTAACCATCGTTTTTGATGATGATACTGATATCTATTGGGCAAGACAGCAAGTTTCTGAGAGGCTTCAGCAAGTGCAGGATCAAATACCAAAAGGATTTGGTACGCCGACATTAGCGCCTGTGACAACTGGTCTGGGAGAAATCTATCAGTACTCTGTACGGCCTAAAAAAGGCTATGAAGGCAAATATGATGCGATGGAACTTCGTACAATACAGGATTGGATTGTACGTCGTCAGTTGATTGGTGTAAAAGGCGTTGCTGAGGTAAGTAGCTTTGGAGGACTTCTAAAACAATATGAAATTGCTGTTGATCCTGCTAAACTTAAAGCCAATAATATTTCTATCAGCGATGTCTTCACTGCCATAGAAAACAATAATCAAAATACGGGAGGTGCTTACATTGAAAAAGGACCCACCGCTTTATTTATCCGTAGTGAAGGTCTTGTCGGAACTCAGGAAGACATACAGAATATTGTCGTTAGAAATCTTGACAGTGGTATCCCTTTACTTATTGGTAATATCGCACAGGTTAGATTAGGCAGTGCTACGCGATATGGAGCAATGACCTATAATGGAGAACAGCAGGTTTCCGGAGCTGTTGTTATGATGCTGAAAGGAGCAAACAGTAATGAAGTTATCAAAAATATCAAAGAAAAAATTGACCAGATTCAGAAAACTCTTCCTGAAGGTGTGGTCATTGATGCATTCCTTGACCGTACCAAAATGGTTGATAATTCCATTAGTACCGTTACTAAAAATCTAATTGAAGGAGCTTTAATTGTTGTCTTTGTACTGGTATTTTTCTTAGGAAGTATGCGTGCAGGACTTATTGTCGCTTCCGTTATTCCTTTATCAATGTTGATTGCGGTGATCCTGATGAATACATTCGGAGTCAGCGGAAACCTGATGAGCTTAGGAGCCTTAGACTTCGGTTTAATTGTCGATGGTGCGGTAATTATTGTTGAAGCTGTAATGCATAAAATAAGGCACTCAAAAGCCTATGCCGGTATTAATGTCCTTTCTCAAAAGCAAATGGATGCTGAAGTATTGGGAACTTCAACCAGAATGAGAAATGCAGCAGTGTTTGGTGAAGCAATTATCCTGATTGTATATCTTCCAATCTTTGCTTTAAAAGGGATTGAAGGTAAGATGTTTACACCAATGGCACAGACCGTAGCTTTCGCATTGGCAGGCGCATTTGTATTGTCCTTAACTTATATTCCGATGATGACTGCATTGTTTTTAAGTAAAAAAGTGCAGGTTAAAGAGAACTTTTCGGATAAGATTATGGGTAGGCTGGAAAAATCCTACAAACGTCTATTGGAAAGAGTTCTTGGAATTCCGAAAGTTATTCTGGTTTCTGTTGTTGCAATGTTCGTCGTTGCTATTTTTATCCTAACAACATTAGGTGGGGTATTTATTCCATCTTTACCAGAAGGAGATTTTGCGGTGGAAACCCGTGTTTTACCCGGCAGTAATGTCAATACTTCTATCGATGCCGTTTCTAAAGGTTCAAAAATCATTTTAGATAAATTCCCGGAAGTTGAAAAAGTGGTGGGAAAAACGGGAAGCAGTGAAGTGCCAACCGATCCAATGCCGATTGATGCTACGGATATGATGATCATTCTTAAAGACAGAAAAGAATGGACATCGGCTCATTCATACGAAGAATTAGAAGAAAAGATGGCTAAAGAGTTAGAAGCCGTTCCGGGAGTGACATTCAGTTTTCAGTATCCTGTAGCAATGCGTTTTAATGAACTTATTTCAGGAGCAAGACAGGATGTTGTCTGCAAGATTTATGGAGAAGACCTTGATGTATTAGCAAAATATGCAGACCAATTAGGTAAAATTGTTGGCTCGGTAAAAGGAAGCAGTGGAGTATATGTCGAAGCGGTTACCGGAATGCCACAGATCGTTATCAAATTCAACAGAGCGACGATTGCTCAATATGGTCTGAACATTAAAAATGTCAATAACATAGTCAACTCTGCGTTCGCTGGAGCTGTTGGGGGAACTGTTTACGAAGGAGAAAAGCGTTTTGATCTGGTTGTAAGATTATTGGGAGATAAAAGACAAAATCTTGAGGATGTCCAAAACTTATTGGTAGCAACACCAAACGGGCAGCAGATTCCTTTAAGTTCCATTGCAGACGTCAACATTATTGAAGGACCGAACCAGATTCAAAGGGAAAATTCTCAAAGAAGAATTATAGTCGGTTTCAATGTCAGAGGAAGAGATGTTCAGAGTATGGTTCAGGAACTGCAGGATAAAGTCGGAAAACAGATGAAACTTCCACCGGGTTATTATGTGACTTATGGAGGTGCATTTGAGAATTTACAGGAAGCAAAATCAAGATTATTTATTGCGGTACCGGTTGCTTTAGCCTTAATCCTGATTCTATTGTATTTCGCATTCAGTTCGATGAAGCAGGCGTTCTTGATTTACACCGCTATTCCGCTTTCGGCGATAGGTGGAATCTTTGCATTGGCTTTAAGGGGAATGCCTTTCAGTATCTCAGCAGGAATTGGATTCATCGCACTATTTGGTGTTGCCGTACTGAATGGGATCGTTTTGATTTCAGAATTTAACAGGTTAAGAAAAGAAGGAATGACCAATCTGCGAGATATCGTTCTTGAAGGAACTAAAGTCCGTTTAAGACCCGTTTTGATGACTGCCTTTGTTGCTTCGTTAGGTTTTTTACCAATGGCTTTAAGTACAGGAGAAGGAGCAGAAGTACAAAAACCTTTGGCAACAGTTGTTATCGGAGGATTGATGGTTGCTACATTCCTTACCCTTTTTGTATTACCAATACTTTATATTATGGTAGAAAAAAGAAAGTTTACCTTTAAAAGAAAACCCGGAAAAGCTGTCATCGTTATTTTACTTTTTGCAGGAGTTTTCAATGCAAATGGTCAATCGGTTATTTCATTAAAAGAAGCGACTGACATCGCTTTGGAAAATAATTTGTCAGTGAAGAATGAGAAATTGAGAGCCGATTACAATAAATTACTTATTAAATCGAGTACGATTATTCCGGCTACGAATGTGACCGCTGAATTTGGACAAATCAACAGTTTCTATACCGATGTAAGAGCAGGAGTTTCTCAATCCATTAATTTTCCAAAAGTATATTCCGCAAATAAAAACCTTTTGACTGAAGTTTGGAAAAACAGTGTATTGAACGTGGGTGTTCAAGAGGCACAGCTTCGTAAAAGCGTTGCACAGGTCTACTACAATCTGGTTTACCTTCAGCAAAAGAAAAGTCTGTTACAGGAAAATGATAAATTCTATGCCGAATTTCTGAGTAAAGCCAATCTTCGATTTAAGGTTGGGGAAAGTAATATTCTGGAAAAGACAACCGCTGAGAATCAGCGTGGACAGATTGCCATTCAGTTAAAACAATTGGAAAGAGATCTGGAAATTTCCCAGCTTCAGTTTCAATTGTTATTAAATACCGAAACGGCTTACACTGCCGATATTCAGGATAATAATCTGTTGGAAAAAACTTCATTAAATGGTGTTTCAATTACTGAACATCCTTATCTGCAATATTTAAAACAGAGAAAAGATATTTCCGTCGCTGAAACAGAAGTGGAAAAAAGTAAGCTTTTGCCAAGTCTTTCTTTAGGTTATAATATTATGGGAATGAAAGGTATGGGAGCTGATAATAAAAATTATAACAGCACACCCCGTTTTCAATCCGTGTTAGTTGGGGTTGGAATCCCAATCTTCAATGGTGGGCAGAAAGCGAAGATTAAAGCTTCGGAAGCTAATCAGGTCATCGCTATAGCGGAGTATGAATACAATCTGAAAAATTTTGAAGTTAATTATAAGACCGCTTTAGTAGATTTTCAAAAATATAGCGAAGCGGTAGATTACTTTCAGAATACAGGGATGAAGCACGTGGAAACCATCAATTCCACCGCTAAGAAACAGTTTGCAGGTGGTGATATAGATTATCTTCAATGGGTGATCTTAACCAATCAGGCTATCGATATTCAGAACCAGTATATCGAAGCACTGAAAAGCCGAAACAATAGTTTGATCGAGATCAATTCGTTCGATCCAAAATTTAACAGCAATGGAAACTAAAGACCAAAGAACGTTTGTCCAAAAGCTGACAGAGCCTTTTCTGGCTTTGAGAAATAAAGCTTTTGCAAAGCTCTATCTCGCACAGACCATAAGTCTGATCGGAGATGCATTTACCTGGGTTGGTTTAGCTCTTTTAGCGTACCAATTCGGGAAAGAGCGTTCGGCTATCATATTGGCAAGTGCATTGACTTTGAGAGTAACTGCATTTATCATATTTTCTCCTTTTGCAGGAGTATTGGCAGACAAAGTATCAAGAAAAAAAATATTGTACGTTACCCACTTTATCAGGATGGGCATTGTGTGCTGCCTTCCATTTATTACCCAAGAATGGCAGATCTATGTATTGGTATTTTTCTTAAATGTCTTCAATGCTTTTTTCACACCAACTTACAGAACGGTAATTCCTCAAGTAGTTGATGGTAAATATTACAGAGAAGCCGTTGGATTATCAACAGCAACTTACCAATTATTAGGAATTTTAGGACCAGCTTTAGCAGGTGTAGTGGCTACTTTTTTAGGAGCAAGGGATATTTTCATTGTAGATGGAATCACTTTTATAATTGCAGCAGTTTTTATTCTTTCCATTCCTGCTTCAGCATTACAAAAAGGAGTGAGTGAAGATTCCCAAAATTCAAATACCTGGGGAAATGTTTGGAAGGGAATACGTCTTTTATTTGGTAACAAAGTTTTGCAGTTTGCACTCAGTATAGAGTTCGTTTCTTCCGTTGCAGGAGCAATGATCTTGGTCAACACTATCGGATATGTAAAATCAACCCTTTTGCTGGATGATAAATATTACGGATGGATAATGGCAGGTTTTGGAATAGGAGCATCTATATCAGCTTTTATTGCAGGAAGCTTTGACCGATCAAAAACAAGAGCTATATCATTGATATTAGGAGTATTCTTACTAGGCTTTGCTGTGAGTTTTGCCAATTGGACATCGTTCAGTATGTTGATGATCTTGTGGGTTTTTGCAGGATTAGGTCAAAGTCTTGCGGAAATGCCTTCAGAAACACTTATTGCGGAAAACATCTCTTCCGAGAATCAGGGAAAAGTCTACGGAGCTCACTTTGCATTTTCGCATCTATGGTGGGCAATTGCTTATCCGATTGCTGGTTTTTTAGGGTCCAACTTTCCTCAAAAGGAATTTTTGTACGGTGGAATTATGACAATCATACTTGCCATCATTGCTATACTGGTTTTTAAACCATCATTTAAATTTAATTCAAAATCAAATAACTAATTATGAACAGATTAATGCTCATTATATGCACGGCACTTGTACTTGGTTCTTGCAAAGGAAACAAGGAAGAAGAACAAACAGAGGAAGTGGCGGCAAAGACAGAAAGTAATATCGTTACTTTAACCGATGCACAGTATAAAAATGCAAGTATTGAAGTTGGAGCTATCGGAAATCAAACCATCGCAACTAAACTTAAAGTTAATGGAAAAATCGATGTTCCCCCTCAAAATAAGATTTCTGTAAGTGTACCTTTAGGAGGATACTTAAAAAATACCCGACTTCTTCCTGGAATGCAGGTTTCAAAAGGCCAAATCATTGCTGTTATTGAAGATCCGCAGTATATTCAGATTCAACAGGATTATCTTGTGGCAAAAGCACAATATGCTTACAATAATAGTGAGTACAACAGACAAAAGCAGCTGAATGTAAGCAAAGCAACAAGTGATAAAGTATATGAACAGACGAAGTCAAACTATCAGACACAGAATGTTTTGGTCAAATCTTTGGAACAAAAACTCAGATTAATTGGGATTAATCCTTCCACATTATCACCGAATAATATCTCTAAAACAGTTAATATTTATTCCCCTATTAATGGTTTTGTATCGGCAGTGAATGTGAACATTGGAAAATATGTAAATCCGACTGAAGTGCTTTTTGAACTGGTAAACCCAACTGATATTCATTTGGCTTTGGATGTTTATGAAAAGGACGTTGACAAATTATCCATCGGACAAACCGTATTGGCTTACACCAACATTAATCCTGATAAAAAATATAATACCAAAATTATATTGATCAGCAAGAATGTATCTGCAGATAATACGGTAGAAGTACACTGTCATTTTGATAACTATGATAAAGAGCTGATTCCGGGAATGTATATGAACGCTGATATTGAAGCTCAGACAACCAATTCATCTGCATTACCGAATGATGCCATCGTAAGATTTGAGAATAAGAACTTTGTGTTTGAAGTAAAAGGTAAAAACAAATTTGAAATGAAGGAAGTAAAAACAGGAACTTCCGAAAATGGTTTTACAGAGATACTGCAGACTGATTTGGGGGGTAAACAGTTTGTTACAAAAGGAGCGTACAATCTCTTAATGGCAATGAAAAATACTGAAGACTAATAGTTGAATCTTTGTTTAAAAAGTAAAAGCTCCCAGATTTGGGAGCTTTTTGATTATTAATCAAGTGGTTATGCTTACATTTCATAATACAAACCTGTATCGACTTTTACAGGAATGTTTTCATCACCAATCATTTGGCGAATGTTAATTTCAATTGTTTGAGCTATTGATGTCATCGGGGTATCGGCAGGAGAATTTTCAAAAGGGTCCTGCATAATGATTGCTGTTTTCTCTATTGAGATAAACATTATAGGGATTAAGATGGATAACAAAATCTCAATCACCAACTGCGAATGATCTAAGCCAAAAGGTAAGATGGCAGTAAATGCATAAATTAGTGAGTGGAGCATCACGCTGTACGATCTCGGAAAAACGGTGTTTTTTATTCTTTCACATTTTCCCATACTGTCACAAAGTCTGCTCAATGTTTGGTTCAGTTGTAACTGATTAAACTCGGAGATTTTACCATTTTCTACAAGCTTTTTAATCTGCTTAGAATGTTCCGTTAGAATTGAATTGGGAATATTAGATTCCGTCAATTTATATTCCTTTAAATAAACAGCAACTTTAGTTGAAAAAGGTACTTTTCTCAGAGATTCTCCCAAAGCATTTACCCAGACGATGTGTCTTTCTGCAAATACTTCTAAATCAAGAGAATCTTCAGATTTTAAAAACTGCATCATTTCTCGTACAATTGATCGAGAATCATTGACAATAGCTCCCCAGACAATCCTTGCTTCCCACCATCTTTCGTAAGACTGTGAAGTTCTAAAAGCCAGTAAAATCGATACGATCGTACCAACCAAAGCAAGTACACTTAAAGGAATCTGCACGTGAGAGAAAACTGAGCTTCTATGAGCAAAACCGATAGTCAATGCAAAAACCACAATGAATAGTATCTGCCATTTGATTTGTTTTATAAAGTAGGTGATTGATATTCTTCTTTTTAATAACATATATGGGATTTTTTTAATCTTTAATTTTTATACCTAAAAGTTTTACGGAATTCAGAAAAACCAATGCTTCAGGGACTAAAAATAATATGATTGTCTGTATAATTGTTAAATCAAAATAACGTACTGCTATAACTGCCAAAATATAGTAGAGAGGAACTATTAAAAATATGTTTTGTTTAATTATCTTTTCGGACAGTGCAGATATGTTAAGAATTCTGATCAAGCTTAAAAGATGGTTGTCCAATGAAATGATACTCGTACTAATATCAGAATAGTATGAACTTGAAAAACCCACTAAGAACTTTAGATGAGAATAAGGATATATCGATTGACAGTCATTCTCATTTCCAACAATCATTAACTTATTGTTAGTGAGAACGGTATCCTGCATTGCTATCGGTGCCAAATCCATCTTTTCAAGAAGTTTTGAAGTATCTTCAAAATTTCTTTTATCATCTACCAAAATACTTACACCATATCTTCCTTTTTCCTGTATGGTAGAAAAAATATGTTCAAGTTCGATCCTTAGTGTACCATCTACATACAGGACATCCTGTGTGAAAATAATCGTATCAACTTCAGCAATTTCATCAAAAATCTCGTTATCACTAATAAGAATTCTATCTCGGATAGCTCGTGTTCTGGCAAACATCTTAACGGAGGCACTCATTATTCCAACGTCTGGAAAAGAAATAAAAATCAATAATGTCAAGACAAGATTAATATCACTGGTCACTATATACAAAATACCAGTGATAAGTATGGCAACTGGAGCCAGCCAGGTTAATGTGTTTTCAGTTAAGTATTCTAATGAAGATTTATATTCATAATCATCCTCAATCAGAGCGATTGTTTTAGTGAGTACAAAATCTTTAAGAGATCTGACAAGAGTAATAACCAAAATAATTATTCCTGTTTCATATTCTTTTTCAAACAACAGCAATATGACGCCGATTGTAATAAAAAATTCATAACCTATTTTGTTACGATGTATTAATTTTTCTATTGCCGCTTTGAGCAGCAGAAATATTCCGACAATTATTACCCAGAAAACAGCATAGTCAGCAATAAGTTTATAATAACAAAATAGTCCAACGATAGTCAGCACGACTATGCCTGAAAGTCTCCAAATGAAGTTTTTAGAGAACGATTTGTTTAAATCTTCCATATGCGATATGTTGACTTGTACTACATTGGCTATGTTATTGATGCTTTGAAAAGGTTGTCACCCCAATAATAGTATTGAGGCAACAACCGGATGAAATGAATGTTTTTTTATAAAAACAGCAATAACATGTTCTCCAATCTATTCTTTTGGCAGGTATTGCCCTTTTAGTCGAATCTTAACCGTTACATCTTCAGTACCATTATTCTTGAAATACCATCCGTGTGGCCCTTCAAAAGGAGCAATAATTGTCCCGGTCATATTATTGGAGTAAGCAATCAAATAACTTTCGAAAAAATTATGATTGTCTTTCACTTCGCCGTGCATATCCAGATAAACTTCGCCTTTGTCGGTTTTCCATTCATATTCCAAAACGCCGTACTTAAGCATATTGACCTTGTATTCTAAGCCTTTTCCTGCAGGAACCAAAACACTTGCCTCATCTTCACGAACAGCCAACTGCTGTGCAGGAGGTGGATTATCTGCTTCTTTAGGACGAGGAACATCCTTTCCTGAGCCCAATTTAGACATTGTTAAAGTTTCGTGAGGAGTATTCGAACTTGACCCTTTGTTCTCATCTTCGGGAATATAAAGTTTATCAAATCCCGTCACTTTTCCGATACCCAATGGATCGATTCCGAATTCAGCCGGCAGAACAGCACTTACTAAAAGCACAGCACCAATGATTGCGGCAATAACTACTTGTTTTATAATAGATTTTTTATCTAAAATCTGATGTTGTAATTCTGACATTTTTCTTTTTTTAAGAATTAAAATAACCGGCTAGCTGGTAACCGAATAAGAGAAAACCCATTGCCATCAAAATGGTATTGGTTAAGGTTGAAAACTTCATAAAGCTTGGATATTTCCTCCATTGCGTAATAATGAAAAGAACCAATGCCAAAGCAATGAACTGTCCAATCTCCACTCCGATATTGAATCCAATTAGGTTTACAAAAAGACCGTCTTTATTAAGGGACAGCTCTTGAAGCTTACTTGCCAATCCAAAACCGTGAAAGAGACCGAAGATCAATACCGCAGCTTTAGTATTTGGCTGTTTTCCGAAAAATGTTTTAAACCCTCCGAGATTATCAAACCCTTTGTAAATAATTGATAGGGCAATGATTGCATCTATGAGATAAGAGTTGATCTCCAAATCAGCTAAAACTCCTAATAATAGAGTAGTACTGTGACCTATTGTAAAGAAGCTTACATAGAGTAAAATTTCTTTTGTTTTATACAGAAAGAAAATAACTCCCACTAAGAACAATAAGTGGTCATATCCCGTTATCATATGCTTTGCTCCGATGTAAAGAAAAGGAATGAAAGCAGAACCTGTATTTTCTTCTAAAAAGGCTTGTGTATTTTCGTCAACACCGTGAGCAAACACTGACCCTGAGAAGATTAATAGAAGTATTATTGGTAATAAATACCTTATTTTTAATTTCATTTTTAGTATAATTATTAAACATAACGTCTCAAAAGCCCTCTGTAAAGAGGACTTTTATAAAAATATTTCGAGGCTAAAATCAGTTTTTAACCTAATGAAATTTTAATGTTTGTGACCGTGAGCTTTAATTATACTATCTTCTTTAGCCTTTGATGTAGCTGAATCCAAAACTGGTGTGTTTTCATTCAAACCCTGAGTTGCTTCAGAAGTCGAATCTGGATTATTTACAGATTGAGATTCAGTGGTATCTGTAGTCTCTGTTGTTTCTTTTTTCTCGTTACAAGCTACTATTGCTAAAGATGCAGTGATTGCTAAAAATATATTTTTCATTGTTTTATTTTAAATTATTAAATAAGTTGATAACTCCTATTGTAGAAAATAGGAAAAGAAAATTTTGAACAGATATGATAAATATCTATTCCTGAGTATTAAACAATGAAATTTGGAGGTCCCCGTAAGTAGAGGGTTGAATTGTATTTAAAAAGATAATCTTCAGAATTTTCAGTATGGATTTTAGAATCCGACACAAAGCCTTTTTCAGGCTTCCAATTCCAATTTTCAAAAGTAAATTGAACGTCTAAATTCTGATTTTTATTTACGTGAGATATATAACTACTATCCGTATTACTATATACGGCATGGCTGCCCGTATGTGCTAACCCGGAATATATAACTTCTAAGACATTATTCTCAGGATGTTCATTACCATTATCATATTGATGGTGGTGGTGATCTTGCTGAGAATAGGAAGGATTATGGTGATGATGCGCAACAACATTGTGCCCCACAAAAATAAAGTGGGCTAAAATGAGAAATAAAAGTTTAATTGATTTTGGCATCCTTTCCACAAAAATAGGGAATTAAATAGTAGTATAACGTAAAATTACTTAAAAAATTATGATCTGTTTTTCAACCAGAAAATTACAAATTCATATGCGGCAAAAATTATAAATCCGAGAATAAGCAAAATGATTGAGATTATTTTAAGGACTGAATTTTTACTTTTCTTTTGTTGAGGAGGTTGAACATTTTGTGATTCCAGCCGAAGTGTAGCTCTCCTCATTCTTCTTTTGTATGACATTTAAATAAAATTTGGGATTACGATTGATATAACCATAAAACTAAAACTGAAAACAGCTTATGATTTCACAGGGTATAGTTAACTTTCTGAAAGAAAATTAACTAAGAGGATATTACAAATGTGCGGAGAAGGTGGTCCCCTGAGAAAGTCAGGGGATTGAAGTTTAGAAAATATGCTAAAATGTTCATTTTCCCCAAACAGATAATAAACAAAGTCTTTCTGCTTAGGCTTCCAATCAAAATGATCTGTTAAAAGAAAATCGTGATTGTCTTGCGATTGTTTTTCGTGGGAATACAGATCTGAAATATCACTTTTTTCATAAGTTAATTCATCACCCGTATGTGCTATTCCGGAAAATATGAATTCTAAAGGATTGTCGTTTAAAAAACCAGTGTGATGCTGCTGATTATGTTCCTCTGGAAAATTATGAAAAGATAAGTGATTATGCGAAACAGAATTGTGTCCCATAAATATTATATGGGCAACAATGAGTAGAAAAAACTTTAGCCTTGTTTGCACGTATTGCAAAATTATGAAATTACAGTCTAAAAACTATACAATAGATTAAACTGTGGAAGTTTTTTTATTTCAATTATCTATTTTTCCTGAATTAGTAATTTTACAGAAGTCAGTCCTGATGGAGTTAATTTATCCTCTGCAGTTATAACTTCAGGATAGGAGTAAGTTACGCGCTCTTTCTCCGGAATTTTAGCATCATAGATCATTCTGTTCATCAGTGAGTTTGTAATTCTGATTTCAATATGATTTTTTCCATTTCTTAGCAAATCTGAAATCTCTATTCTCCAAGGTGAACACCATACATTTCCTGCAACTTTCCCATTAATAAAAATCTGTGCAGCAGCACCTGAAGTACCCAATTCCAGAAATACCTTTTTGCTTTTAGATTTATAGATAAATGTTTTATCATAAACTGCTGTTCCAGAGTAATATTTTATTTTAAAATCGTCGAAGCTTGTCCAGTCTTTTAACTCATTAAATTTCACCTTTCCCGCTCCGCCTTTGCTTTTGTCGAATAATACATTCCACGAATTTTTTAGCAAATCAGGCTGAAATTCACTTAGTTTTTCTGTAGGTTTTTGAGGCAATACCTCTGAGATATCACTTATGATAATGAATAATGATTCTTTCGGTGCTAAAGTGATATTAATGGAAGCAGATTGACCTGTTTTTTTTATTACAGGAACAGAAAATCGTTCACCGTTTGCAGGATTCCATACTTGCACATATTTTCCTTTTGCAGAAAACGTGAAAACATTTTGCTCTTCCATATCTTTATGATTGTCTATGAAGAATAGATCAGCATCATTAAACTTTCTATGGCTAAAGTAAATTTTAGAAGATTTAGTATCAGATTTTTCTAAGGACAGATCAGCCTTGATATCTGCTTTTTCCAAAGTAGATTTTAAATTACCTCCCCAATAGACAGAACCTTTTCCATATTTTTTAGAACCAATCACTGAAGGATTTTGACCCCATAACTTATCGGTCAATTGTTGATACTCATCTTCTTTTCCTATATCTGCTGCTGAACCTGATTTTAAAGGTTTTGGACCATAGACATTTCCTCCTTTATAAACAATGTCAGCTATTTTTCTTAAAGCGGTAAGCGTAATGTCTCCGTTTCTTGGAAGAACCATCATTTTATAAGCAACTCCATCAGGTAAAATTATCTTTCCATCCTTTCCATTCATTCTTGTTAAAAGAGCATCGGTTGAGAATGCGTCAAAATCAAATCCTCCGGGAATGTCCGGTAAGCGATTGGTTAGGATTTTCACGGGAGCATTTTCTCCGAGATAAACGCAAATATCTGCAACATATTTACCAATTCTCATAAGATAGGCACTTCGGGATTGAAAATCCCAAAAAGGTTTGCTGTAGTCCCACCAAGTATTATTCCTGTTGATTGCATATTGTCGGCCTCCGCCAGTACTTCCCGGGAATTTATCTAACCAGGGTTGGTATGCGGATGCACAGATTACAAATTCATTAATACCAAAAGCATAGGCATAATCTGCAAGAGATTTTAATTCTGCCAAAGACGTTGAATATTTTGCGTCTGTGTAAGCTTCAGCTGAAGCAATAGGTTTTCCATACAGATGGGCTGCTGACGAACTTTCTTTGATGTCATAATTTCCATCCGGATGGATCACCCAAAATTCACCCTGTGGTTTTTCGACTTTACTTTTTGCCTGAATTGGATCTCCGACGATACACAATGCATTTCCGATAGCCTGTGCTGTAAAAACAAGTCCCCTTTGTCTGGCTAGCTTATCGAAGGTTCCATAGTAGTTGTCTGAAATCATATCAGCAATGTTTCTTCTGACATCAAATAGAAATCCATCTGACTTTTTCACGTCATCAACGACATAACCAACCATAGATGGTAGGAGCAAGGTAGGATCGTATCCTCTTCTTGTTTTAAACTCTTCGATAAATGTATCTGTCCAATTTTGAGCACCAGCTTCGTGACTGTCCATTGCAATTCCCGAAAGATTATTATTTCCCGATGCTTTCAAAGAATCTGCAATAACGGCAACATAATTATTCCAATGCAAAGTTGCGGCTTCAGCAGATAATTTATCACATTCCTTTCCGATAAGATTTGAGCGTCCGTGTTTGGTGTTTGCACCCGTAGGTTCGTATGCAAATCTCATGATGAGCCAAGCACCTTTAGGAGCATTCCAATTTAAAACCCCGTTTAAATCTAATTTATCAGTTATATTGAAAATGTCTTTTGAACGGATTACTTCATCAGTTTTAAATTCGGGCGTTCTGTCCTTTTCAATATATTCAGAAAACAAACCTGCTTTTTCTTCATATTGATCGACCATTGCACTTGAATTCAAGACGATGGAGTTTAAGAGTAGTTCCTGATTCTTTTCAGATTCTTCCCACCAGTTGTGTAAATTCAACCTGTAATATTTAGCTTTTACAACATTAAAAGAAACTGTTTTTTGTCTCCAGCTTTCATGTGCTTTATAGATTGGTTTTAAATCACATACTTTCTGAAAGTGGATTCCGTCATTTGAAAATTCCAGCTGTCCAAAATCAGGTAAAACTCTGTATCCTGTACCAGTAAAGATATCTGATGGTGGAGCAGGAATATTGGTGGCACTGGTCGTTGCTTTTCCTCTCGGTTGTATTTTGTAGGTGATGCTTCTGGCTTCAAAATTTTCTGGAAACTCAATGTCTATGTAATATCCAGAGTTATTTCTTGGAATCCTAATCGAAGCACCCGAATAAGGATCAAAAAGTTTTGGTATATCTAATCCCTTGATATTGGAGGTGATTTTTACATTTTCTGTGAAAGAAGTTTTGCCCGCTCCTCTGTAAGCTGGAATAGCAAGAACAGCAACATCCTTGTAAAAATTAAATTTGTTTTTAGGTTCAGGAAGTTTTCCGCTAAATTTTTTACCACCATTGATTAAAAGTTCAGTAGCGGTAAGGCGTTTCATTCCTGTTTCGTTAGTAATCCAAGGTCCTCCTGCGACATAGCCGTTGGAAATGTGAAGTTCAAAGTTTAATCCCAAACGTTTCGCTTCTGATGAGGCAAACTTCAGCATTTCCCACCATTCTTTTGAAAATCCCTTTAATGCGTTTTCTGCTTTGCCGTGGCTCTGGTCATAGTAAACAACACCTCCGACGCCTTGTTTTTTGAATGCAGTTAAGTCTGCCGTAATTCCTTCTTTTGTAGTTTCTGTCTCACCGTGAAACCACCATACTTTTGTTCTAGTACTATCTTGTAGATTTAGGAATCCATATTTAGCTTTTTCAAAATCAGACTTTTGCTGACCAGAAACTATTGTAAATGCGTGTAAAAAGAGAGATGTAAATATGAAAGCTTTAATAGTATGGAATGGCATATAACGATTTTAGGATATTCTCAAATATAGTAATACACAGATATCTGTCTATCTTGTAGAGTCCTGCTGTTTTTTAGGCTCAACAACTTAATTTATTTGTTCAGGATTTTATCAGGACTTAATATTAAATAATGCGATTATGGTTTACCATAATTTATCTTGAAATCCTTATTATATATTTGATTATCTATTATGAATATAATAATTTATTGTCCAATATTTTTAGTATTTTTATTTTAACAGAATTCATAATAATGTAATTTATATACTGAAATCGTAGACATAATAAAATGAAAGGTACTTCGGTGTTTTTGACTATTACATTGTTAATATTTTTTTAGATAAAACTTGATTGTAATATAGAGGTAATGAAAAGTAAGAGTGTTTCGAAAAAGTTTTTCCCAGATTTTTTTCTGAAAGAATGGGAAAAAGAAGACGGGGTTAATTTTGCTATAGCATTAGCAAGAGTAAGTGGCTGGTTACTGCATATAGATTGGTGGACTCCCTTTCAAGGTGCTCCAGAAAGCATGATGAAATCACTGCGGGTTTATGTAGGAACAGATAACGATGATGTCTTTGATTTTACAGGTAAAAAACCAGCAGAAGAATTCAGTGAAAATATTATATCTCCGATTGTGCAGAAAAGAGGGGGTGCTTTTTATGGTGGTGTTCAAACTAAATATTATAGTGAGGATCAAATTTGGAAGTTACCTTTAAGAATAAAACCTAATGAAGAAAAGATTCTAAGAGCTGAAGAACTTATTTTAAAAAGTACTGTATTTTTAAAAATGCTTCCCAAAAGATTAAATCCCTCAGTACCCGCATACTTAGCTGCAAGCTTTTCATTTGGTCATTGTGCAGTTTTGGCTCAAGCGTTAGAAGATGTAAAGAATATCAGGGCAATTGCGATAGTTGCAGAGAAATATTCATCAAAATATGCACTTTCAAAATTAGGATATTGTCACAGCGTTAACATTCATGCTGATGGGCAGTTTGAAGATTCTTTCGGTAAACAACCTTTAGAAAATATTTTGGCTCGGTTTGGTATTGAAAAATATAATCTTGATAAAAATATGCATGCAGATATTCATGCAAATCTGAAAAAAAATTCTCCTGTAAAATACGAGGAAGTTTACGCCCGCGCATTAGAGTTGATAAGACTTTCTTAAATAACAAAAACTTATAGTATAAAAAAAATGATATGCAGATAGTTAGTGAACGGGAAATCACGGAAGAACTGGATATTTCTAAGGATAAGATTCCTGCATTTAATGGAAGGAATTATCCCATTGAATACCTGAACTCAAGAGAATTTGAGCTGATGTGTTACTTTATTTTTAAAAGTGATATTGATTTAGGAATAAATACGAATAAGTATAATACAGTTCGTTTGATGAAAGGCACAAGCGATCGAGGCAGGGATTTACTTTTACAATTTGACGATCAAAATGTTGGTGTTATCCAATGCAAACGTTACGATAGCTTATTGACAAAGCCAGGAATTGCCAGAGAAATTATTAAGTTCGTTCTTCATGCAATTCAAGACAAGACGCTGATCACCGATCAAACAAATTTTGTGTATTATTTTGTTGCTATGAAAGGATTTAACGAGCGTGCTACACAATTTCTGAGTAATTTTAATAAGGAAGCAATTGACAGTACCTACCTTCAAAACTGGACTTTGGAGGTAATTTCTGATAATGTTTCCTTTAAAAATATGAATTATGAAAATGTTCTCCCGCAACTTACTTCTATTTTAAGTCAAATTAAGATAGAGCCAATTCAAGGCGTTGATCTTGATTTAAAACTTAAAAATAACAAGCATATTGTATCGATGTTTTTCGATGTTGAGAAAGTTGCCAGTGAAAAAATGCTTAGGGATGTTTTTGAGGAGTTCACGGGATTTAAAAGTGATGAAGACCTAGAGAAAATAAGACAAAAACTAAAAAATATACCAAAAGAGAACAGATTATATTTTGGATTATTTGATTTATATGGATATGATGAAGGATTTTATAAAAAACTTTTAAATGGTAAAAGTTTAATGTACCAAATTGCAGAATTAAAATCAGAACTAAGCCGAAATTTTCTTGATTATCTCCAAGATTCAATATCAAAAAATATTTTCGTCTTTATTAGTGGAATGTCTGACATTTCAGCCTTTACCAAATCTTTAATGCAACCTTATTTGTTTAACAAATACGCATTAGAATTTAATATTGCTGAATCAGGGATGTTAGCTTCAAAGATAAAAGAAGAAGTAAAAAAAGACTCCTTAATTTATAAGTACCAAACTCTAGAAGAACATAAAAACTATGGATTGGAAGTTGGTCAAAAAGTTTTGAATAACGATTTTTCCTCTTTTGTTGGTGATCAAAAATTATTAGAATTGAAAATTAATATTGCCAGATTTACATACGGTACATACGCGAATGTTGATGAAATGGAAAAGAGATTTTACAGCGATATGAAAATTTTAAAACCAATTTTGAATATGGTAGAAGATGAAATTAAGAAGATAATGCCTACAAATCCAACGTTAATTATAGGAAATGGAGGACTTGGAGATTCAGAAAAAGATTTGGTTAATTTATTTGCTAAACTCAAAAGATTTGAATAACGATATATATTGTTGCTTTTATCGAATAATAGTACTCTCATTAAAAATAAGATTCACTAATAACCAAACTTAATTATGCATATCAGTAAAGTAATTATTTCAAACTTCAAGTCATATAGAGAACCTTTCCATCTTGAATTGAATAAAGGTCTGAATATTTTAGTTGGTAACAATGAAACCGGAAAATCTACAATATTGGAGGCTATCCATCTGGCTCTTTCCGGTCTATCCAACGGGAGATATTTCATTAATGATCTTTCAGAATATTATTTTAATTTTGATGCGGTGCAGGAATATCTTACAAGTTTAAGTACTTCATCACCGCTGCCTCCACCAGAAATCAATATAGAAATATTTATTGCAGGAGAAGACCTTCCTTTTTTTGAAGGGGATGGAAACAGCACCAAAAAAAATGAGTGTGGAATATGTTTTAAAATTGGATTAGCGGATAAATACCGCTCTGAATACAATGAATATGTAGCTCAAGGAAACATATCCGCACTTCCTATTGAATTTTACGAAGTCAATTGGACTTCATGTGCGAGAGAATCCATAACTCCAAGAAAAATTCCTGTAAAATCTGCTTTAATTGACTCTAGTTCAACCCGCTATAAGAATGGTTCTGATGTTTATATTTCTCATATTGTACGAAACCATCTGGAAGATAAAGATAAAAATGGATTAACGCAGGCTCATCGTAGACTGCAGACAGAATTTATCAATGATCTATCCGTGAAAAAGGTAAATGACATCATCAGTTCGTTGGCTGTTGACAGTTCAACTGATAAGCGTCTAAAGTTAACAATCGATCTTTCATCCAAGGATGCCTGGGAATCAAGTTTTCTTACATCTGTTGAAGATATACCGTTTCAGCATATTGGAAAGGGGGAGCAGGCAGTTATAAAAACAAAATTGGCATTAGAGCATAAAAAGTCCCGAGAGGCCAATATCATACTCATTGAGGAACCGGAAAATCATTTATCACATTCAAAACTAAATCAGTTAATTAAAGATATTCATGAAAAGTGTATAGATAAACAAATTCTTATATCAACACACAGCAGTTTTGTTGCCAATAAGCTTGGATTGGAAAAGCTCATCATTATTGAAAATAAAATTCCGCTCAGGCTCAATAATCTTTCAGAAAAAACTCATGAATTTTTTGAAAAGCTTCCAGGATATGATACCCTTAGATTGATATTGTGCAAAAAAGCAATACTTGTTGAAGGTGACTGTGATGAGCTTTTGATTCAGCGAGCTTATATGGATAATAATAACGGCAGATTACCTATTGAGGATCAAATCGATGTTATATCCGTGGGTACAAGCTTTCTGAGATTTTTACAGATTGCTACCAGAATTAACAAACCTGTTTGTGTTGTCACTGATACAGATGGTAATTTAGAGGCTTTAAAAGCTAAGTATAAAGACTATATAGATAGCAATGCGAAAGACTTTATAAAAATTTGTTTTGATGATATTATAGATTCAGGAGAATTAACTATCAGTCAAGGAAAGCCTTTTAATTATAATACTTTAGAACCCAAATTTTTAAAAGCAAACGGGGTAAAGGCAGTCAACCGAATTTTAGGATTAAATAAGAACTTAGATGAATTACATTTACACATGCGAAGCTATAAGACGGCTTGTGCATTAAAAATTTTTGAAACAAAAGAGAAGCTAAAATTTCCAAAATATATTCTTGATGCGATTGGAAAATAAGTTAATCATTTCCGTTGCAGGATCCGGTAAAACAACCTATTTAGTTCGGCAGGCGCTGAACATTCAAGATCCTGTTTTAATAACTACTTACACAGAGGCTAACGAAAAGGAGATTCGCAAGAAATTTTACGAAATCAACGGGAGTATTCCGGCGAATGTAACTATTCAAACCTGGTTTTCTTTTTTAATACAGCATGGCGCAAAACCATATCAAGGTTCAGTCTATGATGGAAAAATAAATGGTTTACTTTTGGTAAACGAAGCCTCAGGCATTCAGTTCGTTAATAAATTAGGAGTTGCTATTCCATTTGCGGAAGAAAAAAATTTCTATAAACATTATTTTTCACCCAATGGAAAGATATATTCGGATAAACTTTCAAAATTTGTTATCCGCTGTAACAAACAATCGAATGGCATGGTGATTCGAAGGCTCTCTAAGATTTTTAAATATGTATTCGTAGATGAAGTTCAAGATCTTGCAGGTAATGACCTTGAGCTTCTCAAATTGATCTTTAAAACTGAGATAAAAACTATTTTGGTGGGTGATCCAAGGCAAGTTACTTATCTAACACATAACGAACGTAAGAATAATAAATACAAGGATGGAAATATTAAGCAGTTTATTATAGATACTTGCGCTAAGTACTGTACCATTGATGAAACAACTCTGCATTTTTCTCATAGAAACAATGCAGAAATCTGTAGTTTTTCTTCTCGATTATTTCCTGATTTGGAAAAAAGTGAACCCTGTCAATGTCCAGAATGCAGAAATTTCATTAATAATCATTCAGGAGTTTTTGTAATTAATAGTACTATTGTTGAAAAATACAGATTGCTTTATCAACCTGTTGTATTAAGACATCAATTGGCAGTTCCGCCTGAATGGAATTTTGGTAATTGTAAAGGCTTAGGATTTGATAGAGTCTTAATTTATCCCACAAAACCAATAATAGAATATTTAAAGACAGGTATTCTAAAAAAAAACATAAAAAATAAGACTACAGGCAAAATTGTAGAAAAAGATACATTGGATATAGCTAAATTTTATGTAGCCTTAACTAGAGCAAGATATAGTGTCGCTATTGTTTATGATTATACTGAAGAGGATTTTATTGAGGGAGTAAATAAATTTTGGCTTGAATAATTCTTATTTCCATAAATTCTAACGCAGCTTTTTAATTAAAAAATATTTTATCCAGACTTATATCTGGATAGTTTAATTTCGTTTTTTTTAGGGTATGGTTCTCTAAACGTTAGACTTACGTCTTCCTTAAGTTTCTTTGCAACTTCTTGAGCCTTTTCTTCATCCATAGAATATCTGGGATCTGCTATGAGTGGCATCTTTGCCATTTTCGTAATAGTAATAGTTGGAAAATGATAATCTACTTCAACAGTTCCCAATAAAAGATAAATACCACCTTCTTTAAAAGGAAACTGTTTAAGACTATCAGGAAAGTGAGCGGTATCAAAATATTGTCCTTCAGCATCAATCCAAGTTCCAAAATACATATCATCTTTTTTATCAGGATGGTTTCTCATTTTAATAGGAACGTGCTTTCGGGAAATAAGATAAGCTAACATTTTTACCTGTTTCTTATGATACTTTAAAAGGTCTTTTACCAAAACATGACCTCTGTATTTTGTTTTCAGTAAATCAAAAATAGAATATGAGACAGTAAATCCTAATATTTCAATTTCGTCAAAAGCATCTTCAAACGGATTTCTTTCGATCATAGGTAACTCATAATCCTTTTGAGGTTCCTCAAACAAGGAAATGATTTTCGTTTTATATTGATTCTTGGATAAAAGAAATCTCGCTTCAATTAATAACTCGTGTTTCTGTTTCCCGGTAAATCCGAAAGCACCTACAAAAATTAAAATCTGTAAAGTTTCAATACCGATATTTACTCTTTTGACGAAATCTTCCAGTGATCTGTAATCACCATTTTCTTTTCTTTCTTCAGGAATAAATAATTTAACGGTTGCCTCCAATCTTTCGATATGCATTAATCCTAAATAAACATCTGTTCCATATACTGTCGTATTGAATTCGCTGAGGTTAACACAGGGATTGTGGATCACAGCACCTGACATTTTAGCTTCGTGAATATAGACTTCCGTTCTGTAAAATCCTCCACCATTGTTAATTGCCGAAACCATAAATTCAATAGGATAGTAGACTTTTAGATATAAGCTTTGATAGCTTTCTACAGCATAAGATGCCGAATGCGCTTTACAAAATGAATAGCCAGCAAAGGATTCTATTTGTCGGTAAACTTCCTGAGATAGTTGAGCAGGATGCCCTTTTTTCTTACAGGATTCAAAAAAGTCATTTTGAACTTTTTGTAACGCAGAAAGAGACCGACTTTTACCACTCATGGCTCTTCGGAGAACATCACCATTAGCAGCTGAAATACCTCCAAAGTGCATGGCAATTTTGATAACATCTTCTTGATATACCATTATGCCATAGGTTTCCCCCAATTCTTTTTCAAAAACTTCATGAAAGTATTCAAACTGTCCGGGATGATTGTGTCTAAAGATATACTCTCTCATCATGCCACTTTGTGCTACTCCTGGACGGATAATCGATGATGCTGCAACCAATACTTTATAATTGTCACATTTGAGCCTTCTGAGTAGGCCTCTCATGGCAGGAGATTCAATATAAAAACAGCCGATGGTTTTACCGATACTGAGATACTCATTGCATAGCTTTTCATTTTTTGAAATTCCGGTATCTTCAATATCCACAGTTATTCCCCTTTTTTCCTCAATCAAATTGACTGTGTCTTTAATCGTTCCCAATCCTCTCTGTGATAGAATATCAAATTTTTCAAGTCCAATATCTTCGGCTGTGTACATATCGAATTGCACGATTGGAAACTCTTTTGGAGGAAACTCCAAAGCCGAGTAATTTGTAATCGGTTCTTCAGAAATCAGAATTCCACAGGAGTGCATACTTCTTTGATTGGGAAATCCTATCATTAACTGCTCATATTTATAAATCTCCTGAACCACAGAATTCTGATCATGTAGTTCTTTAGGCTTTTTGGAAAGCTGGTCCAGCTCATCTTTAGGAAGTCCAAATACTTTTCCGAGTTCTCTAAATCTTGATCTTTTTTTAAATTCGACATTGGTTCCGCAAAAAGCAACATGATCTTTTCCGTATTTTTTAAAGATATATTCTAAGATTGTATCACGGTTCTTCCAACTCCAGTCGATGTCGAAGTCGGGTGGTGTCTTACGATTCAAATTTAGAAACCGCTCAAAATATAGATCCAGCTCTAAGGGACATATATCAGAAATTCCTAAGCAATAAGCAATAATGCTGTTGGCTCCACTTCCTCTTCCGACATGCATAAAGCCCATGCTTTTGCTGTATTGAATAATATCCCAGGTAATTAAAAAATAGCCGCAGAAGTTTAACTGGTCAATCACCGTTAATTCTTTTTTAACCCTTTCAATAGCCTGGCTGTTATTACCCGGATATCTTTGAGCCAAACCTTCGTAAGCTAGTCGGGATAATAGTTTAAAATCATTTTCCTTGCCATCGGTATAATGCTTTTTATTCTTTGGTGTTTTAAACTCAAAATCAAAACTGCATTCATTGACAATGAATTTGGTATTTTCAATGATCTGAGGATAATTTTTATATTGCTCCAATAGACTTTTTTTGCCAATAAATGCCTCATTAGCCTGACAGTAGTCATCTTCTGTTAGTTTGGTTATCAGGGTATTTCCTGCAATAGCTCTCAACACTTTGTGAAGCTTGTACTCCTGATTGGTACTGAAGGTAACAGGGTGTAAAATAACCATTTTATGAATCCACTTTTTCCATTCAGGTTTTATCAAAAGATTTAATTCATTAGTCCGAACTCCTATGAATTCGTTTTCCGCTAACTTTTCAGGAATACGGTGTAATGCATAAATGATAAAATTATAATCAAGCTTAGGATTGAATTTCGGAATTTCAATACCTTCACAATTGTAATCTGTCAACAGTTTATTAACTTCTGCAATCCCCATTGAATTCTTTGCCAGACAAACATAATAGGGAGTATGGTCAACCCTGACATCGACTCCTACAATAGGTTTGATACCTTTTTCTCTGCATAATTTATAAAACTCATAAATTCCTGTCACTGTATTGATATCGGTTAGTGCCAGAGCTTTTAATTGATAGTGAGCAGCCTGCAAAACCAAATCCGGGACAGAAATGGTTCCGTAACGTAAGCTATGGTAAGTATGACAGTTGAGAAACATGATCATAAGATATTAAAGCATTAAACCTGAGGCTCTACACACACTGGAAACTCCGAACCTGTTTTTGATCTTATCCATTGCCTGATACAGTGAGATCTGTTCTTCAGTATCCTCAAAAAGGCTCATCTGGTGGCATCCATGAACAAGATTGGTAAATTTAACCCCAACCATTCTTATCCTGATCCTTCTTGTATAAAGCTTATTAAACAACTCAAGTACATATTTAAGAAGCGTATGATCTGCAGAAGTATGGGAGATGCGACATTGTTTTGTTTCCGTGTCAAAATTGGAGTAACGAATCTTTACAGCAACAGTAGAGGTGAGCCATTTTTCTTCCCGCAACTGGTAACAAAGTTTTTCTACCATTCCGGAAAGAATACTTCTTATGGCAAACACATCGATGGTATCTTGTGAAAAGGTATCTTCAGTGGAAATGGATTTTCTTTCTGAATATTGCATGACCGGGGTTTCATCGATACCATTGGCTTTTTTCCAAAGAACATTCCCATTTTTACCAATCAGCTGTTGTAAAATATCAGGGGGAGTTTGAGACAGGGTTTGGATTGTTCGTACCCCAAGTCTCGACAACAGCTGGAAAGTTTCACTTCCTACCATAGGAATCTTTTTGATAGATAAAGGATTGAGAAAAGGCTGGACTTCAGATTCTTTGACTTCAAGTCTTCCTACAGGTTTAGCTTCTCCAGTTCCTATTTTAGCAACTGTCTTATTGGTTGACAATGCAAAACTAATAGGAAGTCCTGTATGGTCTGTCACTGCTCGCGCTACTTCCTGTGTCCACTTATAGCATCCAAAAAACTTATCCATTCCAGACAGGTCAAGATAGAATTCATCGATGCTTGCTTTTTCCATTACAGGAACCTTATCTCTGATCACCTCGGTGACAAGCTCAGACATTTTGAGATACAAATCCATATCACCTTTGATGACCATTGCTTCCGGGCATAGGCGGAGAGCCATTTTTATCGGCATTGCAGAACGTACACCAAATAACCTTGTTTCGTAAGAACAGGATGCTACTACACCACGGTCACCGCCTCCAATGATAATAGGTTTTCCGAGTAGCTCAGTGTTCTTTTTCCGTTCGCAGGAAACAAAAAAAGTATCCAGATCCATATGTACAATTGCTCTTTCCATGTTACAAAATTAGTTACGTTATGAAACGAAATTTGTATTTTTGTTGTTACAAATTGTAACAATGTCATTTTTTTCAGATAACATCGTGTTTTTAAGAGGCAAAAAAAATAAGACCCAGCAGGAGCTGGCGGACTTGTTAATTCTTACCCGTTCCAGGTATGTAGCCTATGAGTATGGAAGAACAGAACCTCCTATTGAAGTTCTGATAAGAATATCCAATTATTACAAGATCAGTATTGATCTTTTGGTAACGGTTGATATCCGAAAGTTTCCGTTAGAGAAAATGGTCAATCTGCCGGGGAATAAAATTATTCTCCCTGTTGTTGTGGATTCGGAGGGTAACAATTTTATTGAAATCGTCCCTCAAAAAGCATCCATGGGATATCTAAGCGGTTATAGTGATCCTGAGTATATGGAGAGTCTTCAGAAAATGCAACTCCCATTTTTAAAGAATGGTAAGTTTAGAGGATTTCTTGCAGATGGAGATTCTATGCCTCCTTTTGCAGATCAATCGATTATTATCGGTGAGTATGTTGAAAGGACTGAGGATCTGAAAGCTCATAAAGAGTATATTTTTGTCACTACGGAGGGGATCACCTATAAAACTTTTGTAAAGGCAAGTTCAAGAGCGATTACTGTTGCTGCAGACAATATATTTTATGAACCTTATGATATTGCTTTACAGGATATTGTTGAAATATGGCGTTATGTAAGAGGAATTCTGCCACAGGATTACAAACCCAATTATTTACCTGATGATGAAAGCTTGAAAAGGTTGGTTAATGAGGCTAAGCGCAGTATCAGTAATCTGGAAAATAAGCTTCTTAATTTGAAAAATAAGGTATAAAAACTTCCCCGAAGGGAAGTAAAAACACAAATGATGAAAAAAAATCCCGAATAATCGGGATGTCATAAAGATAATGATTTTAGAGATAATAATACAATGGGGCAATTGAGTTTATTTGATGCTGAAGAATTATATGAGTTTCCAAAAGATCTTTTGGAATATAAAGAGCATTTTTTGAGCAGGGAAGAGGCGGATCTGCTCAAAGAATTGCTGCTGAAGAATACACCTTGGGAGCAGAGGACTCAGAAAATGTATGACAAAACGGTTTTAACACCACGGCTCACTGCTTGGTATGGCGATGATCATTCTTATGATTTGGATGGAAATGTTTCAGGAGCCCATTCATGGACACCAGAACTACTGTCCTTAAAAGAAAGAATCGAGCAGGAGTTTGGATATCGTTTCAATGGGGTTTTGCTCAACCTTTACCGCAATAATAATGATTCGGTTGCCTGGCATAGGGATAAAGAAAGCCGATATGGAAAGCGTCCTGTTATTGCCTCAATAAGCCTGGGGCAAACAAGAAACTTTGATTTCAGAAAAAAAGATCACCATTCAAGCAAATACAGTCTACCTCTTCCTCACGGATCATTACTCATTATGAAAGGAGACTTACAAGAGAACTGGGAGCATCGTATTGCTAAATCAAATGTACATATGAAAGAAAGGATTAACCTGACATTCCGTTTATTATATAATAAAGATTAACAAAGAATCTTATGTCAAAAAAAAGAATTGAAATTACTGAGATCATTATTTTTTTAACAAGATGGATGGCTGAAATAGAGTTGTCAAATGCACTAACCTACTATGATGTAAATAAAGTTTCGGAAGGGACGATTATGAAACTATTGAATTTAGTTTTTGATTACAAACTATTGAATCTAAACGAAATAAAAGTGAATTTTCCTGGAATTGATCTTGGAGATAAAGAAAAGGGAATTGCTATTCAAGTTACATCACAAAGGACTGCAAAAAAAATTAAAGATAGTCTTGATAAATTTTACGAAAATGATCTTGATAAAATTTACCTAAATGGTCTTAAAGTTTTTATTTTCAGTTTGTCAGCCAAAAAAGCATATAAATTTGAAGGTTATGATCATTTATTTAACCGAAATGAAGATATTATCACTTTTAGCGATTTAATAAAAGAAATTGAAAAAATTTATGACCATGATTTTTCAAAATTTACTATAATTTATGATCTATTAAATAAGGAATTTGGTGATCAGGGTAGGGTTACTTTAAAATATGTATTGGTCTTTTCTGAGATTTCTTCGAAATTAGATTTTTACAGTACGACCTTTAAGAAAATGTATGAGGCTGATTTCGTTGGTTTTTTTCCAAGTTCTTGCCATTTTAATAACAATAAAATCAATGCTGTTGATTTTATAAATGGAAATTTAGTTGCAGAAAAAATTGTTATCGTAGGTAAATCTGGTTTAGGAAAATCAATGTTATCTAAGGGGTTTGGATTGAAAATATTGGATAGAGGGGGTGTACCATTATTTTTTGAAGCAAAATATTTTGATGATAATATTGAGTCTTTGATATACAATGACATTAAAATATTAGGCTATGAGAACGTAGATTTATTTTTACAAGATTGCAGAAGAATAAATAAAAAAATATTTCTAATAGTTGATGGATTAAATGAATGTGATGATATTAAGAAAGCCAAATTAATTGTACAGCTGATAGAAATATACAAACAACACGGTGTCAATTTGATAATTAGTACTCAGAAATACGATGCCGCTTTAGATGATATAGGAGCTTCTGTTCTTTCAATTGATATTCCTACACTAGAAACAAAAATCGCCATTGCTGAAAATAATGGTGCAGTCAATGAAAGTGTAGAATCTATGCTGATTACCGCTGAAACAAATTATGAAGCAGCTATGATTGGCTCTCTAAACCTACAAATACTAGAAAATACAGGACGATTTAATCTCCTTGAACTTTATGTAAGAAAAAAGCTCAATAACAATATTGATTGCTTACCATTCTTATCAACATTAGCAGCATTTTTATCTGAAAATATATCATTTGTGATTTCTCAGCGCCAAATCGAAGATATTCTTTTAAAGATTGGAGCGGATAAAAATATCTTGCAGAAATGTTTAAAATCCGGTTTGCTAAAACAAAGCCTTAATCAATTCAGTTTTTCTCACGAGATTTTTCTTAATTTCTTTGTAGCTGAAAGTGTAAGTCGATTTTCAAAAAATTCAGGCGATTTCATTTATCAACTCACTTTACCTAAGAATGATCCTATACAAATTCTGATATTAGGAGGTCTGGAAAACAGGATTATGTTTAAAGATGTATTTGACTCAATAACAAGTTCGAAATTGATTGTTGATATTGTTATGGGAGAATGCGGTGTTTTGGCAAAGGAGTGGGGAGAATCTAAGCTAGAATACGTCATGTTAAAAATGGAAAAGGAGTGCAAGAATATTAAGTTTACTTTTTCAAATGATGAGTATAGTCCAATTAATGTGGTTCCTGAATCGCTTCTTGAATGGACATCTCAAGAACAGGCTTTTGCGTTAGCGATACCTGAATTTATTAGTAAGGGGCTATTGCTAAATGAATTTTTCAAGGTCGTTGGATTGATGGATCAAACGATTACTAATCCCGGGAATCTGTTTTCTGAGAATGAAAAGAAATTTACATTTGGTGATTATTTTAAAATCTTTTCGCTCTGCTATTCTGGTTTCTCAAATGATCCAAAGCCACGCCCTATCATCAATCATTTATTTATTAATTTTCGTTCAGGTATTTTCTCTTTTTATAATAAAAACAGAATTTCAAGCGAGGATATAGCTGAACTAATAAAAGGAGGAAATATAAGTAATGGTCAGCTTTATTTATTGCTTTTCCTATGTAGGTTGGATGATACATTAAAATTATTATTTCCTAAAATAATCGAAGCTATAAAAAATTGGAAGCGATGTCCTTCTCTTCTGACATCAGAAATTATATATGTGGCTCCTTTTTGTTATAGCAATAATGAAGAAAGATTAGAAATCATTGAACATCTTCAAACGGTTCATCGTAATACTATGAACGCGTTTACATCAACAATGTTATTTGATGCATTATCCGAACTTGGAGCATTAAATGATGATGAAGAAGCTTACGAAGAAACGGTAATTGTTCAACTACAGAATATTATTCCTAAAATAAACGATGAAGAATCTTGTAAAGAAGCATATCATCTTTATTACTGCCAGTTTGATCATCCTTATTCAAATGCTTTTTTCTTAGCGATTTCAAAACTATCAGAAAGTGAGACTGAAGTTTTTTATAAAATGTGTCTAAAAGGAATGAATCCTGATCTATTTTCTGTATGTCTATTAATAGATTCTGAAAAAATATTAAAAGAAAAATGTTGTCATTTTTTAGCTAGATTCTTTAATCACCCAATCTCCAAATCTACTGTTCCTTATGATGCTCTTAAATCTTGTCTTTTGGCATACATAATCCTCGGAATTTATAATTTTCCATTATTTAAAATAGAATCTACTGAAATCAATGAGGAAGATAATGTAATTCATTTGTGTGGTCAAGTATTTTACTGGCTCAATAGAAGCGATTTGGAAATAGAAGAAAGAAAGCAAAACTGTGAACAATTGGTAGACCTGTTATTTGATGAAAAGCAAATATTTGTAATTGATGCACTTTCGGAAGTACATCACGCGTTAATTGATTATTCAATTAATGAACGTTTTCCAAACGATAGCCTAGTAACTATATATGAACAGTATAAAAATAAAATACTACCCATAGTAAGAGATTTTCTCTCTAACATAATAAAACAAAAGAACATATTTAGTTTTAGTAGAAAAGATGATACAATGAAACAAGCAATTTCATTAATAGAAAGGTTCGGAAATAGTAATGATGTCAACTTACTATTTGAGCTCTCTATGCATCATAATTATGGTGTTGCAGCAGTAAAAGCAATTAAAAAACTTTCAATAAATAATCTTAGATGATAATTGATAAAGTTCAGATCATTTTAAACGGCTATAGTTGGAGAATTAGAGTAATTAAGAGAATGGAAGCTACAGAGCTTGTAAAAATTAATCAGAGCAAAATCTTTGATTAATTTTTTTGTGACAAAATTTATGGAATGTTAATTACAACATTCCATATAATAAAAAGTCAGTGTTTTACACCTCTTTCATGTACTTCTTTCCACAGTGATGAAAGATTTTATTAATTTCACTGTCAATCTCATCTGAAAAGTCTTGAAGCCTATCAAGACCTATTCTTCCATTTTCTTGGTGGTATACAATAATTGAGTTTTTAAGATGATCAATATTGTTTTGTGAAAGAAAATCTTTATGTTTTTCGTTTAATTCTTCAATTTTAGTATCAATACATTTTATGATTTTTTCACCTTCATCACTAAACATTTCTTCTGACTTGCTCATAATTTCTATAATATAAAGTGTAAAGATGTGAATTTATAGGCTTACAAGCAAGTTAAATTAATGTTAACTCAATTTCCTTTTTCCTGATCCTGCTCTTCAAATCTGTTATAAATTTTATCAACATCAACATAATATATTTCTTCATAAGGAGTACCCTGATATAAAAACCTACAAAAAATATGTGGTTGTAGATGGAATTCATCACCATCAATATCATAGCTGACAATATCAGAATAATTAATTCTTCCAATCTTATAGACTATATATTTGTCATCCGATACTTCATCATGTTCTGCAAATCTCCATTTACCGTTGGGAAGGCTAACAATCTCAAGTATTTGGTCAATAAATTCTAATCCTTTATGATATTCTTGGTACATGCCTGCATTATACCAATCGTAATTTCCAAATTCATTAGGCTTATTAATCGAGGGATATCCTTCACCATTGAACTTTCTGATTAACATTTTTGACTTTCTTTTTCTTTTATCCATGGAATAGCTTAGCCAATCTTTAAAATCATTTTTTATCTGTTTCTTCAAATCCTGATTTCGTAAAAAATTCTGCTCCTCATGGTCGATTTTGATTATAAACTTAGGATAATATTGATGCAGTATGATCTCATGCTTTAATATAAGATCCTGAATGGTATTCCAGCCCCAAAATATGATTTCGAAATGACAGTTGTACTCTTGCTTTATATCTTCACATAATTCATCAAAATCAGGATGATTTTCGAAAGTAGTTACAATGAAAAGCTTATTAAATTTGATCTTGAGATCACTGCTCATTATTTTTTTTACATCCTTTTCGATATCATCAAATAGTTCCTTTTTCAAAAGAGAATGTTTTCTTGACAAGTCTTTCTTTTTACATTGGATAGCGATATCATGTTCAACAGAAAAAATATCAATGCCTTTTTGATTATGACCTTGTTTACCAAATTTTTTAAAAGTATCTGTATTGTATTTTACATTGAATAAATCACATATCAAATCTTCAAAGTCTATAGCATTTTCAACGGGTGGGATTTGAAATTTCATATTTTAATTAAATTTTGAACCACTACAGAAGTAGTCTATTGATTGATTAGTTTTTTTATCTATAAAAGTAGTATTTAATTTTTAGTTCATCGTTCTACAGCTATATAGTCCCGCTCTTCTCCAAATTTTCCACCTTTCATAACTCCTTGATTATATAATAAAGAAATCGGATCACAGAAAGCATATAAGATTACAGAATGATAATCCATATTAACAAGATCATTGTTTTGAGGAAAGGAGTGATAAAGAATCTTATTGTATTGAGGTTGTAGATGTTTTATTAAAGCTTTTTCAGCATCTAATGAAACCGTTTTATCACTAGGAAGTTGATAATTTAGGATAAAGTCAGCCATTTCCTCCGGCGTGGCTTCATTACCCCAGCTAACAATACTGTTATTATCACAAATTCTCAAGAGCAGAACCATAATCTCATTTGATGGAATATTACCAAAACTGAAGGGAGTCTCATTGATTAATATTTCCTGAAAAGTTGAATGATTTGACAATCTTTTGCAAATATTCTGTTCAGTAGATTTGCCTACATAATGTATCTTGAAATTAAGCATATCACGATAGTCATCGGAAAATTTAGCGATAAGATCACCTTTCCAATGATGATAAAAAAGTTTATCAGGTGAAAACCAAACTGCTAATTCACTTTTTTGTGTTGAGGGATCTTTTTCTATGATAGAAAATGCCTGCATTCCATCAAAAGGATATTCTAGTTTTTTTTCTAAAGTATTTCTTCTATCATGTACTCGAAGTTGTATCTCTTTTTTAAAATCTAGCCTAAAGCCATCTTGGTCAAGCGGAAGCTCACAGTTAATGATCTGATCATTATCTTTCTGACGAATTTCAAATTTTAAGATACGATTTTTAGAGAAAGATAATCGGTGGAATGTCATCTCTTTTCTTTGCACTATAATATATAAATGACTATCATCAACACTTTCAAAGAACTTTTTGCTACGTGTTAATAACCCTAAATGATAAGAACTAATTGGAGAATATCCCAATTCGATATCGTTGTATAAGATTCCTGTATGCATATTTAATTTTAGAAGTTTTCATTGGATTTTTTAATAATACCAATTGATAAAACTTTAATGCCAGAAAAAAAGGAAGATCATGTAAATTTCACCCATAAGTATTGGCTTAAAATTACGTATAATCTTTTGATTAAGGCTCTTTCTTTACCCCTCCTTTTTTACAATCATTCCATAATCAGTAATTAAAAAAGTCTGTCGTTCAAAAATAGATTTCATAATCAGCCACACATGATCAACCAGAGAGAATGTTCGTTTATGATTTTCATTTATAACGGTTAATAATCCAGTATAGCTTATATTTTTGATCTTAAATGAGCTTTCCTCAAGATATAAAGTATGATCTAGATGGTCATAGCGTTTTGTAACAGATTGAAATGGAATTTGTTGATGAAGATATTTTTTAAAAATCATGATGGTATCAAACAATCTCTTTTTTTGACCATTTAAGTCCTCAATAAACACCTGATATTGTTTTCTTTCCAATAATACTATTTCTCTACCATCTGTAGTTTGAACAATCATTTTTGTTACCTCGGGTCTTCTGAGATGGGTATTTAAAGACAGTTCGATTACTCCCAGTTCCACTTCTTTTTCCATATGAGAATCCTGTTCTCCGATTTCTCTAAGCTCAACAAGTTTAATATTGTAAAAATCGGCGAATTTTTGAGCGTCAGGAGTAAAGCCACTTTTCGATACAATGATACCCTGGCTTAATTGAGCATCGTGCACAATTGCCCAGAGCTTCATTACGATATCTTTATTAATTTTTTTGTTCCAATATTTACATTCTATTGCTGTTCGATAAGTATTGATTCCGTCGGACTCTGAAGTTAAGACATCGATTTGATGAGATACACCTGAACCTCCTTTCACCTTGCAATCATTTCCATGCCCTTCAATATGTATATTATATTCTTGACCTAAGGTCTGGTAAATATATTTTGTGATCGATTCATATTTTTTCCAATCCAGACTATTCTGTTCATTCATCAGTTTGTAATTATTGTTTATCAGTTATTATGTTACTATCCAAATATAATAACTTTGCAGAACAATCAATTTTCAATATGCAGCCTTCTGAACAAACGTATCAAATTTATTCACCTTCATCAGTATTAGGTCTTTTTAGCAATGCTTTAAAATTGAATGCCACCATTAACCTTATTTATTTAAAGGGAAGATATTCGTTTGGTGGAGGTAAAGCATATGGAAGTTACTATTATGATCATCTGTTCTCCGAGTCTGATACTATTTCTATAGGATTGCGTATTTCTGCATTGTTGCGAATGAAAATTCAAAATAATGAAATTTACACGCTTCGGGGGTACATTGAGAAAAGTATGAAGAACTCATCCATTGAGCTTAGATTTGTTGTAGACGAAATTATTCAGCAGGAAGAAAGAGCGATTTCAGAGGAAGAGCTGCAACGGTACGAACTGATTCAAAAGAAACTTGAGAAAGGATCCACTGATTTGGAAACGGTAATAAGAAATAAAATACTTAAAAATGAACCTATTAAGATCGCCAATGTTTACGGAAACAATGCTATTGTACAGCGTGACTTTGCAGAAGGATTAGATGTTTCACAAAAGTATTTTCAAATCTCGGAATATACCTGTAGTATAACCTCTGCCACGTCCATTATTAGCAAGCTTGAAGAGATTTCCCAATTGGATTATGATGTGATTGCAATAGTGAGGGGAGGAGGAGACCGACAGAGTATGGAAACATTTGACAATATCCGTTTATCAGAATTGTTCATTGATCTTGAAACAGTAACAGTTACGGCAATTGGTCATACGGTTGATGAAACCCTTCTTGATAAGCTCGCTGATAAAAGATTTCATCTTCCACATGATTATGGAGCAGGTCTTCATGCGATCGTCGAAAAGCTATCCCATGAGAAATCAAACTCTAGGGCATTGTTGATTGATGAGGTTAAGAAAGATGTCAGCAAACAATTTTCTGAGCAGGTAAAAACCTTATCAGAACAGTTATTAAAAAGGAATGAAGAATTCCAAAAACTTCAGGAATCCTCCACCAAACAACTTCAGGATGTTCATAAAAACTTCACTGATCAGCAAAAGCAACGCCAGGCAGAAATGGAAAACTATAAAAAAGAGATCACCCATCTTCATGAAAAGAATATGCAATCTGCCATCAATGAAAAGACCGCTTCTTTAAAAGCCGGAATGGAATCCTTACAAAGAGAAAACAACAGGCTGCAAACAGAATCAGAGCAAAACAAAAATAATTTTACAAAAGTCATTATTGCTGCTGTAATAGCTCTTATTATTGGTTTTGTGATTGCTAAAATATTTTAAACATTCTTCCAAACTACACTCCGACCTATTTTATATTACTTTTTTATTTTTAAGAATAATTGCTAAATGGAAAAGTGTTTTCGCTTGGTATTGTTTTCGAATTAAACTCAGGCGTTTTTCAATGAGGCTTTCACTCATAATTATTGCATGGTCTTTTTCTATCTGTTCTTTAATTTCAGTTATCCTAAAACCTTTTGATAAATATTGTATTATTATCAAATCTCTTTTCTCCATTTCTTAAGCTTTTATATTTGAAAAAATTAAATTATTTACATTATAAAGAAAATACTATTCGAGCTAATTTTTATTTATATAAGTTCTTCAAATTCTCTATTCTGTCCATTTTGGAAATATTTAATTTCATATTTTCCAGCATTTCCTTTAGTTCCAAAGACAATCGCCATTCCTAATCTATAATTGTAGTGATTGCCTGAATAATTCGTTGTTAAATGTGTAAGCTTAAGCAAATCAAATTCTTTCCTTTTTTTATGATTAGAGTCTTTTTTGATTTCCAATACTGCTAAGTTATAGTCGTTAGATTCCCGGATATGGATTATAATATCTGGATTAATTTTATAATAGTTTTTTCTATTTGGTTTTATACCAATTTTTTCCATTTCAGCTTTTGCTATTTCTAAAGCTTTTCTATCATTTGGTTTATTAATATCTCCATTATACTCAATGTCAACATTAAAATCAGGAAATAATGGTGTTAGAAAATCGGCTAACTGTCGGTTGAATGTTATTTCATTAAGTCCTCGTTGTAATAACTTGAAATCTTTTTCAATAAATTGACCAATAGCAAGATGTATATCCTTTAAAGACTGATGTATATCTAATTCGTTTTTCATACTAGAGTAATTTTTTCTTCATATTGTTTTAACCAGTCCAATAGAACCTTGTGATTGTTATCCCTTAAAGTTTTTAGAAATTTAAAAATTTCCGTGATATATAAATTTAAATTTTTGATATTGAAATCATCATGTAATTTACCATATCCTAAATAGATATTGATATCCTCATCGGGTAAAATATAGTCGTTAGCCGGATCCTTAACAAGTTCGTTTTGTGTCGTTAGAATGATATCATTTTCTAATGCAGAAGGCTTCAGATGTGCAATTCTATTTCGAATTTTAAAAATAGTATCTATAACATCTAAAGGCTTGGAACCCGGATTTAATTGTAAACCAATTTTATCTGAGATCATTTTCCATTTCAATTGAGGAGTGCCTCTATCAAAATGGTTATACGTCCATGTATCTAATATGTTATGACCTAATTCATTAACAATACCTTCCAATACAATACCTAATAAGAGGATGGAGGACATGCAATTTTGTATTTCAACATCTACAAGATTTTTTGCCTTGGCTTCTTTAGCCTGTTCATAATTTTGAATTAACTGATCAAACATCAAAAATGATATAGTTGCTTTTTGCATATATGAATTATTTAATTTTTGTTAATAATCGGTTCTTTTTAGGATATAAAAGGAATATTCTGCTGAAAAAGGGGTATTCAATTTTAAGACCTCTGTTTCAATCAAAATTCCACTTGTAAACTTCTTGAATGATTCTCTAATATTTTGCTTCCAATCATCATTTTTTGAAATATACCGAGTTAAATTTGAAGTTATTCCCCATTTTTTATCGTAGTCTGATTTTTGTTTTTTATCCCAGTCTACGATAATAAGTATGAACAGGTCACTTGATCTAAATTCATACGAATGTTCTATAACTTTCCAATAGCCAACCATATTGCTGTCATCACCAGAAAATTGATATTTAAATTCTATTTTGAAAGGTTCTGAGATCTTGTTCTGATCAATTATCGAAAGATCAACTCTAGTCTTATTAAGCCGTGGATGCTCAGCAAATGCCCTTATATCTAATTTTTCTTTTGAAATAAAGTATTCATTAATTTTCTCCAGAACATAATTTCGAATGAAACTCTCTTGTTTTAAATTGCTGTAGTTATAATTAATTTGTTCCAATCTTGTCTGGAATTCTTTCGACTCTATTATGTTTACAATGATCTCATCGTATTTTTCCATCTTTTTTAAAATCTAAATATACCTAAAAGTACCTATTGTTCTACAGCCCTGAAGAAAAGATTTTATATCATTTCATTGTAAATTTCCTTCAAAATTATTTTATCGGTTGAAATTTAAACGAACAACTTAAGCCAAATAATGCCTCAAATAATGATTCTTATGAACCTGATGACTAAACCACCTAAATTCAGTGGTAGTAATAATAATTTATGGATACAGATCGTAGCTTACAGCAAGCAAACAAAACTAAAGATTCACTACTGGTATTAAACCACAAAAATAATAGTATAGGAATAGTAAATGGTGTTAATCAGTTAGGAGAAATTATTTGTAAAGTTGATAGCCAGAATAATGACAATGCCATTCAACTTGTTGATGACAGTATTGATGACCATTCATTTACAGAGATGTTTAGTCATTTCTATCATCAATTAAAAGACCCTTCAGAATTTTCCTTTTTTAAAGTAACTGAATATGAGGCTCAGCAAACTGCAGTAGACTTACAACAGTATATCAATTCAGCTTCAGCTGAAGAAAAAGAAAAACTCAAAGAATATGAGGTTTCAATCGAAGTGGTAGAATCTTATCGAAGTCAGCAAAAGCAAGATAAACCTTTATCTGCTGATCAAAAACAGCGTTACCTCTATGATATAAAACAGATTGACTGGAACATAATTAATAAGGTTGGCCTTTCTAAGGAAAAACTTGAAAAAGCAGGAGCCATGGAGCCATTATTAAAAGGCTATAAAACCCCTATGCTTTTACCCATTGCTTTTTCACTGGGATCGACAACAAGTCATATGGAAGCTCGTTTATCTCTGGTACCTAATATCACAGGAACTCTTGAAATCCGATTTCACCCCATCCGAAAAGATTATGATTTCAGTAAACCGTTCTACGGTCACCACTTCACAAAGGAAGATCAGTCAAACCTAATGCAAAACGGTAATATGGGAAGAGTAGTGGATCTGATTCATCCTATTACAGGAGAAAAAACATCCTCTTTAATCAGCCGAGACCGACTTACCAATGAATTAATCCCTTTAAGTTTGGAATTTGTCAAAATTCCATTGGTAATAAAAGGCGTTACCCTAAATGCAAAGCAACAACAAACCCTTAAAGAAGGCAAACCTCTCTATATTGAAAATATGCTATCCAATAGAGGGACACTTTTCAATGCAAACGTCCAGTTTAATACTGATTACCAGTATGTAGAATTTTTATTGAGAAAGAATATCCCAAGCCGGAAAGTAAATGATTTAAAAACAGGTCTACAAGAAGAAGTTCCTACAAAATTAAGAGGAGTAAAATTAAAGTCATAGCAGACGGATAAATTTTTAAAAAAAACGAAACAATATATATGTTAACGGACTTATAGATAAAAGCGGGAAGAAGTATCAAGGATGCCTTACTTTTGATGACATAACCAGACAATTTGACTTTTCATTTATAAACCTAAAAAAAGAAATCCGAAAAAATAATTATTACAGCAACAGTTTAAGCTAAATGCCATATTTACAATATGTAAGATAACCTGAAGTTTAAGTTAGGTTTGAAAACCTCACAAATACAAGCTTCACAGAGATTGGTTGATGTAAAATAATCGCAAATATGTTTGTGAGTTTAATGAAAAAAAGTGTAATTTTGCACTGTTAAAAAGATCCGGTAGTTCAGTTGGTTAGAATGCCGCCCTGTCACGGCGGAGGTCGCGGGTTCGAGTCCCGTCCGGATCGCAACTATTTAATCATAATAGTACAAAAAGCTTTAAAACAGATGTTTTAAAGCTTTTTTTGTTTTATGCTGATTCTAAAAGGAGCTAAAAAATCACAATATGAAAGTGACCTATTCAGTGACCTGTTGAAAAGGTAGAATAGAGGTCACTAAAAAGTAAGAAAAAGTCCTGTTCATGGGCCTATTCAGAAATTGAACATCTTGTGGGAAGTTTTTAATGAGTTTATGTTTAAAATTTTTAAAAACGGCACAAAATGAACAAGACATTTAATCTTCTTTTTTATCTCAAAAAAGCTAAAGCTAACTCTCAGGGAGAAGTCCCTATTTACATGAGAATTACTATTGATGGTAAAATTTCCGAAGTAAGTACAAAACGTACTGTATTGCCCTCAAAATGGGTTTCCCAAGCTCAAAGTGTAAAAGGATCTTCAGAAGCATGTAAATCTCTTAATTTTTATCTTAAAACCTTTGAACAGAAAGTTTTTGATATTTATCACAAACTAGCAAGAGAAAACGAGGTGATAAGTAGTGGAATTCTTAAGAATAAACTATTGGGGAAGGATCAAAAGAATCGAATGCTGGTCCCTATATTTCAGGATCATAATGATAGAATGGAAAAGTTAGTGGGGAAGGAGTACGCCAAGGGAACATTAACCCGTTATAAAACCTGTTTAAGTCATGCTAAGGAATTCTTAGAATGGAAATATAATATTTCTGATATTGATATTAGAAATATTAGCTATGCTTTTCTCAATGATTTTGAATTTTTTCTACGAACTGAAAAATCTTGTAGTAATAATACGGCAGTAAAGTATATTAAGAATTTTGGGAAGATCATAAGGATCTGTTTGGCGCATGGCTGGCTAGAAAAAGACCCGTTTATAAATTATGATTCAAAATTTGATGAAGTAACAAGAATATTTCTCAATAATCAGGAGCTTGAAAAGCTTTTCGCCAAAGATTTCAAAAATGAGCGTTTATCATTAGTAAGAGATATTTTTTTATTTAGCTGCTTTACGGGGTTGGCATATATTGATACAAGACAGTTAACTACCAATAACATTAATGTTGGATTAGATGGAGCTCGTTGGATTTTTACCAAACGACAAAAAACGAAAACAACCTCTAACATTCCATTGCTCACTCAAGCTGAATACATTATCGAAAAATATAAGAATCATCCGTCTTGTATAAATAGTGGAAGATTACTTCCTATTCTCAGTAATCAAAAAATGAATGCTTATCTGAAAGAAATTGCCGATCTGTGCGGTATTAATAAAGAATTAACCTATCATATAGCACGTCACACTTTTGCAACAACGATTACTTTGTCAAATGGAGTTCCCATTGAGAGTGTAAGTAAAATGCTGGGACACAAAAATATGAGAACAACTCAGCATTATGCAAAAATTTTGGACAGAAAAGTAAGTGAGGATATGATATTGTTAAAGCAGAAATTTATAAAAAAAAGGGAATTTATTTAATTTAAAAAATGATAATTAAGAGATCTTATTTCAAATGGTAAATTTTCCATAAAACTTGATTAGTGAGACTACCCAATATGATTGTCGTTTTTGGATAATAAAAGACCGTATTGAATCAATCAGTACGGTCATTCCATCACATTTCATACAATTATTAAAATACTATCTAAGGATAAGGGATTGCATTATCTTTCTCAATTGGTAAATAGTATTTTTTTATGTTGTCTTGTAAACTTTTTCTTTTTCTACTAATTTCTTCAGGGGTACTTAGACTTTGTTCTGAATCTATAGTGCCTCCTTTTTTAGCAAAGCTCTGAAGAACCTCAACAATGTTGGTATAATAATCCAATTTGATTTTTTGATACTGTTTTAGTGATACAGATATTGGTTTTTTTCCATAATGTGTTTCTAAAAAACTATTTGTATCAAATGTTTCAGGAAGATTAAGGCTTTTTATTAAAGAATAATGAAAAACATTTTCAGAATCATATATTTCAAAGATTAATCCAGATAAGCCCGTAAATTTATACGGTCCTTCCTGAAATGGAATTTCAGAATTAAACCAGGCTATCCATTTTCTTCCACCAAAATTTGTACTTGCTTTTTGTAGTGTATAATTGTCGACTTTTTTTGTTTCCTTTTGTAATTTCCAATCTATCTTATCTTTTGATGATACGACAAAGTAGTCATATGTGTGCGTATGAAAAGATTTATTATCTGGACTATTGGTTCCTCTTAATATCAATTGATCCACTTCAGAATTAGTTTGTATATCTTCTCCATTTTTTTTCCGGAGAGAATCAACCTGAAGAAATTCATAATCATAGAATTTGACAAAATTCTTATCAATGTCAAGTACCATATTGGTTTTGTTAATCTCTCCATTCTTTTGAATTGCCAATTCATAAATAAATCTATGTGTTTGAGAGATTGCGAAGCCATAGATAATAATAAAGATGAGTGTAAATATTTTTTTCATTTTAAATAATTTTTATAAACTGATGATTACTTTTCCTTTTAAATCTAAAATATTGATAGGCCCAAAAGTACGGGAGTCTATGGAACCTGCTCTATTATCTCCTATAAGAAAGTAATAATCATTTTGAAATGTATAATATTTATTATTCTTCCAGTTTTTGTTTTTAGTTACATTTAAATTATTATTTACTTCAGAATTGATTAAATTTTGGTATAAAGAGACTACTTCTGGAGTTAATTTAATTTTCATACCCTTTTGGGGTATTTTGTATGTTCCCATATTATAGGGAGTCCAGTTTTTACCAAAATTATAATAAATGTCAGCTTTTGTAAATATATCGATACCTAAACTATATTTTAAGATGGCACTTGCCGGAGGAGAAACAAATTTATTATTTAAGTATATTTTACCATTTATTATTTTAATCGAGTCTCCTGGCAGGCCAATACAGCGTTTTATGAGGTTTTCTTTGTTTCGTCTAAAAATTACAATATCATTCTGCTTTAAGGTGTATAAATTTTTTAAAATCAGAACTCTATCTCCATCTTCATATGTGTTTTTCATTGAACTCTGATTAATAGTATATACTTCAATAAAAAATAATCTGAGTACTATCAATACTAAGAAAAAGAGAATAAAAAATATTACCTTTTTTTTCATAATCCACATTCAATAGCTTTAGAATACAATCTTTTTGCTTTATCATTATCATAAAATGCTCCAAATAAAATTAAATTTTGGCTTTTATCAAGGAGCATTGTGTTATAAATATCATCTAACAAAACAAATTTGTTTATTGTTTTAAAAGAAAAGTATTGTTGCTCATAATAAATGGGGTAAGGAAAGTTAGTTTTTTTTATGGCATCTAAAACATAAGTTTTAGTCGGTGCACTTGCAATAAAAATATAATCAACATCTTTATTTTCTGGCATATTCTTTAGTCCCGATTGTATCATTTTAAGTTCATTTACACATTTGTCACAATCGGCTGTAAAAAAATGAACTATCGTATAGCTCTTTTTTGTTGTTAGAGCTTTTTCTATATTTTGATGATCAGAAGTTAAGCTATTGGTTAAAATTTCCATATTTGAGGGGAATTCAACTCTCTTCTTGTACCATGTTTTCATTATTCCTCTAATTTCTGATCTTGTACTATCACACTCATTTTTACAGGAAGTAAATAGAAGTATGAAACCGAGTAAGAAAGGTATTAATGTTTTCATTTTTAGAAATTTAATGTTGCTGAAAAAATGTTTGCCTCCTTGTCATCATAGCAATAAAGTATACTGTTTTTACTATCAATATGTATTTTGCTTACCTCCCTATCTAAAATCACCTCTTTAATAAATTTACCATCCCAATTGAATATCAAAATTCTATTTGATGTTGTTTTCCCTTCATAATTTCCAGAATACAAACTATAAATATATTTTTTATTAGAGGCAATAGATAAATAAGCATATTTGGTTTTTTCATTTTCCTCAATGGAAAATCCCCTTTCAAGCTTTGTAACCGTCATAATTGGACCGAAATTTTCTTGGCTATGTAATATTTTTATTAATTTATCATTTGCATAAAATTCGGCTCTGTCAGCTCTATTATAAAAAACAGCAACTTTATTTTCAGTTGGGTGCTTAATACTTATAGCTTTAAAGATAAATGCCTTATTTGGAAATTTAGTATTTGGACGGTCAAGAAGCATATCACTATTAGTAACATCTGGAAGCGTTCCCACTTTTTTGATAATTTTCTCAGTATTAGCATATAGGTATCGGTTATCATCGAATGAAAATGTTGTTGCCAATATCAAGCTATCATTAATAATATTGGGTGAAATTATATTTTTTAATTCTTTACCGAGAATAAACTCCTTCTCAGGAATATAATTTTTAGAATTTACCGAACGATCTTTACTAATTTTAAAAAATTTGCTTAAAGTTATATCATAAGCCCATATAGATGAAAAAGAATTATTTTCTATGGCTAACTTTGCTACCGATAATCCTTCATTCGATCCTGTACCACGTATAATTATTTCATTCAATAATTTTCCCGTTTTCAATGAATATAAATTAATAAGCTTAGGATCTCTTAAATTACCACATATTAATAAACTATCTTCAGCTATAATATCAGTAAAAATTCCGTGAATATTTATTGGATGTAGAACTATTTTATTAGTATTACTTTCCGAAGTTTGAAATATAGAAATGGATGATTTTGCATCATTGATTTTAAATTCAATTAATTTTGGATTTTCATTATTGCATGATATGAATAAGAAAGTAAAGAAAACAGGAACAAGATTCGAGAATTTTAGCATAAATAAATGGTAAAAGTATTAGTGAAAATAAATATATATTTACTCAATCCCATGCTGATATGTGCACCTCTTAAGATTAGGATAAAGAGCACCGGTTTCTACAGATAAACAATCAGAATTAGTTGAAGGACAATTACAGTAAGCCGGAGCAATTTTTGCGCTTGCCCGCAGACTTTCTAAAGAGGAATTATCTACTGATAAAGAAAAGATTGTGATAGTAATTAACACAAAACATGATAATAAAATTTTAAAATACTTTTTATTCATAATAATTATATTTGTGATTAAGATAGTTTGGGTGATATTAAGAATCATTACTTAAATTTTAAATAAGGAGATAGTCACTATCTCCTTATCAAGAATTTTCTATTGAAATTTTATTGGATTATATTATTTCAATTAATTGGCAAGTTCTTCTTCAAATGCTTTTCCTCCAATTGTTCCAGCTTTATATCCTGTATAGATATTTCCTGTAGATGGTGATAAGCAATCGCTATTACTTGCTGCAACGCACTTTGTTCCCGCAGCCATTAATGCATTAGCACGAAGACTCTCAAGAGAAGAATCTTTAACCGATAAAGTGAATGCTGCACCTGTTGCTAAAACAGCAGCACCTGAAAAAAGAATTGTTGAAATTTTTGCTTTCATAAGATTAATATTTAATGATTAAAAATTAATGAAGAGCATTAATTGTTTCCCTCTCTTGTATTGGCCACTACAAAAACAGAAAAATAAATTGTTTGCTTTTCGAAACAAACATAGAGGAGAATTTTTAGAGAAAAAAATGTATACTCTATAGATTTATAAATCCTAGCCTATAAATTCATGTATCTATACGTAAATATTCTTATGGAAGGTTTCTATTTTCAATTTCTTTAATATATATGGTAAATGTTGTTCCGGTTTTCTTTTTAAATGCAGTGGCGAAAGCTTGTTCATTGTTGTAACCTAATTCTTCGGCTACTACAGTTAACTTATAAGAACGAAATTTTCTATCCTTTAATAGTTTGTCTATTGCATAGTCAATTCGTAAATCATTAAGGTAAGTTGCAAAGTTTTTTCCTTTGTAAGAATTGATAATATCAGATAGATAAGAAGAGTTAGTTTTTATTTGTTTTGATAAACTGCTTAATGTAATACCCTTTTTTAAAAAAAGGTCTTGTTTCTCAAAATTATCTAATTCTCTTAGAATGAATTGTATAACGTCTTCAGGGATTGATTTCCCTACTTTGTTTTCTATAATAGTTTTAGGTTGAGAAACCTTTGTGACATCATTACTGCTGTTACTAACTATGGGTTCCTTTTCTTCAAGAGATTTAATCAAGTCTTGTGCTATTTTCCTATATTTCTTCTCAGTTTTTTTTAAGTTGAGATAAAAGTATGTGATCAAAATAAAAGCAGAAGTTAGTATAACACCAATGAAAATCCATAATGTTATTTTTCTATTTTTAAGATCAGTGATAATATTTTCCTTTTCATGAATAAGATTAGGTATCTCGTATTTCTTATGTAATTCAGTCGACAAATATTTAAACTGTTCATCTAATTTTGTATTAACCTTCAGAAAGCGGTCAATATAAAAAAGTTGTTTTTCTTTATCATCTTTTTCTTTGTAATAATTTATAATATAGGTATATACTTCTTTAAGTTCAGGAAATAAATTATTTGTTTTTTGTATGTTGGAATCTAATTTAATGAAATGCTGGATCGCCTTTTCTTTGTCATGCTGTCCATCATAAGATTTACCCAGAGCATACAAAGCATAATTTGCATTAGTATCATCAATGGTTGAAAAATAACTATAAGCCTTAGATAAATCTGAAATAGCTAATTCGTATTTTTTTTGTTTAAGATTAGAAAGGCCTGATAAATAGGAATATTGACTAATATTATATTTATTTTTAGTAGGTAATGATATGTTAATCCCTTCTTTAATTAAAATATTCGCAGAATCTAATTTGTTTAGTTCAATGTAACAATTAATCAGATTTATTCTTGTTTGATTGTTTTCTACTTTCGAGAGTAATTTAGAATTATAATATTGTTTAAATATTTTAGCAGCCTCTTCATTTTTTCCCATGTAGGTATCGATATATGCGATATTGAGATTAACATACATTATTTGTTTTTCGTCATTTTGCTGCTTCGCATAATTTAAGCTTATAAAATAATTTTCAAGAGCTTTCTTTAAATCATCGTTTTTGTAATAAAGATTTCCTTTTAATCGATATGTTCTGGCCGGATAAAGACTGCCTTTTATATTTTTGGTAATGATACCAAGGCTATCAATATACTTTAGGGCTGTGGAAAAATCTTCATTAAAGTGAATAAGAATATATCCTTCTGCTATTTGAAGTGTATTTTTCTCATTTTTTGCTTTTTGAAGGTAATATTTTGCAATTCTTTTTGCTTCAAGGCTTTTATCATTATTATAATAATAATCAAATTTTTCCTTGAGCTCATTATAATTGAATTTCTTTAAGCTGTCAGTTATGTTGCTTTGTGAAAAAAATAAATTACTAAATATTAGTACTAATAAAAGAAATAGATGCTTCATCAGAAAGTGAATTGGTTTACAAAATTATATCATTTTCCGTAGTAAAAAAATGATATATGATTATTATGGGGAAATATTTCTTTTAACTTTAAAACCAGTTGTTTATGTCGTTTTTCTGTCTATAGATTTATAAATCCATAGATATGTTTTTTTAAAATTTAGAAAAAAGCTTTAATTTGTCTAATAATTAACATAAAAGTTTAAGCAATGAAAAAAAAACAAGAAGAGCAAGAGCAATCAGGAAAAAAACTATCTCTAAGAAAAGTTAAAATTATGACAATTGGTAATATGAAAACAGTTCGTGGTGGTAATGCTGGTGCGGATGGTAATGATGATCCCCTTCCGAGTCCACTAAGAATAACATATTAATTATAAGGTTATATGAAATTTGTAATATTTATCATTACTTGCTTTGGTACTTTGTTTGTAAATGGACAAATAAAAAAAAATGCTCCATCTATACCTGCTACAGATGAGTATCACAGGATCAAAGTAGTAGACGAATATAGAAATCTTGAAGATTTGAAAGATCCGGCTACAATTAACTGGATGAAATCCCAAACAGATTACACTAACTCTGTATTAAGTCAGATTCCCAAGAAAACCTTTTATTTAGAAAAAAGATTAGAATTGGATAAGAGACAAGGCTTTTCGGTATCTAATTTGAAAATAGTGGGTAATGATAAATATTTTTATTTAAAAAAGGCTGGCAACGAAAAGGTCGCCAAATTATACAGCAGAAATGGTTTTGAGGGAGATGAAGAATTACTTTATGACCCTGCTAACTATAAAGATGCTGAAAAGAAACATAATTATATAATCAACTATATTAGTCCGAGTTGGGATGGAAGTAAGATTGCCATTTCTTTGGCCGAAAAAGGCAAAGAACTTTCAGAAGTCATCATTATGGATATAAGGAAAAAATACATTTATCCTGAGACTATCACTAATATTGAACCTGTTAGTGGCGGAGGAATGAAATGGTTAGATGATAATAGTGGTTTCTTTTATATGTATTATACTGTAACAGACCCTACATCTAAAGATTTTTATAAAAATACACGAACAGTTTTATACAAAATAGGAACAGATCCTAAGAAGATTACAGATGTTTTTTCTGCAAACAACAATCCTGAGCTAAATATTACAGAAGATCAATTTCCTATGATTCTTGATTTTGATATTCAGGATCAATATTACATAGGAATGTTGGTAGATTTTAATTATTACAGAAAGACATATATTATCAGAAAAGATGATTTATTAAAAGGTAAAAAAAATTGGAAATCATTTTCATTTCCCGAAGATAAGGTTCGTAATCTACAAATAATAGATAATGATTCTGTTCTCTTTTTATCTGGCATTGATCCATCTGCTAATAAGCTATGCAAGACTAATATAAGTAATCCAAATTTTAAAAGACCTGAAGTTTTAGTCTCTGAAAAAGAAGGTGAAGCGCTTAAAAGCTATCGTTTTACAAAAGATGGTATATATTATACTACAACAAAAAACGGGGTTGAAGCTAAGTTGTATTCACATAAAAATGGAAAAATTGAGTCTATTAAGCTTCCTTATCCTTCAGGATCTTTAAATTTACAAAGCAATAGCAGGGGGGATGCTAACTTATGGATAACATGTTCAGGCTGGGCAAATGAAGAGCAACGTTTTCTTTATAATTCAAAGGACAAGTCTTTTAAACCAGAAAATCTTACACCTATTACTGAGTATCCTGAATTTAAGGATATTGTTGTTAATGAGATTATGATAAAGGCGCGAGATGGAGAAGAAATTCCTGTATCGCTGATTTATCATAAAAATATAAAGAAAAATGGTAGAAATCCTCTGCTAATAGATAGTTATGGCTCCTATGGAATATCAAATAGTCCTTCATTTTCCAAGACATTTCTGTTGTGGGTTAATCAAGGTGGAATGGTAGCTGTGGCTCATGTTAGGGGAGGCGGTGAAAAAGGAGATAAGTGGCATAAGGCTGGTTTTAAAGAAACAAAACCAAATACCTGGCGTGATTTAATTGATTGTACAGAATATTTGATCAAAGAAAATTATACTTCAAAAGATAGGGTTGCTATTTGGGGAACAAGTGCTGGTGGAATTACAGTTGGTAGAGCAATGACAGAAAGACCAGATCTTTTTAAAGTTGTTATTGCTGAAGTTGGTGTAATGAATCCACTTCGGGATGAAACAACTCCTAATGCACAACCTAAAGAGTTTGGAACAATAAAAGATTCAAAAGAATTTAAAGCATTGTTGGAAATGGATGCCTATCAGCATATAGAAAAGAATATAAAATATCCGGCTACTTTTATAACAGGAGGGATTAATGATCAAAGAGTAATTGTATGGGAACCTACTAAGTTTGCAGCCAAATTGATGGCGGATAATATTTCTAAGAACCCCATCTTATTAAAAATTGATTACGATGGTGGCCACGCAGGAAATGTTCCTATTGCACAGCGTTATGCCAATCTAAGTGATATGTTTGCTTTTGCGCTATGGCAATTAGGACTTCCAGATTATCAACCTAAGAAAGCTATAAAGAAATAAAATGCCACAGTTTCCTTATCTGTTCTTTGAAGAATATGTGTTCCGTACACCTATGTTTTCATATAAAAAAATTCAAAAAATATTTGATAAGGAAGAGGTCTCGGATAAAGAGCTGGAAGAAATTTGCAAAGATCCTGTCTTTCTCGAAGCTATATATCTAGCATCCCCTGATTTCTATGGAATTACTATTGAATGGCTCTCAGGAAAGAAGTTATCTACAAAACAATATGGAAAGCTTAGAAATACTTTATTAAAGTACTATGTTCGAATGGGCACACGTTGTACACCCTTCGGTTTATTTTCAATGATTGGCTTAGGTAAGTTTGGCGAAAACAATATAGAATCTTTATCATCCAAATCAAACAGGATAGAGGGACTCCAAAAAAATATACCGCTGAGTTATGTAAGAGAGACCAAACTTGATATGCATTTTCTGGTAGCGCTTTCTCGACATTTTTTGAAAATTCCTGAAATAAGGGATAATCTTTTATTTTATCCCAATAATAGTATCTATCAAATAGGAAATAAAATTCGGTATATTGAATACGAATGTAATAACGGAAAAAAGAGCTATAGTATTTCTTCAGCTCCATTATCGGAAGAATTGAAATTGATATTAGAGGCTTCAAAAAATGGAGAAAATATGCAATCTCTTATAAAGTCTTTGGTAAATTCTGAAATAACGGAGTATGATGCCAGAGAATATATACAGGAACTCATAGAAAATCAGTTGTTAATTAGCGAAATCGAACCTAATGTTTCGGGAAGGGACTTTCTTGATACACTAATTAGTATTTTTAAAAGAATTGAAGCTAAAGAACAAATATCAGTTCTAACCTCTATAAAATTAGAATTAGAAAAATTAGATCAACAGTTTGGAAATGGAATTTCAATGTATTCTAAAATTGAAGAGCTGATTAAAAAATTTAAAATAGGATACGAAAAACAATATCTTTTTCAGACGGATTTATACAGTAATAGCGAGCATATACTACCTTTACATTTGAAAAAGGAATTAAGAAAGGGAATTTCTTTTCTAAATAAGATTGTTTCGCCTCAGAAAGATATTGACTTTGAACAGTTCAAAAAAGCTTTTAGAGATAGGTTTGAAGATCAAGAGGTATCATTATTATATGCTTTAGATATTGAACTTGGAATTGGATATAAGCAAAATGTACACATAAAAGGGATTCATCCTTATATAGAGGATTTGGATATTCCTTCTAAGGTCATCCATAATATTAAGATTTCTGATTTTCATAAGATTCTTATTGATAAATTGCAGGAATCTTTGTTGGAAAATCAATTAGTAATTGAACTATTTGATGAAGACTTTAAAGATTTCAATGAATCCTGGAATGATCTTCCTGATACGATGTCATTTGTAGGAGAGATAGTTTCAACAGATAAAGGGAAGCAATTATTATTAAACGGGAGTCATGGTAGTAGTGCAGCTAATCTATTAGGGAGATTTTGTTCTGAGAAATCAAAAGTCCATACTTTAACCAGGGCCATTACACATGTAGAAGAAGATCTTAATTCAGAGTATATTTTGGCTGAAATTATTCATTTACCAGATGATCGTATAGGAAATATAATAAGACGCCCTACATTGAGGAAATATGAAATCCCTTATCTGGCACAGTCTATTGTTGCTCCAGAATATAAGGTAAATATTGACGATCTGTATATTTCTTTGCGAAATGAGAAGATAATTATTCGTTCTAAGAAACTCAATAAAGAGATAAAACCATATTTGACAAATGCCCATAATTATTATACGAATACACTGCCAGTTTATCATTTTCTTTCAGATCTCCAGTCACAGAATTTGAGAACCGAACTACATTTTGATTGGGGGGATTTACAACAATTTTATAATTTTTTTCCAAGAGTTGAATATAAAAATATAATCATTTCAAAAGCACGGTGGAAGATTTCTGAAAAAGAAATAATCAGATTTAGTTTGTTGAGAGACAATGAAGATGATAGGGAACAAATATTATCAAATTTTAAAATATGGAGAGATAAGAGGTCGATTCCTCAATGGATACAATGGGCACAGGCAGATAACAAGCTTACTCTTAATTTGCAAAATTATGACATGGTCAAAATTTTCATAGACATTATAAAAAAACATAAATCAGTTATTGTAGAAGAATTCTTATGCAATAACAATGATGATTTTATACGGCAGTTTGTTTTTCCAATATATAAAACTTATAAATAACCAAATAGTATCTTATAGTTTATGATAGTAGAGAGAAGCTTTATTCCTGGAAATGAATGGCTATATATAAAGTTGTATACTGGTCTAAAAACTGCCGACAATATTTTGGAAGAAGTAATATTGCCACTTAGTCAATATTTTCAGGAAAATGATTTTATTTTAAGATGGTTCTTTATTCGTTATATTGATCCGAAGCCTCATCTTAGAATAAGATTTCATCTTAAAAAGCAAGAATATTATCCTTTTATTTTTAATTCTATAAATCAAGCTTTACAACCGTATTTCTACTCTGGAGAAATAGCCAATATCCAATTAGACACATATAATAGGGAAATAGAAAGATATGGAGGAGGGACCATAGAGTATGCCGAATGTTTGTTTCATAGGAACAGTGAACTAATTTTAAATTGTTTACATTTTAATGATGAAGAAAAAATTATAGTCATTCTTTTTTATATAGATCAGCTACTTTCGCAAATTGGCCTATCTATAAACCAAAAGTTACAATGGATAAAAGACTACGATGCTTCTTTTAAAGAAGAGTTTAATGCGGACAAAAATCTAAACAGGCAATTGGATAAAAAATACAGGACATTCTATCCAAAATTTTTAGAGTTCACACAGTCTTTAGAATCTAAAGAGTTCAGAGATTTGGTTATGGAAAATCTTACCTTTAGTAAAACAACATTACAGAATATTCTTAATGTCTATAATCAAAATTCGGTATCAACTTCATTACAATATTTCATTCAATGTATATTTCATATGTCTATAAATAGGTTGTTTACTTCTCAACAACGATTGTTTGAAATGGTAATTTATGATTATTTGTATAGGTATTATAAAACTAAATTTTATTTAAATTCAAGTAATCCTTCGAATAATAATTAACATTAGAACTATACAGTATTACGCAAAGATTCTGGATAAAAAATATGTCAACTCTAAGAGTGTTCTGCAACAAAAAACCTCTTGAGAATGTCACTAAAGGAACATTAACTCGTTATAAGACCTGCCAGTAATAAAAAAATTAATTGTTTTGATGCCATGCCTTTAATTAATTACGAATTACTCTATCTTCTTCTATTTACTTCATATATTTTAATGGAAGATGACCAAACAGATTTATTTTATCTGTTTGGTCAATAGTAGATAATTAAGACCTCTTCCAACCAAGTCCACCACCAGTTTCGACAGCATTGTTTTCTTCTATCCAATTGATGGCCGATTGAGAATAAAAGAAGTCTTTATCATTAGCATGTCTTTTTAAAAATTCCTTTTTAAAATCCCTTATTACACTATCACACCACTCGCAAAAAGAATTAGATTTTTTCTCTAGATTATCATATTTATTATAAAATGATTTTACATAATAAAATCTTGCACGCCTTAAAAAGCTGTCATCATCAGAATAAAATCCACCTAAATTGAATTCTAACAAATAACTTTCATCAATATTAAAATAATACATTTGTTCATCTACTGAATTAATTATAATTCGATCCAGAAAATTAGTGGTTGAAAGGTATATTTGAAATATATTACTATTCATAGGAGGCAAATGATTTAAAATTTTAAATTCGATTGTCGAATTGATGTTTTGATTAAGTAATACAACTATTCCCTTTTCTAAAATCATATTGTTAATTCTATTATGCTCCTCAGGCGTAATAAAAAAATTTAATTGTTTTGAGGCCATATTTTTCATTGATTACGGATTAGCTTATTTTCCCATCACTTACATTATACATTAATTTGATGAAAAATGGCCAAACAAATTTACTTTATCTGCTTGGCCAATAGTAAATTATTAAGGCTTCCTCCACCCAAGTCCACCACCTGTTTTTGCTGCATTATTTTTCTCAATCCATTCAATAGCAGATTGAGAATATAAGTCTTCCTTATCATTAGAATATCTCTTTAAAAACTCTTTTTTAAAGCTTCTAATTATGTCGTCACACCACTCGCAAAAAGAATTAGATTTTTTTTCCAATTCATCATATTTATTAAAAAAGGACTTTACATAATAGAATCTTGCACGTTGCAAAAGGTTTATATCATAAGGATAAAAGCCTCCTAAACTGAATTCCAGCAAATAGCTTCTAAGAACATCAAAGGATCTCTTTCCATTGTCTGTTGAAAGAACTATTATCTTATCTAAGAATTGAGGTGTTGATAAATATACTTGAAATATTTCATCCTCGATAGGAGGTAAAGTTTTAGTTGTAATAATCTCGGAAGTATCTGAGATGTTTTCCTTAAGAAGCACTACAATATTTCTTTCTAAAATCATATCATTGATTCTATCAAAGTTATCAGGTGTAATAAAAAAATTTAATTGTTTTGAGGCCATAGTCTTAGTTAATTACGAATTACTCTATCTTCTTCCATTTTTATTTTTGGTTTTAATTGATTATATGGAGCAAACTCAGGTCTTTTTCCTGTGGCTTGCTCTATGTCATCAAGCGCCTTCCTTTCTCTTGAAACTGGAGTCCCATTTTGGTTCTGCTTTCCAACTTGAACTTGCCTTACTTCTCCTGTTTTTGGATTAGTTCCTTGAATGTCTACAAACCTTTTACTTTTACTTCCAAGTGGTGTATCTATTTTTACCTCGGTCTTTATTTCGGTAAATCCATCAGCATCTAATTTTTTTCCAACTTCTTCTATTTTTGCTTGGTGTAATGGGCCACCTGCTTTTCCATACGGGTTCGGCACTTTTCCAATGGTTGTTTCTGCAATACCCGAACTTGCTTCAGCTCCTGTAACAATTCCTTTAATGGCATTCCATGCTCTGGCAAAGAAACCTGCACCTTGTGCTGCTCTAAAAGTTAAAATAACCTCTTCGATTTCAAATATAGGAGCAGATATTATAGCAGTGTTGACTTCCTGCATAAGATCTGCACGTTCCCTAATTTTGGCAGCCTCATAACTTCTTCCTTGACGATCAAGTCTATCCGCATCCTTTAAGTGGGATTCATATACCCTTGCCATATTGGTTGGTAAAGGCTCCAAGCCCTCCAACTCTCTGGAATCTACAACTCTGTTACCACTAAAAGCGTAGGTTGACCATGTTGGGTAGCTTTCTGCAAGTGGGTCTACATTAAAGAACCTTCCAAAAGTTGGATCATAATTTCTCCATTTAAAAGAACTCCACTTGGTATCCTCCTGCTTTTCCTGCCCTTGTGTAGAATACCTGTAATTCTGAGTAATTGAATTTACAGGAACTATATTCTCATTAAACTCTAGCCCGAAGGGATAATAGTTGGTTACACGATCAATCTCAGCAGTTCCATTTGCCCCTTTATAAAAAGACAGCCTTACGTTTCCTACCTGATCTGTGTAATTGTAAATATACTTCTTTTGCTCGAAATTATAATAGCCTTCCGAAGTAGGGATAAAATTCAGTATATCGTCTGTATACTGGAAACCATCAAGATATTCCGTTATTTTATGAGTTTCTAAACTGGATGGCCCAGTTCCATAGACAAACTCCTTTCTTACTTTTATACCATCTGCTCTGTAGATATATTTGGAGTAGCTCTTATAACTATTCGTCATATCATGACTGAGAAAGGCTTTGTTGAAAGTAATTTTATTAGGTAGGTTCAGATGGTTATAACCAATTTTGAGAATACCCTTATCCTCATGGCTACTCATATTACCATTCAAATCGTAAGTCATCGGAATGCCAGAACTATCCGGATAACCATCATAAACCCCGGAATTATCAGTAACAGAAAGAAGTCTTCTTGCAGCATATTTATAAGTCAGATTGTCCATCGGCCTTACTCCCTGACCCGGTATATATGTATTCCTTGTCAGGTTCTGAATATTTCCTTCCAGGTCATAAAAAAGAGATTCAGTGTAGGCATTATTATATGGGGAAGTGATGTTCGGCTCTGTATAGGCTGCTAGCGTGAGACGGTCTAAACCATCGTAAGTATAGTTGTAACGCCTGAAAGTTCCATCATCAGCTGTTTTCCAATCTATCTCAGAAATATTTCCGTTGTATTTTGCGAGATACAGGTTGGTTTCCGGTTTTTCATATTTAATATGATAGCCAAAAAGCTTTCCGCCTAAATTTTCAGGATCGTTGATCTTTGTCCTAAATCCCCTTATATTGTATGTATAATCAATACTTTGCAAATTATTTCCTACCTTTTTATTGACAGGTTGAGATATTTCATTATAGGTATTCTCCGCTAACAGTTCTACAGGTTCACTATCTACCTGATGCCAATGTTTTAGAAGCCTGTCCTGGTGATCATATTCAAAATCCTCAGTAATTTTTTTCTCTTTTCCGGACTTGGTTTTTCTATGATAAGTGATCATTTTTTTTACAGTACCGGAAAAGCTCAGTTGAGATTCCTTTCTTGTATAACCACCTAGGTGGTTGATAGAATGGGAAGCAATTTCCCGGCCCATATTGTCATAGGCATAGAACGTTTTTGTCCATTCATTGTCTTCCAGATTTTTCATAAATGAATCAGCCAGTAAGCCCTTTGCCTGATCCTGTGAATTCCTTAATATGACTTCCTGACCTAATATTACTGTTGGAAAGTATGTATCATCTACAAACCCCATATGTTTGTCGTAATATTTGATAGTCAATACTTCTTTTATATCTGTTGGGAAGGCATTATTAGAATATTCAACTTTTATATTTGAATGATCAAATGCCTCATTTCTGTTCTCATCAGTTGGACCTGTGTCATTGTCTGCCAATTCCTGTAGCTCCTCTCTTGTCTGGCTATTGGAGATAGTACCCGTATAAATTACTCTTCCAAACTTGTCATACTTGGTAAAAAGCCACTCATTTTTTCCGGCAAGCGCTGGATCTTGAGCCAAAATCAAACGGTCAAGTCTGTTGTAGACCCTAGATTCAATTCCCTTTCCAGGTATCTTTTTCTCCACCATTCTGCCCCTTCCATCATAACGATAAGAATAGGCCGCCGGATTTATATCCTTAGGTCCCCAGCTTGTTTTTATAGAAAGCAGAGGAGGAAAGATATAAGCAAGCTGCCCATATTCATTATAGACATAGTAGGTGTCTGCTGTATCCGAACCACCTGTTGTTTTTCTCGAAAGAATCTTTTGTCCTTTTCCGTTGGTAAACTCTGTGGTTTTGTTACCATCTTCATCAATCACCGTTTTCTTATATAATTCCCCCGGATTATAAGTTCCCCCACTTAGATTAAAATCTATATTGGTTATAATTATTCCGTTAATAATTTCTGTAGAAGTCACAACCTTTCTAACCTCTCCATCAGCATTGGTCCCTTCTTCAAAGAAAACAGGACGAGTACTCCAGTCCCAGCCTTCATGCTTTTGCTGCTGTATTCTACCTAATGGTGAATTCTCCAATACTTTTTCAGAAAATATTTTTTCAGACCCATAAACTGATGGGGCATTGACAAGAGGAGCTGTATATATACCTCCATATTGGGTATCTACTTGTGGGATGGGAAGATAATTATAGACATTCCTCCCGAAAGAATCATATTCGAAATGGGTAACAACGTCCTTTTTCCCGGGAGAAGCCTGTACATCAACCACTTGTTTGGATCTTCCGATCCCGTCATAATACTCAACCTTCTGCGCTGTCTTAACAGATCCACCCGCAGGGTAATCCAGATAGGTCTTTGTTGAAACATAATTTTCGGTAGAACTAAGCTGAGCGCTCAAACTGCCGGTCAGCAATATACTTGCGAAAACGCTTATTATTTTTTTCATCTGTTTTTTAATGTTTTAAATTGTACTGATATTCCTTAACCTTCCTCATATAAATATTACCAGTGCCATTCTTCTGCTCCTTGGTTATATCCTGAAGCCTGCCTTCCTGGTCATAGGTATAATATTCACGGATGCCAGAAGGCCATGTCATACTTCTTACCCCTACCAAAGGATCATAAGAGTAGGTGGTTATCTGTGTATTTTCCAATACAGGATCATTTCTGAATTGCTCTAAGGCTGAAAGAAAAACCGATTCTGTATTTCCAATTCCGTCTATTCCATCCTCGTTAGATGCCAATACTAAAGTATCTATAGTGGACTGAGCTATATCTGATAACTTTATACCTTCTATTTTAGCAATAGGAAGTGTTTTATTATATCCCCAGATGATCGTAACTGGGGTTCCATCATTAATGGTATACTGCTGTAGGTTACCCTTTTCATCATAGTGGTCATATTTTATTTTGCTTTCCATTATGTCTGTAGCTGTATTAAGAGATTTGAGTACATCAGGATAAAGGCCAGCAGAATGATTAAACGTCACTTCTGTTTTCGCTACTGTTTTCCCGGTAGATGTTGTGCTTTGCTTTTCGATCGTTTCTACCTCTAATGGTATTCCAATCATATTGGCCACTGTTAGACCCAGATTTTGCTTTTCCAGGGCATAAAGTGTACGGGTTACAGTAGCAGATTTGTCAGGATGAATGTCAGTAACAATAGAAGGGTAATCGTTTGCATTGTAACTGGTTTCCGTTATACTGCTTATAGAACTCTGAACACCATTTTTATAAGAATATGAGGTTTCGGTCTTTTTTACGGGCAAAACAATACCATATGTAGAATAGTATTTATAAGGTTCAGATAAGGTTTCATTGGGAAATTCAATTTTGAATGCACCATAATTCTCATATTCGTAAAAACGAGGATTGATATTATTATAAAAATAATCTCTTACTCTTATTCCTTCGAGTTTTTGTGTATTAAGGGTAATATACTGGTTGTTCACTTCTGACAGTATCTGTCCGGCACTGTTATATTTTTTCTCAAAAATCAGTTGCCCTCTTAAATAGTCCTGATTTGTGATCGGCATGATTGGCATGGTCGGATTTATCCGTTCATAATTGGCATACTCTACGGGTGAGCGGAATTTATACACCGTACTTCCATTATCAATGGTACTATTATTAGGTCCTTTGCCGACCTGCTTTACAGACACATATTTATATCCAACATCAGAGCCCTGAGTTTTTTCTGTAGGAATGATATTTACATTGGTGGTTGTGGCTGTTGTACAACTAAACTTCGCATATCCCAGCGCATTTCTTTTCTGATAAAAATAATTGATGCTTTCATTATAATTAAAGACCGGACGTGGAAAAACAAGACCTCCGCTACTTTTTCCCGGACTATCTATATCTTTATAATCATAAACATATTCTTTTGCAGGAATAGTTGACGTTGGCTTATCGTAATATTTAATATTGTCAATGCGCAATCCACCACCTTTTTCAACTGCATAATTATTAAAATAGCGTTCCTTGGTTTTAGTGGAAAGAATGTATGAAATAGGTTTATAGGTAATACCCGGAGATGCTTCCAATGAAACAAAGTAAGTGCCGGGTTGCAGAAGAGGGGTCGGCTGATCATAAGTCGTCATAGCTTCTCCATTTGGCCCTGGTCCCTGACTAGGGCAGGCAGGCCCTCCTGGTGGGCTATCACAGGATTGATAGCTATATTCAAAACTTACAATTTCTGGTGAAAATGTTCCATCCGAATTTTTCTTATAGAGTCTGAATTTCCAGTTTGAATACGTTAAAGACCCCAGATCCAAATGAAGGATTACCTCCTGAGGAGACTGAATCGTAAAAAACTCCCCTTTGGCTGCTGAGTTAAAAGCGGTCAGCTCATTAAAGGAAAAGTGATTTTCCTGATCGACCCATTTCCCTTTAACTTCTTCTACAGGATCGGTATATCCGGCAAAATAACTATAATCATTTTCTCCGAACTCAAACTGGACCTTACCTTTTGTGGGATAAACGATAGAACTCAAAACATCCTGGGTAATATCAGACGGTTGCGATTCTTTATAGAATCCCCAGTCATCCCTTTTGAATGACTTATTGAAGTTATTGTAACTGATTGTGTATTCATTATTTGTATTCGTTCCCTGTTGGCCAATATTTGTCACTTTTTTTAGAAGCAATTTGCTGAGTATCGGATTTTGTCCATCCTGCATCATAGAATTGGAATATCCATAGTCAAAAATAAATTGATCCACCTTCAGATTTGGCACACCCGCAGCAAAGGATTCCACAGATTTTAATTTATAAAGATCAGCGGCATTTTCATAATTGCTATCATTACGGCCTTTTTCGTAACTGAATTTTATAATTCCACGATCAGTAATCGTAATTGCAGTCAGGAGTTTAGTATAAGCGGTATTGTATACATATTGAACATCCAATGCTCCGGGCATTTGCATATCAGGGTTAACGATCGCACCTATATTAAAATAATCATGCGTAATATTCGAAGCAAGGCGTGAGGTTCTCGATTCAGGGTCTTTGTATTTTACAACTGGAGAAAGATCATAGCTAAAGGTTAATAAGATCTTGTTATTTTGATCTACAACCTTCTCGATATGATAAGCACTAAAATACTGTCCTCCACTGACACTGCTAATCAGATCACTGGTATTATGTAACAATCCGGTCTTTATGTTAGAAATATCTTTTGAAGATTCTTCCATACCTCTGAACAGGTATTGAATACCTTTATCATCGGTAATATTTACTGTTTGTACCTCCCCGTTAGAATCTTGTGTTACTGTTATTTTTAAATTGTTCCTATCTAGCTTTTCTACATTATAGACACCGTTCAGTCCCCTCTTAATAATAAACCTTCCTGCATATCCCATAAAATTATATTGGTAAAGATCATATTCTGTATCTATTTTACCGGTTGCCGCATTGTACCCATACTCGAGATAATCAAAATTTGCAGTATCATCGTAAACGAGTTTATATGTATTGTTGTAGTCATGGTGATAGATCCCATATTTATTCCTTGGAACGGCTGAGAAAAGAATAGGATCAACTTTTGAATCTGCCACACCTCCCCGGACTGTACGGGTAATGGTTCCTCCCGCTGATAAATTCCAGCCCAATCCGGCTTCTCCCGCTTTATCATCCGGTTTTGCACTTAAAGGATGATATTTCAGGCTTACATCTAAATTAACATTTTCATTACCTGTAGACATATTGAAAAGAGGAATACTCACGTCGGGTATACCCGTATAGTAGCTTACGGGAACCTCTTCAAATTTCATAAGGTTATTAGCCGTTGGGGCTGCCGGAAACATCTTATTGATATTGTCCAGACTCTTATTAAATCTACCTTCTACCTGTCCCCAGAGCTGATTGCAGATCGTAGACAGGAATAGAGCCGTTATGATTTGTTTTCTCATTGTGTTATTTTTTTATAAGTTTGGCACTCGCCGTTTTGTTATGGTCTGTTTTAATGGTTACCAGGTAAGCACCCTGTACAAGGGATTGGGTATTCAATTTTGTAACACTGTTTTTTGTTTTCAAACTTTGAAGTTGTCTTCCGCTCATATCATACAAAAGAATATCTGCTTCTTTGAAATCAATTCCAATTTCTACATAAGCGTAATCTGATACCGGATTTGGATAAATTTTGATGTCTTTCTTTTCAATAAGCTGATCCACCTGTTTATCGCCGAGCTTAATAATCTTCCAGTTTTCTTTACCCAGTTCCTCAGCACTGGTTCCGGCCAGAATGATGGAGCCATCCCGGTTCATCTTAATATCCGAAAGCCTTTCCTCCTTTTTGCGGGATTCTCCTGTCACATGCTTTCGCCACTGTTCTTTACCGTCGATGTTTATATACAACATCCAGAAGGTTTCATCATCTTTCTCTATCTGTTGCTCTGCATGGGTATAACCACCCACTAGTACGCCCCTGGTCTCCTTATCATCAGCGGAATTAATTACGCTCATACCCATCAAAAGATCACGATTTCCCAAATTATAAGATTGCTGCCATAGCTCGTCACCTCTTTCATTCAAGGAAACCACCCAGATGTCCGTCCCCTTTTCAACGCCTACTGATTTGTTGCCTGATTTTTCAGAGCGGGATTCACCACCTACAATATAACCGGATGTGGTTAATGCCAGCGTCCGGACATGGTCATCACTTTTACCACCGTAATTTTTCTCCCATTGAACCTTTCCTTCTTTATCCAGCTTTACAATCCAGTAATCACCCTCACCGTAGTTTTCGGTTTTCTTTGACCCACTGGCCATACTTCTGGAATAAATACCAAGTAATGCTCCGCCATCTTTGGTTGGAATCATTTTTTCCACTTCATCAAGTCCTCTTCCGCCAATGACAGATTCAGAAAGGATTTTTCCATTCTTATCTAGGCGAGTGATCAACACATCTTTAGAACCATATCCTTTTGAGGCATTCTGAACGTTTCCGGCGATAAAGAATCCCAGATCTGTAGTTTGGATCACAGCTCTGGCTTCTTCATCTGCAGTGGTGCCCAGCGTTTTTTGCCATAGTTCATCTCCAGATTCATTAACCCTAATGAGCCAGATGTCTGAGCCACCTTTGGTACCATCTTTTTTATCCAACCCTTTTCCAGAATAGGATGTTCCGGCAAGTAAAAATCCTCCTTCCTGTGTTGGTACGGTTGCCGATAAATAATCATGATTCTGTCCGGAAAAGTATTTTTCCCAAACCTGTTCCCCTTGCTGATCGAGTTTGATTAAATGGAAATCAAAGCCGTTGTTTTGCTTGTTCTCCAGCTGAAGTTTGTCAGGCCGAATAGAACTTCCGGTGATCAGATATTGCTGATCGATCGTGGTGATCACCTGGCTAAGAAAATTTTGTGTAGAGAATTTAACGTCTCTCTGCCAGACAACTTCCTGAGCTGATATGCTCAGGACTGTGCATAAGGTATATGCACCCAAATAAATTTTTTTCATTGGCATTTGAAATTTGATGTGAATTTAAAAATTGCTGATTGCTCCCTCTATGGGGAAAACCCCATTTTTCATATGGGGTTTTTACGGTAATTGATTTACCCTGACTGGTACAGTGTTTTCATAATAATTTAGTTTTTAAAATTTGTATTTCAGTTCTTAAGATTAAAACAAAGCTATAATAGCAAAGCGACAAAGGATGTCGTATTTTATTTTAATTCATACAAAATCATAAAATCCAGAATAAATAATAGAAGCAGGAACTTGGTACAATAGAAAAAGCTTTGGGCTATAGTCTATTGTTTAGGAGGTACTGCGAAGAACTCTGACCATCAGAAAAGCTCAGCCCGAATCCATATAACTCGAACCTTCTATCTATATAGAAAGATAACCTTAATGCATATAATTTCCATGCACTATTTCTTGAAGAAAATCATCAATAATGTTTTTTGTTTCTGAAAGGAATATTTTTTTTCTTCGAATTCTGACTTCTAAGCTCTTCTTATATTAGTCAGAGACTCCAATATATTAAATTCAGGCAAGCATTAAATATCTTTATCTCGTTAGTTTTGATTCAGAAGACTTATCTTTTTTCAGATAGTTGATATATAGAAAATATTTTATAGATGTATTTATAGGAATCTATAAAAAATTAAATCCTAACTTGCATCAGGATTCTGTTGGCCTAATTCAGAATAATAGGCTTCATTTCAATATATTATATTTTTCTCTTAAGATCTTTTTTTCTCTAATAGCAGAATCAATTTCAGCTTTAGACACTTTAGCAACTTGCTCAAATAATTCTTCAATACTAATATTAAAGTAATTAGCAATGATAAAAAGATTTTCAAGTGTTGTATTTGGTAATGCTTCTTCTCTTGCTGCATTCCAAGATTTAGAATACTTAATAAAAATATCGTTATTTAGGTATTGTTGAGTCATCGCTTTATTATCAATCTTTATTGCCACTCTCAATTTTTTGAAAGTGATTCCTACAGCTACTCTGTATCTAAAAGATTGTAGTTGATAATTCATTTTATAAAATAATTCATAAAAACTTGTATTCTCAACGACGTATATGTCGTTATTTTTATTATATTTGCATTATAAGTTACAATAACAGTAACTTTGCGATACTTCAACGATTAATAAATAGAAGCTATTGCTTAGATTCTTGTGCTAGAAAACTGGTAATTTTTAACATGCGAGATGATAAGTAATGAGGCTCACGACCTAGGCGTGGGTTTCTCTCTTGTCTGCATGTAAGGTATACCAGTGCCTCTAGTACGGATATTGTAGAGTTTCCCATGCCGTTTTTGTTTCCTATGCAGTCCACTCTCTACAATCCTCTAAGACGCTCCTACCGTAAAAGTATCATTGTGGACAGTTACAATGGGTGTACAACCATTGCGGGAGCAATCCTTATTTATGAAATCTTTCTTTTCATTCTTATCAACCAGATTTTTTGCATTTAGCGGGGAAATGTAGTTATGAGATATATTTTCCCTGCTTTTTCAAAATACAATTTCAACTGCCTATGAACATCATTTACTTAAGGAATTATTATGTCCTTAAGTCATTTATCCTAATCAAACCCTAAAAAAGCCCTTCCTGTGCTATAGTCCTCTCATTTACTTCAGCACATAGAAGAGCTGGTCATAATTATTATTAATAATCTAAGTAAAAGTATGAAAAATTTCTTTTGCAGGGAACGTGTGTCCCTTATTTTAGCCGTAACCATAGCTACTACAACATATTCACAAAAAAAATCTTTGAAAATAGGTGATGCTGTACCAAATTCTGTTTGGACAGCCCCAATGGAGGTTGTCAATCATTCACAGAAAACTATAAAATTATCCGAAGATAAAGATAAATTGATCTTACTTGACTTCTGGAATACATGGTGCAGTGCGTGCCTTACAGGTTTTCCTAAAATGGAAGAACTTCAAAAGAAGTTTAGTGGCAAGATAAAAATACTGGCTGTCAGCAATCAGGATAGAGCCACTCTGGAAAAATTCTTTGCCTCTAAAAACGGACAAAGGTATAAAGAGATACTTTCCGTAGCAGGAGATAAAATTCTGCATTCTCAATTTCCTCATAAAGGAGTCCCCTATATTATATGGATTAAGGACGGAAAACTCCTTAATACCACTGATGGGGCTCAGGTAAATGAAAATACCATAAATGAAGTATTAAAAGGAAAAAGTTCCAGTCTTCAGACCGTTGTATACATGAGTAGGGAAAGACCTTTAATGTTATCAGAAAGTTTCGATCAGGAGAAAGGGACCAGCCTTACAAATTATTCACTTCTTTCAAAAGGAAGGATAAGAAGTATAAGTTTCGGTTCAGGCTTCCATAGAAAAGGAAATATTGTATATGGCCGTCAGTTTACCAATCTCTCCTTACTTGAGATCTTTACCGCTATTACCGATGAAATCTTTCAACAACGTAAAGAATCTTTTAGTAATAAAAGAATAGTTATGGAAGTGAAGAATCCTACTGCACTGGATTATATAAAGAATTCAGAAGGACGTGTAGAGGATTATAACCTTTATAATTACGAATACATTGTTCCGGTATCACTATCCGATTCACTCTATCCGATGATGCTTAAAAATCTTAGCCAATTCGCAGATTATTCCGCCAGTATAGAAAAAAGAAAGGTGAAATGTCTGATTCTTAGAAGAACCTCACAAAAAGATAAGATTGCCACCAAAGGAGGTGAAATGAAATATAGATTTTCAACCTCTGAATCAGACTTACAAAATATTTCCATGTATGCTTTCGTCAACAGTATTAATGGAATTTCTGAAATAAAACTGCCCATTATAGACGAAACAGGATATACCGGAAATGTGGATTTAAAGTTATTGGGTATTTCAGATTCTGCTTCCTTAAGTAAGGAACTCTCAAAATATGATCTTGATCTCATTGAGGCTGACAGGGATATAGATGTACTTGTCATTAAGGACAAATCATAAAGAGACTACCCACTATTCTTTAGCCCTCAATAATAAAACTCTAATAATATACTATGAAAAAAATACTCATGCCATTGATACTATGCAGTAGTATATCACTTATGGCTCAACATACTATTTCCGGACAGGTACTTGATCAGTTGAGTCAGTCGCCACTAAGGAATGTTACCATAGCTCTAAAAAATAGCAGTACCGCAGTAATCACAGATAGTAATGGCTTTTTCGGGCTTCAGACAAAAGAAAACAAAATTGAGCTTGTGGCCTCAGTTCTGGGATATGAATCCAAGACTATAGAATTAAACCTTCCTCAAAGCATACCCGTAAAAATTATGCTAACAGCTAAGTTTACGGACATAGAAACTGTTAATATAGCCACCGGATATCAGAAAATTTCAAAGGAAAGAGCCACAGGATCTTATTCTCATGCAGATAACAAACTTTTAAACCAACAGGTTGGAACCAATGTTTTGGATCGTCTCTCCAATATGATAAGTGGAGTAACGATAGACAGGGGAACCTCAGGAACTGCGCAATTGATGATTCGGGGCATCAGTACAATCAATGGTCCTAAATCACCATTGGTTGTCGTGGATAACTTTCCCTATGAGGGAGACATTGGTAATATCAATCCCAATATGGTTGAAAGTATTACGGTACTAAAAGATGCATCTGCGGCAAGTATTTGGGGAGCGAGAGCTGCCAATGGGGTTATTGTCATTACAACAAAGAGTGGAAAACTCAGCCAGCCATTGTCACTAGAGTTCACGGCTAATACAAGCATAAGTCCAAAACCTGATTTCAATTACCTAAAGACCATTTCATCATCTGATTTTATAGATGTTGAAACGGAACTCTTTAAAAGAGGTTACTATGATAGTGATATTAACTTTTCATCACATCCGGCTTTATCTCCGGTGGTAGATCTACTGAATAAGCAGAAAAAGGGGCTTATGAGTGAGGAGGAAGTTAACCGTCAGATTGGGGCTTTAAGGAATATTGATGCCAAAGACCAGTACAGGCGGTATATGTATCTGCCCTCTGAAAAAAGGCAGTACTTTTTAAACATTGCAGGTGGTGCCCCAAAATTTTCATGGACATCCGGAATTGGTTATGATGATAACAAAGGAAATCTCGGAGAGAAATATACCAGAACCAACCTTCGCTTTCAGAATATATGGCGTCCAATAAAACAATTAACTGTAAATACCGGAATATATTATACAGATACCCGTACAGAAAGTGGGCGCATAAGCTATGGTGGGATTATAATGGCAAGAAACTCAGCAGTACCTTATATGCAGTTGGCAGACAGCGAAGGTAATCCGAGTATAGTGACAAAGGGCTATGATCAGAATTATAAAGATAGTTTTGGATTAGGAAAACTTTTAGATTGGAACTATTATCCACTTTTAGACTGGCAGAATGACCGTGCAAAGACTAATGGAACGGAAGTGATGATTAATGCTTCTGTTAATTATAAAATTATAAGAGGATTTGAAGCCGAATTTAAATACCAATATCAGAGACAGAATGATATTACGGAAAACCTTCATAATTCGCAAAGTTACTTTGCCAGAAATTATGTAAACAGTTTTGCGCAGGTGGATACCAACGGAAATACAAATTTCATTGTTCCAAAGGGCGGGATTTTAGACAAGTCAGGAGCATTAACTATTATCAATAATGTAAGAGGACAACTAAACTATACAGGTAAATGGCATAAACACGGAGTCACAGCAATTGCAGGAGCAGAGAGCCGTGATGCGGTAAGAAGCTACGAATATAACCGTTACTATGGGTATAATGAAAATAGTATGGCTTCCAGTAGTGTTGATTATACCCGGCAGTATACACTTCTTCCTACGGGTAATATGGAATTTATCCAGAGAGGGCAATCCCTTGGAAAGAGAACAACTCGTTTTGTTTCTTTGTTTGCAAATGCTGCCTATACTTTTGATAACAAGTATACTATTTCGGGAAGCTTTCGCAGGGATGCCAGTAATTTGTTTGGGTTAAATACCAATGACCAGTGGAACCCCTTTTGGTCAGTGGGAACGCTATGGGAAATTTCCAAAGAGAATTTTTATCACGTAGAATGGCTTCCTTATTTAAAATTGAGAGCATCTTATGGGTTTAATGGAAATATAGATCCAGCAATGGTCGCTGTAAGTACCATCGCTTTTGATACGGATAAATCCCGTTATACCGGAACATCAGTGGCTCGTTTTGACAATTATTTTAATCCAAGGCTGCGTTGGGAAACTTCCAGAATGATTAATGCAGGTGTAGATTTCTCTTCTCGAAACAGCAGAATAAGTGGCTCTGTTGAGTATTTTACCAAAAAAGGAACCAACCTTTTTGGCCCCAGACAAATGGATTACACAACAGGTATAGACTATATGCTTTCCAATGTAGCAGAGACAAGCGGACATGGAATAGACGTTGAACTAAAGACCATGAATATTGACAGAGTAGTAAAATGGAATACTATTCTAAACTTCAGTACTTACAGGGATAAAGTCACAAAATATTATCTGGCAGATCCTCTGGCAAGTCAATTCATAGGGAATGGCTCTTCTGTACCCATATCAGGAGTAGAGGGATTACCTGTCTATTCCATATTTGCGTATAAATGGGCTGGATTAGATCCTAAAACCGGAGACCCGCAAGGGTATCTTAACGGACAGGTTAGTAAGGATTATTCTCAAATGGTAGGTGTAGGTACTTCAGTTCAGGATTTAGAGTTCTACGGCTCAGCGGTTCCTACAGTCTATGGCTCATTTGTGAACTCCTTTAGCTATAAAAACTTTAGTATGGATATAGGTATTTCTTACAAGTTTGGATACTGGTTTAGAAGAAATTCAATAAACTATACCAACTTATTTACCAGTTGGTCGGGGCATAGTGATTATGCCTTCAGGTGGCAAAAAGAGGGTGATGAAGCCTTTACCAATGTTCCATCCAATAATTATCAGAGTGATGCAAACAGGGATGCATTCTATAGCGGATCAAGCGTACTTGTTGAAAAAGGAGACCATATAAGATTACAATATATCAACCTCACATATACTTTTGATAAGACTCTTTTTGGGTCTTCTGTTTTTGAAAACTTGAGTGCATTTGTGAACCTAAGCAATCTGGGTATTTTATGGAGGGCTAATAAAAGCGGAATAGATCCGGATTATAACCTTGGTGTTAACGGACTGAGACCTCCCGCTGTTTATACTATAGGGCTTCGTGCCAAATTCTAACCTGATTATTTCAATACTATATTATTATGTTATGAAAGAAACATTGAAAAAAATATTAAGATTTTTATCTGTATTAGTAGTGTTAACGAGTTGTAGCAGATTTTTAGATGAAAAGTCTGACTCACAGTTGGCTACTCCCCAAACCCTTGAAGATAATCAGGCATTATTGGATAGAATAACAGATGTACTAGGAGATTTTGCTTCCAGCGGGATGACCTCCTCTGATGAATTTTATTTATCAGATAGCGATTATAATGCTTTGGAATATAATGAGGATAAAAGATTGTATACGTGGCAGCCTGATTATGTGTCAACCAATCAAGGGGTAGGAAATGACTGGTATTCTTGTTACAAGGCTATTTATGTAAGTAATGCAGTGCTTGACAATCTGGAAACCTATCATATTTCAGGAGCTGAGAATGTAAAAGGTCAGGCATTAGCACTGCGTGCCATACGCTATCTGGATGCTGCGCAGATATGGTGTGTGGCTTATAATGAGGCAACAGCAGGACAGGATTTAGGTTTACCACTCCGGTTAGATTCTGATATGAACCAAACTTCGGTAAGGTCTTCGGTTAAACAGACTTATGATCAGATTTTAAAGGATTTAATTCAGGCAGTGGAATTACTGCCTGTAAAGCAGGTCGCTGCCAGCAGACCCTCAAAGATTACGGCACTTGGGTATCTAGCCAGAACCTATTTATTTATAGGAGACTATGAAAAAGCTTTACAATATGCATCGCAGGCATTAGAGCTGCAAAATACTTTAATGGATTTTAATAAACTGAAATCATCAGATACTTATCCTATTAAGGATATGAATTCTGAGGTTCTATTAAGAACAACGATGCGTATTTCAGGACCTGTACGTTTTGCTGTAGCTAAGGTTCCATTAAATCTATTTCAATTATATCATGAAAATGATCTTAGAAAACTGATTTACTTTAGGGTAAACCCTAATGGGGATATTATATTTAAAGGAAACTATACAGGAGGTTCTTCAGGGAAAATGACCAGTGTTGCAGTGGATGAGTTATATTTGATAGCAGCAGAATCTTACGTTCAGACTGGTGATGTTACCAAATCTATGAAAATGCTTAATGATCTTCTAATCACCAGATGGAAAGCTGAAACATTTATCCCTTTTATGGCTAATTCCAAAGAAGAGGCATTACAGCTTATTAGGAAAGAAAGACAAAAGGAACTATTGTTCAGAGGAATTCGTTGGTCGGATTTAAAAAGATACAACCGTGATGGAGCTAATATTACCTTAACAAGAACTATTGAAAATAAACAATATTCTTTGCCTCCTAATGATCCTCGCTATGCTGTAGCTATTTCTGAGGAAATTATTAAATTGTCGGGGATGCCTCAGAATCACAGATGAAATAATGAATTGTGATTATATATAATAGACTTACTTGAAAAAATTAAAGGTTGGCAATTTTGCCAACCTTTGTTATAAATTAAGGTCTACGATCCATACTGATCGAAAGTACCTGAGCATTTGTCTTACCGGAAAGTACGGCATTTATAGAAGAACCATCAGGAACTATTATTTTACAGGGTCTTTCTCCTTCAGTTTCACAACCTGGAAGGTCTGTAGCTTGCCAATGGCTTGGATCAGCAAATGCACCAGCTGAAGTTAAAGAGCTGTTATAAAAATAGGTTACAGGAGCTGCTTTCTTTTCAGCCAATTTGAATGACATTGTAGTTCCAGCAAAGATGATGGCAGCAATAGCTAAAGCATTAGTTTTAAAAAATTGGTTAATTTTCATAATTCAGGTCTTTTTTTCGATCAAAAAAGATTACCATAAAAACTTTAGAAATTTGTCTGCTAAGCAATGAGATAACAAATTAGATATATCCTTTGTATCTATAGGCTATAAGTAAACCTTGCTACACCAAATTTTATTTATTCCTCAAACTTTTCAAACAAATTGTGGTTAATAAATACATTTAAGTTTTAGGTTTAAACAGTTTTCGACTGCCTAATTTTAAGGTTAAACAATAAATTTAAGGACACATATAAATTCTTACCGTAACTCTTATCATAGAAGAGTTTCAATAAGATTTTAAATTATTTTTATTTATTACCAGTAGGGCGGCACTGGCTAAAATTACGCTCGCAATATTAAAATATAGGTGCTCTGTCCATCCCATTTTTTCTAAAATTCCCCCGCAGGAACAAGGAATGTGTTCTTTAAAATTTAAGATTACAAATATGTAACAGGTAAAGACTGTCATTAATACGAGGCTAAATACTAAACCGGTTTTTCTGGTTCTTCGGTAGCACAGTAGCCCGACAATTAGTAATTCCAGTATAATTATAGCATATGAAATAATAGCAGCATAGTTATGAAATGAAAATGCTTGCTCTAATTGCATCTGGAATTTAGAAAAATCCATGAGCTTACTCATAGCGGCATAAATAAACAGCGATATGAAAAAAAAAGTCGTAAACTGTACAAGTATTGTTTTGATTTTATTTGTTTCCATTATCGAAAAAATTATCCTTTTTTAACTAAAATCCATTTTACATTCTTACCGCAATATGGTGGCATTATTTCACCTTTTGAGACATAAACGATTGTGCTGATTTTTCCTTCAGTTTCCCATTCCCCGCTAACTGTGCATTTTTTTCCGGTGCTCAATGATATTTCTTTGTTTTCCACTCCTATGCTATTAAAGATTAAATACATTTATATGTATTATCTTACTGTATCGTTTTTACCCCTCCAATGCTGCTTGTCTCGTTTAGGCTCTTCTTTATTGTTTGCTGCCAGATTCTGATCTATTTTTTGCGAAGTGTGGTTATGGGTCCCAGTTGATACTTTATCGCTTTGTATTTTTATACTCTTTTCTTTCTGTTGTGGATTATTCAAATCCAAAACATCTCTTTCACAGGAGAACATAAATAATACAGAAGCTAAACTTAAAATGGAGATATACTTTTTCATGATTATTAACGATGGTTTTAAAAGTTATCCCGGCCGGTTTTATTATTAGAATTCTGAGGTCTAAATTAGAATGGCTAAGTGGTTGAAAAAAGCAATAGTGGGTAGAATTGATCAATTATTCCGTAAGAATTGATCAATTCTACCCATGATTTTAAACTATATGTGTTTGAAAATCAGTATTTAATTTATGTTTGTCTATTTTTAAGTTAGAAATAAGTCTCCAATTAATGATTTTAATTAAATTAGTGTACGTTTTTTTGATATGTCTACTAATAATAAAATATTATTGCTGATTTTTAATTGTTTTTTGCTGTTAATACAAGGGCAAAAACACATTGAAAAACCTCAGATAGAATCTTATAAGAAAATTTTGGGTTTAATAGATGCTTACTCTGAAAACGATGAAAGGGCTTTGGTATTTGTGAGAATGTATATTGATAAAGCAAGGAAAGAAGATAATTATGAAGAGTTAATTTGGGGATATGAAGAGGCGATTTACTATAGTAAAGACATTCATGATAAGCTCATTTATGCAGATAGTGCTATTATAGCCGCTAAAAAATACAATAATCCGAACCAAATTTCCAGGGCCTACCTGGGTAAAGGAATTATTTATTATTATAACAAAAGGCATTACAAACCTGCTCTTGAGCAGTATTTACTGGCTTTTCAGTTTTCAAAGGACTCGAAGGATAATTATCTTAAAAACAAAATTATTTATCATTTGGGAATGGTGAAAAGCTATTTAGGCTATTATAAAGAGGCAGCTGAACTCTTTGAAATATCTGCCCGATATTTTGAAAAAGAAATGATGAAAAACGTTCATCATAATCTTAAGCTTAATAATGAATCCGGATATTTCAATAGTATTTACCGCTTAAGCAGCTGTTATAAAAACCTACAGTTATTCTATAAGGAAGACTCTCTTATTAATATTGGTTTGGAAAGATTGTATGATACTAAACAGTTACCTTTAGAGTATGGTCTTTTTCAAAAAGGTAAAGGAATACAGCTTTTAAGAGAAAATAAATTAGCTGAATCATTAAAGTACTTAAAGCTTTCTGAGAAGATCCTAAGTCATAATCAGGATTTCGCATCGTTAATCACAGTTTATTTTTATATAGGAAAAGTTTATTGGTTAAAAGAGGAGAGAGCAGAATCATTACTTTACTTAAATAAAGTTGATTCTCTGGTGAATCGATTCCGGGTTATTACCCCTGAAATCAAAGCCAATTATGAATATTTAATTCATGACGCCAAGCAAAGCAGAAACTCCCCAAAACAATTGTACTATACTAATCAATTATTGAAGGCGGATTCCATTATTAATACTGATTTTGCAATGCTTTCTTCAAAAATTCACCGTGAATATGATACAGATACTTTATTGAAAGAAAAATATTGTCTGGAAAGAAAACAAAATATTGGTGTTATCATATTTTGCTTCTCTGTCATTTCTGGTTCGATCATATTGTATTTTTTAATTATAAGATTTCGAAAGAAAGAGAATGAACTTAATAAAAAGTATCAGGAATTACTAGATAGATTCAATAATTCCTTTGTATATGAACCTTTTGACAGATCTTTACCCGTTTCTTTAACTGAAAAAGTTGGTTACAGTTTAGAACTCATAGAAGAGGTCAGATTAAAACTAAAAAATTTTGAAAGTAGTAAAAAGTTTCTCCAAAGCAATTTGACACTACCGATTGTTGCTAAAATGATTGGCAGTAACCGAAGTCACTTATCATATGTTCTCAACGAACACCATCATCTTACATTTACTGCGTATCTAAAAACTTTACGTATTACCTACATTACCAATCTTTTGCTTGAAGATTCCAAATATCTTAATTACAGTATTGATGGGTTGACTCAAATGTGTGGAATGGCCAACCGACAGGTTTTTTCCAAGCATTTTATGGAGATCAATGGTATGAGACCTATTGACTTTATTAGGAAGAGAAAAGAGGAATTAAAGAAACTTTAAGATTTATTTTAAGCCGATTTTTACGTCACAATTAAAAAAATAACGTATGAATCGACAAAATTTCAGAAAAAAAATTGATGAGCTTTGGCAAAAATTACAAGCAACTGTAGATCAAATTAATAGAAGGAGTAATAATATTGTTCTTAAGTGTGAAGAAATCCTTATGGAGACAGATACGGTCATTCGAGAGCTAAAGAATCTTCTGAAACAATATCGTTTTTCGGATTGGAGTGATGAGATCCATTTTTTTAAAAATACTAAACCACAATTTACGGCAGTATATATTTACTATTCTAAAGTCCTGGCAATAGAAGCCTCAAAACCTTATGCTGATCCTCATGCATTAAAATCATATTACGATAACGAAAGATCTAATCTTTTGTATTTCTATAACGAGCAAAAAGAATTCATCAGTTATTATCGCCGAAAATCAACTTATTTGGATAAAAAATATTTTGTTCGCTTTAAATTTGACTTTAAATTAAAGCTAAGTCCTGAGCTTTACAGCTATGATGAGGAGTTTTCTACTTCACATGATCACATTGTTTCTCAGATTCTTGCCAACGACCTTTTAGATTATTATTTGACAAATAAAATTAATGCAGAGGGGAGTGATGAAAAATCAATCAGCGAAATTAGAAATCTTGAATGGACGGCTCCTAAAGTTGCGCTTATAGAGTTGTTATATGCTCTTCACCAGACGAGATGTTTTAATGGGGGGCATTCTGATTTAGCAGAACTTTTCCGTTGGGCTGAGCACTCATTAAATATTAATTTGGGAAATTATCACAAAACTTTAGGAGAGATACGATTACGAAAATCTGAAAGAACCAAATTTTTGATATTACTGAAGAATAATTTAGAGCAATATTTGGATAATTTGGATATTTAAAAATATTTCAGTATCCATTTTAGATTTTTTTATAGATCTAAAGGGTAAATCATGAAATTGTTGCTTAGTATTTTGATAGTTTTCCTGATTTCATAGATAATACCAATTGTCTTTCTCTTGAATCCCTTTATTCATAATGTATGGTATAAAATCTTTCGGTAGTATCGAAGAACTACCGAAAGAAATTCTGCCTGATTCCGAAAATTTGCCTCATAAAATAATTTTTGAAATCATGGCAATATCAATCATCACCAAAGAAGACCTTCAGCAGTTTAAAATAGAACTGCTGGAAGGTATTAAAGAACTGCTTCAGATAAGAACAACAGAGCAGAAACTATGGCTTCGGACTGCTGAAGTTAAAAAGTTGCTTAATATTTCTTCAGGCACATTGCAGAATCTCAGGGTTAACGGAACCCTTTCTTATACGAAGATAGGGGGACTCTTGTATTATAATTACAAAGATATTGAGAAGCTACTTATGGATTCTAAAAAATAACAGATAAAAGGCAATCATGAACCAAACTAAAGATATTATCAATTTTTTTGAGCATGTCATTAAGGACAATAGGTTATATCCTTCTCACATCAGTATATATGTTGCACTTTTTCAGTGTTGGAGTAAAAACAGGTTTCAGACTCCTTTTCGTATTTGCCGTTCGGAGGTCATGAAATTAGGTAAGATAAAATCTTTTGGAACTTACCACAGGTGTATCAAAGAACTACATTTGGCAGGATTCATTGTTTATTCTCCCAGTTATGACGCTTATAAGGGAAGTCTTGTTGAGATTATTGATTTTGACAATCCTGAAATTTTTTCAAATACAGCATTTTGCGAGCAAGAACTATCGATACAAAAGGAAAATCACTTTTGTATACCGGAATTCTGTGAGGTAGAGTTGTATTTTAAAGAACGTGATTTACTTTCCTCCCAGGCAAATGAGTTCTATTCCTTTTACGATTCTCGGGATTGGAAATTAAGTGGAGGAAAATTAATGAACAGCTGGCAGGCTGCTGCAAGGAACTGGATTGCTAAAGAGGGAAGGCAAGGGAGCTAAAATTTAAGATTTTCAGTAAAAGAAAAAGAGAATGAAAAAGATAGATCCACAAACACCTATTTGGAAACTGACGGTTGAGGAATTTTTGGAAATAGCTAAAAGTCTTGGCTTAGAGAGTAAATACGAATACGGACTGAAAGGATTGGCAAAAATTCTTGGATGTTCTGTATCAAAAGCTTCTGAAATAAAATCTTCAGGAATTCTGGATGAAGCTATTATTCAAAAGGGGAAGATTATCATTATTGATAAGCAAAAAGTATTGGAGCTTTTAGCCGGGAAGTAATGGTGTATTATTTGGAGCTCATACAAAGGTTTTGGGAATTTGGTCCAAAAGCAAGGCTCAGTACTACTGCTACTGTTGTGTATCTCTATCTTCTTAAGCAAGCAAGTGATAATAACGGATACGATGTCGTCATTTCCGATGTAATGCTGAGTGAAAGATTGGGTTTAACGAGAAAAACGTTAAAACCTGCTAAAGAAGCGCTACGGAATTTAGGATTAATTCAGTATGAAAATAGAAAAGGACTTTCCTGTTCTTACAGAATCGTACTAGATTATCCTTTACAAGTCCCCGGTCAAGAAAAAGTTCAACAGAAAGGAAAGAACATCCAGGCTCCAATCGTGGAAAAAAGTGAGAATTCCCCTCTGGCAGAGCCATCTAAAATACCTATTCCCAAAACTACAGAGCAAAAAGAGAGTACACTTCTTTACAATAGTGCCCTTAAGCCTTTTAAAACAACCAAGGGACCTTCTTTGGAAGAATTTATGGCGTATGCACATACATTAGATGCTTACGAAGCTTCTATGGATTCAGATATTGAGGATAAATACGCTTTATGGGCGGGTAATGGCTGGCGAAATAATTTGGGGAAACCCATAACCAACTGGAAATCCTCATTGAAAAATATTTTACCCTATATGAAAAACAAAACTGATAACGGACTGTTTTCCATAGAGTCAATACCTAATATTAAACACCCAAAGTAACTCTTAAACAGTAAAATTACAAATGTTTATCTATTAAAATTTAAAAAAATAATAAAATGAAATTATCAGATTTAAAACTCGGGCAAAAAGTAAGTATAAATGGTATTCCTTCTGAGTATCAGGGAATCCGCAAAGTTAAAATTCCAAACTTCGGGAAAGTAGAAAAAAGAGTTTTCAGAGCAGATGAAACAGGAGAGTATATATATTATAATATCATTGATGGAACAAAAACACTCAAAAGTTTGGGTATTAAATTGTTATAGAACCCAATGAAAATAACGTTCTGCAAAGAAAACAACATTAATACACATAAATATAGATTATGGCTGTTTTGGAAAAAGATTTGAGGCTTGTCAGGAAGAAATTTGAAGATAAAGGCGAAAAAAATCCCGATAGAATACGCTTTGGAAATCATTTTGTAGACGATTTTATTTTTGAAGACCAGGAGGCTGCCGATATTCCTATTAATGCACTTCGTGTTATTTTTAATATTATTTCGATTATCAGTAGTGAACAGTTCCGCCCTGAAGACCGCCCGAAGCAGCTTTCTCTGTTTGACGAAGAGTTTGAAACTGAAAATAATATTTTTGCATCTATTAAGATCAGGAATAATAAAATATCTCCAAGTGGCTCGACAAAACAAGTTATAGAAGCGTATGAGTTTTTGGCCCGATTTAAGATGGGCTGGTATAAATCACTAAACTCCGGGGGAAGGGAGATTAAAACCTTTGGAGGGCTTATTTCCACACCAAGTTATGACCAGCGTGGATATACAAGCTTTCTGATCAGCAGCTACTGGCTAAAAAAGCTGATGATTATTCCTGAGTATAACTATATCCTTTATAATCTGGTTTATAATATCAGAAACAACAAACATATTATTTTTGCCATCTGGCTTTCAAAGCTTCCTGAAGGAGGGACAATGATGAAACTTTCTTCACTGAATAAAAAGTTTGGACTGAACTATAAAAGTGCTAATGATTTTTGTTTCAAGTTTCTCAAAACTGCAAAAATAAATTTCAACAAATACAATAACCTTTCATTCAACTATCATTATAAAGAGGATTCTATTTTCATTCATCCTTTTTATATTAGAATGATAACTGATAAAGATATACTGGAGAATACACCAGAAAAGTCAAAAATTACAAGAAGGTTATATTATTTCAGAAAAAGATATGGTTTACAGGAGCAAGAAATGCTTCAGTTTTCCTATCAGTACAAGATGATACCACAAACCCGTAAGCTCATAGAAAAGGCTTTCAGTGAATTCATAAGAATTAACAGACTGAAAGGGATACAATCTACACATTTTCAGGGAGTGGCTTTTTTGAGCAAAATACAGGAACATATTATACAATTATATGGAGAAACGAAGATGGCGGAAATACTGCCAAACGGTTATCCTGTTATTCTCTGATTTCGGAATTGCACTCATCCGTATTTCGGATTTGTACTCATTCGGAATTCGGAATTGTACTCGCTGAAGTTAAGAAAATGTTAAAATTTAGATTTTGATAAGGCTGATTTCGGAATTGCACTCATGTAGGTATTGTAAATCCTATAAAAATTGTAGATAAGGTAAAAATAGCAGAAGAAAACAAAATCAGATTCGGAATTGTACTCATCTGGTAAAAGCAGTTTTTTCGGAATTGCACTCATTTTTGTTTCGGAATTGTACTCATGGGGTATTCGGAATTGTACTCATTCCGGATTGAAGATGGATGCTTTGTTATAGGGCAGTGTGGCTAATCACTAAAAGTATATTAAAAGTAATTAAAAGTCTTTTTTTATTTAAAAGGAAAAGAGACAGGAAAATTTGCTTTGAAAAAAGAAAAAATGAACTGTGAAGAAATAAAAAAGAATATCGGAATCAAAAGGGTTTTGGAATCCTTCAATTTGTTTCCGACAAAAGAAAACCTTCGAATAGCTTTCTATTTTGCATTGGATCGGGAAGAAAAAACGCCCAGTCTTTCTGTCGATTTTATGAAAAATAGAGCATTTGACTTTGGAACAGGGAAGAGCTATGATGTAATCTCAATTGTCCAGGCTATTAATAAATGCTCAGTGTCTGATGCCTTAAAATATCTTGAAAGGCTGGATTTTACACAGTGTAAAATTGAAGAGAAAGAAAAAGAAACTCAGGGGACAAGGACTTATGAGATCTCTAAAATGCGAGAGATTATTCACCCCGCTTTAGTCAGGTATTTGAAAGAGAGAAAAGTTTATGAGCAGAAACACTTAGTAAAGGAAATTCATTTTCGGTTAAAATCGAAAAATTATTTTGCAGTCGGTTTTACCAATGATTCCGGAGGGGTTGAAATCAGAAATCAGTACTTTAAAATCTGCTTAGGGGATAAAGATATAACACTGATTAAGAATAACGCTAATGATATTGCTGTATTTGAAGGCTTCTTTGATTTTCTGACCTATATGAATATGAAAAATAGAGACAGTCATCTTTCAGATTATCTTATCTTAAATTCTACGGCAATGCTTTTTAAAATTGAAAAAAAATTAAGTGAGTATCATAAAATTTCACTTTTCCTTGATAATGACGCTAACGGAAAACAGATCACGGAAAAAATAATAATGAAATATGAAAATGCAGAAGACTGTTCTCTAATTTACAGAGATTTTAAGGATCTTAATGAATGGTTTTGTCAAAGAAAATATTGAATCATTCATTTAAGAATACCCAAGTGTATATCAAAAATAAAGCTCCCGAATTTTTTTCGGGAGCTTTTAACTATTTCTTAGTTTCTTCAATAGAAATTTTTCTAAAATCCTTTAAAAGCTTGCTTAATTCCAAGGCTGCTTTTCTAGCCCTCATTCCGGCTGCCTTATTTCCTTTTTCAGACTGAAGACCTGAATCCGCTTTAAAAGTTTCGAATTCTGCATTAATTTTTTCTAATAGTTCTTTCATAAAAGATCGTTTTTTAAGCCTGCAAATTTAAAATAATAGATTTTATAGGCAAGTATTATTTTAAAATCGTTTACAGAATATCTTTTCCGAAGTAAAAACCCTATTTCAAAATTAATTTATAGGAATGGGCGGTATTTATTAATGATTTTCCTTATTTCCGGATGACACCACGCTGCTCAATTTAAGTTTTGCCTGAGATTCAGGGCTTTTTTACTATTGCAAATGTAGTACAGTGTCAGGCACTCAAAAAAATCTTTTTGGGTTTCTACAAAAATTCTTTCCGTTTCACTCCAATAATTTTTCCAGACACTCCTAAATCCTGCGGACAAAAAGATTTAGGAGCCTCCATTTCAATGCTTTCAATTTCGGTTTTAAGTGCCTGATACTATACTATGATCATGGGCAAAGAAAAAAGCCGGAACCTCAGTTAAACCAATCAATTAGATGGCAGACGTTCTTTGACATCAACGGAGAAATAAATAAAAACAAGGATAAATACTGCCTTTTCTATTTAGAATAAAGAATTAGAAAAGCCAAGTTTCCTCGATACCCAATCAATTAACCTAGAAATCTCAACAATTAAAACAAAATATTATGAACACAATTATTGGTAGAATTACCAAAAACGCAGAAATCAACACATTGAAAAACGACAGACAGGTTGTGAACTTTTCAGTAGCCATCAATGACAGCTACAGGACCAAACAGGGAGAGCGCAGGGATCTAACTACCTATTATAGTTGTTCCTACTGGGTAAGCTCAAATGTAGCCAAAATCCTTACTAAAGGGACATTGGTAGAGTTATCAGGAAGAATAAGCTCAAGTGCGTGGATAGGCAAAGACGGAGAAATCCGTTCAGGGCTGAATTTTCATACATCAACAATTAAGCTTCATAGCAGTGGAAAAAATTCTGAAAGTGAGCCGAAACAAAATACAGGGGAGGAAACAATCCATCCTTTTGCAGGCGATACAGATGATGATCTACCATTTTAATGTTTACCTCAATATTAATTAAAAAAAGCATTTATGGAATCACAATATAATTTTCAAATGAAATCCCGTAGTGACCGAAAAGAATGGGAGCAGGTAAAAGTATACCTAGAAATCCATTGTGACAGGACAACAGCGGTATATTATGCAAGAAGCTTATCAAAGAAATTCGACATGGAAATAAGAATGACACAGGGAACTGATCCCTTCAAAAGTAGCGGAACATACATCTATGAAAAATCCTGATTATGAAAACACCATCAAGAACCGAAGCTAATAAGTTAGCAAAGGCATATAGTAATAATAAAGATTACATGGGTATGCCTGTGTATATCATTTATTGTAGCAGGTCAGAAAATTACTATGTAGATACTAATGGCTTAATACGGCTTTGGGAAATTCTCATAGGCTACTATATCAATGGAGTTTTTACTCCTGAAAAATAATCACTCATAATATAAAAAAATAAAAAATGAAACGATCAGATAAACCAACATCATATTTAATGATAAAAGCCAACACCAACAGCGAATGGGACTGTTGTGATTTTGCCATCATTGCTCTTTCTGAGGACTGGAAACAAGAACAACAAAAACGGATTGATAAAATTAAACCCTTTTCTAAAGACTATATGCTTCTTTCGATGATGTACTCGGATGCATCTATTACATTTTATAAAGATGATGATAAGATATGCCCCGATTCCACAGAGTTATTGGAGGGTAGAATATGGTCTTTTGTGAAACTGGACGAAGAAGCACTTGCAGAATTATCAATACCTGAAAACAAGCTTACTTCCCATACACTCCACATATTTAAAAGTGGATATGCCTTGTATCAGGCTTATGGTAAACACATGTGTGAAGATTTCTGGACAGAAGATTTTCCACTCGAAGAACTTATAAAATACTCTATCACACTTACAAATTAATAAGTTATGCAAACCAATTTTTTCAGACAACTTACAAAATTAAACCTTGTTGGAGATTTAAAATTGATACTCCGACAGTCAAGTGAAAACAGTTTTGTCCTTTCTGTACTGCTCAATAATGAGCAGTGCGGTGACGAAGCTAGTAAGGCCATTCCTCCTTTTAATTTAAGGGGAACAGCAGAAGAATTAGACAACGGCTTTTTTGACAGTGTTGCCACACCATTGCAATCCGCTTCAGGATTAATGGTAGAGATGGAAAATTTTATGAAGCAGTTAGAAGAAGCCAGAAAAAGATCTGCAATGGAAAAAGAAAAGACAGAGCAGGAAAAGAAGGAAAAAGAAGCCAAAGAGAAAAAATATAAGGAAGCTTTACAGAAAGCCGAAAATCTTGAAAAAGAGGGGAAATATAAAGAAGCGTGGTCAGCACTGCCAAAAGCTTCTGAATGTCCCAATTACGCAGAAATTATTCGTAAGAAACAGGATGAGTATGAACGGCATTTTGCGCCAAGTCTGTTTCATACAGAAAGTGTGGGAAATACTGAACAAGAATCAAGTTGTCAACTCTAAAATCAACAATTATGTTATTAGCAACCCAATTACAAAGAATCTTTATCCTCATAGATAACGGACAGGAGATTCGATTAACAGACCCTGAACCTAAATGGAGCGTGGAAGTTGTCATGAACTTTTATGCAAATACCTATCCAATATTAACTACATCAAAGGTATCAGCACCAAAAATCAAAGATGATGTGGTGGAATACCGATTTGAAAGTGTGATGGGGACGAAAGGATAAAAAATCATCATAAGAGGTAATTAGTCCCATTATTGGTGTTAATCGCCATTAATCAATAATCAATAACAAAATAAAGATGAATGAAACGAAAAATAATATCGGGAATTATTCTGCCACCCGCAGAAAAAAAGCAAAAACAACTACACCGACAATTCATGGAATTTGTAGAATGGATGAAGTGGGAAAAAGACAGTTCGGAAATAAGGAAAGACAAGCGGAGATCGGTTCCGGTATCGGAACTTCCCATGCTTTTCTGAAAACCTGTTTTATGCCCAAACTAAAGGAAGATAAAATATTTTCTTTGGAAGACAAACTGCATATAACTAAAATAGAAAGGGGTTTTTATAAATCCCTTTCTCTATTAACTAAGCATTACGGTATTAGTCCATTGTCTACACATGATTTTAATTATCCTTATAATATCAGCCTTTGTCTTTGGGATATTCAAAAGCAGTTGAAAAGTAAAGTCCAAAATTGTGAAAATTTCCGCTTGATAGAAAAAGAGGATGAAATTTTTTTTGTGGCTGAGGAGCGTTATAACACGGGAGCAACACTTTATTACATTCCTGTTATACCACTTTACCAGATGCTTAGAAATAAGAATAGAAAGAAAACAGGGCTTCTACTCTTATCAGTTTGCACCTATCTCTATAAAATAGCTGATATTCCATACTATAGACAGGAAGATTCTTATCTCTATTGGATATACGAAATGCTTACAGAGTGGCTTGAACAGGATGAAGAAGTGGATGATAATCATATCAGTAAAAAAGAGCTTCAAAAAGCTGAGATTATTGGGGATATTATGGAACAAAAGATAGCCTGCAAAGAAAATCTACTCTTTTTTGAAGAGCGTTTGAAGAAGTTTAAGCCGAAAGACAATTTTGACAAAGAATGCTTTCTACTGGCTGAAAAAACCTTTAAACTTTACGGAGAATATGCTGAAGCAAGTGTTTTTAGAAATACGTATTATAATAATGTGGTAAGACCTGGAGAATCTGACGAAGATGAGTATTATAATGAGGATACGGTCATTACAATGGATAAATACATTTCTTTTTTTGCAGAGAGTGATGGGCTTATTTATGACAATCTTATGGATTGTGTTAATAACGAATTTAATGAATACGGGGAAGCGCAGGAACCGATGATTTTTAAAACTTTTGACGGAAGCAATGTCACGGATGAAAATCTTGATTTTGAGAGTAGGTTATTTGGAATTTTAAATGAATTATGCAGACTGCTTAACTAACCTATTATATTGAATAAATAATAAATCACAGAAAAGCTATGAGAAATACTATAAATGAAAACAAGGAAATTGATATTACCCGTAATTTTGGTACGTTATATCATCCTAAATCGGCATTACTGATCTATCAGACAGAAGGACATCATTCCGATATGTATGTAGAGCATTTTGATATTGATAGTAATGGAAATCCTATAAATGCCCACCCCTTAACCGTAAGGGAAGCACAACGACTAGCTAAAACACTTACCATCCATAATAAAAAAGACAAAGATTTTTTAAAACCAAGTGGTATTATTTCTCCAAATGTACTTTTTATTGATGGCTCTGAAAACGGAAAGGTAATTTGGTACACTAAAGCACAGGAAAGACAAATGTTCTTTACCGAAAGATTGTCTATCCCAAATGGAATAGCAAAAGTACCTGCATTACTGTGGTGTGCCAATAAGCAGACTATAAAAATATTTGCACTTAAAACCGACAAACGTCCCACTGAAAAAACAGCACTTTTCCACGCTCCGTTTTTTAATGTGTATGAAACAGGTAGTGTATGCATGGGATCAGTTGATATTAATATTAAAAATTCTGCTTCGCTGGAAGAGTTTATGAAGAAATGGGAAGAATATTTTTTCAATTCTTATTTCAGCCACCTGATTGGAAGTCATAATCCAGTAAAAGGGAACTGTGTGAACCTGTGGGAAAAGCAGATGAAAACAAAAGAAATTTTTCCGATGGAAATATTAATCAATTCAAATATAACCTTAAAACACCTAATCTAAATAATAATGATAGCTATAGAAAAATTAAAAGTTCATTTTACGGAGGAAAGCCTTATATATCCGACCAATCCTGTAACGGTAAATCTTATAGGAGCAGGAGGTACTGGCTCAAAAATGCTGATAGCATTAATGGAAATGAACCATTCTTTAATTGAATTGGGGCACGCAGGACTACAGGTACGGTTGTGGGATGATGATATTGTAACGCATGCAAATGAGGGAAGACAACGTTTTGCGCAGTGTGAAGTAGGACTATCAAAAGCAGTAGCCCTCATAAACAGAGCAAATCGTTGGTCGGGTACGAATTGGAAGGCAGAAGTCAGAAAGTTTGAGAGAGATTCTTTAGGCAGGATTCAGGAGAATATGCAGTCCTCAATTTATATATCATGTACTGATAGTGTAAAATCCCGATTTGACATTGCCGATATTTTGGATGAATTAAAAGGAAGGAGAGGAATGTACAGAAATAGTCCAAAATATTGGATTGACACAGGTAATAACTTAAATTCAGGTCAGGCATTGCTTGCCACGATTGGTGATATTTCCCAACCTGATTCTGAAAAATACGAAACAGTATCACATCTGCCGTATGTTACACAGGAATTTGAAGAACTATTACGTCAGTCAGAAACAGGGGAGGATATACCAAGTTGTTCCCTTGCAGAAGCACTAGAGAAGCAGGATTTGTTTATCAACTCAACTCTGGCACAAATGGGTAGTTCCCTGCTTTGGAATTTATTCCGAAATGGGTTAACTGAAAATAGGGGATTTTTCCTAAATCTTAAGAACTTTCATTCCCAACCTATAAAGGTTGCATAATTTCTGCCGTCTGAAAAATATCAGGCGGCAAAAATGCATTTCCTCCCTTTGGTCGGAAACACATTTTTGCGAAAAGCGGAGCAACCTTATTATAAAAGCATACCCGTGCTTTGGCTTTCAATGCTTTTTAAAAAAGGTTGCGGGATTGATTTATAATGATTAATTGCAAATTAGTAAACTATTTTTTTTAATTTGCATGTTTTTGCGAATAGGTTAAAACGCTTCTTAGCTCCATTGGATTTTCAATAGAATACAAGTGGGTTACGCCTCCGGTAGTTACAATTAAAGATCCGAAATTCAGCATTTTTCCTAAAAAACTTTGATTTACCCACATTCCTTCAAGTTTATTTAATGAAATATCGGAAAATGTCTTTCCTAATATACCTGTGGAAAGTGTAAGATAATTGTCCGTAACATAAATTTTTGTGTTTTTATTCCGGATTACTTTAATAATACCTTTAATGAAAAGAAAGATAAGAAATAAGGAAATAATGCCCATAAATCCGAACATAAATGCATATCCGAGCAATAGAAAATAGAGAACACCTATAGAACCGATTGCTATAAAGATAATAGGAATAACATAAGAAAACCAATGGATTTTGGCTTCATATTTTAAAGGTTCGGAAGATGTTTTAAAATTTGTATGTAAGTCTTCCATAATCAATTATTTATAATCCCAATTTAGTGAAAAATAACGAAATTAACTAAAGAAATGTCTGAAATTTAATTAAAAAAATAGAGTAATAAAAAATGCACTTTCTTGCTTTGGTCGAAAACGTATTTTTTTGAAAATCGGAGCAACCCCATTGAAAAACAATCTGGTGCTATTGCCTTGTGTTTTTTAAAAGAGGTTGCGGGTTTATTTTATTTTTTCTTTAGTTCTTTAAAACATTTAAGGCAGGCAGGCCTATTAAAATTTGTATTATTTTCTTTCCCACACGAAATACAAAATTTTTCTTTATAAAAAGGATCTTCATACACTGACCAGATTTTATAGCAATCCCAGCATAAGGGTTTTTCCAAATCTAGTTTTATAGAGGTCCTGCATCTAATACAGTATCCTTTACTGTGAATAATTTTATTTTGCTTATCGACATTTTTGGATTGGTATTCCTCTCTTGATTTTCTTTGATCTTTTAAAGCGCTATTTACATACTTTTCATTTGTGAAATCTGATAACTTCCTTTTGTTAACCTGTCCAAATTTTATTAAATCATCGATATAGTTTAATTCTTCTTCTGAGCCCACATAGTTTTTTACAAATATTGATTTCTTTTCATATTTAGGTCTTTTAACAAAAATTGTATAACCTTCCTCTTCAACAATACTAAAGCACTTTTTGACTGCGGATTCAAAAAATGGATTCTGGTTGATGGATATTAGTTTTTTTTCGGAATAGACACCAAATTCAATATTATTTATAAAAGAGTAATCTATTAAATTCATAGACGTTACCACCGACTTATTTTCATTTCCATAATACTTTGCATGTAGTTTAGGTATATAAACTATTGTAATATTGGGGAATTGCATAAAATAATCAAAATCTTCTTTTTTAAAACTTTTGCTTACATCATTTTCATTTTTCCCAAAACCTATGATGATATGGACACTGGAATTATTTAAATGCGTTTTGAAAACCTCATTTTTAAAATATGGATCTAATTGAATAAATGGTGATAGAATTAAGAGATATTTTTCGGAGTTATAAATGGTATCATATATTTTTTCACTTAACTCTTTTCCGGTTAAAAAATTCATTTTAATGTTTTTGTGATTTTTAAGATATAAAACATTTTTTTAGGAAACACATGTTTATATCAATATGGGTACTAAAGATAATACTTTAAATTTTAAATTGCTATATGAATTGTTGAAAATTGTGGATGAAAATCATCTAATATGATGAAAAATACCCACCTAATCATAATACCTGAGTGAAATAGTAACAAGTTATCTTTTTATTGAGACAAGGCTCAAGTTCATGTAAGTCCTGTGTAATTATTACCTATGTTTTCATCTGGTCTGTATAAAACTTAGCCACCTTACTATAATACCTGCGAGCAATAGTAGCAGGTCACAGGCTTATCTGAGCAAAATTGATACAAGTCAGTATACCACTTTCCTAATATTTTTTTTCAAGCGCAAAGTATATAAGTTTGATTGTGAAGGCTTGTATGTTATTGTATTAAATCTTTTTTGACAGTTCCAAAAAATATGGACGTTTTTACGAATCATCCTAAGTTTCTCGCAAAAAAATCATTGGATATTTTACATTGTTTAAAGTCGTATCAAAAATTTCAAATCAGCAATGAATACTATCCTTCATTGGTAATTTTGCGCCTTTTTCATATTTTCGATAAAGTTGCTAACCAACCAATTTTTATAAGGCTGGATTATGCAAGTTATGAAAGAAATTATAATTAATTTTAGAAAGAAAATTTAATAGGTTAATTAATTGAAAGATTCCATTATTGTAAAAAATAAAATAGAAAGTGATGAACTGATAAAAGTATCACCATTTAGGAAGGAAATTAGGAAAACCCTACCTCATAAACATGGTAATTATTTTGAGATTATCTATTTACGTGAAGGAAAAGGTACACATACTATTGATTATGCTCAATATCCGATTGAAACGCCAACAATTTTCTTTGTACGAAGAGAACAGGTTCATCATTGGAATATAGAATCTCTACCTGAAGGTTATGTACTTTTATTGAAAAAAGGCTTTCTCGAAAAGTCAGTGGATAACGAACTGAAAAACCTGTTATCCAAATTAAGTTCTATTAGCTGCTTATATCTACACGAATCCGATAAAATTGAAACTTTTTTTCAATTACTTATTTCAGAAAATGATTTTACAGTAACAGAAGGAATATTAAAAGCACTGTTGGCTAAAATCATTAGCATTGCACACCCATTCTCCGCGAGTAAAGATAAAAAAAGTAGCATTATCATGCAGTTTAGGGAGTTACTTAATAACTCAGATGATCTAAAAAATAATGTGGCTTATTATGCGGAGAAGCTAAATACTACACCACAAAATCTAAACACCATTTCAAGAAAAACATTTAACCTTTCTGCATCAGAAATTATAGCAGAGCATATCATTTGCGAGGCAAAAAGACTGTTGCTTTATACCGGATGCAATGTATCTGAAGTAGCCTATCATCTGAACTTTAATGACACCTCTCATTTTGCAAAATATTTCAAACGCCATACGGGCGTTACACCTCAAACCTTTCGCAAGGAACAATAAAAGCAATAGTATTTTTCAAATATACCGTAATCCATAAGTGATATTGTACCAATTTTGTATAGCAATCATCTTTCAGTAATATAAAATGGTATGAAATACTTGTTTATTGCCCCGATTATATTGACTTTGTCTGCCTGTAATCAGACAGACAGCAATCAGCAGACCTTACAAAACCAGGTAGATAGCCTTCAAGCCAAACTAAATAACAGTTATAAACCGGGATTTGGCGAATTTATGAGTAGCGTACAGGTTCATCATGCTAAGCTTTGGTTTGCCGGTATGAACCAAAACTGGAAACTCGCAGATTTTGAGGTTGGCGAAATTCAGGAAAGTATAAATGGTATTAGAAAATTCTGTACCGACCGTCCTGAAGTTCAATCACTCCCTATGATAGATCCTGCTTTAGATAATATTAAGAAAGCAATCCAACAGCAAAACACCACTGCTTTTAAAGATGACTATGTTAATCTGACCAATACTTGTAATTCCTGTCATCAGGCTACCAAACACAAGTTTAACGTGATTACAGTACCTACGTCACCACCATTCAATAACCAGGATTTTAAACCTCACAATGAAAAATAGTATCTTCGCAAAAAAGCCATTGCCCCTCATTATTCCAAGAATAATAGTTGGTTTAATCTTTCTTTCGGAAGGTATACAAAAGTTTATAGCTCCAGAAAGTACTGGTGCAGGACGTTTTGCCAAAATAGGTTTTCAACATCCCGAATTCTGGGCTGCATTTGTTGGTATAACAGAAATTGTATGTGGTATTCTACTACTTATAGGCTTGTTATCCAGACTTGCTTCAATACCACTTTTGATTGTTATGACTGTGGCATTTATCTCTACTAAAGTTCCTACTCTTTCTGAAAAGGGGTTTTGGAATTTTGCTCATGAATATCGTACTGATTTTTCAATGACATTATTGTTAATCATGTTACTCTATTATGGTGGTGGAAATTGCTCAATTGACAAATATATAAGGAAACGTGGAAAAAAATCATAATCTGAAAGAACTTGCACAAGTTTTTCTAAAATTAGGAATTACAGCTTTTGGTGGTCCTGCCGCACATATTGCGATGATGCAGCAAGAAGTGGTCACAAAGCGGAAATGGATGAGTGAGGAACATTTTCTTGACCTGATAGGTGCAACCAACTTAATACCGGGACCTAACAGTACTGAAATGGCAATTCACATCGGGCAAGTCAGAGCCGGATGGAAAGGGTTGATAGTCGCTGGATTATGTTTTATCTGCCCTGCTGTTATTATTACCTTATTTTTTGCATGGCTGTATAAGTTATATGGTCAACTTCCCGAAGTACAGCCATTTATCTATGGAATAAAGCCTGCAATAATATCTGTGATTTTGGCAGCTATTTATCCTTTAGCAAAAAAGTCATTGAAAACTATACAGCTTTGGGCTATTGGTATTGCTGTTTTAATTTTATCATTATTGGGTATTAATGAGATTCTTCTCTTATTTGGATCGGGTGTATTGGCTATGCTATTAAATCTTATGAATACGAAGAATAATGTTAATTCATTTATACCCATTACATTATTTCAGGTTTCAATTATTGATTTTACTTCAACCAAAAATCTTCATCTTTTCTTGGCTTTCTTAAAAATTGGAGCCATCTTGTACGGAAGCGGATATGTCTTATTTGCTTTTCTGGATGCCGAATTGGTAACAACAGGCATGCTTACCAGACAACAATTGATAGATGCTATTGCAGTTGGGCAGTTCACACCAGGACCAGTTTTTTCTTCAGTAACTTTCATCGGCTATCAAATTAATGGGCTTTCCGGCTCAATAATTTCAACTATTGCTATTTTCTTACCATCATTTGTATTTGTAGCTTTACTTCATCCCCTGATAAAAAAGATGCGTAATTCAAAGCCGTTATCTGCATTTTTAGATGCTGTAAATGTAGCATCGGTAGCTATTATTGTGACTGTATGCTATGAAATGGCAAAAGACAGTATAACTGATTGGCGAACAATAGTGATTACAGTAATCAGCTTGCTTTTTGTTTTTAAATTCAATAAAATTAACAGCGCATTTGTTGTATTCGGTGGTGCCGTTTTAGGCTATTTTCTTTTTAAAATTTGATCCTAAGGTGAAATCGCTTTCTTGAAATTTAATATATCAGCTTTTATTACTATGAATTTCGATAATAAATAACCATAAAACACCTAAATTTTTGTAATCTTTTATATTGAATTAAGCAACAAACTTTTTTATATAAACGAAAGGTGGCCACTGTCTTATAATCGTAAAAACTCTTGTCACAATTTTACTTCTCACAATATTGATAATAGTCACCTTATGCTTGCCTTCACTTTGGCGCCTGTGATAATAGGCAGTCATTTCAGCATTCGTATGGATTACACAAATCGCACCCAAATGAAGTATTTTCTTCTTTTTTTATTAGCTACGGAGCAAAATGTAATGTTTACCCTATAGATGATGTATAGATCATAATTTATAATTAACACAATATGTGATATTTGAGAGTTGTAAAATATAATTATTTAATCATGCATAATCATTACAGATTAAAGCAGGACCTACGTAGAAATTACCTATTTTTTTCTCTTACATGAGTAAATTTTACCCATCTTATTGCAGGACGTGTGTAAAAATGTATCAGGTCATTTTCTCACCTGAGTTAAATATGCACACGTCGGACTACTTTTCCTATTTCAATATTTGCAATATTTTTCCTTTCAATGGCAAAATACATAGGCTTGATTGTAAGTTTATGTAAGTTAGTGTGTTATATTCAATTTTGGGAGTTATGAAAAACCGGGCGGTTTTACGGAGCAAGATGTGTCTTTGTACGTACAAACTTTTCAAGTTTTACCTACAAAGACGATCTTGCCTTTTTTGCAAAAAGGGGAAAAACTTCGGAACTCGTTTTTTTATTTTGGGAAAATTAGGTACAATCTTCCAGAATAACCCATTACATTCTTTTTTAATCTTCGGATCTTCCAGATAAGTCCAGCGTGTTCTTTTTTAGCCCACGTCCCTTGAATACTATTGCTTTCAGTGTTTTTATGCCCCAATTTTGCAAAAGAAATTTTAATCAAAACAAAATGAAAACACTGATTTATTTTTCTGTCATTTATTTTGGTAACGACATCACCCCTTATTTACCAAGAAGTGAAGAGCTCTTTTAATTAGATAAAACCTCGACTATTTATTTACCATAGGAAAAACTGAAAATGGATAACAATGGAAAAGGAGGTGCGGATTTACATAAGAATCCAAAAATCCAGAAAAGAAAACTGGAAAAGGATCTGCTCGGAAAAGCAAATTTCCCTGACTAGCCTGATTGTCCATTCAGTAGAGAGCAGGATTCTGGATGATGAAAGACGAAAGGTAATGGCTTTCATTGAAAAACAGGACAACATCTTTATTAAGATAGAAACCAATATCAACCAGGTTGCAAGAATTGTGAACGGACAAAAGTTTATTACTGAGAGGGGATTGATGGATTTTATGGATAAGCTTTCTGAAATTGAAAAATTGAAGAGAGAGCAGAATATGATCTTTTCCAGAATCTATTCAATTCTTGGCGAATGATTGTGAAGATCATGGAACCTGCGGGTTCAGGTTTTCCCGGAGTTCAGTATAACGACAAAAAAGTTGAGAAAGGCTCTGGAGAGCTGATGCTAATGAAAAATTTTCCATCCTTTATTAATGAAAACAGCGCTCAGCAAGAGGTACGGGATTATTTTAAGTCAGTTTCAAATAATGAAAGGGTAAAGAAACCTCAGTTTCATGCTGCTATTTCCACGAAGTTTAGGGAACATACCAAAGAAGAGCTCACGAAAATTGCAGAAAATTTCATGGATGAGCTGGGATATGGGCAACAGCCCTATATAGTAGTTTTCCATAATGATACGGAAAATAATCACATACATATTGTTTCAACCCGTGTAGATAAGCAAACTGGTAAGAAAATTAATGATAGCTATGAAAAGCTTAAAGCCCAGAAAGCATTAAGCCTAACAATGGAAAAGCTGTATGGATTAAATACGCAGGAGCAAATAGAAAAATTACTGGGTTACCGATATGGTTCTCTTAAGCAACTGGAACTGCTTTTGGCAAGAAACGGATTTAAGCTTATTCAAAATAAGAATAATGAGAATGCTCTGGATGTTTTGAAAAACGGAGTTCGGGAGAAAACAATTAATGCAGTCGAGCTAAATTTTAGTAGTCATAAGCATGATTCCAGAGCGAAGCAGCTTCAGGCGATTCTCTCAAAATACAAAGAGCTGTATTCGTGCAAAGTGTTCAAAATTGAAGACTATAGAGCACAAGAGGCTATGTTACCGGAAGAAAAACAAAACGAGAACCGGAAACCAAAAATTGAATTTGAGAGTGAGTTTCAGAAAAAATTAAGAGATGTCTTTGGGGTTGATATTGTATTCCATATTTCTGACAAAGAGAGATCAGCTACCAATCTTAAACCTTTCGGATATAGTTTGATTGACCATAAAACAGGAACGGTGTATAAAGGAAGCGATATTTTGAAAATGAATGAGCTATTTGAATTTACCGCTGAAGTCATTGATAAAAGGCTTTTTGAAGTACTAAAGGATTACAATATAACTGATGAAGCTTCTAAAGAGATCCTGATAGAATATCTAAAACGCCAGAATCCTAATGGTGTACCAAAAGATTTTATGCTTTTTGAAACTAAGAAAAGGAAGAAGAGAGAAGTATTTGGCTCGGTTAGGAGAGAAGTAAAGCAATATGTTAAAACACAAAGTCCGAAAGATGTCCATATTGTAAAGTCTGAGGACGGTAAATTCTATGCTGTTCACTCAAAGTTACACTATGTAGGAGAGCTGGAACAGCTTATAGGGGAGAAAGACTATCAAAAGTTTCTGAATCCCGATCTAAGCCAGCAGCAGGTCTCAGTAAGCCCAAATGATAAGCTTACTAAGGAGCTTAGTAAAAGTATCAATGATTTGATTTTTCAATTCAGTAAATATTCAGGAGGATCTGGAAAAGATCCTGCTGAGGAGGAACTTAAGAAAAGGCGTAAAAAGAAAAATCGATAGGCCAGCCGGCCGAGGTTCGGCTTCCAATAAAAAATAAATCAGCAACAACTATAAACAAGCAACAGACAATTATACTTATGATTATCACGTTCGCAACCCAAAAGGGCGGTGCGGGGAAAACCACGCTTGCCTTAGCATTTGCCAATTATCTATCTATGGTATCTGAAAGAAAGATCAATGTGTTTGATTTTGATTATCAGAAGTCCTTTTTTAATAAATGGAAAGAAGATGAATATTCTGTTTTGCCCAAGCTGTATGATGTGGAAGTTATAGGAGATGAGGATGAAGAACAACCTTTTGCGGATTTAGAAAAAATTATTGACTTAAAGGAGAGCAAAGAAATATATCTGTTTGATTTGGCGGGAACCCTCGATCAGAAATACAGTGATCTACTAATTTACAGCGATTTTATCATCATTCCCTTTGAATATTCTGATGTATCTGTAAAATCTACTCTGGTATTCAAAAATCTGCTGGGACTTCTTGAAAGTGAGGCAGAGCGGATCTTTATCCGTTCCAAATATGATAAAGGCTATAAATATCTCAACCAAAAGGAAATGGATATAGAAATTTCAAAATACGGAACCCTGATTGAAAGCCCTGTGTATAAAAGAAACTGTCTACAGACCATTGATACCCGAAAGCTGACTTATGAACAAAAAAATGCTATAAAAAGACCATTCAATGAAATCATAGAAGAGATTAATGAAGCACTACAAATTACCCTTTAAGGCTAGCCACTTAGTAAAAACAAAATCAAAAATAAGAAATGATAAAGTATTCACTAATTCTATTGGGACTTTATTTCCTGTATTATGCCGGAAATATCCTGTATGATCTGTTTTTAAGGAAAGATAAAATCATACATGTAGATTTAACTGAGGAATTTTCACTTGGTGATTTTTCCAAGACTCGGGACCAGGTTCCGACTTCCATCGGAATTGAAGATGTTGAAAACATCCGCACTCCCCAATCCTTTTTGAAAAGGGAACTTAATCTTCCAACACAATCTTCTAATGAGCAGCAACCAGATTTGGAAGACTTAAGGAAGAGATTTGAAGCTGAACAGGATATTGATGATATGCCTTTACCAGCAAAAAGCAATAGTGCGCCGGCAGTTGAAGAAAAGAATCAGCCAGATCACACCAACCAATCTCAGCCTGTATCTAATATGTCAGATCAGGATTCTAAGAGAGAAAAAAAGGAGAGAACTAAATCCCACTGGAAAGAGCTCCTGAATTTATCAGAGACAACTGTTCAAATGGTCGCTAACTACGAAGGACAGAAAGTCTACCACTCTATAATTTAAGCAACACATACACTTCAAAAATTACCCTGTATGATCCTTAACCAATAAGGATAGCATACCCCTTATGCCCAATTCTAAGCATAAAATCTAACTCTGATAATAAAAATTTAATCATTATGAATCACAAATTTAAACGCCATCAATCTATAAAAAAATTATTGACCGCCTGTGTAATTCTTCTCGCTATCAGTCCTGTATTTGCCCAGGGGGGAGCAACGGCTATTTCAAATGCTGCCAGTGACATTAAGGACTATTGGGACCCCATTAAACTGATTTTAAAAGCCGTGGGCGGATTAGTAGGCTTCATCGGGGGTCTTAGAGTATATAACAAATGGACCAATGGAGATCAGGATGTGAACAAAGAAATCCTTGGCTATGGTGGAGCGATGATCTTTCTGATTGTAGTTCCAGAATTCGTAACCTCATTCTTTGCATAAGTCATGGGATTCTACCTATACAAGGGGCTGAAAAAGCCTCTTGTATTCTTCGGGCTCAAGGGCAAATATATTTTTTATGCTGTGGGTGTTATAGGAGGCGGAGTCATTGCAGCTCTCATATTGTCCAAATTCGGACTATTAGGCTCTTTACTAGGGCTTTTAGTGACCGGAGGAGGTGTTTATCTGATCTTTAGAAGACAAGACAAATACGGACTGTACGATAAGACTAAAAATAGTAATCAAATTTTCATTTTTCCCAAAAGGATAAACAATAAAAAGCTTTTCCAGAAAGGTGGAACCAAAAGGCCATACAATAAATCAAAAAATAAATAATTCCGTATGAAAACCAAAAAACAAGCATTTACTATTCCTTTCATCGGCTATGATTATGGGGAAAATTATGATTGGGGTTTTGATGTTCTTTTCGGGCAGTATGGAAATCCTATTATAGGTATCAGGCTTAGAAATATGGTGGAACAGTACTCTGCAGATCCGGATCATTATCTCCATTTCCATACGGTTTTGAATCAGGTAGTATCCATTATCGGAGAAGGAAGAATTGTTCAAAAGCTTGATATTTTCGCCAAAAAAAGATACACGGCTGAGAAATCCAATCAGTTTTTGCAACAGAAATACTCCGAGCATTTTGACGGTAGACTTTTCAAAACCATTGAAACTGTACTTCTGTTTACAGATATTATTAATGACAAAATAAAGAAAAATGGAAGCCGAATCTCGGCGTTCTCAGAAAAAAACTATAAAGAGCTTCGGGATAAATGTCAAAAGGTCTATATGCTTTTAAAACAAAATAACTGTGAACCTGAGTTCTTATTTGAAAAAGATTTTGAATATTACCTGTCCGGAGTTCTAACCATGCAGCCTACAGATACTCCGACTTATGATAATATTAAAAGTACTGAGGAGTATTTGCAAATAGGAAGCAGGTTTGTTAAAAATATTTCCTATGTCGATGTTGAAAAGATTGATTTACCCTCTGAAATAGAACCTTTTTCCATACTGGGAGGAAACGGAGCTGCCGGAGAAACGGCAGTAGATAATTTCACTTTTATAGGTGAGCTGGAAGATTACGAAACGATTATCTACAACCAGGTCATTACCATTCCACATCAGGCACAGCAGCAAAGGGAACTTGATAAAAAGAAGAAAAAGCACGAAAGTGCTGCTAACAATTCTCCTTCCAACGCCATTATTGCTGAGGAGATTCAGACTTTGCTTCATAATATCGCTATAGATGGTCAGTTAGTTGTCAATGCCCATTTTTCCATTTTGTTTTCTGCGCCTACACTGGAAAAAATGGAAAATATCCAGTCCATGATTGAGAATAAACTATTCACCAAAGGGATTATTGTTTCGAAGAATGCCTACAATCAGCTTGAGCTTTTCAGGGCAGCTCTTCCGGGTAACGCTACAGAGCTTAGGGAATATGATCTGTTTATGACGACAAGCGAAGCTGCGCTTTGTTTTTTTTTTAAAGAAAGCTACCCTTTGAGTGAAGAAAGCAGCTTCTACCTAAGATTTACCGACAGACAGGGGGTTCCCATAAAAGTTGATCCTGCGGATTTACCGATGAAGATCGGAAGAATCAATAACCGAAATAAGTTTGTGCTGGGCCCCAGCGGATCAGGCAAGAGTTTTTTGATGAATAATATCGTGGAGCAGTATCTCACCTATAATTATGATGTTGTAATCGTAGATACAGGAGATTCCTACTGGGGAACATGTATGTACAAAGGTGGTCGATACATTCAGTATACTGAGGAAAAGCCGATTACGATGAATCCTTTTCTGATGGATAAGAAAGAATTCAATATTGAAAAAATAGAATTTTTGACCAATCTGATCTTTCTAATCTGGCAAGGACCGGATGCCATGATGAGCTCTGCACAGAAATCGATATTGGACAATGTCCTGATGTCTTATTATCATACTTATTTCAACTCCGGTACAGAGTGGTATAAGCATAAAAGCTCTGAAGAATTAATGCTCTACTTAAGTAAATATAATATTCATGAAGAAGATATTCTTGCAGAGTATGAGGAAGGAATGGCGGAGAGACATAGCTATTATGATGTACTGGGAATAACTTTCGATGCCGATTCAGATGAAATCAAAGAAGCCTTTAGAAAATTGGCGATTGAATATCACCCGGATAAAAACATGAATAATCCTGATTATGACAGTGAAAAATTCTATAAAGTCTATGAGGCTTATGAAACTATGAGTAGTGAAGAAAAGCGTAGGGCTTATAATGAAACCCTGATGATGATTATTCAGGCTAATGAAATTATAAAAAAGCCCAATGATCCGAAGGAGTGGAATGAATCTTTTAAAAAGGCTCTCATTAGAAAAATTAAGGAACTGGAAGAAAGGCTCAATACAAGAGAGCTTTCCTTTAATGGATTCTATGAGTACTGCGATAAATTTCTGCCTCTTTACCTGGGTAATAAAAAGCACAGAATTACGGAAAGAGAATTTAATTTAAGGACCTTCCTGTTTGTTCTGCGGGATTTTTATAAAGGCGGAAGATATGAAACCACACTCAATGAAAGTGCTGACAATACGCTATTTGATGAACCTTTTATTGTATTCGAAATTGATAATGTGAAAGATAATCCCAAGCTTTTCCCCATTGTAACACTTATCATTATGGATACTTTCATCCAGAAAATGAGACTCAGGAAAGATCGTCGTAAAGCCCTTATAATCGAAGAAGCGTGGAAGGCAATTGCATCAAAATTAATGGGTGGGTATATTTTATATCTCTATAAGACTGTAAGGAAATTCTGGGGTGAAGCGGTAGTGGTCACCCAGGAACTGGATGATATTATCGGAAATGCTGTTGTAAAAGACAGTATTATCAATAATTCAGATACGTTTATCCTTCTGGATCAGACCAAGTTCAAGGACAATTTTGATCGTATAGCGGCTTTATTATCCTTGAATAAAGTAGAGCAGAACAAAATTTTTACCATTAACAACTTAAATAATAAGCAGGGACGAAGCCGTTTCAAGGAATTTTATCTGAAACGAGGTTCTAAAGGAGAAGTATATGGCAACGAGGTATCTCTTGAGCAGTATTTAACCTACACTACAGAAAAGCCTGAAAAATCGGCTGTTGAATACTATGTGCAAAAGTATGAGAACTATGATAAAGCTCTGGAGATTTTTGTAGAACAGGTGAAAAACTTCGGGGATGATATGGGAAGCATGGTCTCTTTAGTAAATCTGTATAAAAGACCTTTAGATCAGAAGGTTCTTAGGTTCTATCATGAGTTTAAGAACAGGAAGGAAAATATCGGTAAAAATATCTTCAAAATCATTTCTCAGGAATTAGAAGATGACGACATCAGTTTTTCAGAATTAGTTAACAGAGAAGTCTATGAGTATGAAAAAGTTTAGTTTATTTTTTTTAGGATTCGGAAGCTTACTATATGCCCAAAATACTTATATAGATCCTACGGTAACAGCAGCGATGATCCTATATTCAGAAAATCTGAAAGCCAAACAGAATGAAGTCATAGAGGAAACTTCTAAGTTGAAAGATGCACAAATGTGGGTAGGAACCCAGATGGTGGCAGCTAATGATATTCAGAATAGAATACTTAAAGGCTTAAAAGAAGTTTCAGGGACCTTACAAAATGGACTTCAGGTAAAAGAAATTTATTCAGAACTAAATAAGTGCTATAAATATTCTTCTGATGTGGTGCAACTGGCTTCCGCACATCCTCAATATGCCATTTTTGGAACTAAAGCATCTCAGAAAACGTATGAGCAAAGTTTGAAAATCGTAACAGATGTATCGGATATTCTTTCTTCGGGAGAGCTTAATCTTGCTACTGCAGGTGATCGCTATAAAATTCTGCATAATATTTCGGGAAATGTAAAAAGTCTAAAGCTTTGGCTTCTGGCCATAAAGTTGAGACTTGAAAAGGCCAATAGACTGGGCTTTTGGAATTCCATTAATCCTTTTGCCGGATACATCAATACGGATAAGGCTATTGTTGAAGACATTATGAACCGATACAAACGGAATTTTTAAAAACCATACAATGAAAAAGAAAATTTTTCTAAGCTTATTTATTTCGACGGTTTACATCATAATCACTTCTTCCGGTGGGAGCTCAACACCCGCCTGGCAGAAAGAAAATGTTTCTTTTCCGATGATGAATATAGAAATTAATGCTACGATGAAAGAGCATGACAGGCAAAAGGAAATGCGAAAGAATCAGGCTCTGAATGCGGGTATTGAGAGTACCAACAGAAATGAATGGAATAGCTTTAAGGATAAGGTTACTAAAATACAGGATAGGCTAAGGGTTGTTTCATTTGCTCTTCAGGCCATTCCAACTGGAGTAGCGATGAGCAGGGAGGTTAAGAAAATTACTCAAAACCAGGCTTCCATTATTGATGAATTGAGTACAGCACCTTATTCCATTATAACGGTTTTACCTTCCGGAGTGCAGTATGTGGATGATCTGCAAATGGTGACCCGCCTGATTACAGGAATTATCCTCTCTTACGGAGCGATCAATCAAATGGAAAAATCGGAACGTAAAATTTTATTGGACTATGCTTTAGGAGAGGTGAAAACCCTTAGCAGGAATTCTACCCATATGCTTTTAAAAATACGTGACATTAAAGCTAAAGTCCTAAGAAACAAGAGAGCCTTCCAATATTATGTGAACAGGGATAGGCAGGTTGTGGAAAATATCATGAAAAATATTAAATCCTTTTAAACATGAAAGAGATGAATAGAAGAATATTTTTTTTAGGAATTCTGGCATTTTCTTCCATTACGGTAAGAAGTCAGCAAATAGTTATCAATGATAAACTTTTATCGCAACTAACGGTAAATCATGGTGTTCGATTGGGAAGTGAACAGACATTTTTAGATTCTTATGAAAAACAGAATGAGCTCTATAATGAGATTAAAAATAAGACCGCACAAGTGATCGCCATTCAAGAGTACATCTATCAGCAGCTGAAAAATGTTAATTCAGCCCTTACCCAGAGTAAAAAGCTCATCTATCTCTATCAGTATGTGGGAAAAATCGTAAGCAATTCTAACAGAATGCTGGATTTATCGATACAACACCCTGAATATGCGGTTTTAGTTTCAAAATATTATAGCGCAATAGGAGAACAGGTGCTAAAGCTTCAGAAGGAAGTATCGGCGGATATATTAAATGAAAACAAAGACTTTTTGATGGATGCTATGGATCGGGAAATGCTTTTAGAAAAGGTATTTACAAGGGCTAGAAACATCAATGGTAATATTCTCTATATCATTTTACGCTTAGAAAATGCCAAGAAGATTCCTTATCTCTATCAGGTCCCTATTCTTAGGAATTACATAGGTGTCGACAGAGCGATCGTAGGAGATATTATTCAAAAATATAAATACATATTTAATTAAACGATGAAATATCAATTCAGAAAATTAATAGGCTTTTCATTCTTGTTTATAACTATGGGAGTTTTTGCACAAGTGAGTGTAAAGCGCCTGAATGATCCGGCCATTGTTGCCCAACATAAGAGAATGGTTTTTGAAAGCTGGGGAGACTGGCGACCCTATCCTAAATATTTTTTAGGGATTCAAACCAATTTTGCTTACGCCACGGTATGGGGGATGTGGGCTCCAAATATCAATAGAGATTATAAGGATGGAGAAGACATAAGACCACTAAAGCCTACAGGAGTACAGAATCAGCGATTTGCTCAATTGAAATACGAGGAAGAAGAGGCTAAAAAAATAAAGGCAGCCTCCGATACCATTTACAAAAGGAGCGTTCAGGATTTTGCGCATTGGACAATTGTTACTGTAGATGCTGATCCGTTATGGCTCTTGTATTACAAGCGGATGTTAAAGCCAATCACAGAATTTCCTGATACGCCACAAAATTTTATGCAGTGGCGGTTGAAAAATCAGGAGGCTTACCAGGCACTTCATACTACAGGAACATTAAAAAGGCTTCAGGAGGAACTTGATCTTATTAAAGAGAAATATGCTATGTCCCGGTCTATGGATATGCCAAGGGGAAAACGCTTTATGATGTACCACGAAACACTCTTACGGTGGAGGAAATTTGTACAGGAATTAAGAAAGCAAAATAATAAGACGACCCTGCTTTTGGACTATAAAAATATTTTGAAAGATTATTCTCCTTCTGCATTGCCTTCGAGCTGGACTCCGGCATCAGATAAGCAGCGTGCTGAGCGTATAATGCAACAATACAAACACCGATATTAAATATGAATAGAAAGCTAACCTTATTTTGTTGTTTACTGGCAATAGTACTACCAGTAATGGGCTTTGCTCAAACAGACAGTGATTACAGTAATTTACTTCAGTTTTTAAAAGGTGATGGTGCTTTTGAAAAATGGTTTATGGAAGTGTTTACAAAGCTCGATACCAGTGTTCAGGATAGTGCAAATGATGCTGCACTGGTTGGAAAGGCTATAGGCGGACTAGGTGCTTTGATGTATCTGGGGTATATGGGATGGCAAATGGCCGCCGGAGACAGGGAATGGGAAATTACGCCTATGCTAAAACCTGTTTTGATTGGATTTACCCTAATCTACTGGACAGGATTTGTGAATTTGATTCAAGCTCCCTTTGAAGCTATTGCAGAACCGGGAGTCGCTATTTTTAGTGATATAGAATCTGAGGTCAATGACTTAAGAGTTGAAAGGTTCAAGAAGCAGCAGCAATTATTGGATGCTGTAATAAAACTCAAAGCCAGTGAAGATGCCAAGCAGGAGGTTATTGAAAATGCCGGTAAAGATGCAGATGATTCCTGGTTTGATATTAGTGACGGATTGGATAAACTGATCCAACCTATTAAGGAATGGCAGATCAGAATGCAATTCCAGATGCAAAAATTAGTAGCTGAAGTCATTGAATTTGTATGTCTCTCCATTCTCAGGATTTGTGTCTACCTTATTTTCTTTATTCAGAAGATTTGGGCCTATATACTCATTATTTTAGGACCTATTGCTGTGGGAATGGCTCTTGTTCCGGGATTTGAAAACTCTTTATACAGTTGGGTTTCTAAATTCATCAACATCAATCTATACACTTTCGTTGCTTATACTATTATCAATATAGGTCAGCAACTCATTGCTTCCGGTTATACTATGGAAATAGACCGCTACAACACGCTTCTAACGGATGGTACTGTTACCAATTTAGATGCCCTGATGATCTATATCAATAACTCAGGAATGATCTATAATCAGCTTTTTACCTGTGTTGCCTATATCGTTACCGGCATAGGTGTTTTAATGACACCCACTATTGCTGATACGATTGTAACGGCCGGAGGAGCAGGGGTAATGACCAAAATGAAAAATGCAGCTGGTAAAATGGTAAGTACTGTAAAAACGGCAATACTAGCTGCTAAAACGGGAGGTGTAGCGGCTGCAAAATCCGCTGCGGCAGGCTCTGCATCCGGTAGAGTGAACAGAGCCATGAAAAGTGGAAAATAAAGAAGCCCTAATGTCTAATTCTAATTCTAAAATAAAAATGCTTATCAAAAATATTGAACAAAGAATAAAGATTAACAAGATTGTTTCTCTGGCGAGTATTGCTTTTGCGGTTTTCATTGTTATCGGTGGTTTTTTCTTTGCTTATAGAATCATTGAAGATTCCAGAAAATCCATTTACATATTGGATAATGGCGTTCCGGTTTTAGCTAAACAAACCGATGTTTTGCTCAACAGACCCGTTGAATATAAAGCTCAGATCGAACTTTTTCACAGATTATTTTTCACGTTGGCTCCTGACGATGCCTATATCAAGGACAATATTCAGAAATCCCTTTATCTGATTGATGACAGTGGAAAGAAAGAATATACCAATTTAAGGGAAAAAGGTTTTTATAATCAGATTATAGCTTCGAGTTCAATGGTTAGTATCCATACGGATTCGATAACCCTAAATCCGGAGCAAAAGAAATTTGTTTTTTTCGGAAAACAGATGATTACCAGGAAGTCATCTATTATTACCCGAAAATTAATCACAGAGGGTTTCTTTGAAGATCTTATCCGCAGTCCTAATAATTCACATGGTGTGATCCTCAGAAACTGGCGTATCATCGATAATGAAGACATTTCTAATCAGACTAAAAATTCGTACTAGCCATGAACTCTTTATTTAAACAAACACGACGGAAATGCCTGGACTGGATAGTCCATCATCCTAAAAAGTTTTTTACCTATTCGATGATTTTTCTCTCAGTGTCCTTTGTAGGTTCTCTGATTCAGGGCATTTTCTTTCCCTTGGGGACGGTGTTTAAAATTAAACCTCCCACTCTTTATTCCAAAAGTCAGATGCCCCAGAATCCTAATGTAAACAATGAAAAAGAGATGAAAAAGATTGTGGAAGAGCTTAAAATTTTAAAAGTGAGAAGGGACGAGAGACAACTGCAAAAGCAGGACAGCTTGAGGATTGAATATTTGTTTAACCAATATCAGCAATTAAAAAATGACCGGTAGCACCGGAGGCAATTTATCTAAAAATCTAAACTCAATGAAAAAACTGAATTTTAAGGAAAAAAAATATGTGCTGCCTCTTTTGGCTTTGCCATTCCTGCTTCTTTTTGCTTATGTGGGGGCTGGGTTTACCCAAAAGGAGCCGCCTAAAGATAAACCCAAAGAACTCTCTCTTTCTCTTGGCGAGTCTAAGGATTCTATTATGAGTAAAAATGATGCTTATGATGCATTTTTCAAAAAGGAGGATAACAGAACAATGCTGGAAGGGCTTGACAAAGAGAAGGATAGTTTATTACACTATGAAGACCAGTTATCATTAGCTCAAAAAAGAAAAATAGATTCACTTAAAAGCTTATCTAAAAGACAAAACGAATACGGACCCAAGGGAAATTCATCCTCTTACTATAATCCCAAACAAGAGCCAAATACTGACAGAGACTATAAAAGGTCTTCGGAGATTATCAGAATGCTGAACGATAAATCCTATGGAAGAGGAGAAAGCAGTAGTCCTATGGAAAGTGCTGGAACAAAACTCCAAAATAGAGCACAGGCTCATGATCCGGCTAAATACCTGAAACAACAGATGCTGGTGATGGATTCTTTAGAAAAATCACGAGATCCTGAATATCAAAATAAGTTGATGGCTGAAGAAAAGATAAAAGCCAGTAAGGAAAAGCTTGAAGAATTCCTTAATTCAACATTCAATGTCAGCAAATCAGGTATAAACAGTGAGTTCAATGCTTTTTATAGAGAAAGGGAAAACAGTTTTATCAAAGCGGTCATTGACGAAAATAATAAAGGTTATTTAGGCAGCAGAATCCGGCTGAGACTTTTAGAGGATATTTTCGTTGGAAATAAAAGACTAGAGAAAGGTTCTATACTATATGGACAAATCTCAGGATTCTCAATGCAAAGGGTGAATCTTACTATAGTTTCTGCATTCATTAAAGGAGAAATTTATCCTGTCAATTTATCTATTTACGATGTTGATGGAATGAAAGGTCTGTATGTACCGGAGAGCATTTTCCGGGATATGATCCGGGAAATGGGAAGTAACTCAGTACAGGGAACGCAGATGGATATGGGAGGACAGGGATTCTTTACCAGTATAGGCTCCAAGTTATTCACTTCCACTTCTAAGTCCATTGCCAATCTGATTAAAACCAATAAAGCCAAATTAAAATATGGCTCACAGGTATTTCTGATTGATGAAAAACAAATGAAAGATTCACAAAACCAACAAAAAAAATAAACAGATGAAAGCTCTATTATATACGTTACTTATTTTCATAGCTCAATTTTTTACTGCACAAACCGCTACAAGGCAGCAGATTATTTCAGATTTACCAGAAATAGACATTACCGAAGGAATCAGTCTTCATCTAATTTCTCCGGAACCCATTCAATATGTTGATCTTTCCACTCAGCAGCTGACAGGTGATTTACCATTGAGTCATATTGCCAGGGTCAAAATTACAGATAAGTCAAATGCGATCGATAAAGAGGGAAATAAAGACCTATCTGTACACAGTAACGGAGATCAAATTGGTATTATCACGGTAGTAGCACAGTCCTTTATTGCTCAATATAAAGCAGTTTATAGGAATTCTGAGACTCGGAGTACTGTTGCCAATGTCCATATTCAGCCGGAGGCAATGCAGCCTATAGAGTTTAATAAAATGATGTTTTCCAATTTTGAGCTTAGAAAATTTGCGCTGAATATTATACAGACAAAATCAGAAAAAGATCCGATTCGGGAAGAGAAAAACCTTAGGCTCAGTGTCCAGCTCAATAATGTCTATGTTATGAGTGATTACATTTTCTTGGATATGACCTTTAAAAACAATTCCAATTTGGGCTATGACATTGAAGCTTTGAAATTTTCTGTAGAAGATAAGCAGATTCATAAGGCTACCAACAATCAGAGCATTGAAATGACTCCGATTTTTCAGCTGAATACCCAAAAATATTTTAGGAAAAATTTCCGGAATATTTATGTGTTTAAAAAATTTACTTACCCGAATTCTAAAGTGATGATGATTCGTATGATAGAAGAACAGCTTTCTGGAAGAACTCTGGAAATGAAAATCAACTACTCGGATATTCTTAAAGCCGACACCTTCTAAGCCGAAGTTCGGCCTCCAGCGGAAGTTCCGCTTCCATTTAGAATAAATAATAATATTCAAAAATAGGTCTTAGACCAGAAAAATGATCTTTGAAATATTCGGTTTACCCAAAATGATAAAAACTAATTATCACCATATATTGAATTAATTATTATATTTGTCTCGAAAAAAATATACACAATGAGAAAATTTTTATTATCTGCTCTACTATTTGGGGCTATTTTCAGTTGTTCTAATGATGATAATCGTAATGACAACAATTCTAATTCCAATGAAGCTATTTTACCTGTGAAAATTGTAGAGAATGGTTCGGAATCTATTATTAAATATAATGGAACAAAAATATCAGAGGTAATTAATACTGATGGTTCAAGACAAGCCTTTAAATATGAAGGAGACAACATTGTAAAAACCTCAAGTTATGATGAAAAGGGGCGGGAGATCATGACTGAATTTTTCACTTACAATAATGGGAAAATTTCAAGCAAGACTACTACAGAAGTTGATAATATTGGATTACCTAGTGAAAAGAAGCTTACTGCAATTTTGACCTATAAATGGATAGATGCCAATCAGGTTACAGAAACATCAGCCAGTAATAATGGGAGTAATAATATTTTAACTGATTATTATTTTTCTAATGGAAATTGTGTAAAGAAAATACGAAATTACTCAAATGGTAGTATTATTAGTAAGACTGAGTATAATTATTCATATGATAATAAAAACAATCCATTAAAAAATATAAAAGGTATGGAAGCTTTATTAGATAGTGACTATGCGTCCAATAATTTAACTAAAGAAGAAATTAAAAATACAACAACAAATACATCAGAATCTTCTAGTACAACAACCTACTTTAATGAATATAATAGTAGTAATTACATTACGAAAAAAATAGCTAAAACCGTGGGCGTTAATGTGTCGGAAAAAGAAACAACAACAACTTATACCTACAATAAATAATCAAATTTTGAAAAGGAAAAATTAAATTAATCTATAATACAGTTACAATACTTACAGGTTATTATAACAAAGAATAGCTAAGTCTATACAAGCATTGCTCTAAGCGGTAAACCGAATATTCAACGGTTTACCGCTTTTTTTCTGGAATAAGTTCTAAAATAAATAATAGTAGAAACTATGCAAGAACAGCAACATCAGATTAGGATTTACAGCTTTCTGCAAAAAGTGGTGTACGCCGTAGTCACGTTAGATTGTGCATCGCTATTTTATCTTCATGCTAATATTCCGGTTGTATCCAATTTGCTCAGGAATTTTTCGAAGATGAGCTTTATTTACCCTCCTGTCAATGCCAAATTTGCGACACTTCTATTGATAGGGTTGGTAGCTATAGGCACAAGAGCAAAGAAAAAGAAAGATCTTAATATCACTACAGAAATAGTTATTCCTATACTACTAGGTCTAGTAATGATGTTTTCTTCATTGGTTTGGCAGGTTGAAGCCGGACATTCTTCACTTCCAAAAATTTTTCCGGGGATGAATTTGTATCAGGTTATTTATGCTGTTCTTTCATTTTTGGGAGCTGTAATTCTACAGATGGGAGCTGATAGCATCTCTAAGCTGATGCAGCAGAAAATGGGAAAAGACCGATGGAATGTAGAAGAAGAGAGTTTTGACCAGAATCAGGAGCTTGTAGAATCTGATACGAGTATCAATATCCCTTATATATTTTGGTATCAGGGCAAAAGTCATGAGGGCTGGATCAACGTTAATCCGTTTCGTGGAACGATGGTGATCGGAACTCCTGGATCAGGTAAGTCATTTGGGGTGATCAATCCTGCTATCAGACAGATGATAGCCAAAGGATTCTGCCTCATGATTTACGATTTTAAGTTTCCAGATCTGGGACAGATTGCTTATTACCATTATTTATTACGGCAAAGTAAACTTTCAAATTCTGAAAAAAATGGAAGCCAAACTTTGGCTTTTCATGTTATCAATCTTAATGAAGTTGAAAAATCAAGAAGGGTTAACCCTTTTAAAAAGGAATATGTAAAAACCTTGGCAGAAGCTCAGGAAATGGCAGAAGCGATGGTATCTTCTTTACAAAAAGGAAATACAAGTTCCGGAGGTGGTTCGGATGCTTTTTTTACACAATCAGCCATTAATTTTCTTTCCTCCTGTATTTATTTCTTTGCTACTTACGAAAATGGAAAGTATTCGGATTTACCCCATATTCTTTCTTTTATGAACCGTAGTTATAAGGAAATTTTTGATACGCTTTTCACCCATGAAGAGCTGTATTCTTTACTCTCACCTTTTAAGTCAGCTTATGAAAATAAGGCTTTTGATCAATTGGAAGGGCAGGTGGGAACATTGAAGATATTTTTATCCAGATTGGCTACCAAAGAGAGTTTTTGGGTGTTTTCGGGTGATGAAGTAGAATTAAAAATGACAGACAGGAATAATCCTTCTATTATTATTCTGGCTTCAGATCCTGGAACTCAGGATATTAATTCAGCATTGTATTCCTCAGTACTCAACAGGACTTTACGTTTAATTAATTCCAAGAATAATCTTCCGGGTGGAATTATAGCAGATGAGTTTCCGACGATTTACATTCATAAAATTGATAATGTTGTGGCTACGGCAAGAAGTAACAAGGTTGCTGTTCTATTGGGCCTTCAGGAGCTTCCACAGCTTCGCCAGTTTTATAAGAAAGAAGTGGCGGATACCATTTCTGCTATTGTGGGAAATATTTTTTCCGGCTCTGCAAGAGATAAAAATACATTGGACTGGCTTGAAAAACTATTCGGTAAAATCAAGCAAAAATCGTTTTCCCAATCTATCTCTCAGCAGGGAACCACTACCAGTATTAATGAGAAAATGGATCACATGATTCCCGCCGGAAAAATTGCAGCGCTTAAAACCGGAGAAATGGTAGGAATGATAGCCCAGGGTGAAGAAAATGATACTGAAGAATACAAAACCTCCGCTGTGCATGGTAAAATAAGTCTGGATATGAAAGCCATTAAGAAAGAAGAAAACCACTATGTAGAGATGCCTACTTATTACTCTTTTGTGGACAAAGCAGGAGTTAATCGTAAAGAAGAGGTCCTGATGACCAATTTTAGAAAAATCAATAAAGAAGTGGAATTAATCGTCAGAGAATTAGTAAAAGTATAATTATGATACAGAATAAAATAATAAGTGCCAGGTTTTATAAGATGGTTTTCCCCATTTTCCTGTTAATAAGCAGTTTAATGTTTGCTCAATTCAATACACTTTCACCCTTGCAGTCCAAGAAGCCTGAAAGCCCAAAGATTATTGAAACGGCAAAAGAGGATGAGCAGTTAAATAAAAAAAATGGGAAAAACTTTTGGAAAAACATCTTCAATACGACCACAAAGTCGGATTTGAAGAATGAACTCGATTCTTTAAAAATACTGTTGAAAGAATACAGCCATGTAAACAATTCCAGAAGAGACATTCAAAGAATAAAAGATTCTTTATTGTTAGTGACTCAGCTTAGATATGAGAAAAAAAGAGAGGATTTTAAAAATCACCCCCTTGGCGCTTTATATGACTTTGTAGAAGAGCCTAAAGAACAATTATCAAAAATTGTAATGCCTCTGCGTAATACAATGAGTATCACATCTCCTTATGGAACGAGGGTACATCCTATTTTCGGTACGAAGAGAATGCATGGAGGCATTGATTTAAAAGCTCATTATGAAAATATATATGCTGTAATGGATGGAGTTGTAACGGCCAGTGGCTGGGACCCTGGTGGCGGAGGCAACTATATTAAGATACGGCACTTTAACCGCTTTGAAACGGCTTATCTGCACTTATCGGAAGTCTATTACAAAGTCGGAGAGCCCGTGAAAGCCGGATTTATCATTGGAAAGAGTGGAAATACCGGAAATTCTACAGGTCCGCATTTACATTTTTCAGTAAAAGAATTCGGGCAAAGGATCAACCCCGCTGATTTTCTAAATGATTTAATAAAAGTCAATAACCTTATGGTAACCTATCCTAATACCAGTACAGCATTATACAAACCCTACTAATATAGATTAAAAATGAAAAATAATAATTTACCCACAGATGAACTCAAGAAATATGGAATTATTGACAAGGATAATACATTTTCCAAAAAATTAAGTCCTGAAGATATTCAGAGGTTTTTACAAGGATATACAATCGTTGCAGACAATGATAAAAGAAGAGCCACTTTTCAGCTTGTTGAGAATAATAGTCGGCTTAATGTGATTTTTTTAGAACGTGATAAAAATCTCTCGGAACTCCTTAAAAACAGTGAAAAGAGAATTGAATACACTGATATAAAGGAAGTCTCAAATAAATTGCCTTTGGGGTTTCTGGGACTTGAAAAGAAGGCTTTTGTCTTTGATGAAGAAACAGATAAAGTATTTGAGTTTGATTTGATTGGACATGCTACTGAGCTTACTGCCATTATTGCAGATAAAAAGGATGCTCAGGAACTTGGTCGCTACAAAAATGAGTTATTAAAGCTTAAAGCATTTATTCAGGATAAGTTAGAACTAGGATTTCCACCTGAAATCGCAAAAGAGATTTCCCGTGATCTGAATATAGTATCAAGAGAGATAGATATTGTTGATGAGATTTTTCAAAAACAGGAAAAATCGGATGTTCAGTTGAATGTAAACGATCCTGATCTCTATCAGGATGGTAACCGAATGAGAGAAGAGGAGCAGAAGGAGAGGGATGAAAAAAGGGGTTTTAGAAGATAAAACTCTGTTGATAAGCCTAATATATAGTAGAATCTCAAAGTAAATAAAATTTAAGAATGGATTTATTTGAAGATTATGAGCTTATTCCTGAAGAACTGAAGGCCATATGTGATAAATGGCAGCAAAAGGCAATGTACGAGGGAATTGACTATAATGATTGCGCCATTTTTCAGGAAGAATGCGAAGCTATCGGTTATACGTTTGATTACGGGCTGGATGCAGATCCTTTTGATTTACGTGCCATTGATCCGAAAGCGCAAAAATTAGAAAATCTGACTATTAATAATCAAAAAAATATGGAATTGGTCAATGATTTAAGCTGGTATGATAAGAATATTACTCCGATAACCCGGGCTTATAAAAATTTTGTAAAAGAGATGAAAAATACGTCTCCGGAACAATGGTTTAAGGATGGAGAACGGAAGTTTTCCGGTCAGGAAAAAAAGTTCATCACTATTTATCAATTTAAGAATAAAGCTAAAATGTCTCATTCTGTAAATACTCATCCTTATTCTGTAAATGAATTAATTGGTAATAGTTTTCAGGAAAAATTCAGAAATATGACGGCAAAATATGCGGTAGAAGTTCTAAATAATTACGATGATGATAAAATCCTACAGTTTGTAGATAACAAAAGAAATACAATAGTCAGAATAGATAATCAGTCAGATAGGCACAATTTACTTTTCGATTTATGGGCAAAAGAATTTCAGAATAGGACTGATTTAAGCTCAGGATTAGACAATAGACAGATTGAGGAACGAATGGCTTACCATTACCACAAATACGAAAGAGTAGAGAATAACTTTAATATTGAAGTCAATCAACTCATCAAAAATTCACCTGAAAGCCGGAAAAGTACCCGTGATCTTGATTGGGAAGAAAACAATCTTGGATTTGAAGATCTGTTTTTAAAAGAAGATTTTGAAGAAAATCTGGTTCCTGCATCCGGTCTTCCGCAAGGATGGATCTGGCGGGAATATGATGATGGTAGCGGTTCGTTGATAAGCCCGAGTGAAAATAGCTACTACAGCTATGATCTTCAAACTCAAGAATACAGATTACCCGATGGCAGTGGATGGAGAACTCTGAGAGATCATTATAACCATCCACAAACATTATTCGACTTTAGAATCTTTGCGGAACAGAACTTAAAAGAAAAGGCGGCAAAAAATGATCTTTCCCCGAAACTTTCAGTAGAGGAAAAAAAAGATCTGCTCAACTACAGAACCTTTATGAAAGAAAATGAATTCATACTTGAAAAATTACAGATTACTGAAAATCAAAGAGCAGCTTATGCGCAAAAAACTGAATTTGGAACAACAGACGATGATTATTCTTTGACAAAGCAACAATTGGATCAAATACCTGATGTTCTTGATGGACACCAACTATCGAAGAATGATAAATACGCATTAGTTTTTGGCTTATTGGAAAAGCAGGAGTACGGCGAATCTTATGAATTATTAGGAAATGGCGAAATTTTAAAAAACTATCTAAACGAAGATAACTTGCCTTCCTTTAAAATATTAACAATAAATGATATAAAGTTTAACAACCAAAATTCTAACATTATGGAAACACAAAAAGAATTTAATCAGGTACAATACCTAAAAGACCAGATGAAATATCTTGGTTTTGGAGAAGGTGAAAAGCTCCAAAAAGATTTGGAAAAAGGAATTAAATCCACAAAAAAAGAATTTGAAATTAAAGTTTCTTCCGATAAAACTCTGCCCGGAAATAAGGTAGATTTTATTTTGAAATTCAATAAAACTGAAAGTGGTGGTGTTTTCCTTAATTCTTATCACGCAAAATTAGCAAATGATAAAAATGAAGAGATATCCCATAATTTTCCGGTAAACCGTGAGAATACTTTTACCGCCAAGGAAGCTGTAAACCTTCTGGAAGGGCGCAGTGTGAAAATAGAGTTTCTTAATCCCAAGACTGATCAAAAGGAGCCAGCCTTTGTGAGATTCGATTTTAGTGAACCCAAAACTGAAAAAGGAAATTACAAATTCCAGAATTTTTATAAAAACTATGGTATTGATACTGCTGAGATTGTCGAAAAATCCAACTTAGTATTTGATAAGCCGGAGTATAAAGACAGCACCATCAAATCTCTGGAAAAAGGTAATATAGTTAAAGTAAAGATAAAAGAGAATGATCAGGTGGTTGAAGCAAAAGCGGTTTTAAACCCACAATATAAAAATCTGAACCTTTATGATCAGGATATGACCAGGATCAATACCAACAAGCCTTTACAGGGGATGGAAGATGAGAGAGGGCACGATAAGGCCAATGTAAAGGAGCAAAGCATTAAACGATAAAATTATACCTGTCTATTATTTTAAAGCGGCAAGTCTAAGAATGATTTGCCGCCTTTTTTAAATCCATTAATATGAAAATAAATTTAATATTTCTATACCTGCTTTTCCTTTTCATCACCAGTTCCTGTCATAAAGAAATTAAATCCGATAAAGGGGGAATTGATATTATATCGAACGTCTATTTTGATGCGTCCAAAGGATTGGGTAAGATGCAGAGTTTTCATGTATCAAAACTAAATTACTCTAAAAATGAGCTTATAGAAGTGGTTCCTGACCTTTCATTTCCTGAGATAAGTAAGCAAATGTATTATATCAGGGATTCACTCTACTATCCTTTTGACCTGATGGAGAGTAATCTCATCTTTTCTGACCTTTCTAAGAAGAGGCAGCCTTTTCTGGTTTGGGAAAAGAAACAGGGGGCTGTGTTTTCAAAAGAGTGGATTCCTAATTATAGAAACAGAAGAAATCTATCCGATACGATCTTATTTCAGAAGAAGTACAGGCGCTTTGAGATTAATTCTCCCTGGACTTATACAAGATTTTATATCTATCCAACAGACACAATCTTACCGTATTCACTGTATAAACATGCAGAAAAGGATTATAACGGGAGATTAGAGCGTATCGATTCCTATAATAAGAAGGACGACATATTTGTGACCCTTCAATTATTACCCAGAAAGAACTGGGATAGTGATGCTAAAGAACTGTTTGAATTTAACCATTTTGTAAAAAGCCGAAAAAGTGAGTGAAAATAGCTTAGCATATAAAGATGATGATATTTCCGTAATAGAGGGAAATAAGGAAGAACTTATTGTTTTTAAAAGTATAAATGATAAACATTCTTTTTTGGAACTTCTGAAATTAAATAATCAGAATAATAATAGAACTCTTGTTGCGCTTCATTCCGGAGAAAATACCAAAAAATTTATTGGCAGGTATCAGAATTATACAGGTAAAATATTTCTTTGTCTGGATGGAGGCAGGGCGGGAAATATGATGACCCTTAAAATTCTTACGGATATGAATGGGAAGAATATAAAGGATATTCGTCCATTATATGGAATCTCAGAAAACGGTAATCAAAATTTAAGTGAATATTTAAAAAACAAACTAGGTCTTCAAAATAAAAATACTATTTTAGTCGAACAAGAAAAACCACAAGATGGATACATTAATATTAAATCAAACGGAATTTCCGACACTCAGTACGTGGGAACCGACTCTTCTGAACGAAGTTCTGGAAAATCTATCGCAAACAGCCAACCCGAGCAAAACGGAAATAACCAGGGAAGACAAACTATGGGCAGCAACCATGCTGGAAATGGACTTGCAGGCACAGGGTGGAGCGATTTGGGAAACGCAGCAAGAGAAAGATCCGCTTCTGGAACACAATCAAAACATGATGAAGAAGATGAGGGAAGAAAACATTCCGTGGGCGGAATCATATCCGGGAGAACTTTATCCGACAGAACAGGATCAGAATTAAATACATCCCATAAAAATAATGAGGATGTAGAGATTCTTATTTCAAAATATAAAGGGCAGAAAGTTAATAATGAGCAAGTTGCAGAAATTGTTTCTGCAACTTGTTTTGTTTCAAGGGACAGCAAAATCATTCTAAAAGAAAATCTTAATCTTACAAATGATCTGAAAGATTTCTGTGGACAGTTCAAAAGTGGCGGTACAGCAAAAGAGGGTAGGGGGATATTAGATGAATACTACACCGATTCAAAGATTGTAGATGCCATTCGTAATTTAATCAAGGACCAATTTAAAAACCGACAGGAAATTTCGGTATTAGAGCCTAGTGTAGGAACAGGAAACTTTCTCTATGCTGCAAAAGAGCTGGGAGTAAAGACAAATGTTACAGCCTTTGAAATTAACGAGACCACAGCGAAAATTGCAAAAGTTTTTCATCCTGAAGCTGATATTCATCTCCGCTGCTTTGAAACCGAATTTATTGATGAAAAGGGTAATAAAAAGGAATTCTCTGAAAAATATGATTTGGTTATTGGGAATCCACCCTACGGGGAACATCGGGGACTTTACAAAGGTTTGGGAGAAGAACCGAAGATCTCAAAATATGAAGATTATTTCGTTAAACGCTCTTTAGATTCTTTAAAACCCAATGGCATTTTGGCAATGGTACTCCCGTCTGGTTGGCTAAACAGGCAAAGCCAGTTAAAAAATGCTCAATTAATAGAAGGCTTTCGTTTACCTAGTGGAGTTTTTGCCGGAACTGGTATTGGTACGGATATTATTATTCTAAAAAAGGATTCGCAGAAAATTTCCAGAGATATTTCCGATTATTTTGAAATTAATCCTGAAAAAATTCTAGGCGAAACCCGTGAAAAAACCAATCGTTTTGGGCGAAAAGAAAACTATGTTCATGGAAATTTAGAGGATGCTTTATTAAAAATAGAACGGCAAAGGGGCAAAAAGGAAGTTGAAAGAATCGGGAATCTTTTTGAAGATTTATTTCTGGAAGCTGAAGAACCTAAGATCATCTTAAAAAATAAGGATTCGGAGGATAAATCGGAAAGTATTACAGATACTGAGCCAGATGAAGTAAATCTTACTGAAATCCATGAAAAAGTTGAACAAGTTCTTTTGGCTCTTAATGCTGTAAAATTTAAATCTCCTGCTATTACAAAGGAGATTGATAAATACAATGAACTTCAATCCCAAATTACCAGTGAACCTCAGAAGTTCGATCAAAATCGAATTGATGATATTCTTCAGAGAACGGATAAGATTATTCAGTCTTATAGTGGAAAAAATACAGAGTACAGAATTCAGACCCAGGTAGAGCTTAAAAAAGGAGTTCTAAAATACCAATTCCTAAAATCTGATGATATTGTAAATACTTCGCTCCAAAACAGCTCTGAGCTTTCTAAGGAACAGATTGAGGCATTTCGGGATACTTCTTATGACGGGACTCTACATAATCATGTAAAGCATTCACAATTTGCCAACTATATTGGAGGAAAATGGGTACACGACTTTTATTATGCCGAGGGGAATATTTATGCTAAGCTCCAGCAGTTAGAAATAGATAAAGAAGTTATCGGCTCCGGCATTGCCGGACAGTATGAGAAACAAAAGGCATTATTAGAAAGTGTTTTGCCCGAGACTAAATCATTAGATCAAATTTTTATCAGTCCGAATCATGAGTTTATACATCAATTTGATTTGGGTTATGTAGAAAAAGATCAGTGGAATTCTAATACAAGACAAACAGAACCGGCAATGGTATCCTATAACCTAGCTGAAAAGTTTAAAGATTTTGCCGGAACGTTATCCAGTGAGGCTTTTGCAGGTTCTTCAGCTTGGGAAGTCCGAAGCTTTGTGGACAATGAGACCGTTACAGGAAGTGATAAAGAAAGAAATGCTTTAGTTCGTGAAAGGAGAAAAGCTGCTGCCAATGATTTGTTTTATAAATTTTTGAGAGAAGAATTATCAGATGAATTAAGGCAGCGTTTTGTAAAAGACTTTAACAGAAACTATAATAATATCCATGTTCCGGACTATTCCAAATTTCCGTTATTTTCTAAAATCCATAAGAATTTTAGAGGACGTGAGCTAAAATTAACTGAAGTTCAGAAAGCAGGAATCGGAAGACAAACCACAAAAGGCGTTGGATTATTAGCCCACGAGGTTGGTTTTGGAAAAACCCTATCAGGAATACTTTCCATGCACGAGGCGGTAGAACGTGGAAATGCAAACAGACCATTGATTGTTGTCCCCAACGAGAGTATTCTTAAACAATGGGTAGAAACGATCTTTGAAACAATTCCTAATGCTAAAGTGAATGTACTGGGGAATCTTGGTAAAGATTACGACCTCTCAAAGTTTGATAATAAGGACGGGGAAATTACCATAGTTACCTATGAAGGCTTTAATAATATTGGTTTTTCCGAGAATATTACTCAGGAATTGGCTTCCAAATTTTCTTACATATCAGAAAGTGAGTTGAAAAGTGTGAATGCCATCAGCGAAAGGGATTTTCAGAAGGAATTAGAGAAAGAAAAAGAGGTGGAAGGTAGGATGAAGCGTGGCAAAATCTATGATTGGGAAGATTTTGGCTTTGATCACCTTACTTATGATGAAGTACACAATGCCAATCATATTGTAGGAAAGGTTAGAGTTGAAGACCGTAGATTTGCTTCGGATTTCCGGAGCCAGAACCAGCAGACATCTAAACTGGGAATCAATACATGGATGTCTGCGCAGTACATTCAGGATAAAAATAATGGTAGAAACATAACGCTGCTTTCGGCTACCCCTTTCACCAATAAACCCCTGGAATATTATTCAATTTTATCCCTTATTGCTAATAAACGTCTCGAAGAGTCTGGTTATTTCAATGTCAATAATTTCTTTGAAACCTTTATGGAAGCGGATAATGATATGGAGATCGATGCCCGAGGAGATGTGAAATTCAAAGCTAATGTACGAAGGTTTAAAAATAATTCTCTTTTTCAACAATTGCTTTCTGAATTCATTGATATTAAAGGAGAAGAAGATAATCCTGAGCTGAAGCGGCCTAACAAAATCAATAAAGAATATAAAACCGAGCAAAATGATCTGACAAAAGAGCAGTATGATTTGCTCAACGAGAGTTTTAGCGAAACAGAGAAAGGAGCAATCCTTACTCATATTCTCAATGCCCGATTGATTGCTATTTCTCCGTATCTCTCGATTTATTATGATGGAGAAACTCCTACTATAAAGGAGTTTATAGAGAATTCTCCTAAGCTGAAGCAGACAATGGACCTGATTCGCCAGAATAAGAAAGACATACCGGATTCAGGACAAATTATTTATTCAGAATTGGCTGTTGCAGAATTTCCAAAGCTGAAAGAATATCTGGTACAGGAAGTAGGCTATAAGCCTGAAGAAATTGGAATCATTACCGGAGCGACAAGTAAACCAAACAGGCTAAAGATTCAGGATGATTTTAATTCCGGGAAAATAAAAGTAATCATCGGTAGTGAAGCCATTCAGGAGGGGATGAACCTTCAGGAAAATACAACCGATGTGTATATACTTTCTCTTCCCTATAATTTTACAGCCTTGCGACAGGTGGAAGGGCGTGCATGGAGACAGGGAAACAAAAATGAGAATATAAGAATCAATTTTATGCTAACCAATGATAGTATTGATGTTTTCATGCTTCAAAAGCTGCAATCGAAACAAGCCAGATATCTAGAAGCTATGAAGAAAGGAGCAGATGTTTTAGATATATCGGATATTAGTACTCAGGAATTAAAAACTGCCATTATTACCAATCCCGAAACAAGAGCCAATATTGAAATTGAGCTTATGAAAAAGCGAATTGAAAATGAAAAAGATAGGTTCAATGCTGATAGGGCCTTTGTATTAAGAAAATATGAGGATTTTATCAAAGTCCAGGAAAATGTGACCAAGGCACAGCACAATTACAACAGAATATTGGGATACTCTAAAGAAGAAGGAGAAAATGCTGAATATTGGAAAAATCAGCTTTCCTCTTATCAGAAAACAATTGATCTTACAAAATTAGAAGTTCAAAAAACAATCGGGTATTTAGCAGAAAAGGGGGTGAATGTTACAGAAATTGAGAATCAGACAAAAACTACCGAAGATAAAATTGCAGAGTTGGATGAAAAACTGGAAGAACTTCCTGAGATAAGAGATAAGTTAGTTGAGCAATATCAAAAAGAAAAAGAAGAAAGTTTAAAAAAGAACAAAAATGTAGATTTGATAAAGGAGAGAGCTGATGAAAATAGGATTTTATATAAAAATTCAGTAGAATCTATTGAGAATATGGAGTTCAAAAATAAAGTAAATATAGTATCAGATCAAGAAGAAAATATGAGTTTGGAAACTGTAACGGCGGTAATCAGAAAAAGATAGCTGGAAATTTTTATAGAATTCTACATAAAGAAGTTGTTTTTTACAAAATGTCTTTATGTAGAATTTTTATTTTAGGGTTAAATTGTGGCTGCCATTACATTAAAATAAGAACATTGTCTCCATAAATTTTTATTTCCAATGACATAGATTCTTTTTTTAGCTCTTGTTAGTGCAACATTCAACATATTAGGTTTTGATGAAGCCCAATTTCTTGCTCCTGAAGATTTGGGATCACTTCCTAATACTAAAAATACAATGTCAGCTTCCTTTCCTTGGAATTTATGAATGGTTCCACAGGAGATATTTTGGTTGCGATAAAATTCCCGAGCACATTGATCTGCAACAGATTTAAAGGGAGAAATAACATAAATATTACCATTATACCCTTTATTTTGAAGTTGAATTATTTTTGTTTTAAGTTCTTCAATTTCCCCTTTTAATGCGTGTTTATTAATTGGAGGCTTTTCATCAACAATATCGAACCATTGGGATATACCAATATCAAATTCCAAAGGTTCATCAATGGTATCTTTTACCATCTGTTCTCCATAAGCTATCTTATTGGCAATAGTAAACATAGGATCATTACATCTTCTGTGTGTCCTCAATGGAAATCCAGTCCATATTAAATCATCAGAAAATCCATTTTGCATATAAGTTCCACGAGTTGAGATTCTATCGACTAACTGCTGGGCTGAAGTTTGGGTAGGAGACCATATAGTATCTACTTGTTCCTGTTGTCTTAATTTGAAGACAAGTCCAGCCGGAATTGTAACAACAGGTTCTACCTGTAGCGGATCTCCTATAATAATACTTCTTTTGGAGCGGTATATGCTTCCTACAATAGATTGTGGGGTAGCTTGTCCTGCTTCATCAATAAGAAGCCATCCCAACTGATTAGGATACAAATTAGGGAAAAGACGGCTTGCTGAAGCTAATGTAGTAGATACCACTGGGATACAGAGAAAAAATGTGCTCCATAAATTTTCTGATATGTATGGTTCAATAGTAGCTTGACCACCAATCATTTCAAAGAAAGTATTAAGATTGCCTCTGAACTTCTTTGCGTTGGAAAGAATTGCATATTTATGTAAACTAAGGCTCAATAAGAATATATCACTTCTTAGCTTTGCTATTATAGTTGAGTAATAAGGCATTCTTATGTGAATTTCATCTAAAGATAATTTTTCAAAGTCTTCATCATAAATTTGCTTTGAATCAATTTCGTATTCCTTTTGTAGTTGCTTTTTTTTATGAAGATATAAGTCAATAGACTGTTGAAGGATAGCAATTTCATTAGTGATGTTATCTTTCTGCTTTGCTTCAAAAGCAATCTGATCATTTATTTTTGATAAATCAAGTTTTAAAGTGTTATTTTTGGAAAGCTGTATATTATAATCATTAAGATAATTGTCTGCTTGTAATTTCCATTGTCTATAGGGTTTAGAATTGAATATTTTTTGAAAAATGAAAAATGAGGGCTTATTCATTGTCAAAAAATTTATAGCAGTTTGGATATGCCCCATAGATTCTCTGCTCTCTTTTTCTTGAGCTGATAAGTTGGTTTGAGCCTTATGTAAATCTATTAATAAGGATTCAATTTCTGCTGCCTTGCTTTTTAGCATATTTATTCTTTCCTTATCATTTTTAAATGAAGGCAATAAAGAATGAAAAGAGCCTGCTACTTCTTTAAATACCTCAAATTTTTTTAACAATCTCTGTAATTTGTCACGTGTACTATTAAATAGATCTTGATAATGGGATGTTTGATCATTTTTTTGATCTTGATAAATTGCAGACAAAAACTTATTAAAACCTATTATGTTGTTTTTTTTATCATTTTCCCAAAAAGCATTTCTGAAATTAGTTCGATTTTCTGCATTACCTAAAGAAGCAGCTAAAATTCCCCAACTTTCTTCATTAATAAGATTTCCCGAACATTCAGAGAAATAATCTGCTTCAGAAAAAGTCTTTGCATCAATTTTTTTCTTAGCAGGAAGTTCTTTTGTTATATTTTCAACAGCAGAATTATTATTGCTTGCAACAATAATCCCAAAATCATTCAGTAGTTTGTTGTTGATATTGTAGCTATAAAGCGTGAAGCCATTTTCCTTTTCTATTTTATCATAACCTTTTTCAAATATACGACTGTAACCAATTTCCGATAATACTTGAGCTCGCTTCACAATAATTTCTGCAATTACATCTAGTAAGAGTGTAGTTTTGCCTGTACCAGGAGGCCCGTTGATACCCTGAATACCTGAACTGTTACCGATTTCGGAAAATATTGTATTTACAGCTCCTAATTGAGCAGTATAAAGCCCATGGTTTATAGATGATGGCCATCGCCCGGCAGTCATAACTTTGGGATTAATCGTATCAAAAAGATATTGCTTTTCCGCAATAATATCTTTTCGATTTTCTTCGTCAACTTGTAAATTAAGATACTCTTTCAAAGTTTTACTATACCTACTAGTAGCTAAGTCAGATAAATAATTCAGATCACCTAAAAAAAAACTATTTAAAAAAATAGGATCAGATTTAGAATTTTTATGAACCTCTTTGGCATATAGAAAGATGTCAAGCGAAGGTTGGCAGTCCCAATTTGCTGTTATGTTTGTTAGATAATTCATTTCAGCTTTTAAGTGAATAGGAGTTATAATTTCTCCTTTTCTTAAAGATTCATCTTCTATTGCTTGTGGCAGAATATTATACCGCAATTCAAAATCTTCTTGAGCTTTTGTAAGCTTTGTGGAGATGGAAGATAAATTTTCATTTTGTTCTAATGCCTGAATTCCAAAGGAAAAACTTGCGGGTATATAACTTCGCTGATCAGGTCTTCCATCTTCATCAAGAACCAGTGCAGATAAACAGGTGAAACCTCGTACAGGTTCTTCCCAATCTTGTCTTTTATTTTCAGTTCCTAATAATTTATCAATATAATCTATTACATTTTTCTTTTCGATTCTGCCAAAAATCAAAGTATATTGCCAGATATAGTTTTCTTTCGATGTTAATTTTCTTTCATTTAGCCATGGCAGGGTATCATCATTTTTAAGAAGCACTGCTTCTTTTTTAAAATCCGGAAGATCAAAAATTTCAACATTTCTCCAAAAGCTTAAAATATTTTTTGATTTCAATTTATTGTGATTTACTAAAGCTATATTACAAAAAAAGATTTAAATGAATTTCTTTGGAGGAACATTATCTTTAATGTTCATTACTTATTGAATTTATAGCAATGTAATTTGGGGATTAGACTGATTTTATGCTACTTTAGTAAATCAATGTATATTATTCTTTATTCAAAATAATAATACTTTATTTATGACTAATAATAACCTAGCAAAAACAACAGTTCGTAGAATTTTTAGCTTATTAATTCCGCGTTGGGAATTATTGGCAAACGAAGATATTGATAAAGCAATTGATGTTATAGAAAGTGTATGGAGTGATATTTCAGATTCCCTATTAGAAAAAACATTTGAGGAGGTTAAAGAAGATTTGATACAGCATTATGTCCGAAATAATGATTATGAAACAGGTTATTTATTTGAAGAGGTATTAAAAGTATATTCTCTTGGATATAGCAGTATTAAATTGTTTATAGAATCAGTACTCGATCCTAAAAATTTTAATGATCTTGATAGTCTTCAGGCTTTTAGTAGTTCATTAGACTATGAACTGATGAAAGAAGGTTTTAGGTTAGTAATACTGGATTATGATGAGCTTGAATTTCCAATACAGGTTGTTGATGAGGTTGAAAATGTACAAGATCTACCTCAAAATGTGAAAGTGAATGATATACCATTTTATGTATATAAAAATTCAGTTATTAAGGCAAAAGAGCAAGAGTATTTTATATTAGATCCGAATAAGCGTTGGAATGATTATAGTGTTGTCTCAGTGTTTAATTTGGTTTATTATTATGATTATGGGAAGAAAAAAATAGATATGGGTAATCTTAGGATTATTCATATAGATAAGTTGACTACATGGGAAATATTACCGGATAAATTCTTAAGGTTGAGTAATGATTTCTGTTCACTTGGTTATTCCGATAATTTCTATGAGGATTTTTTAAGGGTATTTAAAATTGACAATACCATATCTTTACTTTTTGCACTTCAGGATGTTGCTTACTTTTCAGATATTCAGGAAAAATTCGAAAATACATATAATTTTAATAAGTCTTTGATCCGCTTTGATAATTCGGAACGCTATCTAAGAGAAGTTCGTCCTTTACTCAATGGTGCAAATATGGATAATTTTTATTCATTTGCTTATAATTTTAAACCCACATATAGTACACAGAAAATAAGTGTGAGTTTTAGATTTAATACTCAAGAACCAATTGCTGATAGAATTTTTGCAGTAATAGGAAAAAATGGAACAGGTAAAACTCAATTGTTAAATAGTTTACCCCACAGTTTATCCAGCAAAAAAAATGAAGAATTTAATAATAAACTTCCTTCATTTAGTAAAGTGATTGCTATTTCTTACAGTGTTTTTGATAATTTTACCTTGCCACAAAAAAATGTTAATCTCAACTATGTTTATTGTGGGTTAAAAGATGCAGAAGGTGATATACGATCAAATAAGGGACTTGTTGTAAGTTTTCATCATAATTGGAAGCGAATTCAGGATCAGGATCGTATTAAGAAATGGAAACGAATTTTGTTGAATTTTATTGATAGTGATATTATTAATCAATTTATTGACGATGATTATGTATATGATGAAAATACTCCTGCGGTGAGTGTTGATGAATTCAATAAGGTTAAAAACAAACTTAGTTCCGGACAAAGTATTTTGCTCTATATTATAACACAAGTAGTTGCTAATATTAGATTTGATTCACTTATTTTGTATGACGAACCTGAAACGCATTTGCATCCCAATGCAGTAGTAGAATTGATGAACACTCTGTATGATCTTGTGAATGAATTTGAATCTTTCTGTATTATAGCAACTCACTCTCCCATAGTAATCAGGGAATTGTTTTCAAAGAATGTTTACATATTAGAACGCGAAAGTAATATTCCGGTAATTAGGCGAATTGGAATAGAAAGTTTTGGTGAAAATTTAGGTGTTTTAACAGAAGAAGTATTTGGAGATCGGGGAGTACCTAAGCAGTATAAGAAGATTTTGTCAAAGCTTGTTGATGAAGGAAATACTTTTGATGAAATCATAAATATTCTGGAGTTTGATGAAATACCTTTAAGTCTTAATACTCGTATCTATTTAAAACATATTATTGAGAGAAAGAATGAATAATTATAAACACTTTACAGGGAATGCTTTTGATTTTTATAAAAAAGTTTTTGCTCGAAAAAGAGATAAAATAACTAAAGGTGTTTTAGCTGGAATATCGGATGAAATTGAAATCCTTTATAAATCATACGATGATAATTTCGATAAGAATTCTTTAGCAGTTTTAGTAAAAAAAGATTTTGCGGATGATGTTTGTACTCATTTGAAAGATTTGTACAAATATTCTGCGAAGACTTTTATTGATCTTCGTACAGAGCTAACAACTACTAGAAGTGGAAGAATGGTTGTTTGTCAATATTGCACATTAAATAAAGTAAATACTTTTGACCATTTTGTTCCCAAAGGAGAGTTTGCTGAATTTTCAGTTCATCCTAAGAATCTTCTTTGTTGTTGCTCTGAATGTAATTCAAAAAAGAACAATAAATGGAGAGACAAAGGAAAGGTATTATTTCTAAACCTATATAAAGATATTCTTCCAGTTGAACAGTATTTATTTGTTACAATTACTAATATCAAAACAATTGAAGCTGAGTTTTATTTAGAAAATAAAGCGGGAATAGACGCTGGTTTATTTAAGCGTATTGAAAATCATTATGAAGGCTTAGAACTTTGTGAACGGTTTGGGGAAAGTTCAGATGCTGTAATTTCGAGTTTTCTTTCAGATCTAAGAGCTTTTGAAGAATTTCCCTTAGCCAATAAGTCAATTGAAATTGTAAAAAAACAAATTTATGCAGAGCAAAGAGCTAAAGGGGCAAATTATTGGGAATCCATATTGAAGCTTGCTTTGCTGGGTTGTAAAGATTTTATGGATATGATAAAGTAATCCAATTTATAAAATTAAGTTCAATTTTAGTAGTATTTAGGTTTAAATATACTACTCTGCAATTTTTGTAGAAAGATTATTTTGAAACCAGAATAAATGATATGATGTCGCAAGGATTGATTGCCCAGAATAGATTTAGAATTCTCTCTTAGATTTATTTTTTTCAGTAGATTTGATGTTAACTAATATCTGTTATATATGATTTATTGTGTACCAACTAAGAAAGGTTTAGGGGTTGAAATATGGGGAACCCGGGATGACTTAGAGTGCTTTTATGATATTTTATCGAAATTATGGGATAATGAATCTTTTTCAAGTGTTAAAGGATATGAGGATAAAAATAAGTTGATAAGCAGTTTTTCTTTTGAAATGAGAAAAGCTTCTTACGGGAGTAGATTGAAGAGATCACATAGCCATTTTACTTTTGAAGAAATTCCATATTTGGGTTTTCAGATTTCTTGGCCTCATATTTTGTTTTGTATATCTGCGCTTAGATATAACATGAATATGGTTGATATGACAAAAATGGATGTTGCAATGTTTTTGCACCTAGAATATTGGATAGAGCGTTCAATGAATGATTATGATACGATTGGAGCGAAGAAACTTTTACCATTTCTTGAAGGTGGAATATATGCTGGAAATGAATATCTATATTTGTATATGAGAAACATAAATGCTGCTTTTTTTAGGATGAAGGGAGGAAAGTCTTCATTTAGAAAATTGGGTGATTTAATGAAGGGATGCACTATTTTTTCGGAGGAATATAATGATCTCCTTAATTTTTTAGAGGCAGATGCAAAGAGGTTTAATTGCAATATTGAAGATCTTGAATTAGATGATGCTAATGAGTTGTATGAAATTCAATGGTAGTTGAAATTTATTTAATAATTTAAGAGAATAACCATTTTTAGATAATTTATGAATTTGACAGATTTTAATAAGTATTTAATACTATACCAGCAGTTAACCAACAGTTTTGTTGAAACTCCGGGATATTATAAAGATGGCTTTTATAAGAGCTATCAAAAAGATTATTCCATTGTTCAGAGTGAAAACCTGGAAATTTTAAGAAGATTTGAGCATTTAACCTTAATGGATTTATATAAACCCGAGTATAGTGAAAGCCTTCCTTTTATTGTTGAACCTTACAGGTCAATGAATTTATGTGTAGAGCAAGAACATTCTTATTGTGTTTATGTTGAGCTTGGTCTATTGATATTTTATTATTTAGTTGATTACTATAGAGATGCTATTCATGAATTTTTTCGAATATTGGATGAAATGAGTAGAAATGGATTCATTCCTGTGCACTTGGTTGATGACATGATTTACCAAATAGATTTTGACTATTTAAAAAGTCAAGAAAGTACTTTTTTTGCCATCGAAAATTTTAATAGGATTTTTGCTTTATTTGGGGAATCAAATAATGGTATTTTCTACTTAAATAACGATTTTAAATATGTAGTGGGAAAGTATAGAATTGATAATATTTTTGAGTTTGCGCAAAAAATTAACTTTGAACCATTTAGAGAATAGTTCAGTATTTTACTGGAAATTTTATATTTGATAGTCTGGTATTTACAGTAGTTTGAAAAGAAAAATACTTAATTTATTTGTGAAAAATAAAAATATCTATATCTTTGCACCAGTTAAAAACAGACGCTCTCAATCTTAATTTAGAAAAGTGACCTATTCGGTGACCTATAAAATAAGAGAACAGCATAAAGCTTATGGATAGGGCTTTTTCTGAAAAAGTACAAGTCCCGTCCGGATCGCATTTTAAAAAAAGGAAAAGCTTTGAAACTCTTGTTTCAAAGCTTTTTTATTAGATTATAGAATGTTATAGTCGCTTTGCGATTTAGATTTGTTGCTTTAGCTTTATTATGAATTTTATGAATTATAATAAATGCCTATATTTGATTAAATTATAATAATGCTGCCTTTAGATAAAGACTTACAAACACAAAAACAAAATTTAGAACAGTTTGCAGATATTACTTTGCGCGTTTTGCAATATCTTCCTAATGTAATAAGTAATAAAGAAATCAAAAATAATTATACAATTTATACATCTGAAATTAGAGGAGGTAAGAAGTTTATTAGACCAATTAATAATAACTTATTTATAAGTAAGCCTGAAGATTTCCTGAATAACTTTAATAATTTAAAAGAAATTTTTGGTAAAATTAAAAATAATGATCACATCGCTGATAGTGAAAAAGATTCTATTGATGCAGTCTTATATACTATACAGCAGTCAATTGGAGCTGGTTTTGATTTATTAGTAAGTGAAAATAGCGCACGTAAACATGTTGGAAATAGATTTGAAGAGCTCATAAAAGCTGTGTTTACAGAATTAGAAATTGTTAATAAAAAAGTGGTATTACAAATTCCTTATGAAACAGATGAGGGTTCGAAAATATACAAATGTGAAAATGATCTGATTCTGTCACCACATGATAAAGTACAATCAACTATAAATTCACTAGATGAAAAAGAAATTGTAGTATCTGTTAAAACTACATCTAAAGATAGACTTGGTAAAATATTTATTGATAAAATTCTTTTAGAAAAATTTGTTGGGCACCCTCAAAAAGTTATAGGAATTTTTTTAAATGATGTACAAAGGAAATCTAGTAATAACATTAGCTTTACCTTGGTTTCAGGATTATTTATGGTATATTCTAAATTTTTAACAGGATTAGAAGGTATTTACTATTTGGATCCCCCTCCTAATGCCTTGAAACAGCCTTTTTCTAATTATATGAAAAGATTTTCTGACTTGATTGTTGAAGATTATAAAAAGCTACTATCCTCGTAGCTTTTTACGTCTATTTACAGATTCATTTTCGTCTTTCTGTGTTGCTATTCTCTGTATATGATTTCTATCACATACACGGGATTTGATTACCTCGCAATAATTCGTTTCAAGCTCTGTTCCTATCCATTTTCTATTATATGCTTCAGCAACAGCAAAAGTCGTTCCTGATCCGCCAAAAGGATCTAGTATTAAATCCCCTTCATTAGATGAAGATAATATTACTTTTCGAAGTAATTCAATAGGCTTTTGAGTAAGGTGCTCATATCTTTCCCAAGAACCGTTTGAAATTGTAGGTATTTCAAGTACATCTTTTGGTTTTGCGCCTAATGGATTAGGTTCCCAGTCTACTTCTCTTTTTTTTCCATTGCTATATTGTGAGGATTCAGCTTGTTTTCTTTTAGGGTATTTTAATGTGTGTTCATTGTAAGGTATCCTTATTGTATCTATATTAAAAGTGAAATCTTTAGATTTTCGAAAATGTAAAATACTTTCATGAGATCGTCCCCAATCATTGCCTAAATTTGCTTTATTTCTATAGAACCATACAAGCCATTTGCAACCTTTAAATAGTGGTGAGGCTGCCCATTTAATGTCAGCTAATATCTCGGAAAACCCACAGATGTATAACGAACCGGTATTTTTTAAAACTCGATTAGCTTCTGTTATCCATTCCATGCTCCATTTAACATAGTCTTTTTGGCTCGCAAATGTATCCCATTCAGCTTTTTTAATATTGTACGGTGGATCTGCAAAAATTAAATCTACAGAATTTGAATCCATTTTTTTTAAAAGTTCAATAGCATCGTAGTTATAAAGTTTTCCTAATTCAGTTTGGAAAAATATTGACGGTATATTATTATTGTCAATGTCTAAGTGTTTATTATTTATCTCTTTTGCTAATTTTTCAATAGCTGATTCGGAGTAAACTCGATAATTATTAATTGGATGCCTTAATGATTTAAACTTTCCATTATTATCCCATCTTCTAAGGGTTTCAGTACTGACCTTTAAAATATCTGAAGCCTGCTTAATACTTAATAGTTTTTCCATATGTTATACAACCTTATACATCATTACGCAAAAGTATGAAAAAAAATGATGTTTTACTAATATTTATTAATATTAAAATTTAATTGCAAAAGTAAGTTTTAATGCGACAAAATTTGACGTATTAAAATGAATTAAATTAAAATTGTGACAAAAAAATCTACAGGATTATTTTAACATATTACAGAGTTGAATATGAGGTAACTAATAATGTGAAGGAATTAATTTAAAATTCTATTTCAAAAAGATTTTTTATTTAATGATATCATAACATGAAAAGGACAGTTTCCAATTTTGCCAGATAAATATAAATATTATTTAAATTTGTTAATATAGCATGAGGTGATTGATATGAATGTGTAACGCCTGCAATAGTTGTATGAGCTGCTTTATTTCTTAAGGCTACTAAATTATTTAATTGTGCTTTCAGTAATGTATATATTCCTCCATCATATTCGAGAACATCTTCAATTTCTTCAACACCAACGATACCAACTAATTTAATTAATAATTGTCTTAAATTTGTATCGTATTCAAAGCCGTAAGTATTTTTAACAAATATATTTTTTGCTAAATTTATATTAGAAATTTTTAAGAGTTTAGCATCGATATACTTTTCAAGTATTTCATCTATACATAATTCTATCCATCCACATAATTCAATTAATGCAAGTTTGGAATAATAAATTTTATGATTGCTATCCGTAGTAGAATCATATAAAGTTTTAAGTTCAGTTATTAAGTTTTTTATTGGAGCTTTAGCTAGCACTACTTTGCGAAAATTTGCTTAGATGCGTTTAACCTTGAAATCAATTTGTCTTTTTGTGCTAATCCCTCTTTAAGACTAACAATGCTATACTCTTTAAGATGCAAGAACTGTTGATATAATGATTGAACTTCTTTTTCAGATTTCTTTTCTAGATAATCGATATTTTGTGAAATGCCATACATTAAGCCTTCTAAAACAGTTTTTCCAATCCCTTTGATAGGTTGAGAATTAAATATTTTCTCATAAATAATATTTAATGTTCTGTTTGCTAATAATTGCTTATCTAATATCTCTTGATCATTTAAATCCCTCTTTGAACGCATGTAGGAATTAAGAAAGGTTGATAATTTTCCCGAATAAGAACTTAAAATTTCATTAAAAGCAAAAAATCTCAATAGTAGTTCCTCATTGGCAAACCTTGTTTTTTTTCCAATTGTTATTGAAGTCAGTTCAGAAGAAGCCAACTCTTTTAGTAAACTGTTGAAATTACCGTTAAAAATACAATTTCTAATTTCTTGATTATTTAATCTCATTCCTCCCGAATTTAGCCTATGAAAAATTGTAAACAAATATTCGGAGTGGGATTCTTTTGAATAATCACATCTAATAACAGTAATTGGAATTACGACGTTTTGAACTCTAGCATATAATTCTTTATATTTTGTTTTTATAGTGTGAACAGTTTTACCAGATAGATCTTCATTAATATCTTCTAATTGTGATAATTTCCATTCATCATTTGACAGGAAATTAATTATACTTGTCATCCTTTGAAGGCCATCAATTATTTGTCGCTTATCAGTTTTATAATCTAAACTAATACACATGCTGGGGATAGGAAGTTGCTTTATCAGACTATCAATAAATCTGGTTTGATCTGGCTTTGACCAAACTACATCTCTTTGAAAATCAGGTTGGATATCTAATTGTTCACTGTCATACATCCTTAATAAATCAGCACAAGAACGTAATTCGTTGAAAGCAACTATGTCACTTGGTGGTAATTCGTTTAAATTATCTTCAAATAATTGCTCCTCTTCTAATCTTTCTATTTCGTCAATATTAGTGTCTTGGTCTTTGGCATTCATTTTTTTATGCTATAGCTGATTAAATTTATTTTCAAAAATACAAAAACTTGATTGATATTTTAAAATTAAAATATAATCTTACTACTCAATATAATATTAAATACAAAAATTAGACTATCAACTTTAACTAAGCTTTTGTTTCTTATATTATTTAAAGTATAATCAAAATTATTTTTCTATTCTTCAATCTTATATTTCTTAATATCAAAATCAAAGTCAAAAAGTTCTTTGGGAGTAATACCAAAAGCTGATGACATCTTTAACATTGTCTCTATAGTTGGATTGCCTTTACCATTTTCAAATTTATTATAATTGCTTGAATCGAAATTTGAATTCTTTGCAACCTCGTCCATTGAGTTATATTTTGCAGCTCGTATCTTTTTCAAATTTTCAGAAAATTCAAGCATAAATAATCTTAAGACTTCTTTGCTGTCCATAAATAATGTATTTATGAGCAATTTTGGATTTTTGATTTAAAAATTCATGGTAATATATTACCATGCTGTAAATAAAATTATTATATTTGTAAAATAAGTTACAGAATATGTAATTTTGCGATACTTCAAAGAATAATAGAAGCTATTGCTTAGAATCTCAATTCGAAAACTGGTAATTTTAGTATACGAGACGATAAGCAGGAAGCTCACGACCTAGGCGTGGGCTCTCTTATCTGTATACAAGGTATACCAGTACCCCGAATTGGATAATGTAGAGTCCCATGCCGTTTTTTTTCTATGCCGTCCAGCTTCTCTACCCTCTAAGCCGCTTTTAACATAAAAGAGTATAAAGACACGATACAATAGGAATGTACAACCTATTGCGGCTTTTAAAGCTTTCACGGGACACAAATTCATTCATATTAAATGCTTTCCGGTGCCTAATAATGGTGCTCAGGATTATCCTCTGCATTCTTTTATGGGCACTACGAAAGTTTTGTTTTCAAATACCTGAATCCAGTAGTAATAATAAATTAAAAAACAATGAAATAGAAGTAATCCTTACATAAAAAAGCCCCTTACCACGAAGTCGACTAAAACACTGGTAAGGAGCCATGATTGTTAAGGAGTTTAATTAAAAACCCATACAAAACTATGAAAAAATCCTATTCCAACATAGGAAGCATTGGCTTTGCCTTTATCTTAACCGTTATCTGCGGAAGTATAAAGGCTCAGACCAAAACAATAACAGGTACAGTAAGTGCCGGAGAAAAACCTCTTTCTGGGGTAAGTGTATCAAATTCAGGAAGCGATCAGACCGCAGTTACCAATGAGAAGGGAGATTACAGACTTGAGGTAACAGGTGGACAGCCTATTGTTTTAATTTTCAGACATCCTGAATATACAGAGAAAAGAGTAGAAGCTCAGGGAAGAACCCATCTCGATATTTCGTTAGATCAAAAGGTCAAAAGTATTGAAGAGGTGATCGTCAATGCAGGCTACTACAAAGTTAAAGATAAGGAAAGAACAGGAAGCATCGCCAAAGTCTCAGCTAAAGATATCGAGAATCAGCCCGTAACCAATGTCCTGTCTGCAGCACAGGGAAGAATGGCGGGGGTAAGTATTACGCAGAGCTCCGGAATTCCCGGAGGTGGCTATGATATACAGATAAGAGGAAGAAACAGTCTGCGCACAAGAAATAATTCGGAGTTTGATGGGAATCAGCCCTTGTATGTGATCGATGGAATTCCATTCGGATCTGAAATGACCTCTCTTTATTCCACCTCCGTTCTTCCATCAAGAAGTATCAATCCTCTCAACAGCATTAATCCTAGTGATATTGAGAAATTGGAGATTCTTAAAGATGCTGATGCCACAGCCATTTATGGTTCCAGGGGAGCGAACGGAGTGGTGCTGATCACAACCAAGAAGGGAAGAGCCGGAAAGGTAGGATTAAACTTTAATACTTCTTACGGAATAAGCAGTATTATCTCAAATCTCAAAATGATGGATACTCAACAATATCTATCCATGAGAAAGCAGGCCTTTGCCAACAATAATATTAGCAATTATCCTGCAACGGCATATGATGTAAATGGAGTTTGGGATCAGGGTCGTTACACAGACTGGAAGGATCTACTTTTGGATAACCTTGCTACAACATCCAATACCCAGCTCTCACTGAACGGAGGAAGTGAAACCACGACCTTTCTTTTAAGTATGGGGCATAATGAACAGACCACGGTTTTTGATAAAAACTTCCGGTATAAAAACAGCAATCTGTCAAGCCAGCTTTCACATCGTTCAAAAGACCAAAAATTTCAGTTCAATATGTCCAATAGTTTTTCCATACAGAAAAACAATATATTGCGATCAGACTTAACAAGACAGGCTTTTAACCTATCACCTAATGCTCCGGCATTGTACAACTCAGACGGAAGCATCAACTGGGAGAATAATACTTTTACAAACCCAGTGGCAGCCTATAATGCGACATACAGCAATGAGAATAAGCAGTTTCTCAACAGCATCAATATGCAGTACAGCCTTTTTAAGGATTTTACGATTAAAATAAACGGGGGACTCAACTATCAGACTTTTGACGAACTTTCACTTCAGCCGAATACTATGTATAATCCTGCATTTGCAAGTGGTCAGTCGAGTGCTACTTCGAGAGCTTCCAAGAACAGTCAGGATCGTTTTTCATTTATTATAGAACCTCAGGCCAACTGGACATTGGAGAGAGGAAACCATAAACTTGATGTCCTTATAGGCGGGACTTTTCAGAAGGAAGTTAATGAGCAGGGATCCATTATTGGAGTCGGTTTTGAGAGCAATCTTTTTATTGAAAATTTGGGAGCAGCTAAAACAAAAATCATTGAAGATCAGATCAGGACAGAATATAAATATGCGGCTGCATTTGGAAGACTCAACTATCAATTTAAAAACAGATATATCCTGAATATCACGGGAAGAAGGGACGGGAGCAGCCGCTTTGGAACCAATAAGAAATTTGCCAATTTCGGTGCGCTGGGTGCAGCATGGCTGTTTGGAGATGAAAAATTCCTTGAAAAAGCAGAGTGGCTGAGCTTTGGAAAACTTAGAGGAAGTCTCGGTACAGCGGGAAGTGATAATATTGGAGATTATCAGTATATCGATACCTATACGGTTTCATCCAGCAATCCTTATAATACGGTCAATGGTCTTTTGCCATCGAGGTTGTATAATCCTGACTACAGTTGGGAGAAAACAACAAAGCTGGAAGCAGCGATTGAAATGGGATTTCTAAAGAACAGAATTAATTTTACAACAGCTTGGTATAGAAACCGTTCAACCAACCAGTTGATTGGATATCAACTCCCCGCAGTAACGGGATTTACCACTGTGCTGTCCAATCTGAATGCTGAAGTTGAAAATCGTGGCTGGGAATTGGAGCTGAATGTAAGACCTTTAGTGGGCAAGCTGAAGTGGGAGACAGGAGTGAATGTAACATTTCCTAAAAACAGGCTGATCTCATTTCCTGGACTTGAGGGTTCTACCTATGCGAACCAGTTTATGATAGGATATTCTACATCGATTATCAAGCTGTATCAGCTGGAAGGAATAAATCCACAGACGGGAGCGTATCAATTTACCGATTATAATGGCGACGGAAAGATTTCTTCACCACAGGACAATAGGGTAGTAGAAGACCTTACGGTTAAATATTTTGGAGGCTGGAACAATAGTTTTACCTACAAAAACTTTAATCTTTCATTTTTATTTCAGTTTGTAAGTCAAAAAAACAGGAATTACAGGAATATTATGCCCGTTCCGGGAAGCATGAACAATCAACCTTCAGAAGTATTGAATGTATGGTCACCGCAGAATCCATCAGGAATGTATATGCCTTATACGTCTCTCAGCAATCCACTGCATTCACTTTTTCAGAACTCTACGGCTGCTGTCTCCGATGCATCATATATCAGGTTAAAAAATGTACAATTAAGCTATAATATTCCTTTAAAGGAAGGAGTATTCAGAAATGTACGGGTATATTTTCAGGGACAGAATCTCTTGACTCTTACCTCATATTTTGGAATAGATCCAGAGTTTATTGGAATGGGGTTCCTGCCTCCTTTAAAAACATATTCGTTTGGAATGCAGCTGACTTTGTAGCGGTCTTAAAAATGATGCGCTGCAATGATTTAAACCTTTTATACTATAAATCTTTACAAAATGAAATCAATATATAATCTTATAAAATTGTCGGGAATGCTTGGGATAATGGCTGTTGGTCTGTATTCCTGTGAGAAGCTCCTTGAAGTGGAGACCCCCGAAAACCAGATCGATAAAGGACTGGTCTTTGAAGACGTGCAAACAGCCAATGCTGCTCTAGCAGGGCTTTATTCTGGAATACGCGATAACTCAACAATTTCCGGAGACCAGGCAGGACCTGTTTTGGGAACATATACAGATGATCTGGATAATTATGCGGTAGCTACACCTAATGGAATCATTGATATTTACAGGAACCAGCAGATTGAAAGCAATTCGATTATCTATACATTCTGGTCCAACAATTATAAGCAGGTCTATAATGCCAATGCCATTCTGGAAGGTGTTGAGTTATCAAAAGCACTTTCCCAGTCCGATAGGAACAGAATAAAAGGGGAGTCTCTCTTTCTTCGGTCACTGATGTTTTTTCATTTACAACAAATTTTCGGAAATATCGCTTATCCGGTAACGACCAATTATCAGATTAATCAACACATCAGCCGTACCGCTTCCGCCGAAGTACTGCAACGATTAAAATCCGATCTGGAGGAGTCCGCAGGTCTTCTTACGGATAATTATACCAATTCAGAAAGGATTTTTGCCAATAGAAAAACGGTAGAGATACTTCTTGCCAAAGTGCTGATGGAGCAGGGACGCTGGGCAGAAGCGGAGATGCTTTTAAAAGGTATTGTTCAACATTCACAATATGTTTGGGAGAGTGATCTTGCTAAGGTATTTCTCAAGTCAGGAAAGCACATCTTATGGCAATTGAAACCTTCACTATCAGGAAATCCTACGACAGAAGCCAATATTTATTTTTTTGGCAATGCCGCACCTACTAACTATGCGTTAAGTCTCAACCTTTATAATTCGTTTGAGAGTAATGATCAGAGGCGTCAGAAATGGATATCTTCTACTGTGATAGGGTCAAATACATGGTATAAAGCTGATAAATATAAATTGAGAATTAATAATACAACGGAATATTCAATTGTATTCCGACTTGAAGAAGTCTATCTCTTATTGGGCGAATGTCTGGCAAAGCAGAATAAAATTCAGGAGGCATTACCGCTTGTGAATATGGTGAGGACGCGTGCGGGTCTTTCTGCACTGCCATCCTCAATCACACAAAATGCTTTATTGGATGCTATTTTGGATGAGAATAGAAAAGAATTTTTTGCTGAGATGGGAAAACGTTTTTTTGATTTGAAAAGAGCTGGAAAATTGAACCAACTGCTAACTGTGAAACCTAACTGGAAAACATTTCATCAGTTTTGGCCGGTTCCTCAACAGGAGTTGCTTTTGAATCCTGCACTCAATCCTCAAAATTCAGGATATTAATGAAAAATAGAATTAACCTATTATATGTCTTGCTGTTATTACAATTTCATCAAGGATGGGCCAGTATGAAGAATGACAGTATTGAGGCATTGATGGACAAATATCATCAGCCGTATCTGCTCGCTTTTTCGCCTAAGGGAAACTGGGCAGTTGCCGAGAGAAGATATGGGAGAAGCAGTGATACGGTAATGGTGTATAGCACCTCTGGAAAAGGAAAAATAATGGGTGCTGTTATCAATATGAAAGTCTCCAGAACCTTTCTGAAAGAAGAAGTGCTTCTATCATCAGGAGTAGGAACTGCGGAATATTGGAATTTATCTACTCAACAGAAAATAGAATTCCAAGGACTTAAGAAAACCATTGGGCTCGCTGAAACGGGAACATTCTGTCTACTGGAGAAAGGTGATACCGCTGCGGTTTATGATATTTCGGGAACCCTTTTATATAAAGTCCCTCATGTTATTGGATATCCGCTTTCCAATGGGCTGAACCGTACATTTGTAAGAATAATGAACGGTCATCTTTCTGAAATTTATGATATTTCAGGAACAAAGCCCATCAAAATATACAGTACAATGTATGTTTTGGATCAGGTGCAGATGAGTGATCAAAATAGGTTTCTTACCGCTAAAGAATATAATCCGGTTACCTATATTAGCAGTGCAGTGATGATCAACACAGAACGTGGAACAGTTAAAACGATATCGATTCCTGATCTAAGGAAAGACGATTTTATTTCTTTTGCCGAAATGAACAATGGTTTGTCCCTGATGATTAATGTCAACAGACCTCAGCAAAAAAGCAAAATGGTAGAGATCTGGTACGGTAATGATGGAAACCTATTGAATACTGAAAAAGGTTTTAGTGATGTTCAACTCACCTGGTTCTTTGATTTATATGAGGAAAAGGTGGAAAGGATTACTACGTTACCGCAGGAAAAACTGCTGTCATCAGGGAACGGCCGACATTTCTTTTCCTTTATAGAGGGAGCTGTTCAGGATTATCGCACATTGAACGAGCATGTAGACATGAGTGTTTATGACAGACTGACAAAAAAGTACACCCGATTGGATACCATCAGGAATGCTGACTTATATCTCTCAGCCCATGGAAATGTTGTGGCCTACAGAACAATGAACAAGAAATGGAATTATTATAATCTGTTGACTAATGAGAAAATGGTAATAGGAGGAGTTATGCTTAGAAACCCTACCTTTTCTGATAATGATCAGTCGATTTATTTTGAAAGTGATCATGGGCTTTATCTATTCAGTTGCAATAATTATTTGTTGAAGCAAATACCTGAAACCAAAGATAATCAGGTTGAAATATTTAATAAGATAAAGACAGGCTCTAATGTAGGAAATGTCCATTTTTATAAAATTATAATGGAAAAAAGAAGCCCGCTTCTGGTAAAGATGTGGAATGAGAACTTAAATATAACCTCATACTATAAGTATCAGGATGGTCATGTAAAAGGTATTATTCCTAGCAATACCAATAATATTTCATCGGTGTTATTTGCAAGAGACGGACAGAAAGTAGTTTTTGTAGAGGAAAATTATAATGTTAGTCCTAAGATTATTTTCAAAGATAATATGGGCTTATCCAAAAAAACGGTAACCTTAGATGTGACCCATGATTTTCAGGCAGCTCAGTATCAACAGGAAATGATCAGATACAACAACAGCGAAGGAAAGCCTTTAAAAGGGATTCTCTATTTTCCTGCACAATTTGATCCCAGAAAAAAATATCCCATGGTGGTAAAGATCTATCAGGTTCAGAGTTCTTCTTCCAATCATTATTATACTATTGGATACTCCAATTACGTAGGGTTTGACCTGCGTTTATTAGTTGAAAAGGGATATTTTGTTTTTCTTCCGGACATTGTATATGGAGATCAAGGAACAGGGGTTTCAGCATTGGATTGTGTCAATAAAGCATTGGATGCTGTTTTATCCAGAACCTTTATTGATTCTTCTAAAATAGGGTTGATCGGGCATTCGCATGGAGCCTATGAAACTAACTTTATTGCAACTCATTCAAACCGTTTTGCAGCCTATCATTCCGGGGCAGGGAACAGTGATATTGTACGGTCTTACTTCTCTTATAATTATAATTTCCACAGTCCTTTTTACTGGCAGTATGAAGATGGACAATATGAAATGCCGGTTCCTTTTATGGAGAACAAAGCATTGTATTTTAAAAATAACCCGATTCACAATGTTAATCAGGTAAATGCACCCATTCTTCTGTGGGCAGGAAAAAAAGATAAAAATATAGCATGGGATCAGGTGATGGAATTTTATATTGGACTGAAAAGACATCGCAAAGAGGTCATCGCTTTGTTTTACCCTAATCAGGGACATGCACTTGGTGCACTGAGTCCTGAAAGGAAAGATCTCTACTATAGATCACTGCAGTGGTGGGATTATTTTTTGAAAGATCACCATCATATTCCCTGGATTGATGAACAGATGAAAAAGAGGTTGTCTCAAAAGGACAGCCTTTTTTATGGGCGTATTTTTTTGTAACTCATATTTTTCAATGAATTTATTTTTCGGGGGTCATATTTTTGAGTTTTTATGGTAGAATAAAGCAAAGGGAGGATTTTTTATCCTGCCAGAGCCAATTTTCTAAGATTATGCGCAATAGCAATCAAGCCGGTTTCTATTTCGACTTTATTTTGTCCTCTGAGAAAAAATCTTTTAAACCCTTTGTTATGTTTGATCTGAGCAAAAACAGGTTCTACATCGTGACACCTTTGTTTTCTGAGCATTATGCCCCGTTTTGTATTGAGAAGCTTATGAACCTTATGCCGGAGCTTTGAAAGTTTTGGGTTAGAAGGCGAAGATGTTATAGTTTTGGTTTTCTGATCTTTATCAA